>JADBKN010000004.1 GCA_014896375.1 Bacillota bacterium | reverse complement strand
CCGCGAAGGCGGCGTCGATCGCGCGGCGCGCCATGGGGCGCGAGAGCCCGCTGCGGCGCGGCAGTGCCTCCTCGGCCGCGCGGCGCAGCGGGTGGCCGGCGGCGGCGAGCCGCGCCACCTCGTCCAGCGCGTCCAATAGGTCCCCGAGGCGGCGGCGGCGCAGGCGTTCGTGCGCGGCGCGCAACTCCCCGGCGAGCGCCGGCCACTCGGCCGGCGAGATCGGCCGCGGCTGCGGCAGCGCGCCGCGCGCCGTCATTCCGCTCCCTGCGTCTTCTTCCGCAGCCACTGGAAGTACGCCGCCACGCCTTTCGCGTTGATCGCCGCGTCGAAGCGCAGCTGCGCCTCGACGGCCCCGCCGGCCGTCAGGCCGTGGCGTGCCAGGTCCTCGCGCACGTGGTCGAGCAGCGCCGCCAGCACCGCGTCCGCGTCGAGCGGGTCGGCCGCGCCGCGCCCCGCCTCCACGAAGCGCCGCGCCTCCTCCGCCACGCGCTCCGCCAGGGCGCGCACGTCCAGCCGCGCGGCCCCGAAGTGCGAGAAGGCAACGGCCTCCGCGCCGAGCCCGGCCAGGCGCCGGCATGTGGCCGCCATGATGTCGGGGTCGAACTGGTTGGGCGCCGTCGACGGCAGCACGTAGGGCCGCTCGGCGGTGGAGAGCGCCACATAGCGGATGCCCATCACGTCGCCCGGCCAGAGCACGCGCGCGCCGCGGTCGAAGAAGGCCAGGTGGTGGAAGGCGTGGCCAGGCGTGTCGAGGCACTCGATGGCGTGGCCGCCGCCGAGGTCGATGACCTCGCCGTCCTCCGGCACGTGGAGCCGCTCCCGCGGCACCGGGGACACCGGGCCGAAAAGCCGCTCGGCGTCCGGCCCGTGCACCATACGCGTGCCCTCAAGAAGGCGCGACGGGTCCGCCAGGTGGCTCGCGCCGCGCGCGTGAACGACGACGCGCGCATGCGGCAGCTCCTCGGCCAGCGCCCCGGCGCCGCCCGCGTGGTCGAGGTGCACGTGCGTGACGAAGATGTAGGCGACGTCCTCCTTCGCCACGCCCGCGGCCGCGAGCGCCTCCAGGATGAGCGGCCGCGCGCGCGAGCCGCCCGTCTCGATGACGGCCGGGCGCGGCGCCTTGACAAGGTAGGCGCACGTGCGGTGCGGCTCGCCGCCGTCGAAGAGGTCGATGGTGACGATGTCGCGCGGCGAGAGATCGTAGAGGCAGTCCGGTGTCGAGGTCATTCGCGACCCTCCTCAAGATCCGCAAGATCCGCGACCGCGCCCCCTGCGGCGAGGAGGTCCTCCACCGCCAGGGAGCAGCCCCGCAGTTCGGCGCCGTGGGCGCGCCCCTCCAGCGTGACGCGGCCGTGCGCATCGACGCGGCCGACATCCTCCAGCTGCAGGAAGGGCACCGTGTGCAGGTTGCACAGGTCGACGACGCGCAAGAGGCCGCGCTCTCCCGGAGGCAGCGGGCGCAGCGTGTCCGGGTCCACGGCCGCGGCGCGCATCCAGGGCGGCGGGCGCAGCCGGCCGTCCTCCTCCGCGGCGGCCGCGGGCGCCGCCCCCGCCGGCGCGCCTCGGAGGGCGAGCGCCCGGCGGAGGCGGGCGTCGTAGAACTGGCTCGCCAGCTCCGTCATCCCATACTCGTTGACGACGAGGTCCGGCGGCACGCCGAACGTCTCCGCGTACATGCGCCGCAGCTCATCGCGCGCGATCTCCCGCCGCCGCCCCTTGAAGCCGCCCGTGTCCATGATGCGGCTGCCGGCCGGCAGGCGGAAACGCCGCCCGCGGGCCGCCAGCGCCTCGCACGCGAAGACGAAGCCCAGCACGGCGCCGGCGAGCAGGACCGGCCGGCCGGCGGCGGAGGCGCGCTCAAGGGCCTCCACCAGCCCGTCGACGTCCAGGGCCGCCTCGCGCACGGCCTCCCGCAGGAAGAAGCGGCTCTCCGGCGCGCCGAAGCGGGCGATGACGGTGCGCATCATGTGCGCAAGGGAAGAGCGCGGCAAGTCCGGGAAGAGGACGAAGACCGGCAGGCGCTCCCCCTCCGCCAGGTCCGGCAGCACGTAGTGGCGGAAGTGGGCGGTGAGCGCGGCCTCATACAGCGTCGTGTGGGGCAGGTGGTGCCGGCCCGGCCGTCCCTGCGTGGTGCCGCTCGTCTCGAAGACCGCGGCCGCGCGGTGGACGTCGAAGGTGGCGAGGGCGGCGTCTTTGAGCGCGGCGGCGGGCACGGCAGGGATGTCGAGCCAGCCCGCGGGGGCGCGGCGGGCGCTTCCGTCGCCGGCGGCGCCCGCGTGCCTGTCGCCGGCGGCGCCCGCGCTTCCGTCGCCGGCCGCGAGGGGCGGCGCGATGCCGCGGCGCTCGCAGAAGCGGCGGTAGTGCGGGTTGTGGACGAACTGGTAGGCGAACACGCGCCGCGCCAGCTCGTCGAAACGCGCCGCCGCGGCTTGTGCCGCGTCGACCGCTAGTGCCGCGGCCTTCCGCGAGGGCGCCGTTCGAGCCGGCGCCATTCCCGCGGGAGCCGCGACGGCCGGGTCCTCCGCCGGGCCGGCGCGCTCATACTCGCGGACCCAGGCGAGGATCTCCGCCTCCAGGCGCCGGCCTTCGGGCGGCAGCGGCGCGCCCGCGGCCGTCACGGGGTGCCCGCCCCTCCGCCGGGCTCGTCCGGGATGTACGTGGCGGCGGCGTCCGGCGTCTCCCACACGGCGACCTCCACCAGGAGGCCCCCCATGGCGGCGAAGCGCGGCGCCAGCGTCTCGTACAGCCACTGGGCGATGCGCTCCGCCGTGGCGTTGTAGCCGGCGGGCAGAACGTCGTTGATGTGGCGGTGGTCGGGGAGGACCTCGTCCAGCGCGCGTTTCACGTCGCCGAAATCGATGGCCAGGCCGATCTCATTCAGGCGCGGGCAGTCGATGCGCACCTCGGCCGTCCAGCGGTGGCCGTGCAGGCGCGCGCACTTGCCTGGGTGGCCCTCCACGATGTGCGAGGCGTCAAAGTGGCGGCGGACGGTCAGCCGGTACATGTCATGCCAGCCCCAAAAACTTGTGGATTTGCACGGAAAGGCGCCATTCCGGGTGGCGGCGCAGGATCTCCAGCGCCTTGGCCACGTACTCCGGCTTGTTGCCCTCCGGCTGAAGCGACACGGTGCAGCGGGGGAGCGGCTCCACGCGGTCCTCGGTGAAGGTGTTATCGACGACGTACTTCAACTCGTCGACGAGCGGCCGTAGACGCTCTGCGATCTCATAAGTGGGCGGTTTCGGCGACACGGTGCGCCAGTCCACCTCCGCCACCCAGGGAGCGTAGAAGCGGCCGCTCGTCTCCACCTGCACGAAGTGGCCGCGCTCCTTGAGACCGCTCACGAAGGCGAGCATCGCCGCTTTGGGCTGCTGCAGCGGCTCGCCGCCGGTGAGGACGACGTTCGGCGTCTCGATACGCGAGTAAATCTCCTCGCGCGTCATCGGCGTGCCGCCGAAGAAGTCCCAGGTGTACTTCGTATCGCACCACTCGCAGCCCACGGAGCAGCCCTGGAAGCGCACGAAGGTGCAAAGGTAACCGGCCCTCACGCCCTCTCCCTGAATGGACGTGAAGATCTCGCTGACGCGCAGCTGTGCTTCGGCGGCCGGCGGGCGCTTCCGGATCGTGTTCATCAAGAGTACATTACCCCAACGGCGGCCGGCGGGGCCACGGCGGGCGGCCGAGGCGCGGATGGCGGGCACAGGCGGGGGCCGGCGGCGTCAAGTCACGGCTGCACGATGCCGCCTCGGCCGGTGCGGGCTCCCCGACCGCGCAGCCGTCTCCACGCTGAGGCTCTCTCTTTCAGGCCTGCCTGGACGGTGCAGCGTCCCCGGTGCGGCGTTCCCGCGCAGCGCGTCCCCGCCGAATGGCGCGCGCCCGCTTGCGGCGACACTACCGCGCGGGGTGACGGTGTGGGCAACCTCTGGAACTGGTTCTGGTTCATCGTCTTTCTTTGGTCGCTCGCGCCGCTCTACCGGCAGCGCCTCCTCCACCAGAGGCGGCTGCAGTTGATCCGCGCCATCGAGCGCCGGCGGGGTTCGCGGCTCATCAGCCTCATCCACCGGCAGGAATCCGTCAGCTTCCTCGGGATCCCGATCTCCCGCTACATCACCATCGAGGACTCGGAAGAGGTGCTGCGCGCCATCCACCTCACGCCGCCGGACGTGCCCATCGATATGGTGCTCCACACCCCGGGCGGGCTGGTCCTGGCGGCGGAGCAAATCGCGCAGGCGCTGCGCCGGCACCGCGCTCCGGTGACCGTCTTCGTGCCGCATTATGCGATGTCCGGCGGCACGCTCATCGCGCTGGCGGCGGATCGCGTCGTCATGGATCCGAACGCCGTGCTCGGCCCCGTCGACCCTCAACTCGGCAGCTACCCGGCCGTCTCGCTGCTGCGGGCCGTGCGCGAGAAGGGGCGCGACAAGGTGGACGACCAGACGCTGATCCTCGCCGACATCGCGGAGAAGGCCGTGGCGCAGGTGCAGGAGTTCGTGGTGGGGCTCCTGGAGACGAAGATGCCGAAGGAGGAGGCGGAGAAGGTCGCGACGGTGCTCACACACGGGAAGTGGACGCACGACTATCCCATCGACTGCGACAAGCTGCGCGCCCTGGGCTTGGACGTGGACTGCGAGATGCCGGAGGCGGTCTACCACCTCATGGACCTCTACCCGCAGCCCGGCGGGCGGCGGCCGTCGGTGCAGTACATCCCCGTGCCCTACACGCGGGAGCGGTAGTAGCATGGGCTCGGGTAGACGCGCGGGGTCGTCGCGCGGCCGAGTCGCGCGGGCACGGAGGTGGTGGGACGGTGCGGGAGCGCTGGCTCTGGTTCGGCGCGCTCGTCGTGGCGGCTGTGGCCGTCTTCGCCGGGGTGCGCTGGGCGTGGACGGAGAACCGCCTGGGCGGCGCCGCCAGCCCACCGCAGACGCCGGCGCAGGTCGGGGTGGGCGTGTGGCCGTCGGAAGCGTCGGCCGAGCCGCCGGGGGATGACCCGCAGCGCTTCGCCCGCAGCACCTTCGCGCAGGGGCTGGCGCAGCCCACGGCCATGGCCTTCGGCCGCGACGGAGCGCTCTACGTGACGGAGCTCGTGGGGCGCGTGACGGTGCTGCGGGACACCGACGGTGACGGCCGAGCCGACCAGGCGTCCGTGTTCGCCGACGGCCTCACGGACCCGCTCGGCGTGGCCGTCCTGCGCCCGGGGGAGATCGTCGTCTCGCAGCGCGGCCGGATCACACGGCTGCGCGACACGAACGGCGACGGCGCCGCGGACGAGCGCCAGGACATCGTGACGGGGCTGCCGGTGGGCCGGCATCAGAACGATAACGTCGTGGTGGGGCCGGACGGCCGCCTCTACTGGGGACAGGGCTCGCGCAGCGACCACGGCGAGAGCGGCGTCGTCCCTTATGAAGCCTCGATCCTCAGCGCGAACGTCGACGGCAGCGATCTCAAGGTGGTGGCCACAGGCCTGCGCAACCCCTACGGCCTGGCCTTCGACGCGAAGACGGGGGCGCTTTACGCGACGGACAACGGCCGCGACGTCCCCGACAAGGGCGTGCCCGACGAGCTCAACCTGATCGAGGCGGGTGGCGACTACGGCTGGCCGGACTGTTGGGGCGCCGGCGAGGGGACGCACTGTGAAGGGACGAAGCTGCCGCTCCTCCTCCTGCCGCCGCACTCCTCCGCCGACGGGCTGGCCGTGTACCGCGGCGAGGCGTTCCCGGGCGAGTACCAGGGTGCGGTGTTCATCGCGCTCTGGGGCGCGAACGATGGGGATCCAAACGTGGGGCGGCAGGTCGTCGTCGCCCTGCCGCCGAAGGAAGCCGGCCGGCCTTGGACGGTGGCGCCGTTCGCCACAGGTTTCATCCATCCCCTGGCCGTGGCGGTGGGGCCGGACGGCGCCCTCTACGTGGCGGACATGGGCCGGAACGAGATCGTGCGCTTCGCGCCCCCGGCCGCGTCCCGGTGAGGGCGGCGCGCCCGCCCTGTCCGGGGTGGCGCGCCCGCCCTGTCCGGGGGTGGCTCGCCCGCCCTGTCCGCCGCGGCGCGCCGCGGGTACACTGGTAAAGGTGCCTGGGCGGCGGGCCCGAGCCGCCGCCGCATGAAGGGAGCGTGCCCACCGTGCACGTGGTGGTGTGCATCAAACACATCCTCGACCCGGAAATGCCGCCCGCCAGCTTCCGCATCGCGGAGGACGGGCGCTCGCCGGTGGAGGCGGGGCTGCCGCGGGCCATCGGCCCGTTCGACCAGAACGCGCTGGAGGTGGCGCTTAAGCTCAAGGACGCGCGGCCGGAGACGACCGTCACCGTCCTCACGGCCGGCCCGGCGGAGGCCAACGAGGCGCTGCGCAAGGCGCTCGCGCTGAACGCGGACCGCGCCGTGCGCGTGGACCTGGAGCGCCTGCCCGGGCCGGACTCGGCCACCGTGGCGGCTCTCCTCGCGGCGGCCATCCGCCGGCTGGAGCCGGCGCCGGACCTCGTGCTCGTCGGCCGGCAGTCGGGCGACTGGGACCAGGGCGTCGTCGGGCCGGTGCTGGCGGAGAAGCTGGGCGCGGCCATCGTGGGGCTCGGCTATGCGGCCGAGCCGGCGGACGGCGGCGTCATCATCACACGCCAGGTGGACGACGGCATCGAGAAGGTGCGGCCCAAGCGGGCGGCCGTCGTGACCGTCACCAACCACGAGTCGAACGTCCTGCGCTTGCCGAAGTTGAAGGACGTCGTGGCCGCGCACCGCAAGCCCATCGACGTGATTCCGGCGGCGGAGCTGGGCGTGCCGCTCGACGAGCCGCTCGTGGAGGCGGTGTCGCTGAGCATCCCGCAAAGGGAGGCGCACTGCGAGTTCCTCGAAGGCGAGCCGGAGGAGATGGCGGCCGCGCTGGCGGAGCGCATCCGGCGCTGGCTGTCCGCATAAGGAGGCGGAGCGACTCATGCCGGACGTATACGTGCTCATCTTCGCCCCCGGCGGGGCGGCGGCCCGCGCGGCGCTCGAGCCGCTCGGCGCCGGCCGCGCCCTGGCGGAGGGACTGGGCGGGAAGCTCGCCGGCGTCGTGGTCGGCGCCGGCGCGGAGGAGGTCGCGGCGGAGGCGCGTCGCCGCGCGGACGCCGTCATCCATGTGACGGGAGACCACTTGCGGGCCTACGAGGCGGATGCCTTCACCGCGGCCGCGGAGCACGCGCTCAAGGGCCGGGACGCCGCCGCCGTGCTCACGCTGGCCGACGCCGTCGGCCGCGAGGTGGCGCCGCGGCTGGCGGCGCGCCTGGGCGGCAGCCCGCTCACGGAGGTCAGCGGAGCACAGGTGGAGGACGGGCGCCCCGTCTTCACGCGGCCCGTCTTCGGCGGCAAGGCCGTGGCGAAGCTTGTGGGGCGCCGCGCCCCCGTGGTCGTGACGGTGAAGGCCGGCGCGTTCGAGGCGCCGGCGGAGAGCGGCGCGGAGGCGCCTCTTGAGACGATCCAGGCGCCGGCCGTGGAACCGGCGGTGGAGGTGCTGGCGCGGGAGGCCGCGCCGGCGGCCGGCGTGCCGCTGGACGCGGCGCCGGTCGTCGTCTCCGGCGGGCGCGGCGTGGGCGGGCCCGAACCGTTCCAGAAGGAGCTCAAGGAGCTCGCCGAGGCGCTCGGCGGCGCGGTCGGGGCGTCTCTTGCGGCCGTCGACGCCGGCTGGGTGCCGCAGTCGTACCAGGTCGGGCAGACAGGGACGGCCGTGGCGCCGACGGTCTACATCGCCGTGGGCATCTCCGGCGCCAGCCAGCACCTTGCGGGCATCAGCGGCGCCAAACACGTGGTGGCGATCAACAAGGA
Source organism: Bacillota bacterium (assembly GCA_014896375.1). GTDB lineage: Bacteria > Bacillota > Sulfobacillia > RBS10-35 > Bu92 > Bu92. The sequence goes on along the minus strand of JADBKN010000004.1, from coordinate 78,030 downwards.
CAAGGACGCGCCCATCTTCCGCGTGGCGGAAGTGGGGCTCGTCGGCGAGTGGAAGCCGATCGTGGATGCGCTGATCCGTGCGGTGAAGGCTGGGAAGTAGGACGTGGCCGGGCCGGGGCCGGGCGCTCTTCAGGGCGTCCGGCCCCGCCAGGCCATCGCCAGGAACCCGGCGCTCGGTGTCCTGCGCAGCACCGTCATCATTGCGCCCCACGAGCTCCGTCACGTAGAGCGCTCCGTCGCGGCCGAAGGCCCGTGCGCGCCGTCGCCCACCGCGCCAAGGCCGTCCAGCGTGGGCACGCCGATGGCGGCTGTGAAGTTGCCGTCGCTGCCGCCGCCCGTGCCGCCCGCGGCGACCTCGAAACCGAGCCCGCGCGCGGCCTCCTGCGCCAGCGCGAAGAGTTCCCGCGTCATGCGCTCCTCCAGGGGCGGGCGGTTCAGGCCGCCCTCCACGTGGACCTGAAAGCCCTCCGCGTGCGGGGCGAGCCCGCGGATCACGCGCTCCAGGCGCTCAGCCTCATCCACGGTCATCACGCGGAAGTCGATCTCCGCCACGGCCCGCTCCGGCACCACGTTGGAACGTGTGCCGCCGCTCACCACGCCCACGTTGACGGTGGTGCCGCGCTCGTAGTCCGTAAGACGCTCCAGATCCAGGATATGCCGCGCGAGCTCCACGATGGCGTTGCGCCCGGCGGCGTGGTCGCCGCCCGCATGCGCGGCGCGGCCCCGCACCTCCACGGTGAAGCCGCCGACACCCTTGCGCCAGGTCTTCAGCGCGCCCTCGGGGCCCATCGCCGGCTCCAACACCAGCACGGCGCGGCTGCGGCGCGCCTCCTCTTCGATGCGCGCGCGGGAGCGGTCGCTGCCCGTTTCCTCGTCGGAGGTGCAGAGCAACACCACCGGCGGCCGTTCCGCCGGGCGCGTGCAGGCCGCCAGCGCGGCCAGGGCGTAGAGCCCCTGGACGAGGCCCGCCTTCATGTCGAAGGCGCCGGGGCCGTAGAGGCGCCCGTCCTCAAGGCGGACGGGCATGCGCTCCAGCGTGCCGAGCGGCCACACGGTGTCGAAGTGGGCGAGGAGCAGCACGGGCCGGCCGCTGCCGGGGAGCGCGATGCGCACCATGGGCCCCGCGGGGTCCGGCAGCTGCTCCACCTCCGCGCCCGGCACGGCCCGGCCGCGCGGCACGAGCCAATCGGCGAAGCGGTGCAGGGCGGCCGCGTGGTCCGAGGGGGATTCGATCTCCACCGCGCGCCGCAGCGCGTCCACCATCTCTTCCTGCCGGGCGGTCAACCACTCGAGAACGGCGCTCATCGGACACGTCCCTTCCGATGCTATGGTTGGGGGGAGACTTCATACCGGAGGTGGATTTCCGTGGCGGTGACGGCATTCCTCTATCCCGGGTGAACCTCCTGCCGCAAGGCGAAAGCGTGGCTTTCGCGGAACGTGGGGGAGTTCACGGAGCGGCACATCTTCTCGTCGCCGCCGACGCGCGAGGAGCTCGCGGCGGTGGCGAGGCTCCTGCCGGGCGGGACGCGGGACCTGCTCTCCACGCGCAGCACGCGCGCGCGGGAACTCGGCCTGACGGAGGAGGCGGGGTGGGGGCCGGAGAACGAGGAGGAGCTGCTCGATCTTTTGGCCCGGGAGCCGCGCCTCTTGCGGCGGCCGATCGTCACCGACGGCCGCGCCGCCGTGGTGGGCTACGACGAGGCGGCCTTGCGCGCGGCCTTCGGGGGCGGTGCGGAGGGCCCGCAGGGGCGGCGCGGGTGAGGGCGCGCCGTGCGGGCGGCGGCCGCGGCGCGTGGGCGCGGCGCGTGGGCACCGTGCGGGCTTTGGGCGCGGCGCGGTGGCGCGGCGCGGGGCGGGGCGGCGGGTCGAAGGCCGCTGTGGCATCGGGGGCGGAGGGCGGGTTTTGCGCCTTATTCGCGTCCGCGACCGCACTTCTGCGAGGTGTAGGGCGCATTCCGCTCCTCATCCCGCCGCCGCACCCCATCCTCGCCGCGTTATGTCAACGGAAAGGTGGAGCGCGAGATCACGCGGGCAAGCGGCCCGCGCGAACACGTTTGGAGGTGCGCCGATGGTGCTGGGAAGCGGTCGCGAGCGCCCGGCGGCGGGCGCGGGGGAGCGGCGAGCGGAGGCGCTTCTTGAGGAAGTGCTGCGCCGGCTCGTCGTTCTGGAGGAGCGCCTGCGGCAAGCGGAGGAGGATCTCCAAGCGTTGCGCGGCGATGTGCGCCTCCTCTTGCAGGATGCGCACCTGCGCGCGCCGGCGGCGGACTCGCGGGAGGATGTGGGCGCCGTGCGGCAGCAGCTGCGCGGGGTCCGGGACGATGTGGCGCGTGTGCAGGCGGAGATCGCGGACTTCAAGGCGGAGCTCAATCGGCGGCTCGACCGGCTTGAGCGAGGGATTGAGGCGCAGGGGCAGGCGCTGGCGCGTCAGGGGCTCGACGTGCAGGTGCTGAAGCAGCTCGGCGGCCTGGGCTGACGCCAAGCCCGGCATCACTGCCTGAATGCGGACAACTGAGGCAGGGCGCGGGGACGGAAGGGCCGCGGGACACTGACGGCCGGTCCGCCTGCCTCCGCCCTGTCTTAGGGATGAGGAGCGAACTCACCGTCAACGTCGGATGGAGGGCCAAGCGTGGCCACCTGGTGGACCAGGGTGCCGAGGCGGAGCATCGGACGGATCACGTTCAACCCGCACCCTGCCGGCGGCCCGCCCCCGGCGGATGTCCTGGTGGACATTCCGGCGTTCCGCGCCCGCGGTGTCGATATCGCGGACGCGAACCCTGGGAGCCTCACGTGGACCGCGTGGAGGGCGTGGACCGCACGGAGCGCGCGGAGCACGCGCAAAACGTGGAGCGCGTGGCTCGTCGCCGGCGTGTCCGCCGCCTTATTAGGGACGCTTCTAGGGTACCGGGAATATCACGCGTCCGTCACAGCTCACACGGATGAACGCAGGGCGATCCAACTCACCGCAACCCAGGGCGTCGTCCTCCTGCAGACAGTCCAATCCTACTGGCGCCTCGGAACGGTCACCGATCCGCTCGCCCTCCAGCCAGAGGCGCTCGCCGCCTATAAGGGAGTGAAGCCGGCGACACCGCTCCACCGGTTGCCGCGGCCGTTGCCGAACGGCCCCGCCCTTTGGACTCAGGTCCAGCTGCCGGATCGAGAGGTGCAGGCCTGGAAGCGGCATGCACAGGCGCTGATCGATGACCTCTATGCCCCGAACAGCCCTGCGTTCGCCATGATTTCACAGGTCCTGGACCGATCCATCGACGAGACACGCGACGGCACGCTCATCACCTTGGACGCCGGGGTGCAAAGCGTGACCTGGTCTCACACCGCGCGGAACGGCGATGCGGCGACGGTGTCGGGCCGCGCCGACTTCTGGGCTGCCATGGCCCAGTGGCAAGAGGGCCGCGGCTATGTGATCGCCGCGCCGCACAACATCATGCTTCTCACCATGACACTGCGACGCACCGATGGAGCCTGGAAGATCGCGGACATCCAGATGGACTTCGCTCCCGGCAGTGAACCCTAGGCGCCGGCGGCGCGAGGATGCTCACCCGCGCGGTGCGGCCAGCGCCCGCGCCAGTACGGCCGGGTCCACGTTCCCGCCGGACAGCACGCACACCACGCGCTCGCCGGGGCGCACGCCGCGCCCGGCCAGCGCCGCCGCCACGCCCACCGCTCCGGAGGGCTCCACCACCAGCTTGGTCCACACGGCGAGGCACGCCATGGCGTGGAGGATCTCGTCGTCCGAGACGGTGACGATCTCGTCCACCTGCTCCTGGATGATGGGGAAGGTGAGGAGGCCGGGCGCCAGCTTGCGCAGGCCGTCCGCCACCGTCTCCGTCCGCTCCAAGGTGACGATCCGCCCTGCCGCGCGCGATTGCTGGTGGGCGTTCGACCCCTCCGGCTCCACACCGACGACGCGCACGTGCGCCGCGCGCGCTTTGACCGCCGTCGCGATGCCGGCGAGCAGCCCGCCGCCGCCGAGCGGCACGAGCACCGCGTCGACCTCCGGGCAGTCCTCGAGGATCTCCCAGCCGATCGTCCCCTGGCCGGCGATGATGTGGACGTCATCATAGGGCGGCACGAACTCAAGACCGCGCTCGTGCGCGAGCGCATGGGCCCTTTCGAACCGCTCGGCGCTCGTCCGCCCGTGATGGATCACTTCCGCGCCGAACGCACGGGCTGCGGCTACCTTGGGCGGTGCCGCGTCCTCCGGCATGACGACGACCGCCGGATAGCCGAACGCGCGCGCCGCGTAGGCGAGCGCCTGGCCGTGGTTCCCCGACGACGCCGTGATCACGCCGCGCACCACGCGGCCGGAACTCGCCAGCACGGCGATGCGGTTCACGGCGCCGCGCAGTTTGAAGGACCCGGTGCGCTGCAGGTTCTCTGCCTTCAGAAAGAGCCGCACCCCGGCCTCCTCGCCAAGACGGCGGGCCGAGACGAGCGGTGTGCGGACGGTGAGGCCGCGGATCCGCTGTCGAGCGCGGACGACATCGGCGGACGTGGGGCGCGGTGCGGCCGTTTCGGCGGCATCGGCGGCGTGGGGCGGGACGTTCATGGCGGTTCCTCCCGTATCCGGGTCGACATCCCGGTCGACGCCTCCAGTGTAGCGGCCGCGCGCCGCCGGCAGGAAGCGCCCGCGCGAGGCGCGAATACGGTGGCGAGCGCGACTGAATGAACGTTCATTCAGAGGCGGAAGGGATGTGGCGGACGTGGCGACCGATCCCCGCCGGCCCTGGCTGGATCACTACCCGAAAGAGGTTCCGCCGTCGCTCGATTACCCGGACATCCCGGTCCCGCGCTTTCTCGAGGATGCCGCGCGGGATTACCCGGAGCGCGCGGCCACGATCTTCTTCGGCGCGCGGCGGACGTACGCGCAGATCCGGGACGAGGCGCGCCGCTTCGCCGTGGCGCTGGGCCGCCTGGGCGTGCACCCTGGAGACCGCGTGGCGCTCATCCTGCCGAACTGCCCGCAGGCGGTGGCCGCCCACTACGGTGCGCTCTACTCCGGCGCGGTCGTCGTGTGGGTGAACCCGCTCTACACCGTGCGGGAGATGGCGCACCAGCTCCAGGACAGCGGTGCGCGCGCGGCCGTGGCGCTCGATCTCGTCCACCCCCGTCTGGAGGAGGCGCGTCGCCAGGCGGGGCTGGAGACCGTGATGTACACGAGCATCCGCGACCGCCTGCCGTTCCCGCTGAGGCAGATCTACCCGCTCAAGCAGAAGCTGCCGCGCATCCGCTACGACGCGCCGCGGGTCCTCGACGGCGCCCCCGCCGCGGGGGGCGTGCCCGGCCCTGCGGGGGGCGCGCCCGGCCGCGCGGGGAGAAGCGCGCCCGGCGCCCCGCTCACGCTCCGCTACGACGACGTCTGGCGCGCCGTGCCTCCGGAGGATGCGCGCGCGCCGCTCCCCGGGGAGAGCCTCGGCCGCGACGACCTCGCCCTCCTTCAGTACACGGGCGGCACCACGGGCGTGGCGAAAGGCGTCATGCTCACGCACGGCAACCTCGTGGCGAACACCCTGCAGGCCGAGGCGTGGCTCTACCGCTTCAAGCGCGGCGAGGGCGTGACGCTCGGCGTGCTGCCCTTCTTCCACGTCTACGGCCTCACCACGGTGCTGCATTACGCCGTGCGCAACGCGACGACGATGATCCTCATCCCGCGTTTCGATGTGCGCATGATGGTCGACGCCATCGAACGCTACCGCGTGCAGATCTTCCCCGGGGCGCCGACGATGTACGTCGCCGTCAACCGCTTTCCGGGGATCGAGAAGCGCGACCTCTCCTCGATCGACGCCTGCATCAGCGGCTCGGCGCCGCTGCCGCTGGAGGTGCAGGCCGAGTTCGAGCGCCTCACCGGCGGCCGGCTGGTCGAGGGCTACGGCCTCTCGGAAGCGTCGCCGGTCACGCACTGCAACCCCGTGTGGGGCGAGCGGCGCCCCGGCAGCATCGGCCTTCCCTGGCCGGACACGGACGCGCGCATCGTGCACCCGGAGACGGGGGAGGAGCTCGGACCCGGCGAGGTGGGCGAGCTCTGCGTCCGCGGCCCGCAGGTGATGAAGGGCTACTGGAACCGGCCGGACGAGACGGCCCTCGTACTGAAGGACGGCTGGCTCTACACGGGCGACCTCGCCACGATGGACGCCGACGGCTACTTCCGCATCGTCGACCGGAAAAAGGACGTCATCATCGCGGGCGGCTTCAACGTCTACCCGCGTGAGGTGGAGGAGGTGCTCTACCAGCTGCCGGCCGTGGAGGAGGCGGTCGTCTTCGGCGTGCCGGACCCGTACCGCGGGGAGACGGTGAAGGCGGTGATCAAGCTCAAGCCCGGCCAGGCGCTGACGGCGGAGGAGGTCGAGCGCCACTGCCGCTCGCAGTTGACGGGCTACAAGGTGCCGCGCATCATCGAGTTCCGCGACGAGTTGCCGAAGAGCGCCGTGGGCAAGATCCTCCGCCGCGTGCTGGTGGAGGAGGCCCGGCGCGCGGCCGCAGGAGAGGAGAGCCGATCGTCGTGAGCGTCCGTCACGTGCGCAGGGGCGCGCCGGACCGTTACCGGGACATCCTCGACGCGGCCGAGCGCGTCATCGCCCGCCAGGGGTACGCGGGCGCGCAGGTGTCGCGCATCGCCCGGGAGGCGGGCGTGGCCGGCGGCACCGTCTACCTCTACTTCGCAAACAAGAAGGACCTCCTCGTCTCGCTGTTTCGGGAGCGCTTCGGCCGTTTCATCGAGGCGCTGGACGCGGCGATGGCGGAGGCCGCCTCGGCGCCGGAGGCGCTGCGCCGCCTCGTCGGCCTGCACCTGGGCATGCTGGGAGAGCGGCCCGAGCTGGCCGCCGTGACACAGATCGAGATGCGCCAGGCGGACCCGGAGATCCGGCGCGGCATCGACGACGCGCTGCGACCCTACTTCGAGCGCATCGACGCCGTCCTGCGCCGCGGCATCGAGGAGGGCGCCTTCGACGGCGGGATGGACATGCGCGTGGCCAAACGCATGATCTTCGGCACGCTGGACCAGTGCGTGACGGCCTGGGTGATGTCCGGCTACCGCTATGACCTCGCCGCACTGGTGGAGCCGGTCTGCCGCCTTCTCTTGCAGGGCCTGGGCGGCGGGGCCGGCGGCGGCCGCGACGACGCGAAAGGAGCGGGACGATGACGAACTTCCCCCCCATCCGCCGGGCGGCGGTGCTGGGCGCGGGCGTGATGGGCGCGCAGATCGCCGCCCACCTCGCCAACGCCGGTGTGGACTGCGACCTTCTCGACCTCGACCGCGACCTCGCGGTGCGGGGCCTCCAGCGGCTGACGGAGCTGAAGCCGTCGCCCCTCTTTGAGGAAGCGGCGCTCTTCCGCATCCGGCCGGGCGGCTTCGACCGCGACCTGGCACGCGTGGCCGAGGCGGACTGGGTGATCGAGGCGATCGTGGAGGACCTCGAAGCGAAGAGGGCGCTCTGGAAGCGGGTCGAGCCGCACCTCCGCCCCGGCGCCGTGGCCTCGACGAACACCTCGGGCATCCCCATCGCGGCCATCGCCGCAGCGCTGGGCGCGGAGGCGCGCCGCGCCTTCATGGGCACGCACTTCTTCAACCCGCCGCGCTACATGCGGCTTCTGGAGCTGATCCCGGGGCCGGAGACCGACCCGCAGCTTCTTGAGAGGATCCGGCAATTCGCCGAGCGCCGCCTGGGGAAGGGCGTGGTGGTGGCGCACGACACGCCGAACTTCATCGCCAACCGGCTCGGCACGTACGCCACGCAGGTGACGATCGCGGAGATGCGCGCGCGCGGGCTGAGCGTGGACGCCGTCGACGCGATCACCGGCCCCGCCATGGGCCACCCGAAGAGCGCCACCTTCCGCACGCTGGACCTCGTCGGCCTCGACACATACGTCCACGTGGCCGGCAACGTGCGCCGGCAGGCGGCCGACGAGGACGAGCGGCGCGCGTTCGAGGTCGATCCCGTCGTGCTCGCCATGGTGGAGCGCGGCTGGCTGGGCGAGAAGGCCGGGCAGGGCTTCTACCGGCGGCGCAAGGACGCGTCCGGCGCCACGGTCATCGAGACGCTGGACCTCGACACGATGGAATACCGCCCGCAGGAGAAACCGCGCTTCGCCTCCGTGGGCGCGGCCCTCAAGGCGGAGGACGCGGTCGCGCGCGCGCGGGCGCTCCTCGGCGGCGGGGACGAGGCCGCCGCCTTCGCCTGGGCCGTCACGCGGCGGCTCCTCGCGTACGCCGCGCGCCGCCTGCCGGAGATCGCCGGCGATGTGGCCAGCGTGGACCGCGCCATGCGTTGGGGCTTCAACTGGGAGCTCGGCCCCTTCGAGCTCTGGGACGCGCTCGGCTTCGAGGAGACGGCCGCGCGCATGGAGGCGGAGGGCGAGCGGCTGCCGGACTGGATCGCGGCCATGCGCGCGCAGGGAGCGACGTCCTTCTATCGCACGGCTGCCGACGGCTCCCGGGAGTGCTACTACCCGGGCCGCGGCTACGGACCCCTGCCCGGCGGGCCGGGCTTCCCCGCCCCCGCGGTGCTGCGCCGTGAGCGCGCCGTCTGGCGGGCGCCCGACGCCACGCTGGTGGACCTCGGCGAGGGTGTGGCGGCGCTTTTCCTGCACGGCGCGAAGGACGCCATCGGTCCGGAGACGGCAGCCCTCTACCACCGCGCGCTCGACGAGGCGGAGCGCGATTGGCGCGGCCTCGTGCTCGCCGCTACAGGCGAGAACTTCTGCGTGGGCGCGAACCTCATGCTCATCCTCATGGCCGCGCAGGCCGGCGCCTGGGACCAGGTGGAGCGGGCCGTGCGCGAGCTCCAGGGGGTGAACCAGCGCGCCAAGCGCTTCCCCAAGCCCGTCGTGGCGGCCGTGCACGGCCTCGTGCTGGGCGGCGGGGCGGAGCTCTTGATGGCCGCGCCGGCCGCGCAGGCGGCGGCGGAGTCGTACATCGGCCTCGTGGAGGTGGGCGCGGGGGTGATCCCCGCCGGCGGGGGCGTAAAGGAGCGCTGGGTGCGCGCGCTCGCGGGCGTGCCGGCCGGCGCCGCCCTGGACCTCAACCCGCTTGTGCAGTGGGTGTTTGAGACGATCGCGCTGGCGCGCGTCTCCACGAGCGCCGCCGAAGCCCGCCAGCTGGGCTACCTGCGGCCGGAGGACGGCGTCAGCATGAGCCGCGAGCGGCTTCTTGAGGACGCGCGGCGACGCGTCGTCTTCCTCGATGAGCAGGGTTGGGTGCCGCGCGCCACGCCGCCCGTGCCCGTCGCCGGGCGCGAGGGGAAGGCGCAGATCCTCCTCGCCGTCGACGAGATGTGGCGCGGCGGCCGCATCAGCGACCACGACCGGCTCATCGCGCGCCGCCTCGCGCACGTGCTCTGCGGCGGCGACGTGCCGGCGGGCACGCTGGTGACCGAAGAGCGGATCCTGGAGCTCGAGCGCGAGGCGTTCCTCAGCCTCTGCGGCGAGCCCAAGACGCAGGAGCGCATGCGGCACCTCCTGCAAACCGGAAAGCCCTTGCGCAACTGACGGCCGGCGCCCGGCGGCCGGCGCGGGCTCGCGCCGCCGCGGGAGCGCCGCGGACGGGAGGCAGGCACAGTGGAGAACGCATTCGTGGTCGCCGGCGCCCGCACGCCGATCGGCAAGGCGGTCAAGGGCCGCCTGCGCGCGGTGCCGCCCGTGGACCTGGCGGCCCTGGCGATCGCCGAGGCGATGCGGCGCGCGGGCGTGGCGCCGGAAGACGTCGACGACGTGATCCTCGGGTGCGCGATCCCCGAGGGCGAGCAGGGTCTCAACATCGCGCGCGTGGCGGCGCTGAAGGCGGGGCTGCCCACGGGCGTGCCCGGCGTGACCGTCAACCGCTTCTGCGCCTCGGGCCTCCAGGCCGTGGCCATGGCGGCGCAGGCCATCGCCACGGGCGCGGCGGAGGTCGTCGTGGCCGGCGGCGTGGAGAGCATGAGCCGTGTGCCGATGGTCGGCTGGACGCCGTCGCCGCACCCGGACCTTGTGGAGTCGTGGCCGGAGGTCTACATCTCCATGGGCCAGACGGCTGAAGAGGTGGCGCGCCGCTACGGCGTGAGCCGCGAGGACCAGGACGCATACGCGCTGGAGAGCCACCGCCGGGCGGCGGCGGCCATCGCGGAGGGGCGCTTCCGGGAGGAGATCGTCCCCGTGCGCGTGCGCGCCGCGGACTTGGCCGCGGGCGCGCCGCCCGGCGGGCTGCGCGTGGGGCTGGCGGCCGCCTACCGCGCGGCGGGCGGCGCAGCGGCGTGGGCGGCGGGGCCCGGCGCGGGCGGGCCCGTGGGGGCCGGCGGGGCGACGGCCGCGCCCGCGGAGGAGGCGGACCCCGCCTGGGTCACCGTGGACACGGATGAGGGCGTGCGCCCCGACACCTCCCTAGAAGCGCTCTCGCGCCTGCGCCCCGCCTTCCGCGAAGGCGGCACGGTCACGGCCGGCAACGCCTCGCAGACGAGCGACGGCGCCGCGGCCCTCGTCCTCGTCTCCGAGCGCTACGCGCGGGCGCACGGGCTGCGGCCGCGGCTCCTCGTGCGCAGCTTCGCCGTCGCGGGGGTGGATCCGGAGATCATGGGCATCGGCCCCGTGCGCGCCGTGCCGCAGGCCCTCGAGCGGGCCGGCGTGCGGCTGCAGGACATCGACGTGGTGGAGCTCAACGAGGCCTTCGCCTCGCAGACGATCGCCGTCATCCGCCAGCTGGAGCTGGACCCGGCGACCGTCAACCCGAACGGCGGCGCCATCGCGCTCGGCCACCCGCTGGGGTGCACCGGCGCGCGCCAGACGGTGACCCTCATGCATGAGCTGGAGCGGCGCGGCGGGCGCTACGGCGTCGTCACGATGTGCGTCGGCGGCGGCATGGGCGCCGCGGCCGTGTTCGAACGAATCGGCGATGGAGGCGAGCGGCGGTGAGCACGGTCCGGGACGAGACGCAAGCGGCGGGCAACGCCTGGGAGAAGGCGGGCGCCGGCTTCATCGTGGGTCCGGTGTCGCCGGAGGCGGTGAAGACGCCGGAGGACCTGACGGATGAGCAGCGGGAGATCGGCCGGCTGGCCGAAGAGTTTGTGGAGCGCGAGGTGCGGCCCGTCCAGGAGGAGATCGAGGCGCAGAACCTCGACGTGACGGTGCGGCTTCTGAAGCGCATGGGGGAACTGGGCCTGCTCGGCATCGAGGTGCCGGAGGCCTACGGCGGGCTGGGCCTTGACAAGCTCAGCGCCGCGCTCGTCACGGAGAAGCTCGCCGTCACCGGCAGCTTCGCCGTCAGCGTGGGGGCGCACACCGGCATCGGCAGCCTGCCCATCGTCTTCTTCGGCAACGAGGACCAGCGGCGGCGCTACCTGCCGGACCTGGCCTCCGGGCGGCGCCTGGCCGCCTACGCGCTCACGGAGCCGGGCTCCGGCTCGGATGCGCTCGGCGCGCAGACGACGGCGCGCCTCTCCGAGGACGGCCGCCATTACCTTCTGCGCGGCCAGAAGCAGTGGATCACGAACTCCGGCTTCGCGGACGTGTTCGTCGTCTACGCCAAGGTGGACGGCGAGAAGTTCACGGCGTTCATCGTCGACCGCGACCGGCCGGGCCTCAGCGTGGGTCCGGAGGTCCACAAGATGGGCATCAAGGGCTCGTCGACGCGCATGGTCTTCTTCGACGACACCCCCGTGCCCGTGGAGAACGTGCTGGGCGAGATCGGACGGGGGCACGTGATCGCCTTCAACATCCTCAACATCGGCCGGCTGAAGCTCGGCGCCGGCTGCGTCGGCTCCTGCAAGGAGCTCATCGGCATCGCCGCGCGTTATGCAGCGGAACGCCGCCAGTTCGGCCGGCCGATCCTCGATTTCCCCCTCATCCAGGAGAAGCTCGCGCGCATGGCGGCGCGCACGTACGCGCTGGAGAGCATGTCCTACCGCACCTACGGCCTCATCGACGAGCGTCTCGCGCAGCTCGGGGAGGTCGTCGAAGGGCGCGAGGCCGCCCGCGCCATCGAGGAGTTCGCCCTGGAGTGCTCCGCCATGAAGGTCTTCGGCTCGGAGGCGCTCGACTACGTCGTCGACGAGGCCGTGCAGATCCACGGCGGCTACGGCTACATGCAGGAGTTCGCCGTGGAGCGCGCCTACCGCGATGCGCGCATCCACCGCATCTTCGAGGGTACGAACGAGATCAACCGCATGCTCATCGTGCAGACGCTCATGCGCCGTGCGATGAAGGGGTTGCCCGTGTTGCAGGCGGCCGCCGACGCGCTGAAGCGGCTCGCGCCCCTGAGCCGCACGGCGGCGGAGCGGGGCGTGTCCGCGGCGTGGTACCTGGACGCGGCGGGCCACGAGAGCGCGGGCGACGGCGCGGCCGGGGGCGCGGGCGCGGCCGCCGGCGAGGGCGCGGCCGGCAGCCTCGCCCCGGTGCGCGCGTGGGTGGGTGCGGCGCGGGAGCTGGCGCTGGCCGTGGCCGGCCAGGCCGCGCAACTCTTCGGCGCGGAGCTCGAGAACGAGCAGGAGGTGCTGCGCGCCCTCGCGGACATGGCCATCGAGCTCTACGCGGTGGAGAGCGCGCTCCTGCGCGCCGAGAAGGCGGCGCGGTCGGGGCGGGACGAGGAGGGGCTCCACCGCCGCCTCGCGACGGCCTACGCGCAGGAGGCGGCGCGGCGCGTGGCGGAGGCGGCGGCGGAGGCCGTCACGGCCGCCGTGCGCGCCGAATACCGCGCCGGCTGGCGGGCGCTGGCGGAGTCGTTGGCGCTCCTGCCGCTCGACGACTGGGTGGAGCTGCGCCGCTCCATCGCGAGGGACGTGCGCGCCGCGGGGGGTTATCCCCTGCGCGTCTGACGCGGGGGCCCGCCGGACGGCGGGCCCCTCTCACTTGTTGCGCAGGCGGTGGTCGTGCGTCTTCATGAACCACCAGGCGCCGAGAATCAGGGCGGCCGTCAAGAGGACGGCCAACACCAGGCCGGCGCCGCCGTAGAGGCCGGTGTAGCGGGCGAGGATGGCGAGGCTCGGCGGCATGTGCATCGGGGGCATCCTCCTCATGTAGAGGAATGCCCGCCGGCGGGGCCGGCTTATGCGCCCGGCGCCGCCCTACCGGCCGGCCGCCCGCCGGTACACGTCCTCGTACATCGGCACCACGCGGTCCGACGTGAACCGCTCCAGCACCCGCCGCCGCGCGGCCGCCACCACCGCCGCGCGCAGCTCCGCGTCGTCCAGGAGGCGCAGGCCGCCCTCCGCCATCGCCTCGACATCGTCCGGGGGGAAGAGCAGCCCGGAGACGCCGTCCTCGATCACTTCCGGCAGCCCTCCCACGGCGCTCGCCACCACGGGCACGCCGGCCGCCATCGCCTCCAGCGCGGAGAGACCGAAGCCCTCGTCCGCGGAGGGCAGGAGGAAGAGGTCGGCGATGCGGAAGATCGGCGCCACGTTGGGATGCGTCCCCATGAAGACGACGCGGTCCTCGACATCCTCCGCCACCGCTTGGCGGTAGGCCGCGGGAGAGTCGGGGCCCTCGCCCACGAGGAGCAGCCGCGCCGGCCGCCGGCGCGCGATGCGCGCGAAGATGCGCACGACGTCCTCCACCTTCTTGACCGGCCGGAAGTTCGAGGCGTGCAGCACCACCGCTTCCTCAGGCGCCGCGTACTGCGCGCGCAGGGCGGCGTCCGGCGGGCCTGCGTAGACGGCCGGATCGACGAAGTTGGGGATGACCTCGATCTCCCGCTGCAGCCCGAACTGCTCCCTTGTGCGGGCCGCCATGTAGGACGAGACGGTGGTGACGGCGTGCGCGTGCTCCAGCGTGTGCGCGAGCACCGGCCGCAGGGCCGGGTCGCGGCCGAGCATCGTCACGTCGGAGCCGTGCAGCGTGGCGACGATCGCCGGCGCCTCGCCGCCGAGCACGGCCGCCGCCAGCCAGGCGGCGGAGACGTGCGGCACGGCGTAGTGCACGTGCAGGACGTCGAGGCGGACGCGGCGCGCCGTGTTCACGATGGTGCCGGCGAGCGCCGCCTCGTACGGGGAGGCGACGAGCACCGGGTGCTCCGGCGCCTTGACCGGGTGATAGGTCAGGCGGCCGCGGCACGGGTCCAGGCGGAAGGGCACGTCGTGGCTGAAGATGTGGACGGCATGGCCGCGCCGCGCCAGTTCGCAGGCCAGCTCGGTGGCCACGATGCCGCTGCCGCCCGGGGACGGGTAGCAGACGATGCCGATGCGTAGCGGCGTCTGCGCATTGGCGGTCACATCGACCACCTCCTTTCCACGGGTCGGGCGGGCTTCAGAGCATGCGGTCGGCGTCCGCCTCGCAGAGGGCCGCGAGCCCGCTCAAGCGCCACGGCCCCAGCCGCACGAAACCCTCGGCGAAGGCGTCGCCCACAAGGCTCCCGAAATACGCCTCCCGCGCCTCCACGCGGCGCATCGTCTCCCCGGAGTTGAGCGAGGTCGGCCGGTCGCCGGGACGGCCGCCGAACTGAGAGACGTGCGCCGCCACGGCGCGCCGCTTCGTTTCATAGTGGGCGGCGGCCGGCACAAGGAGCAGCGTTCCGGCCTCGGCCGGGGGAGGCAGCGCCGGCAGTCCGGCCGGCGTGGCGTCGTAGCCGGGCGTGTCGTTGATGAAGTAGAAGAGTACGGCCGCGGGGCGGCGGCGCGGTCCCTCGCCGCGCAAGTCGAGGAGGCCCGCCTCGAAGCACGCCTCGGCCACGATGCGCGCCGCCGCGCGGTGGTCCGGGTGGCGGTCGCCCCACCACGGCGCCAGCAAAAGCGCGGGCGCCTCCCGGTGGATCACCTCCGCCACGGCGCGCACCTGGCCGGGTGAGCCGTCGAGGCCGCGGTCCGGCAGGCCCGCGTTCCAGCGCCCGGCGAGGCCCAGCACGGCCGCGGCGGCCTCCGCCTCCTTCAGGCGCTCTTCCGGTGTGCCGTTCGTCGAGCGCTCTCCACGGGTGAGATCGAGCACGCCCACGCGCAGGCCGGCTTGGGCCGCGGCGGCCAGAGAGGCCGCGGCGCCCAGTTCCACATCGTCCGGGTGCGCGCCGACGGCGAGGATGTCCAGCGGCAAAGGCGACGCCTCCCATCGCTTCCTAAAGTATGTAAACGGGTCATCCCCGCCAAGGCCGCCCCGGGGCGGGGGCGGCCGGCGCGGCCTGGAGAAGCGTGACGCCCGTGAGGATGGCGAAGCCGCCCAGGGCCTGCCACGGGCCGAAGCTCTCCCCCAGCCAGACGGCGCCCCACACGGCCGCGAAGAGCGGCTCCAGCGTGGCCACGATGGCCGTGCGCGCCGCGCCGATGAGCTGCACGCCGCGGTTGATGGCCAGGACGGCCACCACCGAGGGACCCGCGGCGAGGGCCAGGAGCGCCGGCCAGCTTTCCAGTGGCGGCAGGCGCAGCTGGCCCGTGGCGGCCGTGACCAGGAGCGTCGCCGCCGCTGCGGAGACGAAAGTGTACTCGGCCGCGCGGCTCGCCGGCACGCGCGCCAGGTAGGGCTGCTGGAAGAGAAGGGTGGCGGCGTTCGTGAGCGCGGCGGCGACGGCCGCCAGCACGCCGCCGAGCTCCAGCGCACCGCCCGCGCCGCCCACGAGGGCCACGCCCGCGAACGTCAGCACGAGGGCGCCCGCGTGGAAGCGCGTGAGGCGCTCGCGGCCGAGGAGGTGCGCGCCCAGCGCCACCAGCGCGGGATACGTGTAGAGAATGAGGATGGCGAGCGAGGTGGCGATGCGCTCGAAGGCGACGAAGAGAAGCCCGGCCGTGGCTGCGTAGCCCAGCCCCGCGAGAAGGAGCGCGCGGCGGTCCGCCGGCCGCACGACGGGCGCCGGCCGCACGCGCCCCGCCGGACCCGCCTGCGCCTCACCCCGGCTCCACGCGGCCGCCGCCAGCGTGCCCGCGCGCAGGAGGGCCGCCGCCAGCGCGAACCGCCCGAGGAGCGTGAGGAGCGGCGTGGCGCCGGCCGCGAAGGCGTCGCGGGCGAAGAGCCCTTCAAAGGAGAAGGCCAGCGCCGCCAGAGCCGCCCACGCGTACCCGCGCAGGGAGCCGTTCACCGTCCGCTTCACCCATTCCAGCGCCGGCGGGGCCGGCGCGTTCCCGCCCATCGTACCACGGCACGGCCGCCCCACGCAGGTGCCTCGCGGGGGCCGAGGCCGGCGCGCCCGGCAGGGGAGGGCCTGCGCCGCCGGGAATACCTCCGCATCACCATGGAGGCGGGAGGGAGCGCTGATCAAGTCTCCAGCTTTCGAGTACCACCGCGCGCGGAGCGCCGAAGAGGCCAGGGAGCTCCTCGCCCGCTACGGCGGCGAGGCCAAGGTGCTCGCCGGCGGGCAGAGCCTCGTGCCCATGCTGCACATGCGGCTGGTGCGGCCGGTTGCCCTTGTGGACATCCACCGCGCCGCGGACCTCGATTTCATCGAGTTCACCCCGGAGGGCGAGAGCGTCCGCATCGGCGCCGCCGTGCGCCACGCCGACCTCCTCCGCCATCCCGTCCTGGGGGCGCGCCTGCCCGTCCTGAGGGAGGCCGTCGCGCACGTCGCCCATCCGGCCATCCGCAACCGCGGCACGGCCGTCGGCAGCGTCTGCCACGCCGACCCGGCCGCGGAGATGCCGGCCGTCCTGGCGCTGCTCGACGGCGAGGTGGAAGTGCTGGGCGCCGCCGGACTGTACACCGTCCCGGCCGATGCCTTCTTCCTCACGTACTTCACGACGGTGCTGCCGCCGGAGGACGTGGCGGTGGCCCTGCGCCTGCCGCTCCCGGCGCCGGGCACGGGCCAGGCGTTCATGGAGGTGGCGCGCCGCGAGGGCGACTTCGCCCTCGTGGGCGCGGCCGCATGCCTGCGCCTGGACGCGGACGGCCGCGTGGCGGAGGCGCGCCTCGCGTTCTGCGGCGTGGGCGACACGCCCGTGCGCGCGCGTGAGGTGGAGGCGCAGCTCGCCGGGACGGTGCCCTCGGCCGCCGCCTGGCGCGAAGCCGGCGCCGCCGCGGCCGCGCACCTGGAGCCCGAGAGCGATGCGCACGCCTCCGCCGCCTACCGGCGGGAGGTGGCGGCCTACCTGGCCGCGCGCGTGCTGGAGGCGGCGCACCGCCGCGCGGAAGGGGCCTTCGGCGCGGACGGAAGGGGAGGGGCGGCAGGATGAATCCTGCGGTGCATCCGGACGAGACGCTGTATGAGGTCGAGGTCGTCGTCAATGGGGAGCGCCATGTGCGGCGCGTGGAGGCGCGGAGGACGCTCGCGGACTTCCTGCGGGAGGAACTCGGCCTCACGGGGACGCACATCGGGTGCGAGCACGGCGTGTGCGGGGCCTGCACGGTGCTCCTTGACGGCCGCGCTGTGCGCTCCTGCCTCGTCTACGCCGTACAGGCGGACGGAGCGGACGTCGTGACGGTGGAGGGCGTGGGCGGGCAACTGCCGCGTGGGCGGCGCGTCACCCTTGAGGACGGCCGCGAGGTCGTCCTGAACCCGCTTCAGGAGGCGTTCCAAGAGCATCACGCGCTCCAGTGCGGCTACTGCACGCCCGGCTTCCTCATCAGCGCGCTCGAGCTTCTGCGGGAGAACCCCGACCCGACCGAGGACGAGGTGCGCCGCGCCCTCTCCGGCAACCTCTGCCGCTGCACCGGGTACCAGAACATCGTCGACGCTGTGCTGGACGCTGCGCGGCGATTGCGCGCCGCGGGCGGGGGGCCGGCGTGAGGCTCCTCGCCGCCGTGCTCGCCGCCGGCGCCGGGCGGCGCTTCGGCGGGGACAAGCTGCACGCGCCGCTCGCGGGGCGGCCGGTGTTGGCCTGGACGCTGCGGGGCGTGCTGGAGGCGGCGGACCTATGGAGCCTCGGCGTGGTCGTCGTCACCGCCCCCGGGGAGGAAGCGGGCGCGTGGGATCCACCCGAGGCTCCCGTGCCCGTGCGCCGCGTGCAGAACCCGCACGCCGCGGAGGGCATGGCGTCCTCCGTGCGCGTGGCCGCGCGCTGCGCCGCAGAGGCCGGGGCCGAGGGGCTGCTCCTCTGCCTCGGCGACATGCCGGCGGTGGACGGGCGCGTGCTGCGCGCTCTCACCGCCGCCTGGCGGCCGGGGACGATCGTCGTCGCCTGCGGTCCCCATGGCCCCACGCCGCCGGCCCTCTTCCCGGCCGCCGACTTCGACGCCCTGCAGCGCCTCAGCGGCGACCGCGGAGCGCGCGCCATATGGGAGGCAGCGGGCGATCGCGCCCGCCGCCTGGCCATCCCCGGCGAGTGGTGGCGCGACGTCGACCGCCCGGAGGATCTGGCCGCGCTGGAACGGCTACTGGCTTATTAGCGCGTCGACGGCGCGCGCGAACTCGATGTCCTTTTCGGTCACGCCGCCCTCGCGGTGCGTGCTGAGGATGAGCGTGACCTTGTCGTACTGGATGAGGATGTCGGGGTGGTGGTTGCGCCGGTGGGCGAGCTCCGCCACCTTCGCGACGAACTCCATGGCCTGCGCGAAGGACGGGAAGGCGAAGCGCTTGCGGATCTCGTCGCCGCCGTCCTCCCAGCCGGCGAGTCCCGCCAGCTGGTGGGCGCGGTCTTCATCGGACAGCACCGGCATGTCGGATCGCCCCTTTCCGGAATTTGCCTGCCGATGACCCCATTGTACCGCGGGCATGGCGCGGCTCCCCCGCACAATATGTTGTCGTGGAGGGACTGCCGTGCGACCCGTCTCGGAAGCCGGTGAGCCCCGCGGATCCCGCCCGGCGCTGGCGGTCCTGCGCGGCGGCGCGCTGGAGGGCACGAGGGCGCGCGCCCCGCGGCCCGCGCGCGTGCTCGCGGAACCGTGGTACTACACCGGGGGCGCCCCGCCGGGGCCCGAGCTTCTCGCCCTGCGCCGGATGTGGGGCGTGCGCCCGGCCATCTGGCGGCTGTACGCGCGTTGAAGGGTGGCTGTCGCGGCGCCCGGTGGGGCCGCCGCGCAGGATGACGCCCGCGCGGGGCCGAATCGTCCTCCCATGGCCCCGACACTCTCCGCCGTGCTCTTCGATCTCAGTTACACGCTCCTCACGAACGGCCGCACCGAGGCGTTCCACGCGGCGCTGGAGCGGCTGGCAGGCGTCGACGCCGCCTTCGTGCACGAGCTCCTGGCGCGCGCCGATCGGCTCTTTGCGCGCCGCCACCCGGACCGCGTCGGCGATCCCGTCTACGATTGGATCGAGGACTATACGGACGCCGTGGTGGAGCTCGCCGCGCCGGCCCTCGGCCTTCCGCCGGCGGCCGCGCGCGCGGCCGTCGCGCCGGCGGCGCGCGTCTGGGCGGCGGACGGCGGCGCCTGGCGCCCGTACGCGGACGTCGTTCCGGCCCTGGAGGCGTTGCGCGCCATGGGCGTGCGCCTCGGTGCCGTGTCCAACTGGGGCGCCGGCGGACGAGAGGTGTTGCGCGCGTGCGGCCTCGCGGGCTGGTTCGACGCCGTCGTGCTCTCCGCCGAAGCCGGCGTGCAGAAGCCGGATGCGCGCATCTTCCAACGCGCGCTGGAAGCCCTCGGCTGCGATCCGGAAGGCGCGGTGATGGTCGGCGACGATTACGTCAACGACATCGAAGGTGCCGGGGCGGCGGGCCTGCGGGGCATCCTGCTCGACCGCTACGGGCTCTCCGCGCGCGCGGCGCCGCCCTGCGCCGTGGCGCGTTCCTTGCGCGGGGTGGTGATGGCCGCCGCCGACCCGGACGCGCACCTGCCGCCGGCCGTCCCCCGCGCGCGCGGGCCCGTGGCCGCGCGGCCCTCCGCGAGCGTCGTGCTGCTGCGCGACGGGGCGGCCGGTGTGGAGGTGCTCATGGGCATCCGCGCGCCGCACGGCGCGATGCCGGATGTGGCCGCCTTTCCCGGCGGGGCCGTGCAGGAAGAGGACCTCGATGGCGGCGCCGGTCCCGGCGCGGCCCGCAAAAGCCTGCCGCCACGGGCGGCCGACGTCCCGGAGCCGGCCTTCCGGCGCGCCGCGGTGCGGGAGACGTTCGAGGAGACGGGCATCTGGCTGGGCGGCGAGCCGCGGCCGGGAGAGCCCGAGCGGGCGCGCCTCTTGGCCGGCGGGCGGCTGGAGATGCTCTCCCATCTCTCGGGTGGGCGGCTGGAGGATCTCGTGGCCCTCGGTTGGCTGGAGGCGCCGCCGCACCTGGCGGTGCGCTTCTACACGCGCTTTTACGCGGCCGCCATGCCGCCCGGAGAGACGCCGCAACCGCACGAGGGGGAGTTCGTGCGCCTTGAGTGGTGGCGCCCGGAGGACGCTCTGGGTCCCGGCGGGCCGCCGCTCCTGCCTCCCACGCGCGCTGTGCTGCGACGGCTTGCCGGCCATGCCTCCGCGGCCGCGCTGCTGGAAGCCGCACGCCGTTCGCCCGCACCCTGGCTCACGCCGCGCGCGCCCATGCCCTGCCTTCCCTGACACGGCCCTCCGGCCTGGCCCCGTCCGGCCCGGCGCGCCGGGACAGCCCCTCAAGGACGCGATTCGACACACACCGCGTGCCTGTCGCTCCGGCGCCGTGCCTGTCGTGCGCTCTGCCCCGGCCCGAGCGCCGTGCGACAGACCTCGCGGCGGCGTCCCGCCCATGATGGGAGGGACAACCCGTCGCCGGGGGTGGCTCCATGTCCGCCAGCACATCCTCTCACGCCGGCCGCAGCGGACCCGCGCGCCGCGCTCCGGCTACGCCGCGGCCGCGCAGCGCGCCGGCCGCCACCCTTGCGCTCTTCGCCGTAGCCGTCCTCTTTGGGCGGGCCGCGCTTCTCGGGGTGCTCGCGCCCTTCGGCCCGGCGCTCGTGGCGGCCGTGGACTGGACCTGGGGCGGGCCGGCGGCGCTCGTCGCCCTGGCCGGCACCGTGCTGGGGGCGGCCACGTCCGGCGGCCCGCTGCCGGCCGCGCAGGCGTTCTTGCTCGGTGCGGCCGCGTTCCTCTACGGTCGGGCGCAGGGCACGGCGCCGGCCGGCACGGCCTGGTGGGGGGCGGCGGTGGCTGGCGCGGCCGCGCTCATCGGCGCGCCCTTCGCCATCCGGCAGGGCATCGCCGGCGCGTGGTCGGTGACGCTCTTTCAAGCCGCCCTGATCCCGCTTTTGGCCAGTCTCTACGCCCCGGCCGCGGCGGCCCTGCGGCCGCGGCGCGGAGCTAGGGGAGGGTCCGCCCCGGCGGTGGTGCGGCTGGCTGAAGCGGAGGGCGGCCTTGCGGCCGCCGAAGGGGAGCCGGACGCACTGGCCGTGGCGGTCGGCGCCGCCACGGCGGCCGCCGTCGCCATCGGCGGTATGGGCGGCATCGCCTTCGGGCCGCTCGACCTGCGCACAGTGCTGGTGACGTACGTCACGCTGGCGGCGGCGCGCCTCGCAGGGGCCGGGGCGGCGGCGGCGACGGGCATCGCCCTCGGGGCGGCCAGCGTGCTCATGGGTAGCGGCGGGCCGGTGCTGGCGGCCGGCTGGGGCTTGGGCGGCCTCCTGGCCGGAGCATTCGCTCCGTGGGGGCGTGGAGCCGCCGTGTTCGGCCTGCTCGCCGGGAGCGGCCTGGCGCTCCTGCCCAGCCCGCTCGCGGAGTTGCCGGACGCAGCCGCAGGGGCGGGGTTGGTGGCCGGAGCCCTGGCGTTCCTCCTCACGCCGGAGCGCGTGTGGCCGCGCGCACCGCTGAGGGGCGCAGGCTGGCCGCGGCCGGCGCGCGGGGCGGCGGCGCGCCCAGCGGGCGGCGTGGCGCACGCGCACGGAGCGGCGCGCCGGCGCTCCACTCTCCGGGTGGTGCCGGGCGGGCCGGGGATGGAGGGGCCGGGGCGCGGCGCGACGGCTGCGGATCCAGGCGCCGCCGCGCGGGCGGCCGCGGGCGCCCCGGCGCCTTCCCCCGGCGCCGCCGCGCGCGGCGCCCACGCATCGGCCCGCGCGACGGCCGCCGCGCCCCGCGCCATGGCGCCCCTCGCGGCCGCGTCCTACGCGGGCGCGCCCCGCGCCATCGCGGGCCGAGCCCCCGCGCTCCAGGCCGGCGCCTCCCCCGCGCGGCGCGCGGCCGCCGCCCTGGCCCGCGCCGCGCGCGCCGTCGCCGCCGCCCGCCGCCGCCGCGCCGCGCGCCGCGCGGGAGCCGCCGGCACGCACCCCGACCTGCACCACCTCGCCAGCGTCTTCCGCAAGATGGCCGACACCTTCGACCCTCCCGCGCGCGCCGGCGTGCGCAGGGCGCCCGCGGCGCCGCTCGCCGAACGGCTCAGGGAGGCGGTGTGCACGGGCTGCCCGAGCCACGCCGCCTGCTGGCAGCGCGAGGGCGCGCGCACGCGCGCCGCCGTCGAGGAGCTCTGGCGGGCGGCGGAGGCCCAGGGCCGGCTGTCCCGCGGGCAGCTCACCGGCTTCTGGGCCACCGGCTGCCGGCGTCCGGGGGAGATCGTCGTGGCCGCCAACCTCCTCCTCGACCACGCGCGCCGGGACCAGGAATGGGAGCGGCGGCTCTCGGGCGGCCGCAGCCTGGCGGCGGCGCAGCTGCGCGGCGTGGCCGGCGTCTTCGAGCGGCTCGCGGCGGCGGCGGCCGAGACCGGCCCCGGCTTCAGCGCGCCGGTGCTGCGCTATCAGGTGGGGGTCGCCAAGCGCGCCCGGCCGGGGCGCCTCGTCTCCGGCGACACCCATCTCGTCAAGGAGCTGGAGGGCAACCAGCTGCTCGTCGTCCTCAGCGACGGCATGGGCGTCGGTCCCGAGGCGGCCCGCCAGTCCCAGGCGGCCGTGACCCTCCTCGAAGGCCTGCTCGACGCCGGGGTGGACTGCGAGACGGCCGTCCACGGCGTCAACGCCACCCTGCTCCTGCGCTCCTATGAAGAGTCCTTCGCCACGCTGGACCTCGCGCTCATCGACCGGCGCGAGGGCACCGCCCGCTTCCTCAAGGTCGGCGCCGCACCGGGCTACATCCTCCGCGGGGGCGAAGTCGCGGCCGTGCGCGGCGGCAGCGTGCCGCTCGGCATCCTGCGCGAGGTGCGCGTCGAGTTCCAGCGCCACGCCCTCCGGCCGGGCGACGTCGTCGTGCTCGTCAGCGACGGCGTGTGGGACGCCAGCCGCCAGCCGGCATCCCGGGAAGACTGGGTGCGCGGCTACCTCGCCGCCCACCCGGAGGCTGACCCGGCCCGCCTCGCCGCCGGCCTCGTGGAGGAGGCGGCGCGCCGCGCGCGCGACGCCGCCCACGACGACCTCACAGCGCTCGTCGTCCGCCTCCTGCCGGGCATGGTGGAGCCCCTGCGCTGAAGGGCGCCGCCCCGCCGGCGCGGCGGCACCCGCCCAAGACGCGTCGCCAACCCCAGGACACACGGGCGGCGGGGACCGTGCCCCGCCGCCCGTCGCGCCTCTCCAACCCACGCGCCCCTGGCCGCAGCGGCGCTCCGGCGGGCGCCGCCGCGGGCCGTCACCGGCCTACGGCGCGAGCGTCCACGTGCCCCCCTGGATCGTCACGACGGTGGCCGCGCGGTGATCGAGACCGTGGTGGTCGTCGGGGCTGTAGTTGAAGATGCCGGAGATGCCGACGAAGTCGTGCGTCGCCTCGATGGCGTCGCGCAACGCGGCGCGGAAGGCAGGCAGGTCGGCCGGGTCGGCGCCGGCCTTCAGCGCGCGGTCGATGGCTGCGGCGAGGATGTACATCGCGTCATAGGCATGGCCGCCGAACGTGTTGGCCGTGCCCGCCCCATACTTCGCCTCGTAGGTCTCCTTATACTTCAGGAGCACAGCCTTCTGCGGGTCGCTGTCGGGCAGCTGGGCGGCCACAAGCAGCTTCCCAGCCGGCAGGATCGTGCCTTCCACGGCCGCGCCGCCGAGCTGGATGAAGTTCGCATTCGCCACCCCGTGGCTCTGGTAGACGGGCTGCGTGAGACCCAGGTCCTTGATGTTCTTCTCCGCCACGTCCGCCCCGGGCGGGATGGCCCAGATGATGAAGGCGTCCGGCTTGGCGGCCGCCATCTTCGTCACCTGGGGAGTGGCGTCGGTGTCCGTGCGCTTGAAGGACTCCTCATCCACGATCGTGATACCCTTCGACGGCGCGATGGACTCCAGCGCCTTCTTGCCGCCCTGGCCGTAGTCGTCATCGAAGCCGATGAACGCCAGCTTCTTCACGCCGTGGGACGCCATGTAGTCGGTGAGGATGTCGATCATGAGCGCGTCATTCTGCGGCGTCTTGAACATCCAGCGGTGTGCGGAGGCGGGCGTGACCACGGCCGCGGAGGCCGCCAGCGAGATGCCCGGCAGCTGCGCGGACTGCACCGTGTCGACGATCGCCGCGGCGCTCGGGCTGATGGTGCAGCAGACGACGGCCGCCACCTTGTCCTCCTCGATGAGACGCTTCACGGCGACCACGGCCTGCGTGGGATCCGAGCCGTCGTCGACGACGAGCCATTCCACAGGGTGACCGTCGATCTCCGACAGCTGGTCCTTGTAGAGTTCCACTGTATTGGCCTCAGGCTGGCCCAGCGAGCCGGCGTTGCCCGTCTGGGAGACCACGAAGCCGATGCGGATGGGCGCCTTGGCCGCCTCGGACGTCGTGCCGGCCTCCGATTTCGCGGCTGGCGCGGATCCGCAGGCGGCCGTCCCCACGAGGAGCGCCGCCAGGAGGACACCGAACGCCGCAGTCCGCCAACGTGTGCGCATGTCCACCCCTCCCTGTCTTCATTCGCTCTGGTCGTCGCGCTGTACCGCCATCCGCCCGCCTCGGTGTTTCCTACCCGGCCCCCTCACCTCCCGC
Organism: Bacillota bacterium; assembly: GCA_014896375.1. Lineage (GTDB taxonomy): Bacteria > Bacillota > Sulfobacillia > RBS10-35 > Bu92 > Bu92. Next base: position 53,444 of record JADBKN010000004.1, on the reverse strand, counting down.
CGCCGAGCCGATGAAGAGCCCCCGCAGGCGCCCCTCCCGCGCCAGCTCCGCCGCCGCGCCCTCGTGCACGATGCGCCCGCCGCGCAGCACGTAGGCGCGGTCGCAGGCGCGCAGCGTGGCGGCCGCGTTCTGCTCCACGATCACCACGGCCAGACCGCGCTCGCGCAGCCGGGCGACGGTCTCGAGGATCTCGCCCACTACCTTCGGCGCGAGCCCGAGAAGCGGCTCGTCCAGCAGCAGCACTCGGGGCCGGCTCATGAGGGCGCGCGCGATGGCCAGCATCTGCTGCTGGCCGCCCGAGAGCGAGCGGGCCGGGGACGCTGCCTTTTCGCGCAGGTCGGGGAAGAGCGCCAGCACCTCCTCCAGGTCTGCGGCCGCCTCCCGGCGTGCACCGCGACCGCGACGCGCATAGGCCCCCAAGATGAGGTGGTCGCGCACGCTCATCGACTCCAACAACTCGCGCCGCTCCGGCACCAGCGCCACGCCGAGCGCCACCATCCGCTCCGCCGGCAGGCGGTCCAGGCGACGGCCCGCGTACGCCACCTCGCCCTCGGCGGGCAGAAGGCCGGCCACAGCGCGCATCAGCGTCGTCTTGCCGGCGCCGTTCGGCCCGAGGATGGCGACGACCTCTCCCTCGTGAACCTCGAAGCTCACCCCGTGGAGGACGCGGATACGGCCGTAGCCGGCGCGCACATCGCGCACGGAGAGAAGCGGCGGCCCCGACGGCGCACGGGTGGGGCGCGGCGACGCGGCGGCGCCGGCGGCGGCCGCCGGCGCTCCGAGATACGCCGCCAGCACGCGCTCGTCGCGGCGGATCTCCTCCGGCGTGCCCCAGGCGATCGGCTCTCCGTGATGCAGCACGAGGACGTGGTCGGCCAGCCCGAGCACGAAGTCCATGTCGTGTTCCACGAGCAGCACTGCGACGCCGGAATCGGCCGCGCGGCGCACATGGCGGAAGAGGGCGGCGCGCTCCTCGGCGCTGAGCCCGGAGGCCGGTTCGTCGAGCAAGAGGAGCTTCGGACGGGCGGCCAGGGCGCGTGCCAGTTCCACGAGGCGCAGCGCGCCGAAGGGCAGGTCCCCGGCCGGGGTGTCACAGAAGGCGCCGGCGCCCAGGGTGTCGAGCAGCCGGCCGGCCTCCTCTCTTGCGCGCCTCTCTTCGGCGCGCGCGCGGCCCAGGAGCGAACCCAGCATCCCCGCACGCAGCCTCATGTGCAGGCCGGCCATGACGTTCTCCCGCGCGGTCAGGCGCGGCGCGAGGCGCGGCGTCTGGAAGGTGCGCGCGACCCCCAGCGCGGCCACGCGGTGGGCCGGCATCCGGTCGAGGGCGCGCCCCTCCAGTGCGATGCGCCCCGCCGTGACGCGCAGCACGCCCGAGACCAGGTTGAAGAGCGTGGTCTTGCCTGCGCCGTTGGGGCCGATGACGGCGAACACCTCGCCTGGGCGAACGGTGAAGGAGACGCCGCTCACGGCCGTGAGGCCGCCGAAGTCTCGCCGCACGCCCTCGACCTCGAGGACCGGAGCGGTGGCGGCCGCGCGTCCCCCATGCACGACGTCGCCCGCGCCGTCCGCGTCCACCATTTGAGCGGCGCCCCGGGCAGGCAGCGCGCGTGGTGCCACGGACTCCTCCCCGCGTGCGGACGCGGCCGCATCCGCCGGGCTGCTCGTGCCACGGCTCTCCGCCGCGCGGCGCCGCCCGCCGCGCGCCGCCCAAAGCGCCGCGTCCCTCAGGTGCGGCCAGAGGCCGTCCGGCGACAGCACCGTCACGGCGGCCAACAGAAGGCCGAAGGCGATCGACTCGAACTCCCCCGTGGCGGCCCCGCCGAAGATGCGCGGCACGAAGCTGCGCAGGGCCTCCCGCAAGAGGACGGCGAGGGCCGTGCCCACGAGGGCGCCGGGCACGTGCGGCAGTCCGCCGATGACGCCCATCATCAGCACGTCCACGGAGAAGGTGAACTCGAAGGGGGCCGGGTTCACGTACGCGAGGTAGTGCGCATAGAGCGCGCCCGGCGCGGCCGCGAGCATGGCGCTGAGGACGAACACGCCCGTCTTCGCGCGGGACGGGTCGATGCCCAGGGTCTCCGCGGCCGTCTCGCTCGTCCGCACGAGTTGGAGCGCGCGTCCGTAGCGGGAACGGACGAGGTGGGCGCAGAGCACCAGCGAGGCGGCGGCCAAGGCGCCCGTCACGTAGTAGTAGCCCAGGTCGCCGCGGATCTCGAAGGGCCCCACCGCGAGCGGCGGCACGTCCTTGATGCCGCTCGCCCCACCGGTGAGGCTCACCCACTGCCGCAGGACCACGCTGACGATGACGTTGAGCCCCAGTGTGGCGACGACCAGGTAGTGGCCGCGCAGCAGGAAGATCGGCCGGCCGATGGCGTAGGCCGCCAACCCGGTGACGGCCACGGCGGCGGGGATGCTGAGGAGAGGCGGCACGCCGAGCCGCGTGGAGAGGATGGCGCTGCCGTAGGCGCCGAGGCCGTAGAACGCCGCCTGGCCCAGGGAGACCTGGCCTGCGTGTCCGGCGAGCAGCGCGACGCCGGCCACCACCGGCACGTAGAGTCCGATGAGGACGAAGATGGAGAGCGAGAGGCGATCGCTGACCGCCCACGGGAGGAGCGCCCATGCGGCGGCAGCGGCCAGGCCCGCGGCCTCGCGCCCACGGATCCTCATTATTCCTTCGCCGCCTCCTCACTCACCATGACGCCATGCCTCAGAAGCGGCAGCGCGCGCGCCATCAGCACGGCGATCAGCACCACGAACGCCACTGCGTCCCGATAGCCTGACGCCAGGAAGCCGGCGGCGAAGGATTCCAGCAACCCCAGGAGGATGCAGCCGGCCACCGTGAGAGGATAGTTCACGAGCCCGCCGATCACCGCGCCCACGAAGCCCTTGAGGCCGAGCATGAGGCCCATGTCATATGTGGCCAGGGTGATGGGGGCGATGAGCGCGCCGCTGACAGCCGCCAGCACCGCGCCCAGCGCGAACGCCGCCAGGCCCATGCGGTGCACGGGGATGCCGGTGAGGCGCGCGGCCGTGGGATTGACGGCGCAGGCACGGAGCGCGCGCCCGGCCGTGGTGCGGTTGAAGAAGAGCGCAAGGAGGGTCACGATCGCGAAGCTGACGGCGAGCACCCAGAGCTTTTGGCGGTCCACGACGGCGAGGAGGACGTGCACGGGGGGGCCCGGGCTCAGGGCGGGCAGCGTGTAGGGCTGCGTGCCCCACAGCGCCTGGGCGGTCCCCTGCAGGGCCAGGTGCAGGGCGATGGTGATGATCATGAGCGTGACAGGATCGGCCCCGCGCCGGCGCGCGGGGTGGATGGCGACGCGGTAGGCCAGCGCGGCCGCCGCGGCGGCAAGGAGGGCACCGGCGGCCACGGCCGGCAGGAGGCCCCAGCCGCGGGTCACCAGGGTGGCGGCCGCCAGCGCGCAGAGCGTGGCGAAATCGCCGATGGCGACGTTGACGACGCGCGTGGTGCTGTAGACGAGGACCAAGCCGAGGCCGAGGAGCGCATAGATGGACCCGTTCGTCACACCGGAGACGAAGAGCTGCAGTACCCGCTGCTCCAGTGACACGGCCGCACCCCGCTCATGGGCAGCGCCCGGACGGTGAGTGGGAAATCGTATACGACTTCGTATTTGAGATTTCCTGCTGCTTGCCAGCCCATGGTGGCGCACACGGTCCGATCCGGCTTGCACCTCAGAAGGTTTAGTTCTAAAGTGTAATGGACGACAGGAGGGGAGTTGTCCAGATGGACCGTGAAGCGCGCGCCGCCCGCCGGCTCGGCCTCCTGCTCTGGTTCCGGCTGGCGCGCGCGTATGGCCAGAACCTGCGCGCGGCGGCCGCGCACCTGCGGCGCTGGGACCTCACGGCGGCGCAGTTCGACGTCCTCGCACAGGTCGGCGCGGCGGAAGGCATCACGCAGGGCGAGCTGGCGCGCCGGCTCTTCGTCACACAGGGGAACGTGGCGCAGCTCGTCGCCCGGCTGGAAGCGCGCGGGCTCCTGCAGCGCGAGCGCGAAGGCCGCGTCAAGCGTCTGCGCCTGACACCCGCCGGGCGCCGCCTCTACTCGGAGGTTGTGCCGGAGCAGGAGAGGCTGCAGGCGGCGCAGTTCGAAGCGCTGAGCCTCGAGGAGCGCCGCCGCCTGCTCGCGCTCCTGCGCAAACTGGAACGGGCACGCCGCTCTCCGCCGCCGGCCTCAGGCGGCCGTGGCGCGGCGCGTGAGAGGAGTCGTGGACCATGGAGCTCTTAGGCATCCATCACGTCTCGGCGCTGACGGCGGACGCCCCCGGCAACGTCCGCTTCTACACGCGGACCTTGGGCCTGCGCCTCGTGAAGAAGACGGTCAACCAGGACGACGTCACCTCCTACCACCTCTTCTACGGGGACGAGCGCGGACGCCCCGGGACGGAGCTGACCTTCTTCGACATCCCGCACCTCGCCCCCGACCGGCCGGGCACGCACAGCATCTCCAGCGTGGGCCTGCGCGTGCCGGACCGGCGCGCCCTGGACTACTGGCGGGAGCGCTTCGAGCGCCTGGGTGTGGAGCACGACGAGCCCCAGCCGCGCGCCGGCCGCCTGACCCTCGCCTTCCGCGACTTCGAAGGCCAGCGCCTCGTCCTCACCGCGGAGGACGGGGAGGCCGGCGTCCCGGGCGGCCGTCCCTGGGAACGGAGCCCCGTCCCGGCGGAGTTCGGCATCCGCGGCCTCGGCCCGGTGACGATCACCGTGCGCGAGGCCGAACCGTCCGTGCGCGTGCTGACCGAGGTGTTGGGCTTCCGTCCCGCCGGCCGCTACGAGGCCCCGGGCGGCGGCGAGGTCCTCGTCTACGCCACCGGCGCGGGCGGTCCCGGCGCGGAGGTGCACGTGGAGGAGCGGCCCGACCTGCCGCCGGAGCGGCAGGGGAAGGGCGGCGTGCATCACGTCGCCTTCCGCGTGCCGGACGCGGAGGAGCACGCGGCCTGGCTGGAGCGCCTGGAGGGCCGCGGCTTCCGTACCTCGGGCATCGTGGAGCGCTTCTACTTCCGGTCGATCTACTTCCGGGAGCCGAACGGCATCCTGTACGAGCTGGCCACCGACGGGCCGGGCTTCGAGGCCGACGAGGACTTCGAACACCTCGGAGAGCGGCTCGCGCTGCCGCCGTACCTGGAGCCCTACCGCGCGACCATCGAGGCGCACCTGCGCCCGCTGGACACGCGCGCGCTGGCCGGGCTGGAGGAGCGGTAGGGGCCGTGGCGGAAGAGATCCTCGGCTTCTGGCACGTCTTCCTGCCCGGCCGCGCAGGGGCGCGGCGCACGTTGCTCCTCCTACACGGCACGGGCGGCGACGAGCGGGACCTCGTGCCCCTCGGCCGCGCGCTGGACCCGGAGGCGAACCTCCTCGGCGTGCGCGGGAAGGTGCTGGAGGGCACGGCGCGGCGCTGGTTCCGCCGGCTGGCGGAGGGCGTCTTTGATGATGCCGACCTCATCCGGCGCACGCAGGAGCTGGCGGCGTTCATCCCCGAGGCGGCCGCGCGCCACGGCTTCGAGCCGCAGGGCCTGGTGGCCGTCGGGTACTCGAACGGCGCGAACATCGCCGCCAGCCTCCTGCTCTTGGAGCCCGGCACGCTGCCGTCGGCCGTGCTCTTCCGCGCCATGGTGCCGCTGGAGCCGCCGCGGCCGCCGGCGCTCCACGGCGTGCGCGTGCTGATCCTCGCCGGCCGCCGGGACGCGGTGGTGCCGGCCGGCCACCCAGAGCGGCTGGCGGGGCGGCTGAAGGCCGCCGGCGCCGATGTGACGCTGCGCTGGACGGACGCCGGCCACGAGATCCGGCCGCAGGACATCGAGCTGGCGCGCGCCTGGCTGGCCGGCGGAGAAGGTTGAAGGCGCCCGCCCGCAGATCCCTGCGGGGCGGCCGGGGGAGGTCGAGAAGTGGAAGGCGGGACGGCCGTCGAGGAGGCGATCCGCCGCGCGGCGCGGCAGGGTCTCCTGCCCCCGGGGGCACGGCTCCTTGTGGCCGTCTCCGGCGGGCGGGACTCCGTCGTGCCGAGCGTCGTCTCGACCGGGATCATCCCCCGCCGTCTCTGACCGTGGTCGGTTTCCCTCAAAAAGCGCCGGCTGCTCTTCCGGCGTCCGGCTGCCGTAGCGCTTCAAGAGCGCTTCCGCGAATGATCCGCTCCGGGAGCCTCGGCTCGAGCGGCGACGGCGATGCCGTACGAGCGGGAACGCCCCGGGCGGAGCCGATACGTAAAGAGGGATCCGCTCCGCCTCGACCTCGACGCCCATGTGGACGTTCACCAGCCCGGAAAGCCGCCCTTCGAGCGCCGCCAGTTCGTGAAATGGGGCTCTGACACGAGCGCCTTAGCGCCGACGACGTCGTGGATGTACTGATCACCGCGTGAGCGATGGCGATGCCGTCCTCCGTCGACGTCCCCCGGCCGAGCTCGTCGATGAGGATGAGGCTTCGGGGCGTCGCCCGTCACCGCGAGCCACGCCGCTGGGCGCCCGCCTTCTGCGGCGCTGGCTGGACTTCCCCCTGCGGGAGCGGCGCGCTATCGAGGCGCGCCTTGAGGCGGTGGCCGCGCTCCTCCAGGACGGGACGGCCCGCGCCGCGGTGCGGTTGGCGCTCAAGGGGGCGCACGACGTGGAACGGCTCGTGGCGCGCGCCGCCACCGGGCGCGCCACGCCGCGCGACCTCGCCGCGTTGAGGGAATCGCTGCGGGCTGCGGCGCGCGTGCGCGCCGCAGCCGGCGAGGCGGCGGCCGGGGTGCTCGCGGAGCATGCCGCGGACCTGGAGCCGCCCGCGGATGTCTCCTCCGCCCTTGAGGAGATCCTCTCCGAACGGCCGCCCCTCAGCGTGGCGGACGGCGGCACGGTGCGGGAGGGCGTCTCGGCGGAGCTCGACGAGTTGCGCGCCCTGCAGCGCGACAGCCGCGACACGCTCGCGCGCCTGGAGCAGAGGGAGCGGGAGCGCACCGGCATCCGTTCCCTCAAAATCGGCTACAACAAGGTGTTCGGCTACTACATCGAGGTCACCCACGCGCACCGGCGCGCCGTGCCGGCCGACTACGTCCGCAAGCAGACGCTCGCCAACGCGGAGCGGTACGTGACGGGCGAGCTCAAGGAACTTGAAGACCGGCTCACCCACGCGGCGGAGCGCGCCCTGGAGCTCGAGGAGGAGATCTTCTGCGAGCTGTGCGCGCGCGTCGCCGGCCGCGCGGCGGAGCTGCAGCGCCTGGCGCGCGCCCTAGCCGTCTTCGATGTCATTGCGGGCTTTGCCGAGCTGGCGGCCGCGCGGGGGTACGTGCGGCCCGCGCTGTGCGAGGAGCCGGTGCTCGAGGTGCAGGCGCTGCGCCACCCGGTGGTGGAGGCCCTCATGGGCCCCGGCCGCTACGTGCCCAACGACGTGCACATGGATGCGGAGGGGCGCTTCCTCCTCCTGACGGGGCCGAACATGGCCGGCAAATCCACCTATGCGCGCGCGGCGGCGCTCTGCGTGCTGCTCGCGCAGGCGGGCAGCTTCGTGCCGGCCTCGCACGCGCGCATCGGCCTCGCCGACGCCATCTTCACGCGCATCGGCGCGAGCGACGACCTGGCCGCCGGCGAGTCCACCTTCATGCGGGAGATGGTGGAGACGAGCCGCATCCTGCGCCACGCCACGGAGCGCAGCCTCGTGGTGGTGGACGAGATCGGCCGCGGCACGAGCACCTACGACGGCTTAGCGATCGCTTGGGCGGTGGCGGAGGACCTCATCCTGCGCGTGAAGGCGCGCACCGTGTTCACGACACACTACCAGGAGCTCACGGCGCTGGAGGGCCGCCTGCCCGGCGTGCGCAACCTCACGATGGCGGTGGAGGAGCGGCCGGAGAGCGGGGAGATCGTCTTCCTGCACCACGTGCGCCCCGGCGCCGCCGACCGCAGCTACGGCATCCATGTGGCGGCGCTGGCCGGGCTGCCGGAGGCGGTGCTCGCGCGGGCGCGGCAGGTGCTGGCGGCCCTGGAGTCCGAAGGCGGCGGTGCAGCCGCGTCCGCGCGGGAGGTGGCGGCGCAGGCGGAGGAGGGGGTCGCGTCGCCGGCGCAGCTGAGCCTCTTTCCGGCCCCGGTGGCGGAGGCGCGCCCACCGCACCCCCTGGAGCGCCTCCTCCGTGCGCTCGATCCCGACGCGCTCACGCCACGGGACGCGCTGCACCTCATCTACGAGTGGAAGCGCCGCTTTGGCCGGGAGGGACGCCCGTGAGCCGCATCCGCATCCTCGACAGCCGCACGGCCGACCAGATCGCCGCCGGGGAAGTCGTGGAGCGGCCGGCTTCCGTGGTGAAGGAGCTCGTAGAGAACGCGCTCGACGCCGGAGCGCGGCGCATCGTCATCGAGGTGACGGGCGGCGGTGCGCGCACCGTCATCGTGCGCGACGACGGTGAGGGCATGTCGCCGGAGGACGCGCGTCTCGCCCTCCTGCGCCATGCCACCAGCAAGATCCAGAGCCTCGAGGACCTGCGGTCGCTCGCCACCCTCGGCTTCCGGGGCGAGGCCTTGCCGAGCATCGCCTCGGTCTCGCGCCTGGATCTCGTCACGCGGCCGCAGGGCGCGGAGCGCGCCTGGCGCATCGCGGCCGCGGGCGGCGTCGTGGAGCGCGAGGAGCCCGTCGGGGCGCCGCCGGGCACCACCGTGACGGTGCGCGACCTCTTTTACAACACGCCCGCGCGCGCGGCCGGCCTGCGCTCCGCCGCGGCGGAGACGGCCGCTTGCTCCCAGGCGGCGGAGGCGCTGGCGCTGGCCTTCCCGCACGTGTCGTTTGAGTTTCGCTCGGACGGGCGCGTGCTCTGGCGCACGGACGGGCGCGGCCGCCTGCGGGACGCGGCGGCCGCGCTCTATGGGCCGGAGTTCGCGCGCGGCTGCGTGGAGGTGGCGCGCGCCGCGGAAGGGGCGGCCGTCGAGGGGCTGGCGGCTCGGCCGGAGCTGGCGCGCGCCAGCCGCGCGCTGCAGATGTTGATCGTCAACGGCCACGCCGTGCGCCACGCGGGCCTGCGCGCGGCGGCGGAGGCGGCGTACCGCGGCCTCCTGCCCGCGCGCCGCTTCCCGGCCTTCATCCTGCACCTGCGCGTCGACCCGGCGGTCGTCGACGTCAACGTGCACCCGAGGAAGCTGGAAGTCCGCTTCGCCGACGAGCGCCGCATGACGAGCCTCGTCCACCACGCGATCGCCATAGCTCTCAAGTCAGCAGACTTGACACCGGAGTGGGGCGCCCCGCCCGCCTCCGGGGCTTCCGGAGGGTCGCGGCCGGCCGCGACGCCCTGGCGCGGCGCCGCCCCGCCGGGCAACGCTGCCCAGAGCGAGACGGCGGCTGCGTGGAGCCCGCTGCGGCCGTCCGCGGCCCCGCTGTCCGCGGAGCGCGTCGCCGAGGCGCTGCGGCTTTACGAGCCGGCGGCCGCGATCCCTGAGGGCGGAAGGCGTCTGCCGCCGCTGCGCCACGCCGGCGCGGTGCTCGGCACATACCTCCTGGCCGAGGGGCCGGACGGTCTCTACATCGTCGACCAGCACGCCGCCCACGAGAAGATCTTTTATGAGCAACTCCTGCGCGACGCGCGCGCCGTCGCGGCGCAGCCGCTCGCCCTGCCGCTCGTCGTGCCCGTGCCGCCCGCGCGCCTGGCTCTCTTCGAGGAGCGGAGAGCTCTCTGGGAGAGGTTCGGCGTGGTGGCGGAGCCCTTCGGCCCCGACAGCCTCGTCGTACGCGCCGTGCCCGCCCTCCTTTACGGGGATCCTCAGGAGGCCGTGGCCCAGCTCGTCGAGGAACTCTTGGAGGATGAGGGCGCCGCCGGTGACCCGCGCGCGCCGGCGCTGGCCCTCGCCTCCTGCAAGGCGGCCGTCAAGGCCGGGGACCGCCTGTCCCCGGCGGAGGCCCAGGCGCTCCTCGACAGGCTGGCCTCGCTGGAGGAGCCCTTCACCTGCCCGCACGGCCGCCCCACGGTGTGGAAGATCCCCTCCGCCGAGCTCGAACGCCGCTTCGGGCGGCGCGCCGGCGGCGGGCGCGGGCCGGCGGCCGCCGACTAGCCGGGAGGAGGAGTGCGGTGGTCTCGGAGCGCCCGCGCGTCGGCGCGATCGTCGGTCCGACGGCCGTGGGGAAGTCGGAGCTGGCGGTGGAGGTGGCGGAAAGGGTCGGCGCGGAGATCCTCTCCGCCGACTCCACGGCCGTCTACCGCGGCATGGACATCGGCACGGACAAGCCGCCGCCGGAGGTGCGCCGGCGCGTGCCTCACCACCTCATCGACCTCGTCGACCCGGACGAGCCCTTCCACGTGGTGCGCTACTGCGAGGAGGCGGCGCGCGCCGTGCGCGAGGTGCTGGCGCGCGGCCGGCGGCCGCTCTTCGTGGGCGGCACGGGGCTGTACGTGCGCGCGGCCACCCTGGGCTACCGCTTCAATCCCGCGCCGCCGGACCCGCGACTACGCCGCGCGCTCTGGGAGCTGGCGGAGCGGGAGGGGCCCGTAGCCGTCCACCGGCGCCTGGCGGCTGTCGACGCGGAAGCGGCGCGGCGCATCGATCCCCACAACACGCGGCGCGTGATCCGCGCGCTGGAGGTGCACGCGCAGACCGGCGTGCCGTTCTCACGGTGGCTGCGGGAGGGCGCGGAACCGCCGTACGAGCGCCTTGTGGTGGGCCTGACGCGCGCGCGCGCGCACCTTTACGCGCGCGTGGAGGAGCGCGTGCACCGCGAGTTGCGCGACGGGCTCGTCGAGGAGGTGCGCCGGCTACTGGAGCGGTATCCTCCCGATCTGCCGGCCTTCCAGGCCCTCGGCTACAAGGAGGTCATCGGCCACCTGCAGGGCCGTTACGGGTACGAGGAGATGGTCGCCCTCCTCGTGCGCAACACGCGCCGCTTCGCGAAGCGGCAGTACACATGGTTCCGCCGCGAGCCGGGCATCGTCTGGCTCGACCTCGACCGCGTCGAGGAGCCGGCGGCCCTCCTCGCCGGTTGGTTCCGGGCCTTCTTTGAGGAGGGGCGGCGGCCCGCGCCCGTCCATCCACAGTCAGACCCCTAGTTGTGCACAGGCCTTTCCACAGGCGCGTGTCGCGCGCTGTCACTCGCGCGCGGTCCCGGGGGAGGCGGCCGGCCGCCGGCGGGCGGCGCGTGCGGCCGCCCGGGCGAGCCGCAAGGTTCCGGCCGCGCTCCGCCCGCTCGTCGCACGCCCGGCCGGCGCGCCCCGTATAATGCGCAACGCCCCCCGGGGCGGGGGGCGGAAGGGGGATGTTCCGTGGCCGTGCACGAAGCCGGACGGCCGCCCTTGGCGATGCCGCCGAGCCACCCCGCGCGCGCGCCGCGCGAGTCCCGCGAATCCTTTGAAGATGCGCTGCGCGGGCTGGAGGAGGGCAGGCTGGGGCCGGCGAGGGCGCTCGCCCTCCTGCGCGAGGAGCCGCCGGCGGCGGGGAACGGGCGGGAGGCGAGGGTGGCGGCCGTGCTGCAGGAGCTCGACGGTCTTGTGGGGTTGCGCCAGGTCAAGGAGCTCGTGCGGGAGCTGCACGCGTTCGTCGAGGTGCGCCGCCGGCGCGCGGAGGCGGGCCTCGCGACCGATCCCCTCGCCCTGCACATGGTCTTCCGCGGCAACCCGGGCACCGGCAAGACGACCATCGCCCGCCTCCTCGGGCGCCTTTTCCGCGAGATGGACGTGCTCGCCAAGGGCCACCTCGTCGAGGTGGAGCGCGCCGACCTCGTGGGCGAGTACATCGGCCACACGGCCCAGAAGACGCGGGAACAGATCCGGCGCGCCCTCGATGGCATTCTCTTCATCGACGAGGCGTATTCGTTGGCCAGGGGAGGCGAGAAGGACTTCGGCAAGGAAGCCATTGACACGCTGGTGCGCGCGATGGAGAACCACCGGGACAATCTCATCCTCATCCTCGCCGGCTACAACGACGAGATGGAGTACTTCCTGCGCACGAACCCGGGCCTGCGCTCGCGCTTCCCGATCCAGATCGACTTCCCGGACTATTCGGTGGGGGAACTGATGAGGATCGCCGACCTCATGTTGCAGAAGCGCCAGTACCGCTTCGCCGAGGACGCCCGCGCCAAGCTTGAGGAGATCCTGCGCGCGCCGGAGAACCAGCGGCTGCTCAGCACGGGCAACGCCCGGCTCACGCGCAACATCATCGAGCGCGCCATCCGCCGCCAGGCGCTGAGGCTCGTCCAGCAGCCGACGACCACCGTGGAGGACCTCATGACGATCCGGGCGGTGGACCTCATCGGTGTGCTGCCGTGAACACGGTCCTCGTCACCGGCCAGCCGCGCGCCGGAAAGACCCTCTTCCTCATCCAGTTCGCGGCCTTCCTCAACGTCCAGGAGCTGCGCCTGCACGTCACGGCGCCCGGCGAGCCGACGCACATCCTGACGCTGCCCATATCCCGCGCGCGCGCTGAGCTCGTCGACGGCGCCGATCACAAGACGCGCGCCCTACAGGCCGTCGACGTCGAAGTGCCGGTGCGCAAGCATGTGCGCGTCATCCGCCTCACGGACACGACCGGCCTCTCCGACGACATCCATCAGGAGGCGGCCGTGCGCGAGGCGATGGCGCAGACGCTGCGCGCCCTGCGGTCGGCGGAGGCCGTACTGCACCTCATCGACGCCGACCGCGCAGGACGCGACGGGCGCGCCATCGCGGACGTCGACCGCGAGATCGTGCGCTTCATGGCGGGGCGCGGGCCCTTTTCCGTGCTCGCTAGCAAGATGGACTTGCCCCAGGCGCCGCTCGGCCTGGAGCGCATCCGCCGCGCGTTCCCGGAGGCGCGCGTGATCCCCGTCTCCTCAGTGACCCGCCTCGGTTTTCCAGACGTGCGCCGTTTCTTCGCGGGGCGCTGGTAGGGGGTGGCCTTATGGACGGCTGGCCGCTCTTGGCGCGCTGGCTCGCCGTGGCGGCGGTCGCCGTGGCGGTGCGGCTCGTCGACGATCTGCTCGACGCTCCACTGGACGCTGGCGCCCGCACGCCCAACTGGACGGCGAGGCTCGGCGCCGGCGCGGCGGCCTATGCGCTGGCCGCGCTCGCCGCCGCCGCCGCCTTGGACGCGCGGGCGGCCTCCGCCTGCGCCCTGGCGGCCTACGCCGCCGGCATGCTGCGGGAGCCGCGCGGTCGCATGCCGAGCGGCCTGCGCGCGTGGCAGGAGACGGCCCTCGCCGGGGCGCTCTGCCTCTGGGCGGGCGGGCCGGCGCTCGGCACGGCGGCGCTCCTCAGCCTCCTCTCCGTGGACCTGGCGGACGACCTGGCGGACGACCCGTCGCCGGCCGTCTCGTACCTCGGCGCGCGCTGGCCGCGCGCCGCCGCGTGGGGCTTCTCTGCCGCCTTGGCGGCCGCGGCGCTGGGCGTGGAGGCCTCCCTGGCCGCGGCCGTGCTGGCCTTCGGGGGCGGCGCGGTGGCGTTGCGGGCGCTCGCCGCGCGGCGGGGGAGGGGGAAGGACGGTTGACGGCGCCTTGGGACGTTCCTCTGTGGGCGGCCGCATGCTCTCTGGCCGCCGCGGCGCTCGCCGGCTTCGCCGCCGGTTTCGCGGGCGGGTACGCTCACGGAGCGCGCGAGGCGCGCCGGCGGGCCCACATCGAAGGGGAGGCGGCTGCACGCCTTGAGTGGCGCGAGGCCTCGCTGGCATCCGGCGCCTGCACGCTTTGCGGGATGCCGCTCAAAAAACCTGACAAAGATTTGACAGGCGCGCTTGGACCCACGTATGCTGGCAACGAACCTGACACAAACCTGACAAACGTGTGAGGGGACGCTCGCTTGAGCCGGTACACGATCGGTCAGGTGGAACGGAAGACGGGCCTCAGCCAGCGGCAGATCCGCTATTACGAGCAGAAGGGCGTCGTCCGGCCGGAACGCACCGCGGGCGGACACCGGCTGTATTCCGAGGACGACGTCGCCCGGCTCCAGTCCCTGGCCTCGTTCCTGGCCCGCGGCTACACGCTGGCGCAGGCGCTGGCGGCGCTTCAGGCCCGCCCCGCGCGGCGCCGCGTGGAGGAGCTGCCCGCCAAGGAAGGCTTCGTGCGGCCGGAGGCACCGAGCCTGTACCCGCTCGTGGGGCGGGACCAGTTCCTTCGCCGTTTGCGGGAGAGGGAGCGAGACGATGAACCAGGCCAAGACGGCTGACGATGTCCGCCGGCTCGTGCGCGATCTGGACGTGAAGTTCATCCGCCTGCAGTTCTCCGACATCCTGGGCGTGATCAAGAACGTCGAGATCCCCGCCACCCAGCTGGACAAGGCGCTCGCGAACGAGATCATGTTCGACGGCTCCTCCATCGAGGGCTTCGTCCGCATCCAGGAGTCCGACATGTACCTGCGGCCGGATCCCGCCACCTTCGCCATCTTCCCGTGGAAGGAGGGCGCGGGCGCCACGGCGCGACTCATCTGCGACGTCTACTTGCCGAACGGCCGGCCGTTCCCCGGCGACCCGCGCCAGGTGCTCAAGCGCGTCGTCGCGCGCGCCGCGGAGATGGGCTACACGATGAACTGCGGGCCGGAGCCGGAGTTCTTCCTCTTCTTGAAGGACGCGCACGGGCACGCCACCACGCAGACGAACGACCAGGCCTCCTACTTCGACCTGGCGCCGATCGACCGCGGCGAGGCCTGCCGCGCCGACATCGTGCGCACGCTGATGGAGATGGGCTTCGAGGTCGAGGCAGCCCACCACGAGGTGGCGCCCGGCCAGCACGAGATCGACTTCAAGTACGCCGACGCCGTGCGCACGGCCGACAACATCGCCACCTTCCGCTTCGTCGTGCGCACGGTGGCTGAGCAGCACGGGTTGCACGCGACCTTCATGCCGAAGCCGGTGCGCGGCATCAACGGCTCCGGCATGCACCTGCACCAGTCGCTCTTCCGCGGCGACCGGAACGCCTTCTATGACCCGGACTCGCCGGACGGGCTGAGCTCGGTGGCGAAGAGTTACACGGCCGGCATCCTTGAGCACGCGCGCGGCTTCACGGCCGTCACGAATCCGCTCGTCAACTCCTACAAGCGGCTCGTGCCCGGCTACGAGGCGCCGGTCTACATCGCCTGGTCGAACGGCAACCGCAGCCCGCTTGTGCGCGTGCCCGCGAAGCGCGGCGCCTCCACGCGCATCGAGCTGCGCAGCCCGGACCCGAGCTGCAACCCGTACCTGGCGCTGGCCGTGACGCTGGCCGCGGGGCTCGACGGCGTGGAGCGCGGGCTCACGCCGCCGGATCCGCTCGACCGCAACATTTACCACATGTCCGAGGAGGAGCTGGCGGAGGAGGGGGTCGGCCGCTTGCCGGCTTCGCTTGAGGAGGCGATCGAGGCACTGAAGGGCGACCCGCTCATGCGCGAGACGCTCGGCGACCACGTCTTTGAGCGCTTCATCGAGGCGAAGACGATCGAGTGGGACCTCTATCGCACGCAGGTTCACCCTTGGGAGCTGGAGCAGTACCTGCGCGCGTTCTAAGGCGCCGGAGCGGCTGGAGGACGGGCTCCGGGCACGGGGATGAGCATCATGGGGTCCGTGACCTCATTGGATTCGTGACCTCGGCGGCGGGGGCGGGAGACCGCTCCCGCCGCGCGTTCGCCGCAGGACCTGCGCGAGCGTGGCGGTGAGTTCAGATCAGAGGAGCCGCACCAGCCCGATGACGCGGCCGATGATCGTCGCCTCCCGCGTGCGGATGGGCTCCATGCGGCTGTTCTCGGGCTGGAGGCGGATGTGGTCCGCCTCACGATAATAGCGCTTGACGGTGGCTTCATCGCCGATGAGCGCGACGACGATGTCGCCGTTCTCGGCCGTGTCCTGCCGGCGGACGATGACGCGGTCCCCGTCGAGGATGCCGGCCTCGATCATGCTGTCCCCGCGCACCTCCAGCATGAAGATCTCCCCGCCGCGCACCCAATCCTCCGGCAGCGGGAAGACGTCCTCCACGTTCTCCTCGGCCAGGATGGGCGTGCCCGCGGCCACGCGGCCCACCACCGGCACGGGTACGACGCGCGGCGCAGGTGCCGGCGCGGGCGCCTCCGGCGTGTCCAGGACTTCGATGGCCCGGGGTTTGCTGGGGTCCCGCCGCAGGTACCCTTTCTCTTCAAGCCGCGCCAGGTGGCCGTGCACAGTAGAGCTGGAGGAGAGGCCGACGGCCTCCCCGATCTCCCGCACCGACGGGGGATAGCCGCGCTCGCGGATCCGCCGTTTAATGAATTCGAGGATCTCTCGCTGCCGGCGGGTCAGTGATTCGCCCACAGGGCCACCTCCTGGAATTCACTGGTCGAAGTATAGCACGGCGTCAGGGCGGGTGCAAACAATTGTTCGGTGCGCGTCGGCGCATCCATCCAGAGGATCTCGTCCTCTACGTCAAGTCCGGCTGCCACCTGTGCGACGAGGCCCGCGCGCGCCTTGCGGCCGCAGGCTTGGAGGTCCGGGAGGTGGATGTGCTCACCTCGATCGCGCTCTTTGAGCGCTATCGCCACCGCGTCCCCGTCCTGGCCGACGTCTCGGGCCGCACCTGGATTGAAGGGCGCTTCGACGACGCCGCCCTCCGGCGCCTCCTCAGGCGGATGAGTCCGCAACCGAACCCTTGACACGAACGCGTGTTCGCCGTAATCTTCGAATACGAACACGTATTCGGGGGTGCGGCCATGGTTCGGGTCCGGCATCGTCTGCGCAGGCGTCCGCGGCGCTTGTGGGGGCTTCTCGCGTTCCTCCTTCTCTGGATGGCGCTGCCCGCCGTCCTGCACGCCGACCCGCAACCGGCGGCCGGCCGTGTGACGGTCGCGGCCGGCGCCGCCAGGAACCCGTCCGCCGCGCGGGCGCCTCACGTGCAGGCGGGCGTCCTCATCGTCCAGAGCGGCGACACGCTCTGGAGTCTGGCCGAGCGCCTCGCGCCGGACGAGGATCCGCGCGTGTGGATCGCGGCCGTGCGCCGGGTGAACGACCTCGACAGCGCCGTCATCCGTCCCGGGCAGCGTCTCCGAGTCCCTGGTGCGGACGGGCGGTGAGCGCCTCTCCGTGAACATGCCTCTACTGCCGATAAGATATATTATGTCAACTAGTAGACGTGCGATTCGGCAACCCCTCGCACCCCACCCACTACCCGCCGAAGACAAGACGTAATCCCAGATAGACGACGATCAGGCCGAGGAGCAGGTTGAGGCGGCCTACCCAGCTCCCCAGTGTCCGGTAGCGCAGGCGGTCCTCCGGCGTCAGGGCGGCTGCGTCCGCGCGTGAGCCGAGGCGGCGCATGGCCACGTCGTGTACAAGCGTGACGGCCACGATCAACGCGACAAACGCCAGCTTCCACGCGAGGACACGGCCGAACGGCGTGACGTAGAAGGCGGTCGAGGTGAGCTGCGCCCAACCGATGCCCATGGCCCATAGGTTGCCGGCACCGGTGAGGATGAGAAGGCCCAGCGCGCCCAGCATCCAGGGACGGGACTGCCGCCCGATCATCTGGTAGAGCGCCGCCCGCTTGGCGGGGTCACCCAGCCGCGCGGCCACGGGGGTCACGATCAGTGCCAGGACGAGCATCTCCCCGACCCAGAACATCGCGGCGACGAGGTGGACGTACAGGATCGCAAGCGCCATCGCGCGCTTCCCTCCTGACCTCTGTCCATTTTGACGTCCGGACGTTCGCCGACAAGGGCCGATCGGCCGGGCCGAACGGCCGTCAAATGCAGGTCGAACGGTCCTATGCACCCATGGCGGCAAACGGTACTGCAGGAAGGGGGAACGCGCGCTTTTGCGGCCGCCGTCATGAACGATGCCGTCACCTAAGGAGGGCATTCTCGTGGAGCACGACGTGCGACGAGTCGCCGCCGAGGTTCTGGCCACGCACAACTACGTCACGGTCGCCACCCACGGACCCGCGGGGCTCTGGATCGCAACCGTCTGGTATGCGGAACGGTGGACGGATGACGGTCTCGACCTGCTGATCAACCTCAAGCCGGAGGCCTTGACCCTCGCGAACCTGCGCGCGGAGCCGGAAGCCGCCTTCGCCATCAACGGCCCCCAGCCGGACCGGTTTATTCAGGGCAAGGCTCAAGGCCAGGAACTGGGACTCCTTCGGGAAGCGGACGACATTCGCCGGAGGCTGCTCGATAAGGCGCCCACCCTGCAACGGTTCGTCGAGCGCATTCCCGATCTGGTGGCCGTGCGGCTGCGAGTCACCGAACTCTTCGTCACCGACCACGGAAAGGGCATCGGGCGCCGGACCCGCGTGCCGTTGACGCCGGGAGTGCCGGGCGATGCCGACTAGCGCGTTTCCCACGGCACCCCCGTTGCGCGCCAGGGCGCGGGACATCGTCGAGTTGATCCGGCCCTTCTCCTTGAGCGGCGCCACCATGCCGGTGCTGGTGACGGCCGCCGCCACGCTCCCCGCCCACGCCTCGTCCGCCTGGCGGTTGCTGCTTGTGTGGCTCGGCCTCGTGGCGGCCCAAGCCGCCTGCAACGTCATCAACGAGGTCTACGACGTGCGGAACGGCGTGGACACGCCGGAGACACCGTGCCCGTCGAAGGTCATCCTCACAGGGCGCTTGTCCTCCGGACAGGCCCTGGCCGTCGGCCTCGGACTACTCGGCGGCGGATGCGCCATCGGTCTCGTTCTCTCAGCCGTGGCGGGTCTGTGGGTCTTGCCCTTCGCGGCCGCGGGCGCCCTGGGGGCGTACTTCTACACCGCCCCGCCGTTGAATTACAAGTACCGGGCGCTCGGCGTGCCGTTGATCGCCATCCTGCTGGGCCCGCTCCCCGCCTGGGCCGCCGCCCGCATCGCGACCGCACACGTGTCCCCCGCCGTCATGGCGGCGTCGGTTCCCTTGGGTCTTCTGATGGCGGCGGCGCTGCACGCCAATGACGTGCGTGACCGGGAATCCGACCGCCGTTCGGGCGCCCGCACGCTGGCGGCACGTCTAAGCGCGCCGGCAGGTCTTCAGGTTTGGCGGGCGCTCGTCTTCGGCGCCTACGCGTGGGTCCTGTTCGCTGTCATCGTGCACTGGCTGCCCCGCTCGGCGCTCCTGGCCCTCCTCACGCTGGGCGCCGCGCGCCGCGCGCATAGGGACATGGTCGACACGCTGGCGTCGCCCCGGACGATGTTCCCCGAGGTCTCCTCGGCCCGCCTGCACCTCTGGATGGGCCTAGCCCTGGCGGGCGGCCTGGTGCTCGCATGGTGAACTCTCTGCCCGGAGCCACGCTCGCCTTCGACGTCGCCCTGGCCGCGGCCCTATGGATCGTCGTGTTCGCCTGGCATCCGCTTCCCTTCTGGTGGCTGATGCTGCCCGCCATGGCGGTGCTTGGGGCCCTCGGCGCCTACCGTCGCACCCGGCTCCCGCGGTCTGCGTCCACGTCGCAGCACCGGCCGCACGGCACGGTGGCGGACGCCGCCCGGGACGCGCTGATCGGTGTGGCGACGGCGATCCTGCTCTACGCGTTCTTCGCGGCCGGACACGCGCTTCTGTCACGTCTGCCCGGGTTTGCCGGCGGCGTCACGACGGTGTACCGGATGACCCGCCTCCCGAAATGGCTCATGGCCGGGCTCCTGCTCTTCGTGGCCGGGCCGGCGGAATCCGTCTTCTGGCAGGGGTACGTGCTGGAGACCGGTCTCCGGCGGTGGAGCCCAGGCGCCGCCTGGGCGGCCAGCGTGGTACCGTACGCGCTCGTTCACTGCGCTTCAGGGAACCCCGCGCTGGTCGCGGCGGCGTTGGCCGGCGGCGCCTTCTGGTCCTACCTCTACCTCCGCATGCGGCGGCTCCTGCCGGTGATCGTCAGCCACGCCATCTGGGACCTGATAATGCTGGTGATTCTGCCGCTGCGGTGAACGCGGGTCACGCCTCCCGTTCCCGCATGTGCCGCCTTGTGGCGAACGTGGGCCAGAGGGCGGCGACGCTTCCGATCCCGCCCGCCAGTTGCAGGAGCGCAGCCGGCCGGGCGAGCGCGTCCTGAAGGGGCCGCCCGGCGACCATGGCGGTCGCCAGGCCGAGGATGCCTGCCTGCAGAAGGATGTACCCCGCGTAGCTGAGACGCGGGCGCGAGACGTTCCACGTCCGCCTGGGCTCGTTGTGGTCCCGCGCCCATTCGGCCAGGTCGAGCGTCGTCAGGAACACGAGGATCCTCGACAACTGGCCGACGATGAGCAGCGTCGGCGCGGCGAAGAGGCCGAGGTAGAGGGCGAGGACCGGCCACCCGGGGGGTGCGGCGCCCATCTCGCCCGCGATCACCGTGAGGACGGCCGCAAGGCCGTGAGCCAGCGCCGCGACGGTGAGCACGGTGACCGGCTCGCGCTTTCTGTGGGCGCGATGCCGCACCATGCGGACGATGTCCATGCCAAACGCCGCCACGCCCGCCAGCGCGGCCGCCCAGGCCAATCCAGTCGCCCACGAGGCGCCTACGTGGGCCAACTGGGTCGCCACGACGGCGACGGCGAGCGCGGCGACGGCCGGGCGGCCGAAGCGGTCGTCCTCGTGACCACGCTCTGTCGCGAAGAAGAGCGGAATCAGCCGGTAGGCGGCGCCCACGACGACCATGCCCAGCCACCCGCCGATCGCCGCCGCCATGTGAATCGGTGCCATCGCCACGAACCGCCCCGGCAGGAGTCCCGCCAGCGCGAGGGCCATGACGAGGCCCAGAATCGCCGTCTCCGCCAGGAACACGGGCGCGAGCGCGAACGCCCAAGCCGTCGGCAGGCGCCCCGCATCCGACTTCAGGATCGGCCCGACCGCCCGGATCCACAACGCCGCGTGCGCCAGGAGGACGCTCGCCACCAGCGTGCCGCCCGCCGCCAGGAACGGCGCCTCCGCGCGGGCAAAACCGAGGACGAAAAGGCCGACGCCCACGGCGTAAGGAATCAGGAGCCGCCGTCCCGCACCGGCCGGCAATCGCGCCGGATGCAGAATGACGGGCACGAGATTGAAACTGGTGCCGAACATCGTCATCGTGATCCAGCCGAGCACGTCGAGGTGCAGAAGGCCGAAGGCGGCCAGGCCGGACTCCGCCGGGCGTAACGCCAGATCCGGGCGGGCCGCCATCCAGCCGAGCAAAACAAGCAGCGCGGCCAGCGCCGCGCCGGCGTACGCGAACACGACATCCGAACGCGCCCGCGCGCCAAACGTGAGCGGCTTCATCCCCCGCCCCTTCCCTGCGTTCCGAGCTTCCGGGGCGGCCGGCCCGGGCCGGCCGCCCCGCACTGGCCGTCGGACCGTGTTATGGTGTGACTTCGATCACACCGACCGCTCCGAGCGTGGCATCGCCGAACGAGTGCGTCACGAACGGGTATTTGCCCGGCTCGTCAAAGTGAGTCTCGAACACCGCCCCGCCGCCGGGCGCGAGCGTGTACGTGCTGACGCCATACTGCGCGTTCTTCGGGTTGCCGTCCGGCTCGACCCGGTCAAAGATCGTGCCGACGACATGGAACGCGGAGAAATGATCCGGCCCGGCGTTGACCACGTAGAGCCGCACCGGCTCCCCCACCCTGACCGTGAGGGGGTTCTCCTTGTACTGGTCCGCCCGGCCGTTGAAGACCACCGCGGCCGCCCGCCCGGCCGTCATGGCCTGCATGTCCATATTCCTATAAATTTCGCTCTGCACAAGGGAGAACTCCCGGGCGTCCGTCCGACCGTCCTTCGGGTCCACGATCAACATGCCGTACATGCCCATGGCGATATGCATCAAATCGCGTACCGGCACCCCTTCCGGCGCCGGATCGAACTCAGAAACGCACCGGTCGCAAAGGCCGGCTGCGGGAACCCCGCAGCCGGCCCAGAATCGTTGTCACGCCGCCGCTTTGTCCACGCGCGTTCCGGGCTCGCCGCCCTCCGTCGCCGGCGTGGCGCGGCGGCGCAGGTAGCGCCACAGTCCGTCGACGCCGAACCGTCCCGTCGTCCCGATGAAGAGCAGGATCACGGCCACCGTGAACCACATGGGGTTCACGCTCACGGTGCCGGCCAGCATGTAGTTGAGGTTCATCAGCGCGCCGGCGATCAACGCGAACGTGGTCAGCGCACCCAGGACCAGCCCGATGCCGACGAGCACTTCCCCGTACGCCACCAGGAACGACATCAGTTTCGCGTGAGGCAGGGCGAAGTGCTGGATGAAGCTCGCGTAGAACGGTTGCACGTCAGGGTGCTCGCCGGCCGTCTTGGCGAGGGCGCCCTTCAGGAAGCCGGTCACCGCCGCGCCCGCGTGGTCGCCGGTCCAGGCCGGGTTGCCGACCTTGCCGATGCCCGCGTGGAACCACTGCACGCCGAGCCACACCCTCAACGCGGCCCCAACCAGGTCCACACCGTCCCGCCAAGTGTACCGCCTTGCCATGGGTGCTCCTCCTTTCGCCGCGGCACCGCGCCGCTGGCGATTTCAACGTACATCCGGCGGCATGCGCCACCTACGGGCGATGGCACCGTTCTCCACGCGGTCGATCGTCGCGCCAGCGATGGGGCCGGAGGAACCGCCTGCCAGTATCGATCGGTCGTGTTCGGGTGTCCGTTCGGGGAAGTCGCAGCCGTCCGATCGACGAATGTCCGTTCGTCCCTTAAGGGTTACACTGAGGTTGGAGGCGTGGCTTGCCGTGCAGCTGACGCTGAAGTCGTTGAAGCTTTGGGCGCTCGTGCTGCCGATCGTGTTCCTGGTCGGCCTCCAGCTCCTGCAGTACTTCTTCCTTGAGCCGCGATTCTCGAGGGAAGCCGTCCACCTCACGATCGCGGCGATCATCATCGTCGGCGTCGTCCTGTTTTCCACGCTCGTTTGGCGGGCCGTCGAAAGGATCGAGGGCGAACTGCAACGCGCCTATGAGGCGGAGCGCCTTCAAAGCGCGCAACTGGCCGCGCTTCACGAAGCGGCGCTGCAGATCACGAGCGAACGAACGTCAAAGGCCGTCCTGCAAAAGGTCGTCGAGCTCAGCTGCCAGGTCATCGGGAGCAAGTACGGGGCGCTCGCCGTCCTCGGACCGGACGGCATGATCGACCAGTTCTACACGTCCGGCATCGACGAGGACACGCTGGCCAAGCTGGGTCCCCCGCCGAAGGGGCACGGGATTCTGGCGCTGGTGACGGAGACGCGCACGCCGTTGCGGATCGACGACATTTCGCGCCATCCGCGCTCAGTGGGCTTCCCGCCCCACCATCCCGTCATGCGCACGCTGCTCGCCGTGCCGGTGATCTTCAAGGACCGAATCCTGGGCAACCTCTACCTTTCCGAGAAGCTGAACGGCGAACCGTTCACGCCGCAAGACCAGCAGACGCTTGAGCGGTTCGCGGCGCAGGCCGCCGTCGCCATCGCCAACGCCCACCTCTACGAAGAGGTGCAACGATTGTCGGTCGTGGAAGAGCGCGAGCGGATCGCGATGGACCTGCACGACGGGGTGATCCAGTCCATCTACGCAGTGGAGCTTGCCCTGGAGAACGCCGCGGACCTCATCGACGACCGGCCGGACGAGGTCAAGGCCCAGCTCGACGAGGCCATCGACCGGCTGGGCGCGATCGTCGCCGACATCCGCCACTACATTCTCGACCTGCGGTCCCACCGCCTCGCGGACAAGGCGTTCCCCGCGCTCCTGAGGCGCCTGTTGGAGTCGGCCGGCACGGGGCCGGACGTCGAGAAGGTCATGCACGTCGAAGGCGAATTCGGCGACATGTCCCGCCGCGAACAGTGGGAGCTCTGGCACATTGTGCACGAGGCGCTGACGAACGCCGTCCGCCACGCGGACGCGACGCGGCTCGAGGTCCGTCTGAATCGAGAGGGAGAGCGCGTGCGCATCGAGGTGCGCGACAACGGCCGCGGCTTCTCCCCGGACGCGGCACCGCGGGAGGACGGAAGCGGCCGGCACCAGGGGCTCGCCAACATGCGCCGGCGCGCGCTCGCCCTGCAGGGCGAACTGCGCGTGGAGACCGCCCCGGGGAAGGGCACGACCGTCATCGTCGACGTTCCGGTGCACCATGACGAACTCGCTTGGGAGGCGTGAACAAAAATGGGTGAAGCGCAGGGGCCGATCCGAGTGATGCTGGTGGACGATCACGAGGTGGTGCGGCTGGGGCTCAAGTCGCTCCTCGACCGCACGCCGGGCTTGCAGGTGGTGGCTGAGGCCGGCACGGTGCAGGAGGCGGTGGCGGCGGCGCGCCGCACACAGCCGGACGTCGTGGTGATGGACGTGCGCCTGCCGGACGGGAGCGGCATCGACGCCTGCCGCGAGATCCGTTCCGAGCGCCCGGAGACGCAGGTCATCATGCTGACCTCCTACCCGGACGACGAGGCGCTCTTCGCCTCGATCACCGCCGGCGCGGCCGGCTACATCCTCAAGCAGACGCGCGGCAAGGTGCTGGCGCAAGCCATCGAGACGGTGAGCCGCGGCGGCTCGCTCCTCGACCCGACCCTCACGCAGAAGGTCTTCGAGCGCCTGCGCACGCCGGCCAAGGCGTCCGGCGAAACCGGCTTGGCCTCTCTCACACCGCAGGAGCGCCGCATCCTGGAGCTGATCGCGCAGGGCAAGACGAACAAGCAGATCGCGGAGGCGCTCTACCTCAGCGAGAAGACGATCAAGCACTACGTGAGCAACATTCTCTCGAAGCTGCAGGTGTCGCGGCGCAGCGAGGCGGCGGCCTACCTGGCGCGGCACAGCCGCGTCGAGTAGGGTCGCGGGGCGCCGCATGGCGGACGTGAGACTGTCCTTGACGAAACGGCGGGATGGCTGGCGGTTGGCTGTGCACGCCCGGGACGAGGGCGGGCTCGCCCTGCATGCGGAGGCGCGCCTGGCGCCGGAGGATGAGCAACCCTGGTTGGACTTCCTGCGTGCGGCCGCTGCCGGCCGCCGCGCGATCTTCACGCAGGCGCAGGGGCCGTTGCGCCTCTATGCCGATCCCCGTCCGGGCGGCGGTGCTCGCCTGACGGTCGAGTGGGACGCCAAGGCGCACGCGACCTACGGCCTGACGCTCAGCGCCGGCGAGCTGGCGCAGCTCCTGCCCCGCCCGCGCGTGTAGCCCGTCGCCCTACGCCCTGGGTACCGGCGCCCGCAGCGCTTCCACCGGCGCCACCGTTCCGCCGGCGAGATCGAGGCGGTGGCCGGCCGGCACAACGGTCACGGGCACCCCGACGAGCCCGGCCGCGTTCGCGGCCGCCGAGGCGCACAGCGTCTTCACGTCATACCACCCGGCTGCGCCCGCCCCCGCCACCTCCACGCCGCCCGCCCCCACGATGGCGAGCGCGCCCGGCTCCAGCGTCAGGGCCGACTCCACCCCCGCCGGCAGGCGGCAGAGCGCCTGAAGGAAGGAGGACGTGCGACCGCTGCGCGTGTAGGCGACATCGACGACCCAGCCCGGCAGGAGACTCAGCCCCGGGAGCACGGCCGGCGCGGGAGCGGGCGTCGGGCGTACGGCGTCCCCGTCCGGCGCGAGGACCCAGTCGCCGGCAAGCGCCGCCGAGGCGCCTGCGAGAAGCACGGCCGCGCCCCGCGCCAGCGCCTCCTGCAAAGCGCGCTGCAAGGCGCTCCCTTGGAGGAGGGCGGCGGCGTGGCGAGGGTCGTCGGCGGCCAGCACGACGAGGTCGACGTCCCTCAAGGCCGCCGCGCGGACTTCGTCATCCGCCTGCACCCGAGTGGTGACGCTCGCGGCGACGACGTCGCCCACGCCGAAACGGCCGAGCTGGCGCGCCCAGCGCCGCCCGGCGGCCGTAAAGTCCAGCTGCAGGCCGACGACGACCCGCACGCGGATGCTCCGACCGCCGGCAGCGCGCACGAGGCGCGCCAGCGCCTCATCCGGGAGGTCTCCGGCGCCGGCGAGCAGAAGCCGCCCGCGCTCCGCGCCGCCGGGCGGCGCGACGGCGCGGCGCGCCGAGTGCCCCCGCGGCGCCGGCTGGAAGCCGACGCGCCCGCGCAGGGCCGCGAGGCGCCCGCTGAGCCACTGGTGAAGCTCATGGACGGCGCCGCCGAGTTGTTCGCTGAGATCCATCGGACCGTCTCCGTCTGCGACGATGCCCGTTTTGGTGGCAACAGTATACTACGGGGCTCAGAGCGGCCTCATGACAGCCGTGCGACGCGGCTCGACAGCCGCCCCGAAGCGGCCGGCGCCGCCTGCCCCGCGCGTCGCGCCCCTAAGGGCGCGGCGCACACCGGACCAGGCGGCGCCGGAGCCGCCGGTGTCTCGGGGACGCCGGCGAGGACGTCACTGGTTGTCGATCTGCGCGCGCTGCAGGCGCCCGCTGTAATCGACGTAGATGGACTTCCACTCGCTGTACGCGTCGAGCGCCGCCTGCCCCGCCTCCCGGTGGCCGTTGCCCGTGTTCCGGTATCCGCCGAAGGGCAGCTGGATCTCGGCGCCGATGGTGCCGGCGTTGACGTAGACGATGCCCGTCGCCAGATCCCGGATGGCCGTGAAGGCGCGGTTCACATCCTGCGTGTAGATGGCGCTGGAGAGGCCGTACTGCACGCTGTTGTTGACTTGGATCGCCTCCTCCAGCGTGTCGACGGGGATCAGCGAGAGGACCGGGCCGAAGATCTCCTCGCGCGCAATACGCATGTCGGGCCGCACGTCGGCGAAGACGGTCGGCCGGTAGAAGCTGCCCTTCGCCAGCTCACCCTCCTGCGCCGGCTCGCCGCCCAGCACGAGGCGCGCGCCCTCCTGCCGGCCGATCTCCACGTAGCGGTGGACGCGCTCCACGGCGCGGCGGTGGATGAGCGGGCCGACGTCCGTCGTCTCCAGGAGGCCGTCGCCCAGGCGAAGGCGCGCGGCGCGCTCCGCGATCATCTCCTCGAGCTTCTTCGCCACGCTCCTCTGGACGATCACGCGGCTGCAGGCCGTGCAACGCTGGCCCGTCGTGCCGAAGGCGCTCCAAAGGATGCCCTCAAGGGCGAGGTCGAGGTTCGCGTCCTCCAGCACGATGATCGCGTTCTTGCCGCCGAGTTCCAGGCTCACGCGCTTGAGCCCGTGCTGCGCACACATCGTGGCCACATGCACGCCCGACTCCACGGAGCCCGTGAAGGAGACCATGTCGACGCCCGGGTGGCGCAGGAGCGCCTCGCCGACCTCCTCCCCCGAACCGAAGACGAGGTTGACGACTCCCGGCGGCAGGCCGGCCTCCTCCAGGATCTCGACGAGCATGGCGGCGAGGATGGGCGTGTCGCTCGCCGGCTTGAAGACGACCGTGTTGCCGAGCACCAGCGAGGGCATCATCTTCCAGCTGGGGATGGCCACCGGGAAGTTCCAGGGCGTGATCACGGCGATCACGCCGATCGGCTCCCGCACGCTCATGGCCCACTTGTTCGGCAGTTCCGCCGGCACCGTGTGCCCGAACTGCCGGCGCCCCTCGCCGGCCATGTAGTACGTGATGTCGATGGCCTCCTGCACGTCGCCGCGCGCCTCCGGCAGGACCTTGCCCATCTCCCGCGTGAGCATGCGCGCCAGCTCTTCCTTGCGCTCGCGCAGGATCTCGGCCGCGCGGTAGAGGATTTCGCCGCGCTTCGGCGCCGGCACCAGGCGCCAGCTGCGGAAGGCCTCGCGCGCAGCGGCCACGGCCTCCTCGACGTCTTCGGGGCCGGAGAGCGGGACTTCACCGAGCACCTCGCCGTTGGCGGGGTTGATGCTCTGTGTGCGCCGCCCGCTCTTCGCCTCCACCCACCGGCCGTTGATATAGTTGCGGTAGGACTTCAAACCCTTGTCCCCCTCCTCCGCGTGCGCATCCGCCCGTCTCTGGCCGATGCGCACCACCGTCTGTATTCTACCGGACGCGCCGCGCGGCCGGCGCTAGAGATTGACGCCCAGCACGCCGCCGACGACGCCCGCGACGAGCCCGAGCATGAGGTGCCGGAGAAGGTCGAAGGCCGAGACATCCGTCTGGAAGGCCAAGAGCCCGGCGGCGACGGCGAGCGACACGTAGACGAGTCCGATGGCGGCGCCGTGCAGCCAGCCCAGCGCCTCGGCGCGCCGCGCGCCGTAGGCCGCGCCGGCCGCCAGGCAGAGCACGCTGGTGTAGAAGATCGCCGTCTCCGCTGTGGCATCGCTGAGTCCCGTCGAATAGACGGCGAGCGCCAGGAGCGCCGAGGCGAGGAGCGTCAGCACAAACGAGCAGGCGACGCCCGCGGCCACGGCGCCGGGCTGGAAGCCCGTGTGGTAGCGGCTGATGTCCGCTTCGCGACGCATGTCGGGGTCCCCCTTGTCGAGGGTCTACTACCCCAGAGGTATGCGCCGCGCCGCGGCGTATGCGGGGCTGCGGCAGCGCCGAAACGCGGCGGCGGCGGGCCCCTTCCGGGACCCGCCGCCGCGCGTGAAGGCGTCCAACGAGCCGGTTACTCGGGCTTCTCGGCCTCGCCCGGGACGTGGCCGTCCCGCGCCATGCGGCGCTCCGCGAAGCGGATCATGCGGCGCACCATGTGGCCGCCCACCTTGCCCGCCTCGCGCGTCGTCATGTGGGCCCATCCGCGACGTTCGATGTCGTCGCGCAGGCCCAGTTCCTCCGCGACCTCGTACTTCAGACGCTCCCGCGCGCGATCCTCGCGCTCCGCGGGGGTATCCTTCGGCGCGGAGGCCACCGGGCGCTCCCGATCTTCCACCACGTCGACGACCTCCTTGTGCCGGCCGGCAACGATTATGTTGCCCGCGCGGCGCGGCGTCATTCGTCGGCATCTTCTCCCAGCGGCGCGAAATCGCTCGCGGAGCGCCGCCCGGAGAGCCAGTCCAAGACGGCCCGCACGACGTCCGCCTGGGAACCGGCGAAGCCGGAGGCGCCCGGCAGCGAGCGCAGGAAGGCGCGGCCGTATGCGGTGCGCAGGAGGCGGTCGTCGAGCACGACGACGGCGCCGCGGTCGTCACGGCTGCGGATGAGCCGGCCGAATCCCTGTTTGAACCGTAGGACGGCCTCCGGCAACGCCAGTTCCGAGAAGGGGTCGCCGCCACGGGCGGCCACCGCTTCGGCGCGCGCCTGGCCGAGCGGGTGGCCGGGCGGGCGGAACGGCAGCCGCGCCACGACAACCAATTGCAGGTTTTCCCCGGGGACGTCGACGCCTTCCCAGAAGCTGGCGGCGCCGAACACTGCCGTGCGCGGATCGCGGCGCAGCGCGTCCAGGAGGCGCCAGCGGCTCCCGTCCAGCCCCTGCGCCAGCGCCTGGATGCCGGCGCGCTCCAAGGGCGCGCGCAGGCGCTGGTACGCCTGGCGCAGGGCCCGGTGGCTGGTGAAGAGCAGGAGGGCGCGGCCGCCGCTCGCGAGGAGCAGCCGTTCCAGAAAGGGCACGACGCGGTCCCAGTAGGCGGCGTCCTCCCTCTGAGGAACGCGCGGCAGGTCCGTGGGGACGGCCACCAGTGCCTGCTCCCGGTAGGCGAAGGGCGAGGCCACGGTGGCCGCTTCCACGCGCTCGCCGAGGGCGTCGAGGCCGACGCGCCGCGTGAACGGCTCCAGGCGCCCGGCGACGGACAGCGTGGCGGAGGTCAGCACGGCGGAGGCCACGCGTGCGAAAAGCGCCTCCCGGAGGAGGGCGCCGGCGTCCACCGGAGCGGCGCGCAGCGCCCAGCGGCGGCCGTCGCTCTCCACCCAGGCGGCCCAGCCCTCCCGCGGGCGCACGATGCGCTGCAAGCTGGCCGCGCCCTCCTGGAAGAGCTCCGCCGTGCGGCGCGCCTCGGCGCCTATGGCGGCGCCACGGTCGTCGGCGGCGCCGTCGAACGCGGCGGCGGCGGGGGCGAGCGCGCCCGCGAGGCGCAGGAAGGCGGCGGCCGCCTCCTCGGCCGCCTCTCGCAGGCGCGCCACGCGCGCGTCCCCAGGAGGCGCGCCGTCCAGGCGCCACTCGCGCGCGCCGCCGGCGGAGGGCGCGCCCTCGACCGCCCCGGCCCCAGCGGCGGCCGCCGCCCCCGGCGGCGCGCCGAGGCCGGCCGCCGCCGCCTGGAAGAGTGCCTCCACCGCCGCGGCGGCCGCCTGCGCCTGCGCCTCGACGGCGCGCAGCGCCGCCTCCGCCTCGCGCCCGCGCCAGCGCTCGCGCAGCCGCCCGGCGAGCGTGGAGCGGTCGCGCGGCCGTCCCACCTCGGCCAGCCGTCGCAGCCAGGCGCCGCGCTCAAAGACCTCCCCGAGGTGTTCTGCTGCCAGGTCCTCGAGGTGGTGCGCCTCGTCGACCACGAGGCGCGTGTAGGCCGGCAGCACGCCGCCGCCGGTGCGCACATCCGCCAGCAGGAGTGCGTGGTTGACGACGAGCACGTCCGCCGCCTCGGCGCGGCGGCGCGCAGCCATGAGGAAACAGTCGTCGTGGCGCGGGCAGCGGCGCCCCGCGCAGGCGTGCTCCTCCACGGAGAGCGCGGCCCACCCGGCCTCTTCCGCCTCCCGCAGGTGGAGCTCCGCGCGATCGCCTTCGGCCGTCGTCTCGAGCCAGGCGGCGACGCGCGCGAGAAAGCGCCGCTCCGCCTCCCCCAGCGCCAGCTCGCCCTCGAGGATCTCGTCCCAGCGCCGCAGGCAGAGGTAGTGGGACTGTCCCTTGACGACCTGCGCGGCGAAATCGGCGGGCAGGACGGCGCGGACGACGGGCAGGTCCTTCTGCAGAAGCTGCTCCTGCAGCGCCAGGGTGTGCGTGGAGACGACGACGCGCTCTCCGTGGGCCGCCGCCCATGCCGCCGCCGGGAGCAGGTAGGCGAGGCTCTTGCCGGTGCCCGTGCCCGCCTCCAGCACGGCCACGCCGCCGCCCTCGAGCGCCCGCGCCACGCGGTCGGCCATCTCCGCCTGGCCGGCGCGCCACTCAAAGGACGGCAGCGCCCGCGAGAGGGCGCCGCCGCGGGCGAAGGCCGATACCACCGCGCGCCGCTGCCAGCGGCCGCCCGGCAGGAGGGAAGGGTCTCGCCGCGCCCCTTCGCCCGCCGGCTCCTGCGGAGGGGCTTCCCGGTCGCCGCGGGCCACGGCGCGCCTCCAGGCCACGTCGGCCCCGCGGGCCGCGTCCATGCAGCGCGCGGCCAGCTGCGGCGCCGTCTCCAGAAACTCCAGGAATAGCGGGTCCACGGGCGCGAGGAGGCGGCGCCAGAGCTCCTTCAACCCCGGAGGCGCAGCCGCGGCGCGGTGCACCATGCAGCCGTAGAGCCAGGCGGTGGCCTCGGCGTCGGCCAATGCGTCATGGGCGGCGAAGCCCGGCCCGCCGATCCGCTCGACGAGCCCCGCGAGGTCGTGGCCGCCGGAGGGCCAGAGGAGCCGCGCCCACTCCAGCGTGTCGACGGTCGGACCGGTGAGGCCGCCCGCCGTCCCGCTGGCGAGGCTCGTGGCCGTGCCGGCGGCGGCCCGCAGGAAGGCGAGGTCGAAGGGGGCGTTGTGCGCGCAGAGGAGCGCCCCGCCCGCCTCCCGGCGCAGGTCCTCAAGCGCCGCGAGCGCCTCCTCCACGGGAGGCGCGCGGCGCAGTTCCTCCTCGGCGAGCCCGGTGAGCCGTAGGACGGCCAGGGGCACCGGCCGCCGCGGGCGGCAGAGGCGCGAGAGCCGCGCCGCGACCCGCCCCTCCTCCCAAAGCACCGCACCGACCTGCAGGATCTCGTCCTCGGCCGGATCGAGTCCGGTCGTCTCCACGTCCACGGCCAGAATGCGCTCAAACACGGGCGTTCCTCCGCGGCCGCCCTTCACGGCAGGGGCCGGCCCAGGTGTTCCACGTCGTTCACGCGCAGGACGCGCGGCTTCGACGACCCGCCGGCGCGCAGGATGGTGAGGCTCGCGTTGTCGAGGACGAAGCGCCCGCGGAGGCGGAGGTCCAATCCCACCAGCGCGAAGAGCAGCGTCTTCAGCGCGGCGCCGTGGGAGACGACCAAA
Source organism: Bacillota bacterium (assembly GCA_014896375.1). GTDB lineage: Bacteria > Bacillota > Sulfobacillia > RBS10-35 > Bu92 > Bu92. Next base: position 21,783 of record JADBKN010000004.1, on the reverse strand, counting down.
ACACGCCGAGGCGCGTCGGCGAGCACGTCCTCGGCGAACGCGGCCACGCGCCGGCGCACGTCCTCCAGCGATTCACCGCCGGCGATGCGCGTCGCCACGGCGTCGCGGCGGTACGCCTCCCACTCCTCAGGAAAACGCTCTTGCACCTCTTCTGCCGTGAGCCCCTCCCAGCGGCCATAGGACATCTCCCGAAGGCGGGGGTCGAGCCGCAGCTCCACATCCCGCCCTTCAAGGAGGATGCGCGCCGTCTCCACCGCACGGGAGAGGTCGCTCGCGTAGGCCGCGTCGAAGGCCACGCCGGCGAGCCGCGTCGCCAGGCGGCGCGCCTGCTCCCGCCCCTCCTCGTTCAGCGGCACATCCAGGCGTCCCTGGTACCGTCCCTCGCGGTTCGAGGCCGTCTCCCCGTGGCGCACAAGGTAAAAGAGCGTCGACACGCGCGGCCCCCTCTAAAGCCCCGCCACCAGCCGCGGCACGCGCCGCGCCACCTCGTGCCGGATCCGCTCCTCGTCGAGACGCGTGCAACGGCCGCCCTCCACGACGACCTCGCCCCCGACGAGCACCATCTCCACGTCCGCGTCCTGGGTGCCGTAGACGAGCGCCGAGACGACATCATGGAGAGGCGCGAAGCGTGGCGAGGAGAGGTCGACAAGGATGAGATCGGCCGCCGCGCCCTCCTCGATGCGGCCGAGCTCCGGCCAGCCGAGCACCTCCGCGCCGCCGCGCGTGCCGAGCTCCAGGGAACGCGCGGCGGGCACAGCGGCGCCGTCGCCCGTCGAGACCTTGGCGAGCCAGGAGCAGAGGCGCATCTCCTCCCAGAGCCCCATCTGGTTGGTGGAGGTCGGCCCGTCCGTGCCCAGCCCCAGAGGCACGCCCGCCTCAAGAAGCCGCGCCACGGGAGCGATGCCGCTGGCCAGCTTCAGGTTGGAGAGCGGGTTGTGGGACACGCCGCCGCGCATCTGCGCGAGGACGGCGATGTCCTCCTCGGAGACGTGGACGCAGTGCGCCGCGAGCACCGGCCGCTCAAAGAGGCCGAGGCCGGCGAGGCTCTGGATCGGCGAGCAGCCGTGGAGCGCCGCGTGGCGCTCGACCTCGCCGCGCGTCTCGTGCAGGTGGATGTGGATCGCGCAATCGAGCTCCTTTGAGGCGGCGACGATCTCCTTCAGATACGCCAGAGAACACGTGTAGGGCGCGTGCGGACCGAGCATGGCGCGGATGCGCCCGCCCGCCGCGCCGTGCCAGCGCCGGACGAAGTCGACGCCCTCCCGCAGGCGGCGCTCGCCGCCGCCGTCGGCATCGAGCAGCCCCACGGAGAGCACGGCGCGCATGCCGCTCTCCGCCACGGCGCGCGCCACCTCGTCCTCGAAGAAGTACATGTCGGCGAAGGTGGTCGTGCCGGCGCGCAGCATCTCCGCGAGGCAGAGGAGCGTGCCCCAGTAGACGTCCTCGCCCGTGAGGCGCGCCTCCGCCGGCCAGATCTTCGTCTCGAGCCACGGCATGAGGTTCATGTCGTCGGCCCAGCCGCGGAAGAGCGTCATGGCGGCGTGGTTGTGCAGGTTGACATGCCCCGGGCACAGGGCGCGGTCCGGCCCACGCACCACGCGCGCCCCGGCCGGACGCTCGACCGGCTCCCCGGCCGCCGCCACGCGCGTGATGCGGCCGCCTTCCACCACCACCGTGCCGCCGCGCAGCACGCCGCGCGCGGTGACGGTCACGACCTCCACGTTCTCGAAGACGATCGGCTGCGGCGTGCTCATTCGTGACTCCAAGAGCTCAGGTAGGCGCGCTGCGCCGGGGTGAGCTCGTCGAGGCCCGCGCCCAAGGCGGCGAGGCGCAGGCGAGCCACCTGTTCGTCGATCTCTCTGGGCACGTCCACGAGGTGCGGCCCCAGGCGCTCCGCCTCCTCACGGACCCAGCGCAGGGCCAGCGCCTGCAGGGCGAACGTGAGATCCATGATCTCCGCCGGGTGTCCGTCGGCCGCGGCGAGGTTCACGAGCCGCCCCTCCGCGAGGAGGTAGAGACGGCGGCCGTCCGCCAGGCGGTAGGCGCGCACGTGCGCGCGTGCCTCGTACGTCTCCACGGCCAGTTCGGCCAGGGCCGGCAGGTCGATCTCGACGTCAAAGTGGCCGGCGTTGGCGAGCACGGCCCCGTCCTTCATGCGCTCGAAGTGGCGGCGCGTGAGGACGGCGCGGTTGCCCGTGGTGGTGATGAAGATGTCGCCGACGGCCGCCGCCTCCTCGCCGGACATCACCTGGCAGCCGTCCAGCAGTGCCACATTGGCGGCGAACGGGTCGACCTCGACGGCCACCACGCGCGCCCCCAGCCCCTGGGCGCGCCGCGCCACGCCGCGGCCGCACCAGCCGTAGCCCACGACGACGACCGTCTTCCCCGCCACGAGAAGGTTCGTCGTGCGCATGATGCCGTCCCACACGGACTGCCCCGTACCGTGCTGGTTGTCCATGAGGTACTTCATGCGCGCGTCGTTCACGCCCACCATGGGAAAACGCAGCCGCCCCTCGCGGTCCATCGCGCGCAGGCGGAGAATGCCGGTCGTCGTCTCCTCGCAGCCGCCGCGCACGCCGCCCAGGCGGTCGCGCCGCTCCGTGTGCAGGCGCGCGACCAGGTCGCCGCCGTCGTCGATGAGCAGCGTGGGCCCGGCGTCGAGCACGCGGTCGAGGAAGCCGCGGTACTCCTCAGGTGTGCAGCCGTGCCAGCTGTGGACTTCGACCCCTAGGGAGGCGAGCCCGGCGGCGACGTCGTCTTGTGTCGAGAGCGGGTTGGAGCCGGTGATGACGACCCTCGCACCGGCGTCCTGTACCGCGAGCGCCAGATTGGCCGTCTTGGCCTCAAGGTGCAGGCAGATGGCGACCGTCTCCCCGGCGAGGGGGCGCTCCGCGCGGAACTGCTCCCGGATGCGGCCGAGGACCGGCATATGCGCCTCGGCCCAGGCGATCTTGCGGCGGCCCTCGGCCGCCAGCTCCGGCCGGCGCAGCGTGCTGCTCTCCAGGGCGCTCACGGGCGCTCCTCCCCCGCAGCCGCGCGGCCGTGGACCTCCGGCCGCACGGCGCAGCCGCAGCGCTCGCGCGCGGCGGGGATCTTCGGCAGCGTGTCCATGATGAGGCGGCGCAGGTGGGCGACGTTCTGGTTCATGACGGCCACGACCTCGCTGTGCGTGAGCGGGGTGGGGCTGAGGCCGGCGGCCAGGTTGGCCACCATCGCCACGGTGCTGTAGCAGAGACCGAGCTCCCGGGCCAGCACGACCTCCGGCACGCCCGTCATGCCCACCACATCGCCGCCGAGCTGGGCGAAGACGCGGATCTCGGCCGCGGTCTCAAAGCGCGGACCCTCCGTGCAGACGTACACGCCGCCGTTCTTCACCGGAAGGCCCGCCGCGCGCCCGCTCTCCTCCATAAGCGCGCGCAGCTCGGGGCAGTACGGCTCGGTCACATCCACATGCACCACGCCGGCCTCGCCGCCCTCGTAGAACGTCGCCGGCCGGCTCTTCGTGAAGTCGAGGAACTGGTCGCAGAGGATGAGCGAGCCCGGCGCGTGCTCGCGCCGCAGGGCCCCTACGGCGGCCGTGGCGATGACGCGCTCCACGCCGAGCTCTTTGAGGGCCCAGATGTTCGCGCGGTAGTTGACGCGGTGCGGCGGCAGCGAGTGTCCGGCGCCGTGCCGGTTCATGAAGGCGACCTCCTCGCCCCGGTAGCGGCCGGCGAGAAGGCGCACCTCACCGTAAGGGGTGGACACCGTCACCTCGCGCGCATCGTCCAGGATGTCGGGGTCGTAGACCCCCGTGCCGCCGATGATGCCCAGGCGCATGCGCTTCCTCCTCACGAGCCCCGCTCGGGGGCCTCCTTGTCCGTCTGGCCGACCTCCCGCATGATCTGCAGGAGCTTCTCCAACGAGGACTGCAAGAGCGCGCGGTCCTCCGCGGGCATGTGCGCGAGCACCGTCTCCAGGTAGGCGCGGCGCTCGTCGATGACCTCCTCGATGACGCGCCGACCCTTGTCCAGCACGGTCAGCCGCACAAGGCGGCGGTCGACCGGATCGCGCTCCCGCCGCACGAACCCCGCCCGTTCCATGCGCTGCACGAGGTCCGTGACGGTGCTGGAGGCGAGGTAGAGCCTCTGGCAGAGGTCGCCCATGGTGAGCTGATCGTGGTGGACGAGGATCTGCAGCGCGTCGAACTGCGGCGGGGTGAGGTCGAAGCGGCCGAGGATGCGGCGCCCGTGCTGGCGCACGATGAACGCCGTGCGGCGCAGAAGGAGCTCGATCGCTTCGACGTCCGGCGCGAACCGCCCCTCGCCCACGGATCCACCCCTCCGCCGGTCCCCTACTTCGACTGGCCGAAGGCCCAATCCTCGTCCGCGCGCGTCCAGCTGACGAGCTCCTCCGGGCGGAACCAGATGGCAAGCTCCCGCGCCGCCGACTCCGCCGAGTCCGAGCCGTGGACGAGGTTGAACTGGATGTCCAGGGCGTAGTCGGCGCGCAGCGTGCCCGGGGCCGCCTGCAGGGGGTTGGTGGCGCCCATCGTCTGCCGGGCGGCCTCGACGGCGTGCGGCCCCTCCCAGGCCATGGCCACGACGGGGCTGGAGGTGATGAAGTCGATCAGCGCCGGGAAGAAGGGCCGATCCTTCAAGGGCTCGTAGTGCCGCTCCGCCGTGGCGCGGTCCACGCGCACCATCTTGAGACCCGCAAGGCGCAGCCCCCGTTGCTCCAGGCGCTGGATGATGGTGCCGACGAGGCCGCGCTGCACGCCGTCGGGCTTGACGAGAACGAGCGTCCGTTCCATGGGTGGCGCTCCCTTCAGGGGTTTCTCCTGGATGAATCCTCTGGCAATGTAGCCGGTTCCGCCGTGGCGCGCAATGCGCGGCCGGAGTGCGAGGTCCGGTCGATGGAAGCGGCGTGTGCGGCGAGCAGTGCGAGAAGGGGCGCCGCGGCCCAGACGGAGGCGGTGGCGGCGGCCACAACGCCGGAATCGTTGAGGACGAGGGCCAGGACGGAGAGCACAGCCACGCCGGCGAGCCCGGCCGCGAGCTGCGGGTGACGGCGGAGGACGTCCGCCACGGGCGCCGGCGGCCGGAAGGCGAACCACAGGTAGAGAGCGAGCGAGACCACGAGCCCGCGGCTCCACACCGTGTATCGGAAGAGCCGCAGGTTCATCTCCGCCTTGCGCTGCACGATGTCCCCCAGCACCGTCCAGCCTCCCGCGCGCACGGCCGCCACGGCGCGCCCCACGTGGCTCGCCGCCTGGACGCCGGCGTGCGCGTCCCACCACACGACGGCGAGCGCCGCAGCGACGGCCGCCGCCGCCGTCCACAGCACGGTGCGCGGCGCCGCGCGCACGCCGAGGAGGCGCAGCGCCACGAAGGCGACTCCGCCGAGCCCGGTGAGGAGCCCGCCGAAGTTCGCGCCCGCCTGCGGCAGGCCCACCGCCGCGACCACCGCGCACCAGGCGAGGAGCACGGCGACCCGCCTCGCCCGGCCCGGACGCAGCCCTTCGAGCCAGGCAGCGCCGGAAAGCACGGCCGCCCCCAGCACCACGCCCATGTACTCGTTGCCGAGCCCGTAGTAGCGGGCGCCGCCGATGGGGTTGAAGCCCAGGGGCGAGGCGGCCATGGCGCGGCCGCCCGTGAAGAGATCGAGGAGCACCGCCGCCACCGTGAGCGCGCCGGCCCAGGCAAAGCTCGCCACCGCCTGCCGCCGGCCGAGCCTCCAGAGGGCGGCCGTGAGGGCCGCCAGCGTCGCGGCCCAGAAGAGCAGCGCCGGGACGGGTGCCGCCAGCGGCGCCCAGCGCAGGACGAGCATGGCCAAGGGGCCGCAGGCCACGGCCAGGCTCCATGGCGGGACCGAGGCACGGAGGCGGCGCGCCGCCGGCCAGAGGAGCGCTGCCGCGGTGACGAGGCTCACGGCCATGGCGCCGAGGATGTAGGCGCGGATCATCAGCGGCCGGCGCTGCGCGCCCGCCCAGGCGGCCGCCTCCAATTGCCCGGCCGCCGTCCACGCGGATGAGGCCGCGGGACGCGCCTCCATGGGCCGGCCCACCAGGGTGGGATCCTGCGGCAGGCCGAGGAAGGCGAGCACGGTGGGAACGAAATCGAGGTTTGTGACGAGGCCGGCCGTGCGCGTGCCGGGCGACCAAAGCGCCCCGTGCCAGCCCGGCGCCTCCACGGCGAGCGGTGCGAGCCGCTGTCCGGCCGCGCGCTCGGCTTCCGGGGGCGAGGGCGCCACCACCCAGACCATGTCCCGCGGGCCGGCGAGGCGCCACACGGCCGCCACGGCGGCGTCGACGGCCTTGAGGGCGCGCTCGCGGCCGGCCGCGCGGCGGGCGCCGGTCGCGTCCGGGGCCTCGGCCTCCCAGCGGGCCAGGTCGCCGGCCTCGACCGCCACGAGCGCCACATCTGACGGCAGCCGAGCCAGGCGCCGCTCTAGGGCGGCGATGTCGAGCGTCGTGCCGAACGGCGCACCCGCGTCCGGCCGGCGGGCCGCCTCGCCCACCCACGCGAGGTCGACGCGCCCGAGACTGTCCATCGCGAGGAGCACGCCGTCGCGCTGCCGCCGCTCCCCGGGTAGGTCGGCATCGCCCCACACGGCCGTGCGCCAGCCGGCGGCGTGGATGGCGTCACCGAGGCGGCCGAGGCGGAAGGGATACGCAAGGTCGTCGTTGGCCGCCTCCCAGGCGCCCAGGTTGACCAGAGCCGCTCCCTCGGAAGGGAAAGGGGCCCCGACCCACCGCTCGTAGAGGCGTGCCGCCGCCTCACCGCGCCAGGCCTCGCCGGCCGCAAGCCCCAGGCCGCCCTCCTCAGGCGCGCGCACGCGCGCGCCTGCGCCCAGCGTGGCGGCTCCGTCGGCTGCGCCGCTGGCGCCCGCCGTGGAGACGTTCGCCACCCCGGCCGCGCCCGCCTCGCCCAGCCGGTGCACCGTGGGCAGCGCGCCCGACAGCACGTCCGCCGTGCCGAGCCCCGGGACCAGCACCACCCACACGCGGGCCGGCGGCGGCGCGGCCCACGCGGCGGGCGTGCCCGCCTGCGCCGCCGTGGCGGCCGCCACCCACGCGATCGCCACCACGGCCGCCCGATGGAGCCCCCGTGCGCCGCGCCGCCGCCTCACCACGCGCTCCGCCGCCCGTCGCGCCGCGCTGCGTCGAGCGCATGCAGGTAGAGCTCCTCCGTCCGGCGCACCATGCCCGCCAGGTCGAAGCGCAGGGCGACGTCCTGGCGCGCCCGCTCCCCCAGGCGGCGCCGCAGGATCTCGTCCGTGAGCAGCCGGCTCAACGCGCGCTGCAGGGCGGCCGCGTCCCCGGGCGGCACGAGGAGGCCGTTGGCCTCGTCCCGCACAACCTCCGGCAGGCCTCCGGCGGCCGCCGCCACGACGGCGCGGCCGGCCGCCATCGCCTCGATGCAGGCAAGGCCCAGCCCTTCCGCCCGCGAGGGCACGGCCACCACATCGGCCGCCCGCAAGAGCTGCACGGGATCCTCCAGATGCCCGAGAAAGCGCACGCGCCCCGCCAGCCCGGCGCGCCGCGCGCGCTCCTCAAGGCGGGCGCGCAGCGGCCCGGCTCCGGCCACGGCGAGAATCGGCGCCATGGGCGCTGCCAGTCCAGCGAAGGCGTCGAGGAGGAGATCGATGCCCTTCTCCGGCGCGAGCCGCGCGAGCGCGGCCACGACCGGCACGTCATCCGGTAGGCCGAGCGCGGCGCGCGCGGCCGCTCTCGAGGGACCACCCGTTTCGCCAGCGAAGCGGGAGAGGTCGATGCCGTTGTAGATCACGCGCACGCGTTCGGGCGGGACGCCCAGCCTTCGCACCAGTTCCTCGCGCACGGCGAGGGAGACGGCGATGTACGCCGCCGGGCCCGGTCCGGCGCGGCGCTCCAGGAGGCGTTGCGCGCCCAGGCGCCAGGGAGAGGGCGGCCACGTCGGCAGATTGTGCACCGTCTGCACGAAGACCGGCACGGCTTCCGGCGCGCAGCCGCGGATCGCGAGGCGCGCCACCACCCCGCCCATGAGTCCGTGCACGTGAACGACGTCCGGGCGGCGCGCCTGCAGCAGCGCCCGCAGCGCGCGCGCCGCCCGCAGCGCGCGGAGCGAGGGCGAAGCCGGCACCGGCAAGGGCACGAACTCCACCCCGGCCGCGCGCAGCCGGGCGGCGAGGGCCTCGTCTGCGGGTCCCGCCACCACGGGCCGGAAGCGCGCGCGGTCCAGCCGCTCGACGAGCGCCAGCACGTGGTTGCGCATCCCTCCGGCGGAGGGACGCAGGACGTGGAGCACTTCGATGATGCCCACCTCCCTCCCACTAGGCTCCCTTGGCGAAGGCCGCGCCATGCGGGCCACGGGCAGCGCCCCGGCCCCTCGGCGCGCATCCGGCGCCCCGCCCGTAAGGCCGCGGCCGCCCCGTGCGACCGCCCAGCAGGATCCCGCTGGGCTCAACGCCAAGGTACCCCGAAGGAAAGGAGGGGATCCACCGGTGGGCACCTGGCTTCTTCTGAACACCGCGGCCGTGATCGTGCTGGCGGGCGCGGTCGTCGCGCCGATCGTCCTGGCCGCGTACCTCTACGTCTACGACCGCCGCCAACGCCAACACTCGGTTCTGCGCAACTACCCGCTCCTCGGCCGCCTGCGCTACCTCTTTGAGATGATCGGCCCCGAGATGCGCCAATACATGTTCGACGCCGACGAGGAAGGCCGGCCCTTCAGCCGCGTCGAGTTCCAGGGTGTGGTGCGCGCGGGCAAGTACGGGTCCTCGCTCATCGGCTTCGGCTCCAAGCGGGACTTCGAGAAGGAGGGCTACTACATCCGCAACGCCCTCCTCCCCCTGCAGCTTGAGGAGTTGCGCGTCGAGCAGTCGCCGCGCGTGCGCACGAAGACGTACGTCTCGCGGGAGAGGCTCTTCTCCCGCAGCGAGCGCCTCGTCGACGCCGAACTCGATCCCTGGCTCCTGCCCGAGGAGGACGCCGTCGTGATCGGTGCCGGCCTCCCTCACCCCTTCCGTGTGCGGGGACTCGTCGGCATGTCCGGCATGAGCTTCGGCGCGCTGGGCGACCGCGCCCTCACGGCGCTCTCCCTCGGCCTTGGCGCCGCCGGCGGCACATGGATGAACACCGGCGAAGGCGGGCTCGCGCCGTACCACCTGAAGGGCGGCGTCGACGTCATCGCGCAGATCGGACCGGGCCTCTTCGGCTTCCGCGATCGCGACGGGCGCTTCAGCTGGGACGAGCTCCAGCGCAAGGCCGCCCTGACGCAGGTGCGCGCTTTTGAGCTCAAGCTGGCGCAGGGCGCCAAGATCCGCGGCGGCCACCTGCCCGGCGCCAAGGTCACGCCGGAGATCGCTGCCATCCGCGGCCTCGAGCCGTGGAAGCCCGTCGACAGCCCCAACCGCTTCCGCGAATTCAGCGGCGTGGACGGGCTCTTGGACTTCCTGCAGCGCATCCGCGAGGTCGCGGGCAAACCGATCGGCGTGAAGCTCGTGGTGGGCGGTCCGGACGCACTCGACGAGCTGGCCGCGGCGATGGCCCGCCGTGGCTCCGGGCCGGACTTCATCACGGTCGACGGCGGCGAGGGCGGCTCCGGCGCGACCTACCAGGAGATGGCCGACGGCATGGGCCTGCCGGTGAAATCGGCGATCGTCATCGCCGACGACACCCTCCGCCGGCACGGCGTGCGTCACCGGGTGAAGCTCGTCGCCTCGGGGAAGCTCGTCTCCGCCGACCGCATCGCCGTGGCGCTCTCTTTGGGGGCCGATCTCGTCCAGATCGCGCGCGGCTTCATGATCAGCGTGGGCTGCATCGGCACGCAACGCTGCCATATGAACACGTGCCCGGTGGGCGTGGCCACGACGGACCCGAACCTGCAGAAGGCGCTCGTCATCGAGGAGAAGCGCTGGCGCGTGACCAACTACGTCGTGACGCTGCGCCACGGCCTTTTCGCCCTCGCGGCGGCCGCCGGCCTCGACTCCCCCACGAAGTTCGAGCGCCGCCACGTGGTCTACCGCGACCCCTTCGGGCGCGCGCTGCCGGCGGACGAGCTGCACCCCTATCCGGACGCCGCGCGCCCCGCCTGAAGCGGGGCGCGCTGGCGTACCGCGGGTTGCGCGCGGCGGTGCGGCAAGGCGCGCCACGGCCGCCGGGATCGGTCTCAGGCTCCCCTCAGCATGCGCCGCAAGACCGTCTGCAGGATGCCGCCGTTCCGGTAATATTCGACGTCGACCGGGGTGTCGAGGCGCGCGATCGCCCGGAAGGTGAGGACGCGCCCATCGGACTTCGTCGCGCGCACCGTCACCTCGGACCGCGGCGCGAGGTTCTCAAGACCCTCGATGTCGTAGGTCTCGTCGCCGTCCAGACCGAGCGTCGCGGCGGAGTCGCCCTCTTTGAACTGCAGCGGCAGGACCCCCATGCCCACGAGGTTGCTGCGGTGGATGCGCTCGAAGCTCTCCGCCAGCACGGCACGCACGCCGAGGAGGTAAGGGCCCTTGGCCGCCCAGTCGCGGGAGCTGCCGGTGCCGTACTCCTTGCCCGCGATGACGATGAGCGGCACGCCCTCCTCCCGGTAGCGCACGGACGCATCGTAGATCGTCATCACCTCGCCCGAGGGGATGTGCGTCGTCCAGCCGCCCTCGCGCCCCGGCGCCAGACGGTTGCGCAGGCGGATGTTGGCGAAGGTGCCGCGCACCATCACCTCGTGGTTGCCGCGCCGCGCCCCGTACGTGTTGAAGTCCCGCGGCTCCACACCGCGCTCCATGAGGTAGCGGCCGGCCGGGCTGTCCTTCGCGATGGCGCCGGCGGGCGAGATGTGGTCGGTCGTGATGGAGTCGCCGAGGAGAGCCAAAACGCGCGCGCCGCGGATGTCCCGCAATGGCGGGACCTCGTCCGGCAGGTCGTCGAAGAAGGGCGGCCGGCGGATGTAGGTCGAGGACTCGGCCCAGTCGTACAGCTCGCCCTCGGGCACGGGCAGCCGGCGCCAGCGCTCGTCCCCGTCGAAGACGTGCGCGTAGTGCTTCTTGAACATCTCCGCGCTCACGGCGCTCTCCACCGCCGCGCGGATCTCCTCCTGGCTCGGCCAGATGTCCCGCAGGTAGACGGGCCGGCCGTCGCGGTCGGTGCCGAGGGGCTCCTGTGTCAGGTCGATGTCGACGGTGCCGGCGAGCGCGTAGGCCACCACAAGCGGTGGCGACGCGAGATAGTTGGCCTTGACCTGCGGATTGATGCGACCCTCGAAGTTGCGGTTGCCGCTCAAGACCGCGGCCACGACCAGCTCGTGTTCCTCGACCTCGCGGGCCACATCCTCAATCAGGAGGCCGCTGTTGCCGATGCACGTCGTGCAGCCGTAGCCGACCACGTGGAAGCGCAGCGCCTCAAGATACTTGAGCAGACCCGAGACCTCAAGGTAGTCGGTGACGACGCGCGAACCCGGCGCGAGGCTCGTCTTCACGTAATCCGGCACCTTCAGGCCGCGCTCCACGGCCTTCTTCGCCAGGAGGCCGGCCGCCAGCATGACGGAGGGGTTCGAGGTGTTTGTGCAGCTCGTGATGGCCGCGATGACGACCGCGCCGTCGTCCACCTTCGGGCGCGTCGCCACGGCCGCCCCGCCGCCGGCTGCGCCCTTCGCCCGGCGCTCGGCGATCTGCGCGTCGAAGGCCTTGTGGAAAGAGGCGGGCACATCGCGGAGCTCCAGGCGGTCCTGCGGCCGCCGCGGGCCGGCGAGGCTCGGCCGCACCGTGCCCATATCGAGCTCCAACGTCTCCGTGTACTGCGGCTCCGGCGCGCCGTCCGTGCGGAAAAGGCCCTGCTCCTTGCAGTAGCGCTCGACGAGGTCGATGACCTCCTCGCTGCGCCCCGTCAGCCTCAGGTAGGCGAGCGTCTGCTCGTCGACGGGGAAGAAGCCTGTCGTGGCGCCGTACTCCGGCGCCATGTTGGCGATCGTGGCGCGGTCCGCGAGGCCGAGGTGCTTGAGGCCCGGCCCGTAGAACTCGACGAACTTGCCCACCACACCGTGCTTGCGCAGCATCTCGGTGACGGTGAGGACAAGGTCGGTGGCCGTGGCGCCCTCCGTCAACTCGCCCGTGAGCCGGAAGCCGACGACCTCCGGGATCAGCATGTTGTAAGCCTCACCGAGCATCACAGCTTCAGCTTCGATGCCGCCCACGCCCCAGCCGAGCACGCCGAGGCCGTTGATCATCGTCGTGTGCGAATCCGTGCCCACAAGGGAGTCGGGGAAGGCGACCTCCTCCCCCTCCACGGTGCGCGTCTGCACCACCTTGGCCAGATACTCGAGGTTCACCTGATGCACGATGCCCGTCCCGGGCGGGACGACGGTGAAGTTGCGGAAGGCCTTCTGCGCCCAGCGCAGGAGGCTGTACCGCTCGAAGTTGCGCTCGTACTCCTTCTCCACGTTGTACGCGAACGCCGCCGCGCTGCCGAACAAGTCCACCTGCACGGAGTGGTCGATGACGAGGTCCGCCGGGATGAGGGGGTTGATCTTCTCCGGGGAGCCGCCCCGCTGCGCGATGGCCGTGCGCATGGCGGCGAGATCGACGACCGCCGGGACGCCCGTGAAGTCCTGAAGGATGACGCGCGCGGGAAGGAAGGGGATCTCCTTGTCCCCGCCGGCCGTCCCCCAGCAGGCCAGCGCGAGCACGTCCTCTTCCTGCACGAGCGGGCTGCCGCAGTTGCGCAGCACATTCTCAAGAAGGACGCGGATGGAATACGGCAGCCGGTCGATGGATGTGAGCCCCCGCTTCTCCAACGCATCCAGGCGGTAGATGACGACCTCGCCCGAACGGGTCCGCAACGTGGCGCGTGCACCGAATGGATCGAACAAGAGCGCCGCCTCCTCACACCTTGAACTATAATCCAACGCTCACGCGCCGGCCGCCTGTTCCCTGCGGCGCGCCGCCTCCATCTGCTCGGCGGCCTCGGGGTGCGCGAGCCAGCACCTCGCCGCGTGGCCCGGCCCCGCCGGCAGAACGGGCGGCGCCGCCTCGAGGCACACGTTCATGGCATACGGGCAACGCGGGTGAAAGGCGCAGCCCGCGGGCGGCGCGGTGAGGTCCGGCGGCTGGCCGGGGATCGTGCGCAGCGTCTGACGGCGGTCCATATCCAGGTGCGGCACGGCCTTCAGGAGGCCCCAGGAGTACGGGTGGCTCGCGTGTTTGAAGACGTCGGCGAGGCATCCCTCTTCCACCACCTGCCCCGCGTACATGACGGCCACGCGGTCGGCCATGCCGGCTACGACGCCCATGCTGTGCGTGATGAGGATGACGGCCATGCCGAGGGTCTTCTGCAACTCCCGGATCAGCTCGAGGATCTGCGCCTGGATCGTCACGTCGAGGGCCGTGGTGGGCTCGTCGGCGATGAGCAGCTGCGGCCGGCAGGCGAGCGCCATGGCGATCATGATACGCTGGCGCATGCCGCCGCTGAACTCGTGCGGGTACTGGCGCAGCCTTCTCTCCGGGCTGGGGATGCCGACGAGCTCCAGCATCTCCAGCGCCCGGCGCCGCGCCTCGGCGGCGCCGACGCCCATGTGCACGCGCATCACTTCCATGATCTGCCTGCCGATCGTCAGGACGGGGTTGAGCGAGGTCATGGGATCCTGGAAGATCATCGCCATCTTCACGCCGCGCAGCCGGTTGAGCTCGTCCTCCGGCATACCCACGAGCTCCTGGCCCTCCAAGCGGATCGAGCCCGCCACGATGCGCGCCGTCGGTGGCAATAGGCCCATCACGGCCTGCATGGAGACGCTCTTGCCGCAGCCCGACTCCCCCACGAGGGCCAGCGTCTCCCCCGCGTGCACGCGCAGGGACACGCCGCGCACGGCCTGCACCGTGCCGCCGTACGTGCGGAAGTGCACGTGGAGGTCGTCCACTTCCAGAAGCGGTTGCATGGCGCCGCCCCCTTTCAGCGGTTGCGCATGCGCGGATCCAGGGCGTCGCGCAGGCCGTCGCCCAGGAAGCCGAACGCAAGCATGGTGATGGAGATGAAGAGAGCCGGGAAGATGACTTCCCACGGGGCGGCGCGGATCGCCTTGTATCCGTCCGCCACCAGCACGCCCCAGGACGCGATGGGCGCCCGCACGCCGAGCCCCAGGTACGAAAGGAAGGCCTCGGAGAAGATCGCCTCCGGCACGAGCAGCGTGAGCGTGACGATGATCGGGCCGACCGCGTTGGGGATCAGGTGGCGCAGGAGCAGCCGGCGGGGCGGCACCCCCAGCGTGCGCGCGGCCATGACGAACTCCCGCTCCTTGAGGCTCAGGATCTCCGCGCGCACGATGCGCGCCATGCCCGTCCAGTACACGGCGCCGAGGGCCAGGAAGACGTTCTGCAGGCCCGGGCCGAGGACCACCATGAGGAGGATCACGTAGAGCAGGAACGGCAGGCCGTAGATCACGTCGACGATCCGCATCATCACGTTGTCGACCTGCCCGCCGTAGAAGCCGGCCACGGCCCCGTAGATCACGCCGATGCCGAGCGCCACGAGGCTCGCGAGGATGCCGACGGCCAGGCTGATGCGCGCGCCGAAGAGCACGCGCGTGAAGAGATCCCGCCCCAGCATGTCGGTGCCGAACCAGTGCGCTGCGCTCGGCGGCTGGTCGTGCAGGTCCAGCTGTTGGTAGTCATACGTGTACGGCGAAAGCGCCGGGCCGAACACGGCGGCCGCCGCCAGGATCACGATCGTCACCAGCCCGGCCATCGCCATCCGGTTCTGGCGCAACCGCCTCCAGGCGTCCCACCAGAAGCTCTGGGACGGCTGCTCGATGACGTTCCACGCTTCGCCGCCGCGCGGCGCGGGTGCCAGATCCCGCGCGCTGAGGTGGCGGAGGAGCTCGGCCATCAGTCGCTCGCCCCCTTCGCCACGCGGATGCGCGGATCCACCCAGGCGTACACGAGGTCGACGAGGAGGTTCGCCACGATCAAGAGCACGCTGTAGAACACCGTCGTCCCCATGATGGCCGTGTAGTCGCGGTCCGTGATGCTGAGCACGAACTCCCGCCCCATGCCCGGGATGGCGAAGATCTGCTCGATCACGAAGGATCCTGTGAGCACGCCGGCCGTCAACGGCCCCATGTAGGTGATGACCGGCAGGATCGCGTTCTTCAGCGCATGCACGTAGGTGATCGTGCGGCGCGGCAGGCCCTTCGCGCGCGCCGTGGTGATGAAGTCCTGGCGCAGCACCTCCACCATGGACGTGCGCACATAGCGCGCGATCACGGCCATGGGCCCGAGGGAGAGCGAGATCACGGGCATCACGGCCTGCGCCGGCGTACCCCAGAGACCCGCCGGCAGCACCTTGAGGTGGTACGCCAAGAGGTACACGAGCACCGTGGCCACGACGAAGCTCGGCACCGCCAGACCCACGCTGGCGAACGTCATGACGACGTGGTCGACCCAGCCTCCCTGGCGCAAGGCGGCGACGACCCCCGCGAGCACGCCTCCGATGAGGGCGACGGCGATCGCCATGCCGCCGAGGGTGGCCGAGACGCGGAAGCCCTGGGCGATGATCTCGTTCACGCTCTGCCCGATGTGCTTGAAGGAGGGGCCGAAGTCAAAATGCGCCAGGTTCCAGAGGTAGTAGAGATATTGCCTCCAAAGAGGCCAGTCGAGGTGGTAGCGCTTGTTCAGGTTGTCGAGAATGGCCTGCGGCAGCGCCTTCTCGGTGTCGAACGGGCCGCCAGGCACGGCGTGCATGAGCACGAACGTCAGGGTGACGATGACCCACAGCGTCAAAAGCGACGACACGAGCCGACCGGTGATGTAGCGCGCCACACCATGCCCTCCTTCCCTCAGCGCGCGGCGGCCGCCGTGATCGGGGGACTCGCCGCCCGCGCACGACGGAGGGTACGCGCCAGGCGCGTACCCTCCGCGCGGGCCGCCGCGGTGCTCGGCGGCTGGCCGTCACTCACCCTCGAAGTAGGCCCACTTGTAGTCGACCGTGCCCAGCGCTGTGCGGAAGACGCCCTTGAGCTTCGGGTTCTCCTCGTATACGGAGACGCCGAAGAAGATCGGGCCGATGACGAAGTTCTTCATCAGGATGTCCTCGGCCTTGTGCATGTTCTCAAAGCGCTTCGTCTGGTCGGCGGTCATCTTCGCTTCGGCGACGAGGCGGTCGTACTCCGGATCGCCCCAACCCGTGCGGTTGTTGCCGCTGCCCGTCACGAACATGTCGATGAAGGTCATCGGGTCGAGGTAGTCGCCCACCCAGTTGCCGCGCGAGATCTGGTAGTTGAGGGCCTTCTGGTCCTGCAGGAAGACCTTCCACTCCTCGCTCGCCAGCTGCACGTCGATGCCGAGGTTCTGCTTCCACATCTGCTGGTACGCCTCGGCCAGCGCCTTGTTCGTGTCGCTCTCGTTATAGAGATAGGTCAGCTTCGGGAAGCCCTTGCCGTCCGGATAACCGGCCTCCGCAAGGAGTTGCTTGGCGCGCTCGACATCGTGGTCCTTGAAGTAGTCGCCGCCCTCCACGCGGAAGTCCTTGCCCGACACCGGGTCCGGGATGCCGTAGGGCACGAGCGCCAGCGCCGGCTTCTGCCCCGCCTTGAGGATGTTGTCGATGATGGACTGGCGGTCGATGGCCAGCGTGAGCGCCTCGCGCACGCGCGGGTCGTCGAGCGGCTTGACCTTGACGTTGAAGCGGAAGAAGGTCGTGCTGACGATCGGCGAGGTCTTGGCCGTACCGTCCTTGAGGAGCTGGGCCATATCGGCCGGCGTCAGCGTGCCGTTCTCGTCCAGGTCGCCGTTGGCGAACATCGTCTCGGCGGTGTTGCCGTCGTTGACCATGACCATCTTGATGCCGTCGATCTTCACGTTGGCGGCATCCCAGTAATTCGGGTTCTTCTCAAGGAGCAGGTGGTCGTTGTGCACCCACTCCTTGACGACGAACGGCCCGTTGCCGACGAGCGTGCTCGCCTCGGTGTACCACTTGTCGTTCTTCTCGACGACGTTCTTGTCGACTGGCATGAGGGTCGGGAAGGCGGTGAGGCCGAGGAAGTACGGTGTCGGCGTCTCCAGGGTCACCTTCAGGGTGTGCTCGTCCACCGCCTTGACGCCGACCTCATCCGCCGTGGCCTGGCCGGCGTTGAACTTCTCGCCGTTCTTCAGGTAGTAGAGCTGGTAGGCGTAGTCGGACGCGGTCTTCGGGTCGAGTGCCCGCTTCCACGCGTACTCGAAGTCGTACGCGGTGACCGGGTCGCCGTTGCTCCACTTGGCGCCCTCGCGGATGTGGAACGTGTACTCGGTGTCGCTGTCCTGAGTGTACGAATCGGCCATGCCCGGCTCGATGCCCTTGGGGCCGATGCGCATGAGCCCCTCAAACGCGGCGTTGACGACCTCGAAGCTGGTGAGGTCGGTCATCGTGGCCGGGTCGAGCGTCGGCGGCTCCGTGGAGATGTTGTCGACGATGATGTGCGGTGTGGAGCCGGCCGTCTCGCTGCCGCCCTCGCTGCCCCCGGACGCGCCCTGACTGCCCTGTCCGCACGCGGAAAACACGAGGCCGGCAGCCAGGCACGCGGCCAGCCAACCGATCCACCTACGACGAATCGGACGCAAACAAGTACCCCCTCTGATTGGGAAAGCCCGGTTCGGGCCTTTCCTTGTGCTGGCTTCTATATGCGCTGCAGAAATGTGAAATCCCTTCTGCGCGGCAAAGATGGATGCGAATTCCTCTCGACACAGCATCGGGCGCTCACGTGAAGCGCGGCCCTGCGTTGCCGCCGTCCGCCTCGCGTGGTACGATGGCGCGTGGATCGAAGTTTCGGGCTGTGGCGCAGCTTGGTAGCGCGCTTGAATGGGGTTCAAGAGGTCGCCGGTTCAAATCCGGCCAGCCCGACCAGGATTCTTCAAGCCCCGCAAGGATTTGCGGGGCTTCTAGTTTGCGTCCGAGCATATGGTGCTGCGACCGTGCTCCTCCGACAGAGCTTGACGGGAACGCGCCCAGGAGTTAGATATTTAGACGCACATCTAAATTACGGTGCCCTATGTGGTAGGGCGTCAAGGCTGTGCAGGCAGCGTCCGGCGCGTGACCTGGCGCCGAGACCGGGATAGAAGGGACGCCGTGGGCGACCTCAGGTTGTGGGCAGCACGGCAAACTCCTGCTGGGTCTGGCCCGAGCTGCAGGCAAGGCGGGATGCGCGGTGAGACAGCGCGAGCAGCAAGCCCGGGCGCGCAGGTCCCTTCCGGAAGAGGAGGAGGACGGCATGACGCGGGTGCGCGACGTGCATTGGTCCGCTATCGGCTGGTATTTGGCCATCAGCTTCGGGCTGGCCTGGGCGGTGGAGGTCTACCTGATCCTCGGGCGCGGGGTCTCGTTCGCCGGCATCCCCCCGCTGCTGGCCCAATGGGAGCTCGCCGCCGTCATGTTCACGCCGGCCCTCGGCGCATGGGCGGTCGGCCGGTTCGTCACGCGGGACGGCCTGCGGGCGGCGGGCTGGAACCTGGGACCCTGGCGCGCCTACGCGGCGACGTACCTGGTGGTGCCGGCGGTCTTCGTCGCGGCGTACGGCTTGACGTGGGCGCTGGGGCTGGGGAAGCCGGACTGGGGCCTCAGCGTGTTCCTCGCCCAGGTGGAGCGCCTCGTCCCGGGCTCGGCGGCCCGTGCCCCGGCAGCGCCCGTCCTCCTGGCCGTTGTGGCTGTCTCCTCGCTGACCTTTGCGCCCCTGGTCAACTCCGTCTTCGCCTTCGGTGAGGAGCTTGGCTGGCGGGGCTTCCTGCTGCCGAAGCTGCTGCCTCTGGGTACGCTGCCCGCGCTGGTCCTGCACGGCGCCATCTGGGGGCTGTGGCATGCACCTGTGGTCTGGGCCGGCTTCAACTACCCCGGTCACCCCGTGGCCGGCATCGCCATGATGACGCTCTTCTGCACCGTGCTGGGCATCTTCATCGGCGGGCTCCGGCTGCGTTACGGCAGCACATGGCTGGCCTCGTTCGCCCACGGCGTGATCAACGCCCAGGGCTACGGCGTGTGGCGGATGCTGTTCCCCGACGCCGATCCGCTGCGCGGCGGAGCCACGGGTGTAGTGGGCCTGCTGCTCTGGCTGATCCCCGCGCTCTGGGTCCTGCGCGGGCTGGACCCGCCGCGGCGGACAGACCAGGCGGGCTTGACAGGGTACCGTTGAGCCACGGGCCACATCGCCCGCCGCCGGGGCGTGGCAGGGCCCCGGGGGCCAGGCTAAGCGCGGCCCCGTGCGGCAGGACCGGTCCGGCAGCGCGTGAAACTCTCGCCGCGAAGGGGCGGGCCACGGCGCCTACCGGCTGGCCACCCCAGCATGAGGAGCCCGCGCACCGCGAGCGACCCTGCGACTGGGAGGACTGGCGGACTCCGCGGCGAAGGGTCCCGTGCCGGTGCGGCGCCAGGGGCGCTCCGCCCGCGCGACCCGGGCGCAGGGTCCGGCCTTCCACGTCCGTCCGCCACGCAGCGGAGCCGCGCGGCCGGATCCGGAGAGCCAAGGGAGGGGCGTCCGTGCCCGGTCCTCTCGTCCTCTTGCATGGCATCCCCGTCACGTCCAGCATCTGGCGGCACGTGGCGGGACCCCTCGCGCGGTACGGCCGGGTGATCGCACCCGACCTGCCTTGCCTCGCGTCTCCCCAGCCGGAGGTGCCCCGCGGCCCGGACGGGTGGTTTCGCTGGCTGGACGCCGAGGTGCTGGACGGGGTGGAGGAACCCGTGACGCTGGTGGTGCACGACGTGGGCGGCCCGGTCGGCCTCCACTGGGCGGTCCGCCGCCCCGAGCGCGTGGCGCGGCTGGTGATCATGAACACCGGCGTCCACCCCGACGCGTCGCCCTGGGGGCTGCTGCTGAAGGTCCCCGGGCTGGTACCGGCGATCTTCGCGCTGGCGATGACCAGGCCCCTCTTCCGCTGGCAGATGCGCGCCCTCTTCCGGTTGACGGACGAGGTGCTGATCCGCGAGTACGAGGCGGTATACACGCGCCGGGAGAGGCGGCGCGCGGTGGCGCGGACCGTGGCCGCCTGGTCGCATGCCCTGGCCGACGTAGCAGCGGGTCTGTGCCGGCTGCGACACCCCACCTTGCTGCTGTGGGGGCTGCGGGACCTCTACATCTTCCCGTGGCGCCCCTACGGCGAGCGCCTCTTGCGCGACCTGCCCCATGCCCGGGTCGTGCATCTCCCGGACGCCGGGCACTTCCTCCAGGTCGAACGCCCTGACGAGGTGGTGCGCCGCATCGGCGCCTTCATGTCCGCGCGGGACTGAGGCGGGCCGCGCCAGCAACAGCCGGAGGCGGAGCCGGGCGTGCGCGTCGGTGCAGCGGACCCGCGTCGCCGTCACGACCGCCGTCCGGCCGTAACCCTTGCAGCGGGGCCCGACGGCTGGGACGGCCTTCGCGCAGCCGCGCTCCGCGAAGGCCACGAATCCGCCACCATCCGCCACCGCGCCCGGGACCGGGGACCCAGGTGCAACGACCGGCCGGTCTGGCCCAGCACTGGTTCCCATCCGGGGCCTTCGGCCAATAGGATGAACCCCTTCTCGCCCCTGCCGCGGCGACAGCGCGGGGTGCTCCTCGCGGGCGGGCGACGCCGCAGGGCAGGAACCGGCGGGCGAAGAGCGCCCGGGCGAGACGCGACGCGAAGAGATCGCAGGTCAGCAGTGCTCTCCGCACCGTCGCGGCATCGGCGTCCACGGTGATGGCGTGGCCCGCGTGACGCCCGTGTTGATATCGCCGCTGGGCCGAGCCATGGCTTCACGCGTGTACCTCGTGGCGGCTCGGCGGTGGCGGGAGCAGAGCCAGCACGCGGAGATCCAGCAAGGCATGGACCAGGATCGGCCACAAGAGAGAACCCGTGTAGACGTAGACAAGGGCCAGTACGACCCCCAGCACCCCGGTCCCGAGCACACCCTTCCATCCCTGGTAGAGATGGGCGAACCCGAATGCAGCCGCCGAGATGGCGACGATCGACGGCATGACCAGCCACGGGCCGAGTGACGACAGGTACGTCATGAACAGACCCCGGAATAACACTTCCTCACAGAAACCGGCCGTCAGCGCGACGGCGACGTACCCGTACCGTTCGGGACGCGTGACGGGAAGCAGGACCTGGACGGGTTCTAATTGGCGTCGAAACCTTCCGCGGAGGTTCGGCGACAAGGCCGAAAGGCCGATGGACAGCACCAGCCCCGCGCAAATCCCGACCACCAGCCCCGCCCCGGCAGCAGAACGCGGGAGCGTGAGATCGAGCCGGAAGAACGGTTCCCGGCGCAACCGAAGGGAGATGCTCACGAGGGCCACGAGGAACCATTCCAGCAGCACGATCCTCCAATAGAAGCGAGCACGAGCGGCGGGATCGACCGCCATCCTATTGACCAACCGAAGGTACTCCCGCTTGCCGTAGAACGGCTCGACGAGCGTGAGATAGAGTACGACTGCGGTCTCTACCCACCAGGCGCCCGTGGCCATCTGACCACCCCTTCCCCCGCCCGCGGGCGCAGTCCGGGTCGCGCCGGGCCGGTCGACGGCCAGGCGCCCGACGGCCGACGGACCACCGACATGCCGAGTCACTCGGTGAGCCAGCGCTCGATCTGCCGCGTGTGGTGCCGCTCGTGCCACGCCGCCCGGTACAGCACCTTGCGCGCCGTCCACGCCTCCGCGTGGGGCTCGTGCACGGCCAGCCGCGCGCGCTCCGCCGGCGTGAGGCTGCGGAGGCGCTGCACCAGCGCCTGCCGGGAGCGCTCCAGCCGCTCCCGCCACGGGGCGCCGGGGGCGGCCGCCTCCTTCCAGTGCCGCCGCAGACCGGGTCCCGGGGCCTCGAGGCGCACGCGGTAGAAGGCCTCGGCGTCCGCCAGGTGTTCCA
>JADBKN010000039.1 GCA_014896375.1 Bacillota bacterium | reverse complement strand
CGAGATCCCCGACTTCCTGAAGGACGGGCGGGTCATCGGGGGACGGTAGGCGGGCAGGCCGCTGTCAATAATGACTAGTATACTGGACAAAAATCGGCCATCATTGTCGGTGAAGGAGCCGGCGGTGATGGCTGTTGTGGAAGACGTCCAGGTTCTGCAAGTCCTGAGAGGATTCAACCCGTGGTGGTCCACCGGCGCCGTGCCGGAGGATCTGCTCCGCCCGTTTCCTCGTATCGCGTTTCACGAGGCGATCCGCCTAATGGAGCGGCGGGACCTGCGTCGCGCCGTGATCCTCTCGGGCGCGCGGCGTGTGGGCAAGACGACCATCTTGTACCAGGTCGCCGACCGGTATCTTCAACGCGGATGGCCGCCGGAACGAATCCTATACGTCTCCTTCGACCACCCGATCCTGAAGCTCGTCAGCCTCGAGAGTCTCATCGAGATCTTTGAGGTGAACGTGGCCGCCGGCAGTCCGGAAGTGCTGCTGCTTCTCGATGAAATCCATTACGCCTCGGACTGGGCGGCGTGGCTCAAGATTCTTGTCGACCGCCACCCGGGGTTCCGCATCATGGCGACGGGATCGGCCAGCGCCCGCCTTCAGGTGGAAGGCGCCGAATCCGGCGCCGGACGCTGGACGCACGTCCATGTGCCGCCGCTCTCGTTCTACGAGTACCTGCGGCTGCGCAACCTGCCGGCGCCCGCCATGCCGAAAGGACTCGACCTCGCCGCGCTCCCCACCCTACCTACCGCGGAGGCACAGGCGCTCGTGACGCGCGCGCAGGCGGTCGAGCCGCACTTGCCCCGCTATCTCCTGGCCGGCGGCTTTCCGGAAACGGCCCTCGCCGAGGAATTGTCTTTGGCGCAGCGCCTGATGCGCGAGGACATCGTCGATCGAGTCCTCAAGCGGGATATGACGGCCCTCTACGGCATCCGCAACGTGCTCGACCTGGAGCGCCTTTTTGTGTACCTATGCCTCCACACGGGGGAAATCCTCTCCATGGACACGGTGGCCAAGGAGCTTGGCGTGTCCCGCACCAAGGTGGCGACGGACATCGTCTCCTTAGAGATGGCCCACCTCATTCACCGCTCGAATCCCGTGGACACGCACGGCAAACGCGCGCTCAAGCCGCGCCCGAAGGTGTACATGGCGGATCCGGCGCTGCGCAACGCCGTGCTGCTCAGGGGCGACGAAATCCTCGCCGACGCCGCTGAAATGGGCCTGATCGTGGATACGGCCGCGTTCGTCCACACGAAGGGGCACTACCGTGCGGAGGGGGCGGAGGTCGGATACTGGCGTGAGAGCGCAAGCGGCAGGGAGGTGGACGTCGTGGTGGTGCGCCCGGACGGCGTCTGGCTGGCGGCCGAGGTGAAGTACCGCCAGCAACCCGCCACATCGCCTTCGTCCGGACTGGCGCGCTTCCTCGCTCGGCAGCCGCGCGTGCCCGGGTTCGTCGTGACGAAGCGCGCCGAGGATTTCGGCCCGATGGAGTTGGGCATCCCTGGCGTGAGGCTCTACCAAGTGCCCGCGTTCCTCTTCCTTTACCTCCTTGGCTGGATGACGGCCGAGCGCGCCGGCGCGGTCTAGCCGCACAGCGCGCAGGGACTCGCCCCTCTCCGGGCGAAGCCTACGCCTATGAAGCGCATCCCCGTGTTCACCGTCGATGCCTTCTGCGACGAGCCCTTCGGTGGCAACCCGGCGGGCGTGGTGCCGCGCGCCGTGGGGCTGTCCACGGCGGAGATGCAGCGCATCGCCGCGGAGCTGCGGCACTCGGAGACGGCCTTCGTGCTGCCGGCGGAGGAGCCGGACAGCGCGGACGTCCGCGTGCGCTTCTTCACGCCCACGCAGGAAGTGGACCTCTGCGGCCACGCGACGATCGCCACCTTCCACCTGATGGCGGAGCGCGGCTGGCTGCCGTCTGTGGGGGCGCGCACGCGCGTGCGCGCGGAGACGCGCGCCGGGACGATCACCGTGGAGGTGCAGTGGGCCGGGCGCGACCTCTCCGACCGCGCCATCCGCCGCGTGATGATGGAGCAGCCGCGGCCGCGCTTCCTCTTTGAGCTGGATGAGGCGCAGCGCGCGGAGCTCGCCGGGGCGCTGGGCGTGGAGCCGGGCGCGCTGGGGTTCGTGCGCGGGCGGGACGGCCGCCGGCCGCTGCCGCTGGGCGTGGTGACGACCGGCCTGCCGGACCTGCTCGTGCCCGTGGAGAGCCTGGCCGCCCTGCGCAGCCTGCGGCCGGACGCGCACGAGCTGGCGTCGCTCTGCCGGGCGATGGGCATCGCCACCGTGCACGCCTTCACCCTGGAGACGCGGGAGCGGCGCCACGCGGCGGCCTGCCGCAGCTTCTCGCCGGCGCTCGGCATCCCGGAAGAGGCGGCGACGGGCACGGCGAGCGGCGCGCTGGGCGCGTACCTCGTGCGGCACGGGGTGGTCCCCGTGCCGGGGCCGGGGTCGCGCAACGTGGTGGATCTCGTCCGCGGCGCGGAACCGCCCGCTGCGGACGGGCAGGTGGTGTCGCTGCGCGTGGAGCAGGGGGACGACATGAACCGGCCCAGCCGGATCGATGTGGAAGTGACCGTCGCCGAGGGCGAGATCACGGGCGTCCGCGTGGGCGGGCGCGCGGTGACGGTGTTGGAAGGGAACCTCTTGCTGGATTGAGCCGGCCGGCGTCCAGCCCGATTGACGGCCTGCGGTGGCTGCCATAATGTGGAAGCCACCGGGCAGGAGGTGAACGCGTGGGGCGCACCCTGGAAGAGCGCGTCGCCTGGATTGAGGCGAACATGGTCACGCGTGCGGAATTCGAGCAACGCATGACCGAGCAGAAGCAGTGGAT
>JADBKN010000038.1 GCA_014896375.1 Bacillota bacterium | reverse complement strand
TACACGCGCCGAGCACCGGTCACGAGGTGGTGCCATGCCTACCGTCGTCGTCCTGGGCACGCTGGACACCAAAGGGAAAGAGTTGGCCTACGTCCGAGACGTGGTCCGCGAGCAGGGTCTGGACACCTTGCTTGTGGACGTCGGTGTAACGGAGCCGTCCGTACAAGCCGACATCTCAAGGTATGAGGCGGCGCGTGCAGCTGGCGTCGAGCTGGACGAACTGGTCCGCCGTAGAGACCGCGGGGTCGCCGTGGCCGCCATGGGTCGCGCGGCGGCGGCCATCGCTCGCCGCCTGTACGAAGAACAGAAGCTGGATGCCATCATCTGCATCGGTGGATCCGCGGGGAGTAGCATCGGCGCCGCGGCCATGCAACAACTGCCAGTGGGTGTTCCCAAGCTCCTGGTCTCCACCATGGCCTCTGGCGACACGCGGCCGTACGTGGGCGTCAAGGATGTCACGCTCATGTACTCCGTAGTCGACCTCTCGGGCCTCAACCGTTTCTCCCGCCTCATCCTGGGCAACGCAGCCCGGGCCATCGCGGGCATGACGGCTGGCAGGGCGGAGACGGGGAAGAGAGACGGGGCGGCCGAGAAACCGCTCATCGCCGCCACGATGTTTGGCGTCACCACCCCCTGTGTCACCGCGGCGCGCGAGTATCTCGAGAGTCGCGGCTACGAGGTTCTCGTCTTCCATGCCACGGGCAGTGGCGGGCGCGCGATGGAAGGGCTTGTGGACGATGGGTTGGTCGGGGCCCTACTCGACGTGACCACCACCGAGTGGGCGGACGAGCTGGTCGGCGGAGTCCTCAACGCTGGGCCGCACCGGCTGGAGGCGGCGGGCCGGAAGGGGATCCCCCAGGTGGTCTCCGTGGGGGCGTTGGACATGGTCAACTTTGGCCCGCCGGAGACCGTGCCCGAGAAGTTCCGCGGTCGGCGCTTCTACCCGCACAACCCGACGGTGACGCTGATGCGGACGACGCCGGAGGAGTGCGCCGAGTTGGGGCGGATCCTTGCAGAGAAGCTGAACAAGGCGACGGGTCCCACGAAGGTCTTCCTGCCGCTCAGGGGTGTCTCCATGATCGACGCCGAAGGCCAGCCTTTCTGGGACCCCGAGGCCGACCGGGCGCTATTCGACGCCCTGCGGCGGCACTTGCGCCCCGACATCGAGCGCGTAGAGCTCGACCTGCACATCAACGACCCGGAGTTCGCCCTGGCTATGGCCCGGGCGCTGGAGTCCATGCTGGCCGGCGCCTCGGCGGTCTGAAGCCCAGGCGGGCGCCAGCCCCGCCGGCCTGAACCATGCGGACGACAATGTTACCCGTCCAAGGAGGCGGTCACCGATGGGGAAGCGGATCACCCGTGAGGAAGCGCTCCAGCGCCTACGCGCCGAGGTCGCGGCTGGTCGCCCGATCATCGGCGCCGGCGCCGGCACCGGCATCTCCGCCAAGTTCACGGAGAAGGGCGGCGTCGACCTGATCATCATCTACAACTCCGGCCGCTACCGCATGGCGGGCCGCGGCTCACTGGCGGGCCTGATGCCCTACGGCGACGCCAACGCCATCGTCATGGAGATGGCCGGTGAGGTCCTCCCCGTCGTCGAGCACACCCCCGTCCTGGCGGGCGTCTGTGGCACCGACCCCTTCCGCCTGATGGACGTCTTCCTGCGCGAGGTGAAGGAAGCGGGCTTCACGGGCGTCCAGAACTTCCCCACGGTCGGCCTGATCGACGGCGTCTTCCGCCAGAACCTGGAGGAGACAGGCATGGGCTTCGACCTCGAGGTCGAGATGATCCGGAAGGCGCACGAGCTCGACCTCCTCACCTGCCCTTACGTGTTCGATGAGGACCAGGCGCGCGCCATGGCGAAGGCCGGCGCGGACGTGCTGGTGCCGCACATGGGTCTCACGGCCAAGGGCTCCATCGGCGCGCGGACTACCCTGACGCTGGAGGAAGCAGCGCGGCGCGTCCAGGCCATGCACGACGCGGCCAAGGAAGTCAACCCCGATATCTTCGTCCTCTGCCACGGCGGTCCCATCGCCGAACCGGAGGACGCCCAGTACGTGCTTCAGCACACACATGGCGTCGTCGGCTTCTTCGGCGCTTCCTCCATCGAGCGCCTAGCCACCGAGCGCGCGATCACCGAGCAGGCGAGCCGGTTCAAGTCCATTCGCTTCTAACCCTGTGGCCAGCGGGCTACCGGCCCGGCAAGCAGTGCTGAGCGGGGTCGCCCAAGGCGGGACGACCCCGCTGCCCCAGGCGGGGGTTGAAGCTGGCGCCACTCAGGTTACCTCGTGAGCGGGGCGCCATCGTGCTCCTCCGCGGTGACCGGGAAGAGGAGACTCACGTGCATGCTACGTGCGATCCCCCGCAGTGGCGGACATCCGGTCGAACACGGCTCGATACCTGCCCCAGACCTCAGCGGTTGCGCCGCCGGAACTAAGCGAGCCGGCCCGCGAAGCGCTCGATCCGCCGCGCCAGCTCTTGGGGGGCTTCCAGCGGGATGAAGTGGCCGGCCGAGGCGACGACCTCCAGCTTCGCCCTGGGGAGGCGGGCGACGATCTCCCGCCGGACCAGCGCCTCCGTGATGAGCGCATCGCAACCTCCGACCACGACGAGCGTCGGGACGTCCACCCCGTCGAGTTCCCCGGCGGACTCCGCCATCCGCCAAGTGTCCAGGTTCTGCTCGGCGGCCGCCCGCGCGGCGGTCCGCGAAAGACCAAGCAGCTCGTCGACGACGTCCGGGTCGCCCACCGACTGGAGGTAGAGGTCGCGCGCGACCGCTTCGTCGCGAAGCGACCTGCGGAAGCGTTCCAACGCTTCGTCCGGAAGTGTGAGGCTGCTGGCTGGCACGGGCGCCACGAGGACCGCGGCCCGGACCCGGTTTCGGTGACGGGCCATCAGGTACTGGACGAGCGTGCCGCCCATCGAGTGGCCGACCAGGAGCGCTTCAGGGAGGCCGGCAGCGTCGAGGTCGGCCAGCACGTCGCCCGGCAGCTCCGCGGGGCTGTAGCCCCGCTCGGGCCAGTCCAACGCGCCGTTTCCCCGCAGGTCCAGCGTCACGGCGCGGAAGAGACCGGGAGAAAGTGCACACCGGACTCCGTCGAAGGGTCAGCTTGCCGACAAGCGTCGCATTCGGAAGAGTTCGTAGGTCTCCAGCCGTACCTCTCCCGGTGGTCTCGGGCGTCGCCGGCCGCGCACCGGGCGGAGGCTGATTGCTGAGGGGAAGGCCGTCCGGCTGAGAATGAGCTTGGGTGATGCGTGGTGGGGGGCCCGGAGACGAAGGTGGCGAAGCCGCAGACGTACGAGGAGTTTTTGGAACGGCTGGAC
>JADBKN010000037.1 GCA_014896375.1 Bacillota bacterium | reverse complement strand
CGTTGGGGCGCCGCCCTGCGGAGGAAACGCCTGCGGGGCGCCGCAGGCCGCGATGGCGAAGGCCCAGGGCAGAAGGCCAGGAAGCCGGCGGCGCATGTGCCCAACACCTCCTCCTTCTGTTCCCATCACGGACGACGATTCCTTCCACGGCGACGATGCCCCCAACGCCGCCCGCGCCCCCGCGCCCCGCACGTTGCGGCGCGCGCCGCACTCCACGTCGCCCCCGTTCCCGCGCCCCGTTCGCTGGAAGCATCGCGCCGCCGCGGAATGTTCCACCAAACGCGCTCGACCAGAAGGGAAACGCGCCTGACCGCCGAATCTCCGTGGCCAAACAACGTTCAATACGGTTAAACTGCGCGGTCGAGCTCGCGGGAGTGGGCTCGTGTGGCGCCGCGTGCGGGTTGTCATTTTGCCGGTGGGGCCGCGTTCGCTGGGGGAGGTTGCGGCGTGAAGACGTACATCGTCCGACGCGTCATCCAGATGGTGCCGGTGCTGTTCTTCACGTCGGTCATCATCTTCGGCATGGTCCATCTCTCGCCGATGGACCCGGCCATCATCCTGGCCGGCGGGCACCAGACGTCGCCGGAGACGCTCGCGCAGATCCGCGCCAAGTACCACCTGGACAAGCCCATCGTGGAGCAGTACCTCCTCTGGGTGCGCGACGCGCTGCACGGCAACCTCGGCATCAGCTTCCGGCTGCAGCAGGACGTGACGAGCCTCATCCTCCAGCGGTTGCCCATTTCGCTGGAGCTTGTCGGGCTCGCCATGCTGCTGACGGTGCTGATGGCGTTCCCGCTCGGCATCCTCGCCGCCGTCTATGAAGGCCGCGTCGTCGACTGGATCGCCTCGCTGCTGGCGTTCATCGGCGTGGCCTCGCCGGTGTACTTCACCGGCATCCTTGGGGTGCTGCTCTTCGCGTTCCATCTGGGGTGGCTGCCCGCCTTCGGCACGGGCGACGGCTTCCTTGACCGGCTGGCGCACCTCATCCTGCCGGCGGCGGCGCTGGCGCTGAACATGGTGGCGCTCACCTCGCGCATGATGCGCGCCAGCATGCTGGAGACGCTGAGCGCCGACTACATGCGCACGGCGCTGGCGAAGGGCGTCTCCTACTGGGGCGCTGTGCTGAAGCACGCGGCGCGCAACGCGCTGATCCCGGTCGTGACCGTCACCGGGCTGCAGGTGGGGTTCCTCTTGGTGGGGAGCGTGCTGGTGGAGTACACGTTCGGGATCGGCGGCCTCGGCAGCCTGATCGTCGACGGCGTGCAGAACAGCGACTACCCCATCGTGCAGGGGACGACGCTCTTCGTCGTCGTGGTGTTTCTTGTGATCAACCTGATCGTCGACCTGCTCTATGCGCTGATCGACCCGCGCGTCCGGTACAACTGACGCCCCGCGGCGGGAACGCCGCGGCGGCCGCGCGGCGCGCAGCACATCGGGAACGGGGAGGTTTACGCATGGCTTGGGACCGCGGCCGCCACGCCGCAGCTCTCGCAGAACCGCCGGTGCCGGCGCCGGAGCCGGATCCGCTTCCGCCGCTCACGGCGGAGGAGCGCGTGCGCGAGGCGGCGCGGCGGCGGGGATGGCGGACGTCGCCGCTCTACAGGAACAAGGCGTACCTCTTCGCGCTCTTCGTGGTGGCGGCCGTCGTGCTGGTGGGACTCTTCGCGCCGGTGCTGGCGCCCTACCCGCCGGACCAGCCGGACCTGTCGAGCTCCCTCGCCCCGCCGTCGCCGGAGCACCTTCTGGGCACGGACAAGCAGGGGCGCGACATCCTCAGCCGGCTCATCTGGGGCACGCGCACCACGCTCTTGTCCGCGCTCTTCGTGGTCTTCATCTCCGAGGTCATCGGCGTGCCGCTCGGACTCATCGCGGGGTACTTCGGCGGCTGGGTGGACGCGCTCATCATGCGCGCCTGGGACGTGCTCCTCGGCTTCCCGGCGCTCCTGCTCGCGTTTGTCATCGTGGCCGTGTTCGGGCGCGGTCTCACGAACGCCGTGATCGCCCTCGGGATCGTGTACGTGCCGATGATCTCCCGCATCGTGCGCGGCGTGGTGCTGGTGCAGCGGGAGCTTGCGTACGTGGAGGCGGCGCGCGCCCTGGGGGCGAGCCACCTGCGCGTGCTCGGCCACATTTTGCGGAATTCGCTTTCGCCGATCCTTGTCCAGTCGACCATCGACCTGGGTTACGCGATCCTCGACCTCGCCGCGCTCTCCTACCTCGGTCTCGGCGTCCAGCCGCCGACCGCGGACTGGGGCGCGATGCTCGCAGACGGCCGGGAGTACCTCATCCTCTCGCCGTACACGGCCGTGGCCGCGGGCCTGGCGATCATGATCGCGGTGGTGGCCTTCAACCTCTTGGGTGACGGGTTGCAGGCGCACTTCGACCCCAAACGGCGCCGCTGACGGCGGCACTGACGGCGCCGCTGACGGCGCCACTGACGGAGGCGCTGCGGCGCCACGAACGACGAAGCGGACCGGTCCCGCCCCACGGCGGGCCGCGCGAAACTCCGAAGGAGGAGATACCGTTGCAGCGACGTTCACAGGTACGCAGGCGCAGGCTCGGGAGGCTGGCGGCGCTGGTCGCGGCGGCCGTGCTGCTCCTCGCCGGCTGCGGGGGCGGGGCGCCCGCGGGCCAGGGCGGCACGGGCGGCGCCGGCGCCGGCGGCAGCGAGACGGGCCAGGGCGCGCAGATTCAAGAGGGCGGGACGCTGAACATCGCCATGACGGGCGACATCGTCTCGCTGGACCCGGCCTTCGCGTACGACTTCACCACGAACCAGGTCGTCGACCAGATGACGGAGGGGCTCCTGAAGTTCGACGCGCAGGGCCACGTGCAGCCGAACCTGGCCGAGTCCGTGGAGAACCCGAACCCGACGACGTACATCTACCACCTCCGCAAGGACGTCAAGTTCTGGGACGGCAACCCCATGACGGCGGACGACGTCGTCTACAGCATGCAGCGCATCCTGGACCCCAAGACGGCGTCCTACGTGGGCTGGATGTACGGCAACGTCGACAAGATCGAGAAGGTCGACGACTACACCGTCAAGGTGACGCTGAAGCAGCCGGACGCGTTCTGGCAGTACGTGCCGGCCACGACGGCGGGGCACGTGGTGGAGAAGAAGTGGATGGAGAGCCATCCGAAGGCGGGCAAGCCCGAGGACGGCATCATGGGCACGGGGCCCTTCATGTATGAGTCCTGGACGCCCGGGCAGCAGATCGTGCTCAAGAAGAACCCGAACTACTGGGACAAGGCGGCCGGCGGGCCGTATCTCGACAAGCTCGTCTACCACGTCATCCCGGACGGCACCACCATCGTGGCGGGCCTCAAGACGGGCGAGATCGACTTCGCCATCGACGCCGTGCCGGCCGACCAGCTGCCGCTCGTCCAGAAGATGGACAACGTTGAGCTGAAGATGATCACGGGCGACCAGGTCGACTACGTCGCGCTCAACAACTCGCGCGAGCCGTTCACCGACCCGAAGATCCGCCAGGCGCTCAACTACCTCATCGACCGCCAGGCGATCGTGGACAAGTTCGCGCACGGCGCGAGCGACCCGGCCGGCCCCACCCTCGTGACGCCGGGCCTCTGGACGCTCGGTGACCGGAGCAAGTGGGAGGAAGCGTACAAGGCGCTGCCGGACTACTCCTACAACCTGGAGAAGGCGAAGGAGCTCCTCCAGCAGTCGAGCCGGCCGAACGGCTTCAGCTTCAAGCTGCTCGTGGACCCGGATCCCGTCCGCACCGGCGCGGCCCTGCAGCTGCAGGCCGAGGCGGAGAAGATCGGCATCCACATCCAGATCGAGAAGGTCACGTGGCAGCAGCTGGCCACGCAGCTCCTCGGCAAGAAGGACTATGACGCGGCCATGGACATCTGGGGCAGCGACTTCCCGGATCCGGCCGGCAACCTCTTCCCGACGTTCCTCTCCACGAACACGGGGGACGGCGGCTCGAACCAGGTGCTCTATAAGAACCCGCAGGTGGACCAACTGCTCCACCAGCAGAACGGCCTCACGGATCCGGAGCAGCGCGCGGAGATCCTGCGGCAGGTGCAGGCGATCATCGCCCAGGACGTGCCGATGATCGCGATCGACTACCCGAAGCAGACGCTCGCCATCAACAAGAAGGTGGCCGGCTACGACTTCTCGGCGCTCTGGTACTGGGACGCCTACGCGAAGAACCTGCACTTCACGAAGTGACGGGGAGGCGAGGCCGACATGCGCATCGCGCTCTGCCAGTACGCGCCTGAACGCGGCGACCTCGCCGGCAACCTCGCCCGCTCGCTCGAGTGGCTCGAGCGGGCGGGCGAGGCCGGCGCCGACCTCGCCATCCTGCCGGAGCTCTGCACCACGGGCTACACGCTGGGCGACGGCTTCCTCGACGCCGCCCAGCCCGTGCCCGGCCCGGCGACGGACGCGTGGGGCCGGGTGGCGCGGAAGTACGGCATGGACGTCATCGGCGGCCTCGCGCGGCGCCACCCGCACATGGAGAGCATCGTCTACAACTCGGCCGTGTACGTCGACCGCGAGGGCGCGGTCCGCGCCGTGCACGACAAGGTGATCCTGCCCCTCTACCTCCACACCTGGTTGGGCGAGGGGGAGGCGGTCGTGATCGAGGAGCCGGAGATCTTCCGGCACGGGGACCGCATCCGCGCCTTCGACACGCGCTTCGGCCGCGTGGGCATGCTCGTCTGCCAGGACGCGGTGTACCCCGAGTACACGCGGGAGATGGCGCTGCAGGGAGCGCGCCTTGTGGTGCACATCCTGAACGGCCCGGCCGTGCAGACGCGCCACGAGGAGGACATCACGCCGGAGACGACGCGCGTCCACGCCTTTGACAACGGCGTGTTCATCGCGCTCTGCAACCGCGTGGGCCGCGAGCGGTTCGAGTGGCACGGCCGCGAGTTCACGGCGGAGTTCTACGGCGCCTCTCATGTGTGCGACCCGCTCGGCAACTTCGTCGCCAAGGGGCCGGCGCGCGAGGAGGCGCTCGTCACCGCGGACGTGGACCTTGAAAGCGTGGCCCGGGCGCAGTGGTCGATGAAGCTCCTGCGCGACTGGCGCCCCGAGCTGCTGCGCTCTTTCCGCGAGGGGGACGACCCGTTCTATCGCGCCTGAACGGCGCGAGCGTCTCCGTGGCGGCGCGGCGGCGCGGCGATGAGACGGGATGCGGCGCGGCGGCGCGGGGCGACAGCGGGCGCGGTGCGTGACAGTCGCGCGGCCGCACCACATCAGTGACACGGAGAACGAAGGGAGTGGCGGAGGTGGCAAGACGGAACGGGTTGAAGTGGCTCCTCGCCGCGCTTTCCCTGGCGGCGCTGGTTCTCACGGCCTGCGGCGGCTCCTCGCTCGGCCCCGCCAGCGAGACCGGCCAGGCCAGCGAGAGCGGCGCCGGCGGCGGCGCGGCCGGCGGCAAGACGATGACGATCGCCTACAAGGACGACCTCGCCACGCTGGACCCGGCCATCGGCTACGACTGGACGAACTGGCCGGCCGAGAAGATGGTCTTCGACGCGCTGCTCGACTACGACGACACCACGAACCTCGTGCCGGGCCTCGCGGAGAGCATGCCGGAGGTCAGCCCGGACGCGACCACCTGGACCTTCCACCTGCGGAAGGGCGTGAAGTTCCAGAACGGCCGCGAGGTCACGGCGGACGACGTCGCCTACACGATCACGCGCGTGCTCGACCCCAAGACGAAGAGCCCCGGCTCCGGCTTCTACACGGGCATCGAGGGCGCGCAGGACTTCATCGACGGCAAGGCGAGCTCCGTCTCCGGCATCCAGGTGCTGGACAAGTACACGATCCGGTTCAAGCTGAGCTCCCCGGACGTCACCTTCGGCAACAAGATGGCGCTGAACTTCGCGTTCGTCGTGCCGAAGGAGGAGGTCCAGAAGTGGGGCGACGACTTCGGCCACCATCCCGTGGGCACGGGTCCGTTCATTCTTAAGGAGTGGACGCCCGGCCAGCGCCTGGTCTTCGAAAAGAACCCGAACTACTTCAAGCCGGGCGTGCCGAAGCTCGATCAGGTCGTGATCCGCGTCGGCGTGGAGCCGTCGGTGGCGCTCCTGCAGCTCGAGAAGGGCGAGATCGACATGATGGGCGACCCGATCCCGACGGCGGAGCTGGCGCGCGTCCTGAACGACCCGGCCTGGAAGGACCGCATCACGCGGGCGCCCCAGGTGAGCACGATCTACATCGCCATCAACACGCGCGTGAAGCCGTTCACGGACGTGCGCGTGCGCCAGGCGCTGAACATGGCCATCGACAAGGAGCGCATCATCAAGCTGCTCGGCGGCCAGGGCACCGTGGCGAACCAGATCCTGCCGCCGCTCATGCCGGGCTACGACAAGGACTACCAGGGCTACCCGTATGATCCGGAAAGGGCCAAGCAACTCCTGAAGGAGGCCGGCTACCCGAACGGCTTCGAGACGACCATGGAGTGCCTGGACGTCGACCCGCAGCCGAAGCTCTGCGAGTCCTTCCAGCAGGATCTGGCGAAGATCGGCATCAAGCTCAACATCAAGACGCTGGAGGCCGGCACGGTGATCGCGGACGCCGGCACGGAGGGCAAGGTGCCGCTCGTCTGGTCCGGCGGCCTCGCCTGGATCCAGGACTACCCGGACCCGGACGATTTCTACTCGCCCATCCTGGGTTGCGGCTCCGCCGTGCCGGGCGGCTGGAACTGGGCCTGGTACTGCAACAAGGAGATCGACGCCAAGGCGAAGCAGGCCGTCGGCATGACGGACCGCGAGGCGCGGCTCCAGGTCTACAAGGAGATCTTTAGGAAGCTGATGGACGAGGCCGTCTGGGTGCCGGTCTACAACGGCCAGTACATCATCGCGCACTCGGAGAAGCTGGTGGGCGGCGTCGACGACTTCGCCCACCCGGAGCACACGATCCGCTACGAGAATCTCGACAAGAAGTGAGCCGCGGGCGGCGCGCGGCGCGCGGCGGCCGCCGCCGCGCGCTGCACGGCCGGGCGCGTGGCGGGCGGGGCCGCGCCGCGATGGCGCGGCCCCGCCCGTGCGGCCCGCCGGCGGCTGGAAGGTGAGGTGACGGCCCGGTGACGACCCAATGGCGCACAGCCTGGAGGCGCTTCGCCCGCAACCGCTTCGCCCTCGCGGGAGGCGCGATCGCGCTCCTGCTGGTGGTCGTGGCCGTGCTCGCGCCCGTGCTGGCGCCCCACGACCCCGCCGAGCAGTTCGCCGACGGCCTCACCGCCCAGGGGCTTCCCGTGCCGAGCACGCTCCCGCACAGCACGAAGTTCATCCTGGGCACGGACCAGCTGGGGCGGGACCTGCTCAGCCGCATCATCTGGGGGGCGCGCGTCTCGATGACGGTCGGCGTGCTCGCGAACGCCATCGCGGTGGGCACCGGCCTCGCCGTCGGGGCGGTGGCCGGCTATGTGGGCGGCCGCACCGGCGACGTCCTCATGCGCATCACCGACATCGTGATGGCGTTCCCCACGCTCCTTTTGGCCGTCGCCCTCGTGGCGATCCTCAAGCCGAGCATCTGGGTCATCATCTTCGTCATCGGCGCCGTGTACTGGACATGGATCGCGCGCGTGGTCTACGGCGAGGTGCGCGTCCTGCGGGAGGCGGAGTTCGTCCAGGCCGCGCGCAGCCTGGGCGCCTCCACGCTGACGATCCTGTGGCGGCACATCCTGCCGCACCTCATCCCGACGGCCATCGTGTGGGGCAGCCTGGGCATCGCCACCAACGTGATGCTGGAGGCCACGCTGAGCTATCTGGGCATCGGCGTGCAGCCGCCCACGCCCAGCTGGGGAGGCATGATCCAGCAGGGCCAGAACTTCTACCGCACCGCGCCCTGGCTGATCATCTACCCGGGGCTCGCGATCATGCTGACGGTGCTCAGCTTCAATCTCCTGGGCGACGGCCTGCGGGACGCGCTCGACCCGCGGCAGAAGAGGTGACCTCATGGCCACGTACCTCGTTCGACGCCTGCTGATGGCGCTCACGGTGATCGCCGGCATCTCGGTGGTCACGTTCGCCATGATCTACTTCCTGCCGACGGATCCGGCGCGCATGTACGCCGGGCCGAACGCGTCCGTCGAGGCGGTGGCGCGCATCCGGCACCAGATGGGGCTGGACCAGCCGCTCTGGGTGCAGTACGGCCGCTACGTGGAGCGGGTGCTGCAGGGCGACCTCGGCTACTCCTACAAACTGCAGATGCCGGTGACGCAGGCGATCCTCAGCCGGTTGCCGTACACTCTTGAGCTCATCTTCGCCGCCATCTTCGTGGAGCTGGCGCTGGGGGTGCCGCTCGGGGTGCTCGCCGCCCTGCGGAAGAACACGTGGGTGGACGGGCTCAGCACGCTCGCCGCGCTCGTCGGCGTGTCCTCGCCGCCCTTCTGGCTGGGCCTGCTCTTCCTTTACGTGTTCGCCTTCAAGCTCGGCTGGTTCCCGCTCGGCGGCGCGGGCGGGCTCTCGCACCTCATCCTTCCCGCGCTGACGGCGGGCCTCGGCGGCGTCGGCTGGTACGCGCGCATGGCGCGCTCCAGCACCCTGAACGTGCTGGACGCGGACTACGTCCGCACGGCGCGGGCGAAGGGCCTGCCCGGCTGGATCGTCGTCGTGCGGCACGTGGTGCGCAACGCCCTCAACCCGATCGTCACCATGGCCGGGCAGGACATCCCGTGGTTCGTGGGCGGCGTCGTCGTGGTGGAGATGGTCTTCGGCTGGCCCGGCATCGGCCGCATGGCCGTCGAAGCGATCCTCATGGACGACGTGCCGCTCATCATGGGCACGGTGACGTTCACGGCGGTGCTCGTGGTGCTGAGCAGCATCCTCGTGGACGTCGTGCAGGCGCTCTTGGACCCGCGCATCCGGCTGAACGCGTGAGGCGCGGCGACGGCGCGGGCCGCGGGCCGTGGTGACGCGGCGGCGGCGGCACTCCGCGTCGATGTCGGTAGAGAAGTCGCCACATCGGCGGCGACAACACGTGAGAACAAGGGAGGTCGGTCGAACGTGGCGGAGCACAAGCACACCATCCACCAGCACCACTTCGGCTGGGACAACTCGCTGGAGCCGGCTCTGGAGGTGGAGCCGGGCGCCCTTGTGGAGTTCGAGGTCGTCGACGCTTCCGGCGGCCAGCTTTCGCCGCGCTCCAGCCGCGAGGACGTGGCGCGGCTCGACTTCGGCAAGGTGAACCCGGTCTCCGGCCCGGTCTACATCAAGGGGGCGCAGCCGGGCGACACCCTTGAGGTGGAGATCCTGGACTTCGGCCCCGTCTCCTGGGGATGGACGGCGATCATCCCCGGCTTCGGGCTGCTCGCGGACGAGTTCCCGGACCCGTACCTGAAGATCTGGGACCTCTCGAAGGGGCGCGCGGAGTTCGCGGACGGCATCGAGATCCCCATCCGGCCCTTCCCCGGCACCATCGGAGTGGCGCTGCCGGAGCCGGGGACGCATTCCATCGTCCCGCCGCGGCAGAACGGCGGCAACATGGACATCCGCCACTTGACGCGCGGGGCGCGCCTCTTCCTTCCGGTGTGGGTGGACGGCGCCCTCTTCTCCGTGGGCGATACCCACGCGGCGCAGGGCGACGGCGAAGTCTGCGGGACGGCCATCGAGGCGCCCATGACGATCGCGCTGCGCTTCCGCCTGCACAAGGGGCGCCGCCTCGCGGAGCCGCGCTACGTCCTGCCCGGCGGCATGCCGGAGACGGACCCGAAGGGCTACTACGTGACGACGGGCTACGCGCCGGACGTGTACGAGGCGGCGCGCAAGGCCGTGCGCTTCCAGATCGAGCACCTGCAGGAGGAGTACGGGCTCAGCCGCGAGGACGCCTACGCGCTCGCCAGCGTGGCTGTGGACCTGCGGATCAGCGAGATCGTCGACGCGCCGAACTGGCTCGTCTCCGCCTTCCTGCCGCTGAGCATTTTGCTTCGACTCCCCAGCCTGCCTCTGCGGGGAAAGCTTACGCCGGTGAGAGCTTCCGGCGCGCACCAGCGAGTCGCGGCCAGACATAAACTGTCCAGGCATTCGGCTTCCGTCGGCAAACCTGTTGTACGGGGACCAATCCGGATCAGCTGGCCGGAATGAACTGAATAGCAAGCCAAGTCCCCACCGCTTCCCCTCCTCCCCGCCCCTCCCGGTAAGAGTGGAGTGCTCTGATCCTCGTGCCAGCATCCGCCGGTTATAGGTGTTCTCGCGAGGCTGAAACCCGCGAAAACCGCCGGTCGTGGCCCGCGAGCGGTCCTCGGCGGTGAGACCGGCATCCAGGAAAGCGATCCTCTGCGCACTCGCGCCCAGGTGGGAGATCGCTTGGTCACCCGCGCCGAATAGCAGTCTAATCTGCGTGGGCTTCTTCTCACTCCTGGGGTGGGATAAGGCCACGGTGGCCCCGGGGCCTCGTGCCGCGCGTCCCGGGGGCTGCGTGGCGGGGCAGTCTCAAGCTGAACGGCCAGGTGCGGTTGATCTCTTGCTTCCTGGACGACGAGATGAAAGATCATCCGCATCCAGAGCGTGACGGACTACCATGAAGGCCGAGCGCGATCCCGATCGAACTCCGCCGCACGCTCGACATCGGCGACAAGGACTCCCTGGAGATCTACGTGGACGGCGACAAGATCATCCTGCGCAAGTACGAGCCCGCCTGCGTGTTCTGCGGCAGCGCCCAGAACGTGCAGGTGTTCCGTAACAAGAACATCTGCCAGGATTGCATCGACCAGCTCGCCCGTTCCGCGCACCTGTCGAGCGCCGTCTGACGCGGCGGACGCCTTCCAGACCGGCCGCGCTGCGGCCGGTTCAGCGTTTTTCGGGGGAGCTCTTCCGGAGCCGCACAGCTTCGCGGTAGACGTCGGCGCGCCGCAGCCCGAACGCGCGGGCCACCTCCGCCGCGGCCTGCGCCGGCGGCTCGCCGCGCCCCAGGCGGCACGCGAGCTCCGCTTTCCAGGCGCGGGCCGCCGCCTGCGCCGGCTCCCGCTCCCCAAGCCTCCGCCCCGCGGATGCTCCCACCGTGGCCGGGGCGACCACCACCGTGCACTCCCCGCGCGCGGGCGCGGCGCGGAAGCGCGCGCTCAGCTCGGCGGCCGCGCCGCGCAGGATCTCCTCGTGCACCTTCGTCAGTTCCCGTGCCACCACGACAGGGTGGTCGCCGCCAAAGACGGCCGCCACGTCCTCGAACAGCCCTGCGAGGCGCAGCGGCGACTCGAACAGGACCAAGGTGGCGCCGCGCTCGCGCCAGGCGCGCAGGAGGGCCTGCCGCTCGGCCGCCTTCCGCGGCGGGAAGCCCAGGAAGGCGAACGGCACCGGCGGGAAGCCGCTGACCGCCAGCGCGGCCAGGGCGGCGCTGGGGCCCGGGCAGATCGTCACCGGGAGGCCGGCCTCCACCACGGCGGCCACGATGCGCCGGCCGGGGTCGGAGACGGCCGGCGTGCCGGCGTCGCTCACGAGCGCCACCGTCTCGCCGGCGCGCACGCGCGCCACCACCTCCGGGGCGCGCGCGGCCTCGTTGTGCTCGTGGCAGGAGAAAAGCGGCCTCTCGATGCCGTAGTGACGGAAGAGCTTCAGCGTGTGGCGCGTGTCCTCGGCGTAGACGGCGTCCGCCTGCCGTAGCGCCTCCAGCGCCCTCGCCGTGATGTCGCCCAGGTGGCCGATGGGCGTGGCCACCAGCACCAGGCGGCCGCTCACGCGCCGACCCGTCCGGCGCGGGCCAGGCGGATGAGCAGCACCTCGAAGGTCAAGAGGGGGTTGACGTTCGCCTGCAGCGCGGCGCGCGCCTCCCAAAGCGCCCGCCGCGCCGTCTCGTGCGCGCTTGGCGGCAGGGCCGCGGCCAGCGCCGCCGCCGCGGCCTCGTCGCACCACCGCGGGCGGCCGCCCGTGCGCGCCGCCAGGGCGTCGCGCAGGGCCAGGTCCATCCACTCCAGCACCTCGAAGCCGCGCGCCTGCCAGTCCCGGAGCCGCGCGGCCCACTGCGCCGCCTCCGCCGGGCCCGCCGCGGCCACGCGAGGGAGGAGCTCCAGCACGCCTTCCGCCGCCGCGCGCCACTCCGGGTCCCGCGCGTACGTCCGCGCGCGGCCCGGGTTGCCGCCGGAGAGCGCCGCGGCCCAGCGGGCCGCGCGCTCCTCCACACCCTCGGCCCGCAACGCCTCCCGCACCGCTTCGGCCGGCCACGGGCGGAAGACGACCGGCCGCAGGCGAGAGCGGATCGTGGCCGGCACGGCCTCCGGCCGGCTGGCGAGGAGCACGAAGACGGCGCCGGCCGGCGGCTCCTCCAGTTCCTTGAGGAGCCGGTTGCCGGCCTCTTCCGTGAGGCGCTCCGCCCCTTCGATGACCACGACGCGCCGCCCCGCCTGGAACGGGCGGCGCGCGACGAACGCGCACGCCTCCGCCGCCTGCGCGAGGCGGAGGGAGGCGCCGTCCGGCGTCACCCAGAGAAGGTCGGGGTGCGCGCGCTCCGCGGCCATGGAGCAGTCCCGGCAGGCGCCGCACCCTCCCGCGCCGCAGAGGAGCGCCGCCGCCCACGCCGCGGCCGCTTCCTCCTGCCCGAGCCCGGGCTCGCCGTAGAACGCGTAGCCGTGCGCCACGAGACCGCGGCGCAGGTCACGCTCCAGGAGGCGCCCGGCGAACCGCGGCGCCAGGCCGGCCGGCGCGGCGCCCGGCGCCGTCATACCTTCTCGAACCGCTCCACGTTCAGCACGAATACCGTCGCCCCGCCCACCGTGACCTCGACGGGGAACGGCACGAAGGAATCCGTCGCGCCGGCCGCGGAGGAGAGCGGCGTGACGAGCTGCTCCCGGGCGCGGCACACCGTGCGGATGACGCGCAGCACGTCTTCCACTTCCTCGTCGGCGCACCCGATGAGGAAGGTGGTATTGCCCTCCCGCAGGAATCCGCCCGTGCTGGCCAGCTTCGTCGCCCGGTGCCCCTCGGCGACGAGCGTCTCCATCAGCTTCACGGCGTCCTTGTCCTGGATCACGGCGATCACCATCTTCATGCCGGCGTCCTCCCTTCGATGAGTCGCGCGACGGCCGTCCACACCCGTTCGGCGATGACCTCCTGAGGAAGCGCGGCGTCGATCACGACGAAGCGCCGCGGTTCCGCAGCGGCCAGCTGAAGATACGCTTCGCGCACGCGCTCGTGAAATCCCGCCGCGCGGCGCTCGATGCGGTCGCCCTCGCCATCCCGCCGCCTGCGCGCCGCGGCCGGATCGGCGTCGAAAAGAAACGTGAGGTCCGGCCAGCGGCCGCCCGTCGCCCAGTCGTTCAGGCGGCGGATCGCCTCGAGGCCGAGCTCCAGGCCGCCGCCCTGGTACGCGAGGCTCGAGTCCGCGTAGCGGTCGCAGATCACCCATGTTCCCGCCGCCAGTGCCGGCTCCAGCACGGTCGCGACCATCTCCGCGCGCGCCGCCGCCATCAGCAGCGCCTCTGTGCGCGGGGCCATATCGTATTCCCCGGACAGCAGGATGTGCCGCAGCGCCTCGCCCAGCGGCGTGCTGCCCGGCTCCCTCAGAAAGAGGGCCGGGATGCCGCGCTCCCGCAACCGTTCCCAGAGAAGGCGCGCCTGCGTGGTCTTGCCTGCCCGCTCCCCGCCTTCGAACGTGATGAAGCGCGCGGCGGCGCCGCCCCCGGGAGCCGCCGGCGCCGGCCTCTCACGCGCCGTCAAAGGATCCGCTTCCCCAATGCGGATTGGATCAGCTCCACCGCGGTCTGCGCCGTGCGGTTGCCCTGGTCCAGGATGGGGTTGACCTCGACGAACTCCAAGGACCGCGCGAGGCCCGACTCCGCCACCAGCTCCAGCGCCAGGTGCGCCTCGCGGTAGGTGATGCCGCCCGGCACCGGCGTGCCCACCCCCGGCGCGATGTGCGGGTCGATGACGTCGAGGTCGAAGGAGACGTGCAGACCCAGCCGCCCCCCGGCCGAGGCGATCTCGATGGCGTTGCGCATGACGTTGGCGAAGCCGCGCTCGTCGATCTCCTTCATCGTGAACACCGTGACGCGCGAGGCGCGCAGCAACTCCCTCTCCAGCGGATCGATGCTGCGCGCGCCGACGATCACGACGTGCTCGTCCCGCACCTTGGCGCCCGGCCGGCCGATCTCCACGAGCCTCGGATGGCCGCGTCCCGTGGAGACGGCGAGGGGCATGCCGTGGATGTTGCCGCTGGGCGACGTCTCCGGCGTGTTGAAGTCTGCGTGCGCATCGATCCACACCACGCCGATCTCCGAGCCCGCGAGCGCGTGGCCGGCGATGGTGCCCATGGCGATGCTGTGGTCCCCGCCCAGCACGAGCGGCAGGTTCCCCGACCGCAACGACGCCGCGACGCGGCGCGCCAGCTCCTCGCAGGCGGCGGCGATCTCGTCGAGGTATTTGATCGACGCCCCGGCCTCCCGCGTCTCCGGCACCGGCACCTCGATGTTGCCGAGATCGCGCACCGCCGGTACGAGCCCGGCGATGCTCTCGCTCAGCCGCGCGTAGCGGATGGCGCTCGGGCCCATGTCGGTGCCGCGGCGGCTGGCTCCCAGATCCAGCGGCACGCCGATGATGTCGATGGGCTTCGTGGCCATGGACCGGCACCTCCGATTTCCATCATACCCGATGGTTGGAGCCGTCCCTGGTCAGCGCAACCACTCGCGGTCGTCCGCGCCTTCCGGCGGCGCGACACGGATCTCTGGCTCCACGTCACCAGTCATCGGCATGCGCGATGTGCCTCCTCCCCTTCATCATGACGGACTGGCCATGACGG
The DNA here is from genome assembly GCA_014896375.1 of Bacillota bacterium. Classification (GTDB taxonomy): domain Bacteria; phylum Bacillota; class Sulfobacillia; order RBS10-35; family Bu92; genus Bu92. Next base: position 110 of record JADBKN010000037.1, on the reverse strand, counting down.
ACGTGTATCATAGACGCGAACTGCGCGTGCGGCACCAACGCGCACCGCCCCGCGCGAACGGAGGATCTCCCGGTGAATTGGCTTGAAGAGACGGTCGATCGGCTGCGTGC
>JADBKN010000036.1 GCA_014896375.1 Bacillota bacterium | reverse complement strand
TTCACCACACACTGATCGGTCTAGAGCCAATGGTTCGTTGACTGAATACTTTGACCGCTGTAGTATTCGCATATCGAAGGAGGCGGTCGCGTGGAACGCGGCACGGCGCACGGCGACGTCGACCGGCTCTTCCTCCAGGTGCAGCGCCGGCTGGCGCAGATCGTGCGCCAGTCGCTGCCGGAGGGCGCGTCCCCCAGCCAGTACTGGCTTCTGAAGCTCCTCGCGGAAGAGGGCCCGCTGACGATGACGGATATCGCGCGGCGGCTGCGCGTGGGACTGAGCGCGGCCACGAGCATTGTGGATCCGGTCATCGAGAACGGCTGGGCGGAGCGTCGCCGCCGCGACGAGGACCGGCGCGTGGTGCAGGTCCACCTCACCGCGTCCGGGCGCGCCGTCCTTCAACAGTTCGACGAGGCCCGCCAGCGCATTCTCCAAGACACCTTCCTGCGGCTGAGCGCCGAGGAGCTGGAGCAGCTCAGGGCGATCCTCGCGAAGCTCGCGGCCGCGCTGGAGACGGCGCGGCCGCTCCCGCTGCAGGAGCCTCCGGAGCGGCCGGATCCGTGAGCGGCGCCGCGCCTCCTCACGGCGGCGCCCGTGAGCGCGCGGCGGTCCCGGGTGCCGCGCCGTACGGCGACGCCTCGCCCCGGCCTCCTTGTGCCTTGTGACGGTGCCGTATGACGCGGCGCCCGAGCATGCGAGCGGCGCCGCGCCCGAACCGGCCGGCTGGGGCGCCGCGCGGCACGCATCACGGCGGGGCGCATCGACCGGCTTCAAGCGACGAATCGATCTCCGAGGAGCGGTGTGACGGTGAGTACACAGGTGCAGACGACGAACCGCATCACCGGACCGCGGCGCTGGTGGGCGCTCGCGGCGGTGCTCATCTCGATGTTCTTCTCCTCGCTGAACCAGACGTCGGTGTCCACGGCCATGCCGACGATCATCAGCGACCTGAACGGCTTCCACCTCTACGCTTGGGTGTTCACGGCCTACATCCTCTCGTCTTCCGTGACGGTGCCGCTCTACGGGCGGCTCTCCGACATGTACGGCCGCAAGCCGTTTTACGTGTTCGGTCTCATCGTCTTTCTCATCGGCTCGGCGATGAGCGGCTTCGCGCGTTCCATGCCGATGCTCATCGCCGCGCGCGTCGTGCAGGGCGTCGGCGGCGGGGCGATGATGTCGATGCCGCGCGCCACGATCGGCGACATCTTCACGCCGCGCGAGCGCGGCCGCTGGATGGGGCTCACGATGGGCGTCTTCGGCCTGGCGAGCCTCGTGGGGCCGGCCCTCGGCGGCTGGATCACGGACCACCTCAGCTGGCACTGGGTCTTCTTCATCAACATGCCGGTGGCGCTGGTGGCGCTGGCCCTCATCCTCTACGCGCTGCCCACGGTGCGCACCGGGGTGCGGCACCGCGTGGACTGGACGGGGAGCGTGCTGCTTTCGGGCGGCCTCGTGCCGATGCTCTTGGCCTTCACCTGGGGCGGCACCACATATCCGTGGGGGTCGTGGCCGGAGGTCGCTCTCTTCGCCGCGTCGGCGGTGCTGCTGGCGCTCTTTGTGTGGAACGAGCGGCGCGCGCCGGAGCCCGTCATCCAGATGGAGATCTTCCTGAACGCCACCTTCACGGCCACGCTGGTCATCAGCCTCCTTGTGATGATGACCATGTTCGCCGCGAACATGTTCCTGCCGCTCTTTGTGCAGGGGGTGCTCGGCATCTCGGCGCAGAACGCGGGTTTCCTCCTCACCCCGATGATGCTGAGCTTCGTCTTGGCGAGCATCGTGGCGGGACAGCTGATGACGCGCACCGGCCGCTACAAGCTCCTGACGCACGTCTCCGGCGCCTTCCTCGTGGTGGGCGCCTACCTCCTCACGCGTCTCACGGCGCAGTCCACCTGGGGTGAGGTGGTGCGCGACATGGTCGTCCTGGGCCTGGGCATCGGCGGGCTCATGCCGGTGATGGGCACCGTCATCCAGAACATCTTTCCGTACCGCATCCTGGGTACCGTGAACTCCACGCAGCAGGCCGTCACCAGCCTGGCGGGCGCGATCGCTGCGCCGGTCCTGGGCACGGTGATGGCGAACCGCTTCGCCGAGCGCTTCCCGGCCCTCTTGCCGGACACGCTGCGGCAGGTGCTCAGCCGGCTACCCGCCGCGGAGCGCTCCGCCTTTGCGAACCCGCAGGGTCTGGCCAGCGCCGAAGCGCAGGCCGCGCTGCACCAGCGCTTCGCGGCCTTCGGTCCGCAGGGGGAGGCGCTGTACCGGAGCTTCGTGGACGCGCTCCACCAAGCGCTGGCGGGGGCCATTCAGGAGCTGTACGTGGTGGCGCTGGTCTTCGCCGCGCTGGCGTTCGTGACGACGTTCTTCCTGCGAGAGGTCCGGCTCAAGCACGAGGAATTCTTTGCGGAGGAGGCCGGCGCGCGCCAGGACGGAGGCGCGTTGGGTACGGGGGCGGCGGCCGCGGCAGGCGCGGGCGCGGGCGCGGGCGCGGGCGCCGCGGCGAGTGTGGCGAGTGCGGGCGCCGCGGCGGTCGTGAGCGCGGCCGCCGGATCGAGCACGACGACAAACGCAGGCGCCGGCGTGGGCGCGGGTGGCGGACGCGCAGGAGAGGCGCCGGTGACGTCGGCCGAGTGAACGTGGCTCTTCCCCTATAATCCGAGTGGAAAGGGGAAGGCCTCGTGCGAGTCAGAGATCTGACGCTGACGGCGCTCTTTGCCGCACTCACCGCGGTGGGTGCGTACCTTTCGGTGCCCAATCCATGGGCTCCGACCGTTCCGTTCACGCTGCAGGTGTTCGCGATCTTCCTTGCGGGATCGCTTCTGGGGGCGCGGCTCGGGTTCTGGAGCCAGGTCGTCTACCTGGCGCTCGGCGCGCTGGGGCTGCCGGTCTTCGCCGGCGGGACGGGCGGCTTCGCCCACCTCCTGGGCCCGACGGGCGGTTACCTGTTCTCGTTCCCCCTGCTGGCCGCCGTCACCGGGGTTCTGTCCGCGGGACAGGCGGGATTCGCGCGTCTGGTGGCCGCCGACCTGGCGGGGTTGGCCGTCAACTTCGCCCTGGGCGTGGCCGGTCTGGCCGTGTTCGGACACCTCGCATGGATGACGGCGCTCGGCATCGCGGCGATGTATCTGCCGTACGACGCCGTCAAGGCGGTGATGGCGGCGGCCATCGCCGTAGCCGTGCGCCGCGCGGTGCGCGTACCGGCGGCGGAGATCTCGCGCTGATCGCGGGGTGAGGCTCGCACGCGTGGGCTGCGCCGCGTGCGGCCGGTGCGTGTGGCCGCTGTTTGGGCCCGCGCGTCCCGGGCGCCGCGCCCTCAACCCGCGTCAGGCGCGCTCTCGTCCAGCCGCATGCCGCGCGGATGCAGCCGGTAGCCGAACTGCTCGTACCAGCCCTCGCGGCCCTCCACGCTGAAGAGCGCCACGTAGCTGAAGCCGCGTCCCCGGTAGAATGCCGTCATGCGGCGCATGATCTCGCGGCCGATGCCGCGGGAGCGGTAACCGGGGTGGACGATGACGTCCCAGATGGTGGCGTACCACTCTCCGTCCGAAAGGCTGCGGGCGATGCCGATGAGGCGAGCGCCGTCCCACGCGGTGACGACATGGTCTGAGGCCGCGAGCGCCTTGGCGATGCGCTCCGGTGACCGGCCGCGCGCCCACGGTACGGTGTCGAAGAGCTGCGCGACGGCCTCGGGCGGCACGTCACGTCCTTCGCGATATTCGATCACGTGCGGTCCTCCGTTCTACGCTATCATGGCGGCAGATCCCCCAAGGAGGAGGTCGCGCGGCATGGAGACGCGTTCCATCTGGTCGCTGCGGCTGACGACGTTCATGATCGCACTCATCCCTGTGGCCGTCGCCGTCAACTACGTCGGCAAGGCGATCGCGGCGGCGCTGAAGCTGCCGCTGTGGCTTGATTCCATCGGTACGGTGCTGGCCGCCATGCTCGGCGGGCCGGTCGTCGGGGCGCTCTCCGGCGCCATCAACAACATCTTCTACGGGCTCACGGCCGATCCGGTCTCCTTCTGGTACGCGATCACCAGCATCTTCATCGGCCTTGCGGCCGGGTACTTCGCCTACACCGGCTGGGTGCAGTCCACGGGGCGGGCGATCGCCCTCGGGCTCGTGGTGGCGCTCGTCTCGGCCGTCGTCTCGACGCCGATCAACGTCATCCTCTGGCAGGGCACCACCGGGAACGCTTGGGGCGACGCGCTCTTCACCGCGCTGCGCATTCATGAGGTGCCGGTGTGGCTGGCGTCCTTCCTCGATGAGTTCGTCGTCGACCTGCCGGACAAGGTGATCACGGTGTTCGTGGCCTACCTCGTGTTCCGCGGCCTGCCGCAGCGGCTGGTCGCGCAGGCCGGCGCGCGGCGGGTGCAGGGCGGGCGGTAGGGTGCGGGCGCCGTCCCTTTACGTGCCGGGCCGCTCCTTCGTGCACAGGGCGGACCCGCTCACGAAGGCCGCCTGGGCGTTCAGCACGGCGCTGGCCGGGTTCATCGTGCCGGATTGGCGCGCCACGGCGGCCCTTTTGGTCCTGAACCTCACCCTCCTGGGGCTGGCGGGCGCGCTGCGGCGCACCGCCCGCCTCATCCTGGCCAGCGCCGTGCTCGTGGCCACCTTCTTCGTGGCGCAGGGCCTTTCCCACCCGTCGAACGCGGAGCCGCTCTTCCGCGTCTTCGGCCTCACGTTCTACCGTGAGGGGCTGCTCGTGGCGTGGGTGCTGGCCCTGCGGCTCTGGAACACGATCGCCGCCATCGGCGTGCTCGTCTTCACCGTGCGGCCGCAGGATCTCGTGACGGCGCTCCTCATGCGCGGCCTCTCGCCGCGCGCCGGCTACGCGCTCGTCTCGATCATCCAGGTCCTGCCCACGCTCTCCGCCAGCGTGGCGACGATCCTCGACGCCCAGCGCAGCCGCGGCGTGGAGACGGAGGGCGGGCTGCGCGTGCGGCTGCGCGCGCTCCTGCCCATGCTGGCGCCGCTCATCATGTCCGCCCTCGCCGCGGCGCAGGACCGTGCCGTGGCCCTGGAGGTGCGCGGCTTCAGCCGGCCGGGGCCGCGCACCATCCTCCGCCCCGTGCGGGACATGGCGGGGGCCGCGTTCTGGCGGGCGGTGGGGCTTGGGGTGCTCGTCGCGGCCGTGCTCTGGCGGGCGCTGGGAGGGTAGCGCGTGGCGGAAGCGATCGTGACCGTGGAGGGGCTGCGCGTCCGTTACGCGCTGGCCGATGAGCCGGCGCTTGAGGGCGTGCGGCTGGAGGTGGAGCCGGGCGAGTTCTGCGGCGTGACGGGGCCGCACGGCGCCGGCAAGTCCACGCTGGCGTACGCGCTGATGGGGCTTCTGCCGCACGTGATGCGCGCAGACGTGGAGGGCCGCGTGCGGGTGGCCGGGCGCGACCCGATCGCGGAGGGCGCCGCGCGACTGGCGGGCGATGTGGCGCTCTGCCTGCAGAACCCGTACAACCAGATCTCCGGGGCGCGCGACACCGTGTACGACGAGATCGCCTTCGGGCTTGAGAACCTCGGCCTGCCGCCGGACGAGATCCGCGCACGTGTGGACGAGGCGCTGGCCCGTTTCGGTCTGGAGGCGGTGGCGGAAGAGAACCCTTTCGCCTGCTCCGGCGGCCAGGTGCAGCGGCTGGCCATCGCAAGCGCGTGGGTGATGCGGCCGCGCGTGCTCATCCTCGATGAGCCCACCTCGCAGCTGGACCCGCACGGGGCGCGCGAGGTGGAGGCGGCGGTGGAGGCGGCGCGGCGGCAGGGCATGGCGGTGATCGTGATCGAGCACCGCGCGGAATGGCTCGCGGCGCGCGCGGACCGGCTCCTCGTGCTGCGCGCCGGCCGCCCCGTGGCCGCGGGACCGGCGCGGCGGCTCTACGGCGCGGCGGAACTGCAGGAGGAGGACCTGCCGCGGCCCGTATATACACGGGTGGCGCGCCGCGTGGCGGAGCTCGGCGCGGAGCTCGGAGGCGGCGGGACGGAGCCGTGGCCACTGACGGAGGACGAAGCCGTGGGACAGCTGCGGCCGGTGGTGTCGCGGCGCGCCGCGGGCAGCGCGGGGGACGCGCGCAGCGCGGGGACTGCGGGCGCCGCGGGCGGCGCCGATGACGCGGCCGCCGCACGCCCGGGCCGCGCCGCCACGGCCGGCGCGGCGCCGGCCGGCTCCCCCTCGCTCCTCATCGACGACGTGCATTTCGCCTACGAGCCCGGCCGTCCCGTGATCCGCGGCATCTCCACGGAGATCCGCGGACCCGGCGTGACGGCGCTCATCGGGCGCAACGGCGGCGGCAAGTCGACGCTCCTGCGGCTGCTTCTCGGGCTCGTACGGCCGGACCGCGGCCGCGTCGTCGTCGACGGGCTCGACACCGCCCGCGCCACCGTGGCGCAGGTGGCGCGGCGGCTGGCGATGGCCTTCCAGAACCCGGACGACCAGCTCTTTCTCGGCACCGTGCTGGATGAGGCGATGTACGGCGCGAAGAACATCGGCCGCCCGCCCGAGGCCGCGCGCGCCTCTGCCGTGGCCGCGCTGGAGGCGCTGGGCCTCGCCGGGATGGCGGGCCGGCACCCCTATGACCTCGGCTTCGGCCTGCGCAAGCTCGTCACGGTGGCGGCCGCCGTGGCCATGGAGACGCCCATCCTGGTGCTGGACGAGCCCACCATGGCGCAGGACGAGCCCAGCCTGCGCCGCCTCGCAGCGCTCGTGCGGCGCCTCGCGGAGAGCGGCCGGCATGTGCTCCTTGTGACGCACCACATGGAGTTCGCGGCGCAGGTGGCGGAACGCGTCTTGGTGCTGTCCGGCGGCCGCATACTGGCGGACGGCGCGCCGGAGGACGTCTTCCGCCGGGAGGACGTGCTGGCCGCCGCCGGGGTGGAGGCGCCGGCCGCGCTGCGCCTCGCGCGGCGGCTGGGGCTGGCGGCGTCGCCCGTCACGCCCGAGGGCCTCTGCAGCGCTATAATGGGCTCATGAACGACCTCATCTGGGCTTTGGCCCTCATCCTTCTTCTCTCATTCGCGTTCACATGGATTGGGAAGTCGTGGTTACCCAAGCGTCCGGTGACGGGTCCGCGCTGGGCGAGGGAGCCGCGCACGCCGGAGGGCGCGCCGCGCAAGAGCGGCGGCGCCCGCTAGCGGGGGCGTCATGGGTCCCGTCCGCCGGGTCGCCGGCGAGATGTTCGCCTCGCTGCGCCACCGCAACTACCGCCTCTTCTGGACCGGCCAGCTGATCTCCGTCACGGGCAACTGGATGAACCAGGTGGCCCAGGGCTGGCTGGTGTTGGAGCTCTCGAACTCCTCGGTGGTGCTGGGCACCGTCGGCGCCCTGCAGTGGCTGCCGGTCCTCTTCCTCACGGCCTTCGCAGGCGCCGTTGCCGACCGTTACCCCAAGCGGCGCGTGCTCCTCTGCACGCAGACGGCGCTGCTTCTCCTGGCGGCGGTGCTGGGCACGCTCACCGTCACGGGGCACGTGCGCATCTGGCACGTGATGGCTGTGGCCACGCTCACGGGCGTCGTCAACGCCTTCGACAACCCCACGCGCCAGTCGTTCATCGTGGAGCTCGTGGGGAAGCAGGACCTGGCGAACGCCATCGCGCTCAACTCCTCGCTCTTCAACGCGGCGCGCGTCGTGGGGCCGTCTCTGGGCGGGTTCGTCATCGGCGCGTTGGGGGTGGGCACGGCCTTCCTCTTGAACGCCTTGTCGTACGTGGCGGTGCTGGTGGGGCTGGCCCTCATGACGCCCACGCTGGAGCCGCCGCGGCCGGCGCGCCGGCGCCTCTTGGCGGAGGTGGGGGAGGGGCTTGCCTACCTCCGCGCGACGCCCTCCGTCTCCTGGCCCATCGTTCTCTTGGGTGTGGTGAGCCTCTTCGCCATCAACTGGAACATCCTCTTGCCGCTTCTGGCGAAGCAGGTGCTGCACGTGGGGCCGGAGGGGCTCGGCCTCCTCTACACGGCCCTCGGCCTGGGCGCGCTCGTGGGGGCGCTGGCGCTGGCGGCGAACGCCCACCACGCGATCCGCTTTGAGAGCGTCGCCGCCTACGCCACCGCCTTCTCGGCGACGCAGCTCCTCGTGGGCTTCGTGCCCCTCTTCTACGTGGATCTGGCGCTCCTCGCCGTGGCCGGCTACACGATGATCCGCTTCACGGCGAGCAGCAACTCCCTCGTGCAGTCGCTCGTGCCGGACGGCCTGCGCGCGCGGGTGATGAGCGTGTACTTCCTGGTCTTCGGCGGCTCGTCGCCCTTCGGCAACGAGTTCGCGGGCGCGGTGGCCGCCGGTTGGGGGCCGCGCGCCGCCTTCGCGGCCGGGGCCGTGCTGGCCGGCACGTTCGCGGCCTATGTCTGGCTGCGGGAGACGCGCCGCTCGGACGCGGAGGTGGCGGCCGGCACGTAGGCGGCCGCGTCCGCCCCGCCGGCCAACGTGGCGAGCACGGCGCCCGCGAGGATGAGGACGCCGCCGGCCGCCTGCGCGGCACCGATGCGTTCGCCGAAGACCAGGGCGGCGGCCAGCGTGGTGACGGGCGGCTCCACCGTGCTGATGACGGAGGCGCGCGTGGGGCCGATCCAACGCACGCTCGTGAGGAAGGCGGGCCAGGCGAGGCCGGTGCAGACGACGGCCAGCGCGGCCACCGCCCACCAGGCCGGGGCGTCGAGCGCCGGCGTCAGCGTGGAGGAGGCCGCGGCCGCCGCCAGGGAGGCGGCCGCCGAGGCGGCGGCGATGACCGTCGCGGCGTCGAGGGGGTCGACCGCGCGCAGGGCGCGGTCGCTCACGAGCACGTAGGTGCTGAACACGACGGCGGCGCCGAACGCCAGGAGCACGCCGTCGAGCCGTGCGCCGCGCGGCGCGCCGAGCACCAGGGCGAGGCCGGCGAGCGCCAGCGCGAGCGCCGCGACGAGCCGGCGGTCGAGCCGGCGCCCGCCGAAGCGCACGTCGAGGAGCGCGACGAGCACCGGATAGAGGTAGAGGAGCAGCGCGGCCAGCGAGGCCGGGATGGCGCGCACCGCGGAGAAGTAGAGGATGGACTGGGCGGCGTAGAGGACGCCGGCGAGGAGGAGAAGCCGGGAGCCCGCGCGGCGGGCCGCTGGGCGAGGGGCGCGGGCCGTCTGGGGAGCGGCGGGCGGTCGGGCCCCCATGTGGGCCGCGTTCCTGCGCGCGGTGAAGGCCCGCAGGCGGCCGATCGCGAAGAAGAGCGCGGCCGCGCCGGTGAAGCGCAAGAAGAGCGCGGTCGTCACGCTGGCCCCGCCGGCGTAGGCGATGCGCGCGAAGATGGGCAAGAGGGCGAAGGCCGACGCGGAAAGAGCGGCGAGGAGCGCCCCAGGCCAGGCAGCGCGTGCGTGCACGTCACGACCTCCGCGCTCTAGCGTACGGCTCAGCCGGCGCCTCTGGCGAGAGGGTTCGCGCGCGCCGGAAGGGGAGAGGGAGGCGGGAGGAGCCATGCTTCACCGGATGCGCGCACGGCTCGGGCGCTGGAGCGGCCCCGCGCGCGACTTTCTCCAGATGGTGGCCGGCGCCGCGCTCCTCGCCTTCTCCATCAACGGCCTCATCGTGCCGAACCGCCTGGGGGACGGCGGCTTCGCCGGCCTCGCCGTACTCATCCACTACCTCACCGGCTGGCCGGTCTCGTGGCTCTACCCGGCCCTCAACGTGCCGCTCCTGGCGCTCGGTTGGTGGTTCATCGGTCCCGGCTTCATCGTGCGGACGCTCGTCGGTATCGGCCTCGTGAGCGCCTGGCTGCCGGTCTTCTCCCAGGCGCCGGTGGTGCTGCAGGATGCGCTGCTCGCCTCGGTCTACGCGGGCGTCGTCTCCGGCGCGGGCATCGGCCTTCTCATGCACGGCGGCGGCTCCTCGGGGGGCACGGACATCCTCGCGCGCTTCCTCAACGACTGGCGCGGCGTGAGCTACACCGTCACCTACCTCGCCTTCGACGTGCTGGTGCTGGGCGGGCTGGCGTTCTGGGTGGGCGTGTCGACGGCGCTCTACGCGTGGATCGTCACGTACATCGCGGGCCGCGTGGTGACGTTCATCGTGGAGGGTCCGGTGCGCGGCAAGGCGGCGATGATCGTCACCTCCGAGCCGCGCCGCATCCTGGCGGCCGTCACGCGGGAGCTGGGCCGCGGCGCCACCGTGGTGGAGGCGCAGGGCGGCTACACGGCCGCGCCGCGCAAGGTGGTGTGGGTGGTCGTGTCGCTCTCGCAGATCTACCGGCTGCGGCAACTCGTGGCGGAGGCGGACCCGGACGCCTTTGTGACCGTGATGGACGCCACGGAGGTGCTGGGCCAGGGGTTCGGCCGGCTGCCCGCGCCCCGCCGGCGGCGTGGCGCGGCCGGCCGGCCGAACCCGTTGCGGCGCCTTATGCGGCGTCGGCCCTCGTGATCGGTTCCTCGTCGACCTCGTACGGCGGCAGCATGGCCGACCAGAGCGAGAAGAGGAAGATGGCCACGCCGAAGACGAGGTTGTCTCGGGAGGCGGTGAGGTCCGCGCCCTTGCCCAGGAGCGGCGGGACGAAGGCGGCTGCGGCGCCGAAGGCGGCGGCGATGTACATGAGCCAGCGGCGCTGCTGGCGGTTCTGCTTCGTGCGCAGGTTGTACTTCGAGATGGCCCGCGAGGCGATGGACAAAAGGAAGACGTGAATCGCCACCACGAAGTTCAAGAGGACGATTTCACGGTCGTTGGCGAAGCCGTTCCAAAACGGCGCGGACGCGAGGAAGAGTGCTGAAATCGCGGCTGCGAGCTCCTGCCACATGTTCCCCTGGCCTCCTTCCACGTCACCGATGATAGCAGCCCCCTCCGCGCCGCGCAGCCTAGCCGAAGGCGAGGAGGAGGAAGAGCAGCCCGAGGTACAGGATGGAGTACCCGAACAGGCGGCGCGCCATGCGCTCCGTGGCGTCGCGCAGCGCTTGCACGCCGAGCGTCACGTAGGCCGCGCCCAAAAGGAGCGCCCCCGCCGCGTAGACCGGGCCGGCCACGCCCAGCGGGTAGAGCGCCAGCGTGCAGAGCACCATGAGCACGGTGTAGACCAGCATCTGGATCTTCGTCGCCCGCTCCCCGCGCACCACCGGCATCATGGGCACGCCCGCGCGGCGGTAGTCCTCGTTCTTGTACAGGGCCAGCGCCCAGAAGTGCGGCGGCGTCCAGAGGAAGATGACGAGGAAGAGCAGCACGGCCGCGAGGCTGACATGGTTGGTGACAGCCGCCCAGCCGATGAGCGGCGGCACGGCGCCGGCGGCGCCGCCGATGACGATGTTCTGCGGCGTGGAGCGCTTGAGCCAGAGCGTGTAGACGAAGACGTAGAAGGCCGCGCCGGCGAGCGCGATGACCGCCGTGAGAAGGTTCACCCAGGTGGACAGCACCGCGAACGAGGCCGCCGCGAGGACGAGTCCGAAGCGGAAGGCCTGGGCCGGGCTGAGGCGGCCGGCCGGCAGCGGGCGGTGCTGCGTGCGGCGCATGACGGCGTCGATGTCGCGGTCGATGTAACAGTTGAAGGTGTTCGCCGCGCCGGCCGCCAACGCGGTGCCGGCCAGCGTGGTGACGAGCAGCCACGGGGACAGCCGGCCGTCCGCGGCCGCCCACATCGTCGTGACGGTCGCCACCAGCATGAGCAGCACGATGCCGGGCTTCGTCAGCGAGAGGTAGTCCCGCGCCGCCTGCTGAAGCGTGCGCGCCGGCGCGACAGCTGCCTGCGGTGCCGATGCCATCGGCGTGCCACCACTCTCTTTCCCGCCCGCGCGCGGACGCGCGGATGCCAGGAGTGATTCTACCACTCGCCGGCCTAGGCATGTACGGCCGCACGGCCGGTCTGCGCGCCGTGCCGGCCGCGCTGGCACACGACGGCCGCGCGCGTGCCGGCCGCCGTGCCGCCCGGCTGCGCGCTTTCTGGCATACTGGGGAGTGGCAGATCCGTAAGGAGGGATTCCCGTGAGGACGCCGTTCCAGAATGAGCCGGTGCGGCTGTACCGCGACCCGGCGGAACGGGAGGCGCTGCTCGCGGCGCAGGAGAAGGTGCGCTCCGAATTCGGCCGCGCCTATCCGCTCGTCATCGGCGGGCAACGCATCGAGACGAACCGCAAGCGGCCGTCGATCAACCCCTCGCGCTCCGAGGAAGTCATCGCGCAGGTCTCGCAGGCCGACCGCTCCCATGTGGACAAGGCGATGAAGACCGCGTGGGAGGCCTTCGAGCGCTGGTCCCGCGTGCACCCGGAGGCGCGCGCGCGGGTGCTGTTGCGCGCGGCCGCGGAGATGCGCCGGCGCCGGTACGAGCTCGTCGCCCTGGAGCAGTTCGAGGCCGGCAAGCCGGCCGTGGAGGCCGACGCCGACGTGGCCGAGGCCATCGACTTCCTTGAGTATTACGCGCGGGAAATGGTGCGCCTCTCGCAGCACCCGGACCTGACGCGCCTGCCGGACGAGGACAACGACCTCGTCTACATCCCGCTCGGCGTGGGCGCCATCATCCCGCCGTGGAACTTCCCGCTGGCCATCCTCACCGGCATGACGAGCTCCGCGGTCGTCACCGGCAACACGGTGCTCCTGAAGCCGGCCTCGGCGACGCCCGTCATCGGCTACAAGTTCGTCGAGATCATGGAGGAGGCGGGGCTGCCGCCGGGCGTGATCAACTTCCTCCCGGGAAGCGGCGAGGAGATCGGCGACTACCTCGTCGACCACCCCAAGACGCGCTTCATCTCCTTCACGGGCTCCCGAGATGTGGGCGTGCGCATCTATGAGCGCGCCGCGAAGGTGCACCCCGGCCAGATCTGGCTCAAGCGCGTCGTGGCGGAGATGGGCGGCAAGGACGCGATCGTCGTCGACGAAGGCGCCGACTACGAGGCGGCGGCCGCGGCCATCGTGTCCTCGGCCTTCGGCTTCCAGGGGCAGAAATGCTCCGCGGCGAGCCGCGTGATCGGCATCGGTAAGGCCTACGACGAGGTCTTGGAGCGCGCCGTGGAGCGTACGAAGAAGCTGAAGGTGGGTCCGGCCTGGGACCTCGACGTGGACATGGGCCCGGTGATCGACGAGGCGGCGTACCGCAAGATCCTCGACTACATCGAGGTCGGCAAGCGCGAAGGGAAGCTCGTCACGGGCGGCGAAAAGGGGCCGCGCGAGGGCTACTTCATCGAGCCGACGATCTTCGCGGACGTGGCCCCGGACGCACGCATCGCCCAGGAGGAGATCTTCGGGCCGGTCTGCGCCTTCATCCGCGCGAAGGACTTCGACGAGGCCATGGAGATCGCGAACGGCACGCAGTACGGGCTCACCGGCTCGGTCTACTCGCGGAACATGGATCACCTGGAGCGCGCGCGGGTGGAGTTCCACGTCGGCAACCTCTACCTCAACCGCAAGTGCACTGGCGCGCTCGTGGGCGTGCACCCGTTCGGCGGCTTCAACATGTCGGGCACGGATTCGAAGGCGGGAGGTCCGGACTACCTGCTCTCGTTCCTGCAGGCGAAGGCGATCTCTGAGAGGTTGTGAGCGTGGCGCTCCTGCGCAAGCTGGCGTGCGGCCCCTTCTGGACAGCAGCGGGCATCCTCTGGGAATGCTCGCCGGGCCGGACGCTCTTGCTGGGAGCGCTCATTTTTTGGCGGGGTCTCGAACCGGCCGCGTTCGCCGTCGTACTTGGACGGATGGTCGATGCCGTGCCGGAGGGCGTGAGGCGGCTCGGCGCGGGCGGCGGATTGGGGGCGCTCGGCCTCTGGCTGGGCGCCCTTTTGGCCCTTTACCTCGCGGATGTGGTCGTGCGCCGCTTCGGGAGCGCGGCCGCCGATGCTTTCGCGTGGCGCGTGGACCGTCATCTGGGCGCCATGGTGCTCGACGCCGTCAATGCGCCCCACGGCGTGCAGGAGCTGGAGCGGCCGGAGATCGCGGACCGCGTGGCCATGGCCGGCGGGGAGGCGGGGTCCGCCCGCGGCGGCACGGCCGTGCGGCTCCTCTTGAGCATCGGCGGCCAGCGGCTCAGCGGGCTGGCGAACGGTGTGCTGCTCTTCCGCTTCGCGTGGTGGGCGCCGTTTGTCGTGCTGGCGGGGCTGTACGCCTTCCAGCGTTGGCTCGCCCGCGAGATCGAGACCTTCACGTTGTCTACCGAAGGTGCCGCGCCGCACCTGCGCCGCAGCGCCTACTTCCTGGAGCTGGCGCTGGGCCCGGCGGCGGCCAAAGAGGTGCGCGTGTACGGGCTTGAGCCGTTTCTTGTGGAGCGGCTGCGAGCATCCGCCCTCTCCGGGCTGGGGCTCATCTGGAGCGCGCGAGCGCGTAATCGCGGCACGCTGGCGGTGGCGGCGGCGGTGCAGGCCGTGGCCGGCTTCGCCGTTGCGGCGGCCATGGCCGCGGCGGCGGCGCAGGGGCGCCTCACCATCGGCCAGTTGGCCATGTACCTGCAGGCCTTTTTCGGCATGGGGCAGCTCCTCGATAACGCAGACGGCGGGCACGCATTGGTGCAGGCGGTGTTGGCGATGCGCAAGGTGCGGGAGCTGCAGCGGGAGCTGCAGGCACCTGCGGAGGACGCGCGCGCCGGCATCGCCGGCACCCCCGCCCTGCGCCTGGAGCGCGCCATCCGCTTCGAAGGCGTCGACTTCCACTACCCCGGGGACCCCCGCCCCGTGTTGCGCGGGCTGGATCTGGAGATCCCGGCCCGCCGCTCACTCGCGATCGTCGGCGCCAACGGCGCCGGCAAGACGACGCTGATCAAGCTGCTCGCCGCCCTCTATCTCCCGGACCGCGGCGCCGTGACCATCGACGGCGTACCCCTCGGGCCGCACAACGCCGCCGCCTGGCGCCGCCAGCTGGCCGTGATCTTCCAGGACTTCACGCGCTGGGAGCTCCCTGTGCGCGACAACGTCGGCTTCGGCCGCCTTGAGCTGAAGGACCGGGACGAGGCGCTCTGGGCCGCGCTGGAGCGGGCCGGTGCGCGGGAGATCGTCGCCGCCCTGCCGCGGCAGCTGGAGACGCCCCTTTCCCGGCGCTTCAGGGGCGGCGTGGACCTTTCCGGAGGGCAGTGGCAGCGCCTTGCCCTGGCGCGGGCCTTCCTGGCCCTTGAGGGCGGCGCGCGGGTGCTCATCCTCGACGAGCCCACGGCCAGCCTGGACATCCGCGCGGAGGCGGAGTTCTACGACCTCTTCCTTGAGGTCACGCGCGGCCTCACGACGATTCTCGTCTCGCACCGCTTCGCCACGGTGCGCCTCGCCGACCGCATCGTGGTGCTGGAGGACGGCCGGGTGACGGAATCCGGTACGCACGAGGAACTCATGGCCCTCGACGGCCGCTATGCCCGCATGTATCGCGTGCAGGCGGAACGCTTCCAGGAGGGGGAAGGCGATGAAGCGGCGCCGGCTTAGGGCGCTCGCGGATGTCATCCGCACTGCATACCGCGCGGCGCCCTTGGTCTTCGTGGCGAGTCTCATCATGGAACCCCTGGGGTTCGCGGCCGAGCCGTTCATCGGGTTCGGGATGAAGCGCTTGACGGACGCGGCCCTCGCGCACGACAGCCTCGGGGCCCTTGCGGCCGCGGGTGTCTTCACCCTGGTCCTCACGGCCATGCTGGGGCTGCAAGGCGTCGGCGTGCGCTCGCGCCTCACGCTGGACGAGAAGGTCAAGCTCGCGTACGAGGAGCGCATGGCCGGCCTCCTGGCGCGGATTCCGGGCCTTGAGGCCTTCGAGCGGCCGGACCTGCAGGACCGCCTGCAGCTCTTACGGGAGAAGCAGGCGATCCTCTCCCACGGCACGGGCATGATGGTCGTGGCGGCCGGTCATGTGCTGCGCCTGGCGACGGCGCTCGTCCTCCTCGCCAGCGTGCAGCCGCTGCTCCTCCTGCTCCTCGGGCTGGGCATGCTGCCGAGCTGGCTTGAGGCGCGCGGCCAGCGCCTCCTACAGCGCGCCGAGGAGGCGGCCGCGGAGCCGCGCCGGCGCGCGCAGTCCCTCCTCCACGCGGCGGCCGCGCCGGCCGCGGCGAAGGAGGTGCGCATCTTCAGCCTCGCGGAGGAGCTGCGTAGGCAGTTCCTCCGTTCCCTGGAGGAGGCCGGCCGTACCGAGGACCGCGGGCGGCGGGCCCATGCGCGCCTGAGCCTCCTGGGATGGCTGGCCTTCGGCGCAGGGTACGCGGGCGCGGTGGCGTGGGTGGTGTGGCAGGCGGCATCCGGGCGCGCAACGCCGGGGGACGTGGTCATGACGGTCTACCTGGCGAACTCGGTGGCGGGGCATGTGTCCAACGCCAGCTGGGCGGTGCAGTCCTTCATGGAGGTGCTGCGCATCACCGGATACCTGGAGCACCTTGAGGACCACGAGGCTGAGGCGCGGCAGCGGCCGGCTCCGGCACCGGCGCCGCAGCGCCTGCGGGAGGGCATCCGCCTCGAGGACGTGCGCTTCCGATATCCGGGGACGGAGACGGAGGTGCTGGCCGGATGCTCAGCGGAGCTGCCCGCGGGCGCGGTGGTGGCCCTCGTGGGAGAGAACGGCGCCGGCAAGAGCACGATCGTCAAGCTGCTCCTTGGCATGTACCGGCCGGACGGCGGCCGCATCACGGTCGACGGCGCGGATCTCGCCGGGATCCCGGTGGAGGAGTGGCGCCGGCGCTGTGCTGCGGCCTTTCAGGACTTCGCCCGCCTGGAGCTGCCGGTGCGGGAAGCTGTCGGCGTGGGCGCGCTGGAGCTCCTTACGGCGGGCGAGCGGCTGGACGCGGAGGTGGAACGCGCGCTGCGCGCCGCCGGTGGGTGGGATGTGGTGGAGGCGCTGCCGGAGGGGCTCGCCACGATGCTCGGGCGCACCTGGGGCGGCACCGATCTTTCCGGCGGCCAGTGGCAGAAGCTGGCCCTCGGCCGCGCCATGATGCGGGAGGAGCCGCTCCTCCTGGTCCTTGACGAACCCACCGCCTCCCTGGACGCCGAGACGGAGTACGCGCTCTTCCAGCGTTACGCGGGGATCGCCCGCGGGCGCCGCGCCTTCGGCGGCATCACGCTCTTCGTCTCTCACCGCTTCTCCACCGTGCGCATGGCGGACCTCATCCTCGTGCTCGACCGCGGCCGCATCGTGGAGTCCGGCAGCCACGCGCAACTCATGGCGATGGGCGGCCTCTACGCGGAGCTGTTCGAACTCCAGGCGCGCGCCTACCGGTGACGGCGCGGGCGCGGCCGGCGCGCGGCCGCCGGCGCGTGACGAGCGGCTCACGCCGCCGCGCGGTGCGGCGTCGCCGGGACGCGCTGCCTCGATGGTGCCGTGCCGTCGCCCGTCATGCGTCGAGGAGCTTCCGCCGCAGGGCCACGACCGGCCAGGGCAGCGCCACGAGCGCCGCGACGAAGAGCCAGAGGAGGTCCGCCCCGAAGCCCGGCCCGAGCCGCCCGAGCGCCAGGCCGCGGGTGACGTTCACGAGGTGGTAGAGCGGCGTGAACCAGATCACCTTTTGCGCGATCTCCGGCAGGTTGCTCACCGGGAAGAAGATGCCGGAGAACATGAACATCGGCGTGATGACGAGCGTGAAGTAGTAGAAGAGGTGGTCCTCCAACTTCGCCGCCGTCGCCACCACGAGCGCCGGCGAGGTGAAGATGATCCCCGGAAGGATCATGAGCGGCAGGATCCAGATCGCCAGCCAGGAGCGGACGAGCCCCATCGCCACGAGCACCAGGAGGAACGTCGAGCCGTAGAGCACGGCACGCGTGCACTCCCAGAGGTACTCCCCGCCGGCGATCGCCTCCACGCTCAGCGGGCCGGTGATCATCGCGTCGTAGACGCCTTCGCGGTGCAGGCGGTTGAACCCGGAGAAGGCCATGTCGAAGGTGACGCCCATCATCACGGTGGAGGCGAGAAGCCCCGGCCCGATGTACGCGGCGAAGGGCACGTTGTCGAGCGAGGTCACGTAGGTGCCGAGGCCGAAGCCCAAGGCGAGAAGGTTCATGAACGGCTCCCCGAAGTTGAGAAGCACGCTGGTCTTGTAGATCTTCAGCCAGGCGGCGGCGTTGCGCTCCCAGACGCGCCAGGCCTGCCAGTCAAAGCGCGGAAGTGGCCATGCCCGCCGCGTGGAGGCGGAGCTCGTCGCCATCGTCCAAATCCCTCCCCGTGAGCGCCAGGAACACGTCCTCCAGGTTCGTCTGGCGCGCCAGGTAGCGCGGCGCCTCCGGCGCGGCGCCGAGCCTCTGCAGAAGCGCGGGCGCGTCGTCCGTGTAGAGGAAGACGGCCTGGCCGATGCGCAGCTGGCGGCGCACGAGTCCCTCCGGCAGCCCGGCGCCGTGCGCCTGCCACCAGGCGGCCGGCAGCTCGACGACGTCCCGGCCGACGTGCTCCTCCACCAGCCGGCCGGGCGGGCCCTCGGCCAGGATGCGGCCCTCGTCCATGACGACCAGCCGGTCGCAGAGGCGGTGCGCCTCATCCATGTAGTGCGTGGTGAGGATGAGCGTGACGCCGCTCTCCTTGAGCTGCTGAAGCTTCTGCCAGATGGCGTGGCGCGCCGCCGGGTCGAGGCCCGTGGTGGGCTCATCGAGCACGACGAGCTCCGGCTCGTGCAAAAGCGCCCGCGCGATCACCAGCCGCCGCTGCATGCCGCCGGAAAGCTCCTCCACGCGCTGCGCGGCGACGGCCTCGAGGCCGACGAACTCCAGCCAGCGCCGCGCGCGGCGGCGCGCCTCCGCGCGCGTCATGCCGTAGAAGCGGGCGAAGATCTCGAGGTTCTCGCGCACCGTGAGCTCGCTGTCGAGGTTCGACTCCTGCGGGACGACGCCCACGCGCATCTTGATCTTGCGCGCGTCCCGCGCGGCGTCGAGGCCGAGCACCGTCAGGCGGCCGCCCGAGACCTCCGTGCGGCCGTAGAGCATCCGCATCGTGGAGCTCTTGCCGGCGCCGTTCGGGCCCAGGAAGCCGAAGCACTCCCCGCGGCGCACGTCGAAGTCGATGCCGCGCACGGCGATGAAGTCGCCGTAGCGCTTGGTGAGACCGCGGGCGGACACGGCCAGCTCCGCTTGGGGCGGGGCGGCCGGGCCGGCCGCAGGCGTACGCTCTTCCACCGGTTGACACCTCGACTCCCGAAGATATCGTGTCGGGGCGGGTTGCACAAGCGGGGGCGGCGTCAGCGCCCGGACCGCGGGTCGAAGAGGTCGCGCAAGGCGTCGCCCAGGAAGTTGAAGCCGAGGGCCAGGAGGAGGATGGCGATCGCGGGGAAGGTGGAGATCCACCACTGCGTCTGGAGGTAGCTCCGGCCGTCGGACACCATGCGGCCCCACTCCGGGGTGGGCGGCTGGGCGCCGAAGCCGATGAAGGAGAGCCCGGCGGCGATGAGGAGCACCGCGCCCATGTCCAGCGTGGCCTGGATGAGGACGGGCGCAAAGGCGTTGGGCAGCACGTGGCGCAGGACGATGCGCGCACCGCCGAGGCCCACGGCGCGCGCCGCCTCCACGAACTCGCGCTCCTTGAGGGAGAGGATCTGGCCGCGCGCAAGCCGCGCGTATACCGGCCAGTACGTGACGGAGATCGCGAGGAGGGCGTTCGTGAGGCTGGGCTTGAGCACGGCGGCGATGGCCATCGCCAGGATGAGGCTGGGGAAGGCCAGGAACATGTCCGTCATGCGCATGAGGACGTCGTCCCAGAAGCCGCCGAGCCAGCCGGCGACGGTGCCGATGGCCGTGCCGAGCGCCATGGAGACGGCCACGATGAGGAGCGCCGAGAGGAAATCGATGCGCGCCCCGAAGAGCACCCGGCTGAGGATGTCCATGCCGGTATCGTCCGTGCCCAGGAGGTGCGCGCCGCCCGGCGGCTGGAGGATGTGGTCCAGGTCCGGCTCCGTGGGGGAGTAGGGCGCGAGGTACGGTCCGAACACGGCTAAAAATGCAAAGAAGGCGATGATGAGAAGCCCGGTCATGGCCAGGGCGTTGCCGCGCAGCGCGCGCCAGACGCGCCGCCGCTCGGCGGATGCCGGTGCGGGCTGCTCGTGGCCCGGTGCGGCGGTGGCAGGTCGGCCGCTCATGCCGGTGATTCCCTCCTTACTCAAGAGCGTTCGGGGGCGCGCCCTCCAGTGGCGGGCGCCCACGCGGGACGGCGCCTACCGGTACCGGATGCGCGGATCCAGGTAGGCGTAGACGATGTCGACGACGAGGTTCACAAAGGAGTAAATCAGCGCCGCCACGAGCGTCACGCCGAGGACGGCCGGCACGTCGATGCTGATCACGGAGAGCGTGGCGTAACGGCCCACCCCGGGCCAGGCGAAGATCGTCTCCGTGAGAACGGCGCCCTGCAGGAGGCTGCCATACGTGAGGCCGATCACCGTCACCGTCGGGATGAGCGCGTTGCGCAGCGCGTGGCGCAGCACCACCGCCCGCCCGCTCAGGCCCTTCGCCCAGGCGGTGCGCACGTAGTCCGTGTTCAGGACCTCAAGGAGGCTGCTGCGCACCATGCGCGCGATGATCCCGGCGGACGACCAGCCCAGGACGGTGGCCGGCATGATGAGGTGGTAGAGGCCGTCCCAGAACGCCTTCCAACGCCCCGTGAGGAGCGCGTCGACCACCACCATGCCCGTCACGCGGGGCGGGGGCGTCACGTACGGGCTGAGCTGGCCCGGGCCGGGCAGCCAACCGAGGGCCACGTAGAAGATCGCCAGTCCCAGAAGGGCCGTGTAGAACACCGGCAGCGACACGCCCCCCAGCGCGAAGACGCGCGCCAGGTGGTCCGGCCAGCGGTTGCGGTACACGGCGGAGACGATGCCGGTGGGAATGCCCACGAGGATCGCGACCAGGATGGCGGCCGTGGACAGCTCGATCGTGGCCGGCAGGTAGCGGGCCAGGTCCTCGGCCACCGGACGCTGGTCGGCGATCGACACGCCGAGCTCCCCGTGCAGGAGGCCCCGGACGTACAGCACGTATTGGACCGGCAGCGGCTTGTCCAGGCCCAGCTCATGGTACACGCGGTCCACCACGTCTTGCGGCGCCCGGTCGCCGACCAGCGCCAGCACGGGGTTCACCGGCACGACGTGCGTCAGCGTGAAGGTGACGAGCGTCACCCCGAAGAGGACGAGGACCATGAGAAGAAGCCGCCGGAGGATGTAGGTGACAAGCGACAAGGGCGCTCGAGCCTCCCGAACATCCCCGGACGCGGCGCGGGGACACACGGTCCCCGCGCCGTCCGGTTTCCGGCGTGGCTACTGTCCCTTGACGATCTGCCAGTAGCCCACGCCGTTGACGTGGTCGTAGTTGAAGTTCTGCAGCTTGGCGGAGTAGACGAAGACGACGTCCGGCTGGTAGATGATGGCGAACGGGCCCTGCGCCGCCTCAAGATCGTTGATCTGGTCGTAGAGCCTCTGCCGCTCCGGCGTGTTCTGCAACTTCGCCGCCTGCTGCACGAGCTGGGAGAGCTCCTGGTCCTCGTCCTGCAGGCGCCAGATCAGCGACTGTTGCGTGTAGTCGCCGAACGGCCCGGCGAAGTCCTGCGGGTCCGGATAGTCCATGCCCCAGTTGGCGAGGATCAGCTGCGCCCGGTGCTCGCGGTACTCGGTGTACATCTGGCCGGCTTCCATCTGCCGGATGGTCACGCGGATGCCGATCTTCTCAAGGTTGGACTTGATCACGTTGGCCACCGAGCTGGCGGGCACGCCGCCGACGAGCGTGCCGTTCGGCACGAGCATCTCGACGTCGAAGCCGTTCGGGTACCCGGCCTTGGCGAGGAGTTCCTTCGCCTTGGCGAGGTCCTGGGTGAAGTACTTCTTGTCCGTGTACCCGAAGATGCCGCGCGGGATCACGCCCTGAAGCGGCTGGCCGAAGCCGTGCAGGAGCTTGTCGACGATGCCGTCATAGTCGATCGCCCACTTCACGGCCTGGCGGCATTCCGCCTTGGCGAAGCAGGGCACGTTCTTGACGTCCATGCCGAGGTACGTCATCGACTCGTCCGGAGTCTTATAGACCTTGAAGTTCGGGTCGTTCTGGACCGTCTCCACTTGGGCGGCCGAGAGCCCGTCGGCGATGTCCGCCTCGCCCCGCTTCAGCATGTCGAGCCGCGTGGCCGTCTCCGGAGCGTTCTTCCAGATGACGTGCTTGATCGTCGGAGCCTCCCCGCTGTAGTGCGGGTTGGGCACGAACTCCATCTGGACGTCCTTCGTCCAATTCTTCAGCATGTACGGCCCGCTGCCGGCCGAATGGTTGAAGAGCCACCCGGAGCCGTAGTCGCCGTTCGTCTCGTGCGCCTTCACCGTCTTGCTGTCGACGATGCCGGCGACCGGGTTCGTCAGCACGGAGAGGAACGCCCCCGGGCTGAACGGCTGCGGCAGGTCGATCTTGACGGTGTACGGATCCGGCGCCGTCACCAACTGATCGACGTTGTCGGCCGTGATACCCATCTGGGTGATCAGCCACGAGGCCGGATCCTTCGGGATGTGGACGACGCGCTCAAACGTGTAGACCACGTCGGCGGAGGTCAACTCGTTGCCACTTGAGAACTTCAGGCCCTTCTTGAGATGGAAGGTCCAGTGCAAGCCGTCCTCCGAGACGTCCCAGCTCTCCGCGGCGTCGCCCAACGGCTTTGTCATGTCGCCCAGCGGGAACTTGACGAGGCGCTGGTACATGAGGCTGTCGGCGGAGACGCTCGAGAACTCGAACGCCACCTGCGGGTCCAGGGTGACGGCGTCGCTGATGTCACCGGCTTCGATGATCGTCTCCTGGGGTCCATACTCCTCGGACGCGCCGCCGCCGCCCGTCTCCGATCCCTGCCCCGCCGGCGCGCCGCCGCAGGCCGCGACCAAAAGCATCAAGGCGAGGAGCGCACCGGCGACCGGCAGCCGCCCCCGCCATCGTTGACCGTTCATCACGTCACCTCCGATGTTCGATTCGGCAGTGGAGTCGGCATGTCCCATTCTCGCGGGCGCCTGTCGAGTCCTGCTGCTGTGTAAAATACGGTTGAAATTGGCACGGGCGGGTGCGGGGGGGGCGGGGGGCGCGGGAACGCGGCGCGAGGGCGCCGCGGGGGCTCGGTGCGGGGGCGCGGCGTGATGGCGCGGCGCGGGAGATGCGCGGGATCCGCCGCTCGGGGCGTGGCGGCTGGGCTCCGGGGATCCTCATCGTGCCGGACGGCCAAGGTGGCGAAGGTACAATGCGGGTTTGTCAACAAACCCAAAGGGCGCCTTACGGCCAGCTCGTGCCGCCGCCGGCATGCGCCCGCGACCGGGGCCCGCTCATGCCCCATCCGGCGCCGTCCGTGCGCGGCGACCGTCCCCCGCCCGCCCGTGCCCGCCGCCCGCCCGCGGGCGCGGCCCTCAGCCCGCCTCTGGCGGGCTAACGTTGTCCACCCCGGCTCCCCGCACAGCGTGCGTACGATGCGCGGAATCCGCGCCGGCGCCGGCGGCACGCCCTCCGTCACTCACCCTCGAGTGTGCGCCGCACAGGCCGGCGCGGCGCGAAGGGGCGCACTTCGAAGGCGACGGCCGCCGCCAGGGAGCCGGCGACGCCCGCCCAGAGCGGGAGAAGGACGCCGCCCCAAGTGCCGAAGAGGCCGCTCATAAGGAAGCCGAGCAGCGTCGCGGCGGCGGCCACGAAGGCGAAGGCGGCGCTGACGCGGCCGAGGACGGCGAGTTCGACGCGGGATTGCATCATCGCCCGCTGGTGCACCCCGAAGACGGTGCCGGCGGCGTCCTGAAGCGCTGCGCCCGCGGCGAGCAGGGCGACGAGTTCAAATCCCTGACCTCGCGCGGCCGGCAGCGCCGCGCCGCCCAGGGCGAAGACCGCGCAGGCCGCCGCCATGATGCGCGGGCCGCTCCAGCGCGCGGAAAGGGCCCGGGCCGCGACGGCGCCGGCCGCCACGCCCACGCTTCCCAGCGCCTGAATGAGTCCCAGCTGTCCGGGGGTGAGGCGGAGCGCGTCCACCTTGTACAGCGTGGCCACGCCGCCGATGAGGCCGGTCGAGAGGTAGAGCAGGGCCGAGACGGTCGTGAGGCGCAGGAGGAGGGGATCGCGCCGCAACGCGTCGACCATCGGGCGAAGGTCCGCCAACGGCGACTGCGCGCGGCTGCCCCCGGAAGCCGGCGCCAGGGACGGTGCCGGCGCGCCTGCGGAAGCCGGCGCCGAGGATGTCCCCGGCCGCCGTCGCAGCGCCAGGAGACAGGCCGCCGTCTGCTCCTCTTCTTCCTGGGGTACTGCCTGTGGCTCCACTGCCCGGGGCCATCACCCCATTAGGACTAGCGGACCCGCGCCGGGGTTCCTACGCCGGGTGCGAACGCTTCCCGACGGACTCGAGCCTTCCGACACCGCCGGAGCCCCCTCCGGCGGCGGGGGCGTTGTCCCCGGTGGCGGCCTCCGCTCGGGCCGGCTCCACTGTTCATGATATGAAACTCCCAGGCGGGAGGGACGTGCGCGAAAAACACTGGATACTTTTCTGGGTGGAGCCGCCCGAAATCATCCCATCTGGTGGTAATCATGGGGCGGGGCTTCCTATGCTCGGGTGGGAGGGGTCCCAATGGAAGACTCGAAGAAGGCGATTCCGCCGGAGGCTTCGAGCTCCGGCCTGGGAGTCCATCGGCGGCCTGGGCGCCCACCTGGCCGGAAGATCCTCGGCCGAGTGTTGCGGGCTTCCACCTCGATGGCGAGCACTTCTCCTCGTACGGTTCGGAAAAGAAGGAACTGCCGCTCGTAAAAATAATGTCCGGTTCAAGCCGGCTCGACCGCCCGCCCGCCTGACCGAGCCAGTGAGCAGCTGGGGATCTGGTGGCCGTCTTCCACGAGGTGCCTTCCTCGACGCAGCTGAAAAAGCTGCCGGCTCCGCCGACGGCCTCCTCCCCGGTCAACAACTGTTTATTTCGAGAGACAAGGATCTCGCCGCGAGACCGGCTGGTCAGAAGGCTGGCCCGGTGGAGTTCCGGCCGTCGCGGTGGAGAAGACGCGCGTCAACACTCGCCGCCATGCTGGCGCCATGGCTCCTGGCTCCCGCCCTTCCTCGAGCCGGAGCTGCTCCGCCAGGCGCTCCGTCCAAATCTCGGCCAGGGAAAGCACCCCGAGGTGGTGGAGCCCAACCTCCTAATTCCGCTGACCGCGGCTACCGCGAGGTGGAGATCTCGGAGCCGGTGGAGGCGGCCCGCGACGCCGCGCGCCGCGCGTACGTGCCCTACTCGCGCTTTCCTGTGGGTGCGGCGCTCCTCACGGGCGACGGCCGCGTCTTCCAGGGCGTGAACGTCGAGAACGCCTCCTACGGGCTCACCATCTGCGCGGAGCGCACGGCCGCGGTGAAGGCGGTGTCCGAGGGCGTGCGGGACTTCCGCGCGGTCGCCGTCGTCGCCGAGCGGGCCGCCCCCTGCCCGCCCTGCGGCGCCTGCCTGCAGTTCCTGCTCGAATTCAACCCGCGGCTGCCCGTGATCCTGGAGGACGCGGCCGGGCGGCCGCTCGTGCGGTCCCTCGAGGAGCTTTTGGCCGTGCCGTTCGGCGCCGGGCACCTGGGGACGGCGGGCGCCGCCGCGAAGCCGGGGGATGGCGCGTGACCCTCGACATCGTCCGCTTCATCGCGGAAAAGCGGGACGGCCGCGAGCACGACGAGGCCTCGCTGCGCGGCTTCGTCGCAGGAGTGGCGAGCGGCGCCGTGCCGGACTACCAGGTGGCCGCCTGGTGCATGGCCGCCTACCTGCGCGGCCTCTCGCCCACGGAGACGGCCGTCCTCACGCATGCGATGGCGCTCTCCGGCGAGACCGTCGACCTCTCCTCCATCCCGGGCGTCAAGGGGGACAAGCACAGCTCCGGCGGCGTCGGCGACAAGGCCACGCTCGTCGCGGCGCCGCTGGCCGCGGCCGCCGGCGTGCCGGTGGCGAAGCTCTCCGGGCGCGGCCTCGGCCACACGGGCGGCACCATCGACAAGCTGGAAAGCATCCCCGGTTTCCGCAGCGCCCTGAGCATCGACGATTTCGTGGCGCAGGTGCGCAGCGTGGGCCTGGCGGTGGCGGCCGCCACGGAGCGCCTCGTGCCGGCGGACAAGCGCCTCTATGCCATCCGGGACGTGACGGCGACCGTCGACAGCCTCCCGCTCATCGCCTCCAGCATCATGTCGAAGAAGATCGCGGGCGGCGCGGACGTGATCGTGCTGGACGTGAAGGTGGGCGCCGGCGCCTTCGTCCGCGAGCTCGACCGCGCGCGGGAGCTCGCGCGGGCGATGATCGACCTCGGCCGCCGCCTGGGACGGCGCGTGGCGGCGGTGCTCTCGAACATGGACCAGCCCCTCGGATACGCGGTGGGCAACGCCTTGGAGGTGGCGGAAGCCGCCGCCGCCCTGCGCGGCGAGGGTCCGGCCGACCTCGTGGAGCTCTCGCTAGAGCTGGCCGGCCGGCTGGTCACGCTCGCCACGGGGGAGGACGCAGCCGCCGCGCGGCGGCGGCTGGAGGGGCTTCTGCGGGACGGCTCGGCGGCGGAGCGCTTGCGGCGCATGATCGCCGCCCAAGGCGGGGACGCGCGCGTGGTGGACGAGCCGTGGCGCCTGCCTCAGGCGCCGCACGTGCGCGAGGCGGCCGCGCCGGAGGCGGGATACGTGGCGCGGCTCGACGCGCTCCGCGTGGCGGAGGTGGCGCTGTCCCTCGGCGCGGGGCGGCGCAGGAAGGAGGACGCCGTCGACCCGGCGGTCGGCGTGGTCCTGGCGAAGAAGGTGGGCGACGCCGTGGAGCGCGGCGAGCCCTGGGCGCGCGTGCATGCGCGCACGCCGGAGGCCGCGGAGGCGGCTGCGGCGGCGCTGCAGGCGGCGCTGGCGCTGTCGGCGCAGCCGGTGCCGCGGCCGCCGCTCGTGCACGAGGTGCTGGAAGAGCGTCTTTCTCCCGCCCTCGTCTCCGATCCCCGGTGCCTTCCTCGACCCGACCGGGTCGCCTCCGGGCGATCGTCGCCGCCCTGAAGCGCCCCTGGTCAATGTCTTCGTTCCGGGTGGGATCCGCCGGTCGCCTGGGCGGGAAGGGCTCGTCCTGGGCCTCGTCGACGCTGGGCCGCCGGCCTGCTGTTCGTCCGGCCCTTCTGGGCATGGGGAAGGCGGCGGCGCGCACTGCACGACGCTCCTCGGCCCGGTGTGCGGCGCGAGCTCCTCCGCGAACGACGCCCACGGCGCCCGCGCTGCCCAGGCGCCGGCGGCGCCCGGGGAGCCGGCGTGGTTGCGCGCCGCGGCCGCCTCAATACGGCGGGCCGTGGCGCCGCTCGGCGCCGCGGGGACGTTGCTGTTGGAGGCACCCACCTGCGCGGCCGCGCGCGCCGCCGGCACGGCGGGGTCGGCGCCGTCCTCGGCGGGCCGCAGGCTCACGTCAGCGGCCGGCCGGTCGGGGCCGGTCGCGCGGCCGCCGGCGTGGGGCGATGCCGCACGCGCGTTCGTCGCGCGCGCATGGGTGTGGGTCCCGGCCGCCAAGGCGTTCGCCTCGTTCGCGTTCGGCCCAGGGGCCCCGGAGGCTTGCCCCGGCGCCGCGAAGGCGTTCGGGTCGCCGTCCCACGGCAGGCGGCCCACGCGCGTGGCGCCGTACGCCGAGTCGCCGGCGTCGTAGACGGCGCCGGCCGTGGTGACCTCGGCCGCGCCGCCGGTCGGGACGAGGGCGTCGCCCGCCGGGACGTCACCCGGGGCCGCCGCGCCGGGACCGGCCGGGTCGACAGCGTTCAGCCCCGCCGCGGCGATGGCTGCGTTCCGCGCCTTCACGCGGCGCGCGGCCTCGGCGGCGTCGCCGCCGCGGTCGAACCCCGTCTCCGCCGCGGCGAAGCCAAACGAGGGCGCCGGGTGGTCCGCGGCCGGCCCTTCGGACCGATTCCACGCCGCCGCGGGATCGAGTTCGTCCGCGAAGTCCACGTGAGCGGAGGCGAGGTCCACATCGACGCGCCTCGCCTCTTGCGCGATCTCCTCCGCCGTGCGGAAGCGTGCGCCGTCCCCGCGGTCATAGGTCTGCGCGACCTCCTGCGGGATGGCGCCGCCGGCCATCTGGGCGGCCGCCTGCGCCGGCGGTCGTCCGGCGGGGCCGTAGCCGTTCAAGCGCGCCGCGAGGGCGGTGGCGGCGAGCTGCTCGTCGCCGATGCGGCCCGCCCGCGCCTCCGCTGCGGGCTTGTCGCGCGACGCGACGACATCCACGTTCCACTCGTCGGCGAAGGCCACGCGCGCCGCACCGGTGCGCTCCGCGGGTTCGAAGGTGCGCCCGTCCGCGGTGCCGTCGAAGCGGGCATCCGCGCCGCCGATGCCGTCCAACGCCGCGTTCATGAGGCCCGTGCCCATCTGGCCGCCGAAGTCGTCGGAGCCCGTGGCGCCGGCGGCGAACGGTGCGGCACGGTCCACCTCATTCGCCGTCAGCGCGCGCGTGACCGCGGCCTCGGTCGCCTGGTCGTTCTTCTCCGCGAACGGGCGCCAGGCGCGGTTCACCTGGGCGTCCACGGTGGCGTCGGCGGTCGCATCTCTCGGCGCGCCGTAGGCGGAGCGCACGTCGGCCCATTCGTGGCGCGGGTCTCGGCGTGCCCGAGCGTCCAGTTTGGCCCAGTCGTCGAGCATGCGATCCCTCCTCACTGCATTTGCCACCGCGACCGACGTTGCCGTCCGCGTTCCCCTCTCGCGAATGGGAGTTCGGCCGCGCGGCCGGTGAGCGGTTGACATCTGTTAACCTGTCCGCCCGGCGTGGCCGATAACGCGGCAATGATGTTATCTTGTGGTGCATGACGACAGGCGAACCGCGCATTTCCGGACATGCGCCGGAACGCGGCGCCGCGGCCCACGCAGCCCACGCGGGCGCCGCCGCGGCGGCGCGTCGCGGCTGGCAGCACGGCTGGCCGCTGGCGCTGGCGTACGCGCCCGTCGCCGTCACCTTCGGCGCCCTCGCCGCGGCGGGCGGCTGGCCGGCGCCGGCCGCGCTCGGGCTTTCCGCGCTCGTCTACGCGGGCGCCAGCCAGTTCCTCGCGCTGCAACTGGCGGGCGCCGCGGCCTCGCCGGCGACCGTCGTCATGGCGACCTTCTTTTTGAATCTGCGCCACTTTTTGATGAGCGCGGGGCTGGCGCCGCGCTGGGAGCCGGGGCTCAGCCGCTGGGCGGGCGCGGCGCTCTCCTTCGGGATCACGGACGAGTCTTTCAGCGTGGCCGTGGCGCGCGGCGGGCTGCCGCTGCGCGCCGCGTACGCGGGCGCGCTCTTCGCCACGGCATACGGGGGCTGGGTCGCGGGGACGGCGGCCGGCTACGCGCTGGGCTCGCTCATCCCGCCGGCGGTGAGCACGGCGTTCACCGTGGGGCTCTACGCGCTCTTCCTGGCGCTCCTCTGGCCGATGGTGCGCGCCTCCAGGGCGGCGCTCGCGGCCGCGGCGGCGGCGGCGGGGCTCAACGCGCTGCTCGCGCCGCGCCTGGGGCCGGGTTGGGGCGTGGTCGCGTCCATGGCGCTCGCCGCGGCGGCCGGGGCGGCCTTCGCGCCGGCCCCGCCCGGCCCGGGTGGGGCGCCGGACCTGCCGAGACCGGACGGGGAGCCGGCCGCCCGAGAAGGGGGAGGGGAGGGCGCACCGCGATGACGCACCCTCATCCGCCGTATTCTTCTCTGGAGTGGTGGACCATCGTCCTCGGGATGGCGGCGGCGACGTACCTGCCGCGCGCGCTGCCCACGCTCTGGCTGGCCCGCCGGGCGGCGCAGCTGCCCCCGGCGCTGCGGCGTTGGCTGGAGATGCTGCCGCCGGCGGCGCTGGGTGCGCTCGTGGTGCCGGGCATACTGTACGTGGCGCCCGGCCGGCCGTGGGTGGGCGTGGCGGGCGGCGTGGCGGCGCTCGTCATCGCCGCGCTCACGCGCTCCAACCTGGCGGCCGTGGTGCTGGGCGCCGCTCTGGTGGCGGGGCTGGCCCTGCAGGCCGGCTGAGCCGGATCGCCGTCGCTGGGAAGGATTCCGTGTCCCGCCGCGCGAAGGGCTGGACACGTCGGGAGGGTTTGCGCTGTACCGCCGCAACATGCGCGCTCGACGCGCGCGGGTGATGCTCGGCGCGTTTCTTTTGCTGGCCGCCTTCCCCTTCATATGGAGATGGGAGGCGGGCGGGACGCGGGCCGGCCGCCCGGCCGCCGCGGTGACGACGGCCTCGGGCGGGGCGGCGGCCGCCACGGCCGCGCAGGCCGGTGCCACGTCGGCGTCCACGGCCACACAGGCCGGTGCCGCGTCCGCAACCGCGGGTTCGCCGCAAGCCACCACATCCGCGGGTCCGGAGCCCGCCGGGGGTGCCGCGGCGGCGCTCGTCGACACGCCCTTCGGCCGCGTGCCGCGCGCCTTGCCTGTCCCCCTGAACCCCGCCGTGGCGAGCGACCTTCACCCGCTTCCGTTCACGCCGGCGGAGCCCTTTGACGCTTCCTCGCTGCAGTCGGAGGCGGCCATCCTCATCGACGCCACGACAGGCGACATCCTCTTTCAGAAGAACGCCGACGAGGAGCTGCCGCCCGCCAGCGTGACGAAGCTCATGACGCTGGACCTCGCCTTCGACGCCGTCGAGGACGGGCGCCTCTCGCCGGACGCGGAGTTCCCCGTGTCCGTGCGCGCCTGGCGCACCGGCGGCTCGAGCATGTTCCTCGATCCCTCCATGAAGGTGCGGCTGCGGGACCTTCTCTACGGTGTCGCTGTCGATTCCGGCAACGACGCCACCGTGGTGCTGGCGGAGGGTCTGCGCGGCTCCGTCGAGGCCTTCGTGGAGACGATGAACGCGCACGCGAAGGAGCTCGGCATGGCGCACACGCACTTCGTCACGCCCAACGGCCTGCCCGCGCCGGGCCACTACAGCGCCGCATCCGACCTCGCCCGCCTGGCGCGCCACTACCTGAACGCGCACCCGGAGGCGCTCGTCTTCCACAGCACGCGCCAGTTCACGTTCAACGAGATCACGCAGTACAACCAGAACCCGCTCCTCATCCACGACTACCCGGGCGCCGACGGGCTCAAGACGGGCTTCGCCTCCGACTGCTTCAACCTCGTCGGCACGGCGCGACGCGGCGACACGCGGCTCATCGTGGTCACCCTCTGCGCGCGCAGCGAGGCGGCCCGCTACCAGGACGCGTCAAGGCTTCTGGACTGGGGCTTCGCGAACTTCGAGACGCTTGTGGCGCTGCGGCCGCAGGCGGAGCTCGGCGCCGTGCCGGTGCCGGACGGCCGCCGCACGGAGGTGCCGGTGCGGGCGGCGGCGCCCGTGGCGCTCACCGTGCCCCGCGCGGCGGGCGCGACGGACGGCGTGCGCGTGGAGCTGGCGGCGGCGCCGTCCCTGAAGCCGCCGCTCTTGGCCGGGCAGGTGGTGGGCGAGGCGCGCGTGCAGGTCGGCGGCCGGCTGATGGCGCGCGTGCCGGTGGTGGCGGCCGCGGACGTGGCGAAGGCCCCCGCCTGGACCCGCTTTGGGCGGCGCCACCCGCACCTGCGGGCGGCGGTCGTCCTCGGCGCGCTCGCGGCAGGCGCGGCGGGGCTCCTCGCGTGGGACCGGGCGCGCCGGCGGCGCCGCCGGCTCCGCCGCTTCCCCGCGCTGCGCTACGGCGGTGCGTGGGGCGGCGGCTCCTCCTGGGGCGGGGGCTGGCCGTCCGACCGCAGCGGGGAGTGATCCCGCGGCCGCCCGCCTCGCTTTCCCCGCCGCATCCTTCTCGCCCGCCGCTTCTACCGGGGGAACGCGCCTCGTAGAATCCGGCGGAGGCGTTGCGCGTGATCCGGGCGCGGGAGCTTCTTCGGCGGGCCTTCGCCACCCTGGCGGCCGCGGCCTTCTTGACGAGCCTCTGGGCGGGCGCGCGCTACGGCGCGGCCGGCGGGGAGGCGCGGCCGGTCGCGGCGGCCGTCGACGAGGACCAGCCCATGTACTACGTCCGTACCACCGACAAGGTGCTCGGCCTCACCTTCGACATCAGCTGGGGCACGAAGGCGGTGGAGGACGTGCTCGCCGTGCTGCGGGATCACCGCATCCGCGCGACCTTCTTCCTCTCCGGGCCGTGGTCGGCGCAGCATCCGGACCTGGTGCGGCGCATCGCGCGCGACGGGCATGAGATCGCCAGCCACGGCCAGGCGCACGTCAACCTGAGCCAGCGCTCCGAGGCGGAGATCGCCGCGAACCTCAGCGACGCGGCGCGCATCCTCGTCGGCCTCACCGGCCAGACGCCGCGCTTCTTCCGGCCGCCGAACGGCGACTTCGACCGCCGCGTGGTGCGCATCGCCAGGGAGCAGGGGCAGGAGACGGTGATCTGGTCCGTCGACTCGCTGGACTGGATCCAGCGCGACCCGGCGGCGATCGCGGCGCGCGTGGTGCGCGGCGCGTTTCCGGGGGCGGTGTTGCTCTTCCACGCGAGCGACTCCGCCCCGTCCACGGCCGCGGCGCTGCCCGCGGTGTTCGAGGAGCTCACGCGCATGGGGTACCGTTTCGTGCCGCTGGGTGACCTCCTAAAGTACGGGCCGCCCGCGCGGGAGGATCCGCGCGGGCGGCCGTACAAGCCGAACATGGGGCGGTGAGGGCGGGCGGCTTACGAGGCGCCCGCCGATTGCACGGCCTCCTGGACCGTCTTCAGCGCTTCACCCTCAACGGGGAAGCGCATGCGTTCCTTATTGCTGAACACCGTCCGGCCGTCGACGCGGATGAAGAACACCCCGCCGCTGGACGGCTTCAGCCGCAGTTCCGCCACTTCGTTGGCCATGCCGTCGAGGATTTCAGCCGCCGCACGGACGGCTCTCTGAAGATAGCCTCAAGACGTGCAGTATTCGATTTCGACGACAGGCCGCTGCGCTTCCGACATCGCGACGGACCTCCCTCTCGACGGATGCTTCGCCACGGGCCGGCCGCCCATGCAGGGCGGGCCGCCCGCCGGCGCGCGCCGGCCCCCCAGGCGGCCGAGG
>JADBKN010000035.1 GCA_014896375.1 Bacillota bacterium | reverse complement strand
AGCCCGTTCGCGTATTATGACCCGCTGCCCCAGGGCAAGGTCGGCGTCGACCGGCCCGTGCTCTCCGTGCGCGTGGTGCTGGCGGAGGGCGTGCCCGCCTCTGCGCTTTCGTTCCGCATGACGCTCGACGGCGCGGACGTCCCCGCCTCGTTCGACGGCGCTTTCGTCACCTACCGCCCGCCGCGGCCGCTCCCGCCCGGCACGCATCGCGCGTCGGTCGAGCTTGCCGCGAAGGGCTGGCAGGCGGAGTTGCCGTGGTCGTTCGAGGTCGTCGCCGATCCTGTCCGTGTGACGACCTCGCCGGTCCTGCAGGACTACGCCCTGCGCGCGCTCAACACGTACCGCGCGCTGGCCGGGCTGCCGCCGCTCGTCGCCGACGCCTCCCTCGCGGCGGCGGCGCAGGCGCACGCCGCCTTCTACGCGCGCAACGCCGCGGCCTACGGCGGCGTCTCGCTGCAGGTGCACGTGGAGCCGGAGTTCTGGCCGGGCTTCACGGGCCGCGCCCCCTGGAACCGCGCCGCGTACTTCGGCTACGCGGGGAACGTGGCGGAGGACATGGCGTTCGGCGAGGGCCTGGTCGAGGCCGTGGACACCTGGATGAACTCCGTCTACCATCGCCTGCCGATCGTCGATCCCACCCTGCGCGCGGCCGGCTTCGCGCTGGTGGGCGCGCCGAACGCGGCCGGCGACCTGCCCGTGACGGACCTCGAGCTCGGCGACTGGATCCCCCAGCCGGCGGACGTGCCCTCGGGGACGGTCGTCGTGTACCCCGTCGACGGCCAGACGGAGGTGCCGCTCTCCTTCCCGCGCGGCGAGATCCCCGACCCGCTCTCGCCCTTCCCGGGCGCGTCCTATCCCACCGGCTTCCCCGTGACGCTGCAGCTGCCGAGCCCGCACGCGGCCGCGCTCGATGTGGACACGGCCGTGCTGCAGACGGACGGCGGCCGCGTCGTGCCGGCGTACGTGCTCCGTCCGGACGACTCCGCGAGCGACCCGGCCATCGCCCACCTCGGCGGCACGGCGGTCGCCATCGTCCCGAAGGCGCCGCTGGCGCCCCTCACCACGTACCGCGTGCGCGTGACGGGCCGCTACCTCGACGACTCGGGCGCCTGGCATCCCCTGAGCCGCCAGTGGAGCTTCCGCACGGCGCGCTGGGACGCGCCGCAGCTCGTTTCGGCGACGCGCTTCCTGAGCGGAGGCCAGTGGACGGTGCGCGTCACCGGCTACGCCGACCTTACGCAGGCAAAGGTTTACGTCGACGGCCGGGCGGTGCCGGGCGTGCGCCACCCCTCGGCCGGCCTGCTGGAGTTCGCCCTGCCGCCGGGGACGTACGACGCCGCCAGCGTGCTGGACGTGGTCCAGCCCAACGGGCTGGAGGAGCGCTGGCCGGGCTTCCTGGGCAGCGGCGGCCTGACGGTGGCGGGGCCGGCCGACTGGCAGCCGGTCGATCTTTCCCTTGACGGCCGCGCCTTTCCGAAGGGGGCGGCGCTCTCCGGCGGCGTGCCCTTCCTGCCGGCGGCGCTCCTGCCGGCGGTGGGAGCGGCTTTCGTGGCCACGGACGATGGCGAGCTGGTCTGGCAGGACGGCGCGCAGCGCTTTGCCGGCGCCGGCAGCGGCGGCGCGAGTGCGGCCGCCGGCGGGCTCGCGCGCGTGCTTCTTCCGCAGCCGCCGCGGGTGGAGAACGGCTCCGTCTACCTCCCGCTGGACGTGGCGCGGCGCGTGCTCCAGGCGGTGGGGCAGTTCGTGGCATATGACCCCGCCCGCCGCCTGGTGAGCGTGTATGCCTGGTTGAGCGACATCGCCGGCCACTGGGCGGAGGCGGACGTGCGCGACCTGGCGGCGCGCGGCATCGTCCACGGCGAGCCGGACGGCCTCTTCCACCCGGGGGAGCCGCTGAGCCGCGCGGCCTTCCTCAAGATGCTCGTCGCCGCGCTCCAGGTGCCGCTGCGGCCTGGGGATACGGCCGGAACGAGCGTCGACCCGCGCCATTGGCTTGTCCAGCAGGGGTGGTTCGCGGCCGCCGTGCAGGCGGGGATTCTCACGCCGGCGGAGACGGGCGCGATGGGCGGCACGCAGCTGGACGCGCCCGCCTCGCGCCTGGAGATGGCCCGCTGGATGGCGCGCTGGGCGGCGGCCGCGGGACAGGCGCTGCCGGCGGGGGGAGCGGCGCCGTTCGTCGACCTAGGCACGCTCGGGACGGCCGACCGCGACCTCCTTGGGCGCCTCTACGCGGCCGGCCTCGTGCGTGGGGAGCCGCAGCCCGGCGGCGGCCTGGCCTTCCTCCCGGACCGCGCCATGACGCGCGCGGAGGCGGCGGCGGTGGTGGAGCGGCTGGTGCGCTACGCGGGCCGGGCGGGAGCGTCCGGCTCGCGCTGAGCGCGGTGCGAGTGCCGCGGGACCCCGGACGGCGCGGGCGCGGCGCGGGGGCGGCGGGCGGCTTCCGGGGCGGGGGGCGGCCGCGGCGCGGCGGCGGAGCGCCGGACGGCGCGCTGCCTCGCCCTTGACCGGCAGCCCCCCGGAAAAGCCGGCGGCCCCGCGCGGGCTGGGTGCGCGCGGGGCCGTGCGGAATGAAATGAGACCGGATGAATGTCGTCCCTAGAAGCCCACGGAAGCGGGGTCCTGCGGGACCAGGTCGGCCGGCGGGGTGATCGGGTCGAGCCCCGCGACCGAGCGGACGATGAGGTGCGAGTCCGTCTGGACGGGTTCGCCGTCGAGGCGGAACTCCGCGTGTCCGGTCACGTCCAGGACCGGCCCGTCGACGGCGTCGCGCACCTGGACGGTGTAGGTCGCCGAGACGGGGACGACGGCGAGCTGCTCCTCCGCGACACGCTGGGAGAGCCAGCTCGGGTCGATCGACACGCGGTAGGTGCCGCTTCCGGCCTCGACATCCATGGTGACCGCGCCGGCTGCGTAGGCCTCGCGCAGCCAATCCCACTCGTCGTACAGGCCGAAGGCGGCGAAGATGCTGGCCGGCCCGCTGTACGGCAGCTTCTCCCAGCCGCTGCCGTTGTCGTAGGCCATCGTCCCGCCGGCGACGTAGATGCGCGCCTCCGTCGGCTTCGAGTCCGTGTCGGAGACGAGCGCCTCGCCGCGGGCGGCGATGACCGGGCCGCCTTCGCCGCGCGCGTCGTAGACGAGGTCGAGGTGCGCCGTCGGCGCCGCCTTGCCGGCGTACGACTCGGTCACCTCGGCCGTCAGGGCGAAGCCGCCGAGGGCCTCCAGGGTGAGGAAGGCCTGCGCGAGGCGGTCGCCCGCGCGCGCCGCGACGGCGGTGCCGGAGGCCGGGTCCGCGCTCCCAGGGGAGGCGGACGGGGCCGGGCCGGATGCAGCCGGGCCGCCGCTGTACGCTGCCGGTTGCAGGGCCGCGTCCGACGGCGGAGCCGCGGGCGTGGGCACGGCGAGCGAGAGTCCGACGAGCGTGGCGGCGGGGACGATCCAGATGAGCCGTTTGGTGAGATGACGACCCGGCATGTCGATCTTCCTCCGCAAGCGTCAGAGCGTTACGACGCTCCATGCGCCATATTAGGAGCCGCCAGAAAATGGCCGCAATTCCGCGGTTTCACGGTGTTGCACCGCCGGAGGCGGCCCTTCGTGCCGGCCGTGATCCGCTGCACCGGCAGCGGGCGGACCTCGCAAAATCTCGCTCAATCGCGTCCATGCTCCGTTTCTGTCACACGCCTGACATTTCCGCCTCCTCTCGAGTGCTCGGGCGGGGGGCGGCGGCCCGTGTTCCAGCGGCGGCCGCCCCGCGCTCCAGCGGCGGCCGCCCCGCCGCCCGGCTCCCCACCCGTTAGACGATGTGAAGACGGGTCCGGTTGAATGGAAATCATCCCCTCGCTTCCCCAACGGAAGGAATGTCCCTCCTTTCGCGGAATCCCAAGCGCCACGAGGAGGCCGACGACGAACATGAGGCAATGGTCATGGTGGCGGCGCCCCCTGGCCGGACTGGCTGCCGCCGTGGTGGCCGCGGCGCTCTTCACCGGCGCCTCGCGCGCCGCGGGAGCGGGCGACTGGCAGGGGCTCACCCCCCAGGAGCAGAGCGAGCTCGCGCCGCTGGTCCAAGCGTACGAGTACATCACCGCCGACTATGCGGGCGACGTCGACCGGCAGGCCCTCGTGGACGCCGCCATCGACGCGATGGTGAAAGCGCTCGGCGACCCGCACTCCGCATACTTCACGCCGGCGGAGACGCAGCAGTTTACGGGCGGGCTGAG
Source organism: Bacillota bacterium (assembly GCA_014896375.1). Lineage (GTDB taxonomy): Bacteria > Bacillota > Sulfobacillia > RBS10-35 > Bu92 > Bu92. Next base: position 2,688 of record JADBKN010000035.1, on the reverse strand, counting down.
CGGCCAGTACGAGGGCATCGGCGTGGAGATCACCGCCGACCCGGACGGCGCGCGCATCGTGCGCGTGTTCCCGGACAGCCCCGCTGCCAAGGCCGGGCTGCAGGCCGATGACGTGATCACGGCCGTCGACGGCGTGACGCTCAAGGGCCACAGCATCGACGGTGCGGCCGTGCTGCTGCGGGGGCCGGCCGGGACGGGCGTGGACGTGACGGTGCGCAGGGGGACGGGCGATGCCGCCGCGACCTTCACGCGCCACCTGGTGCGCGGCACCGTGGCGCAGCCCTCCGTGGACGCGCGCATGCTGACGGGCGGCATCGGCTATATCCGCATCGACCAATTCAATGAGAACACAGGCGACCAGTTCGTGGCCGCCTACCGCGACCTTCTGGCTCACGGGCTGCGCGGGCTGGTCCTGGATTTGCGCGATAACCCCGGCGGGTATGTGAGCGCGGCCGTCGAGGTCGCGGGAGCGCTTGTGCCGCAGGGGCCGGTGGTGCGGATCGTCGATGTCGACGGCCGCGAGACGGACTTCCCCGCCCAGCCGCTCGGCCCGATGCCGGAGACGGCTGTGCTGGTGAACGGGCAGAGCGCAAGCGCGGCGGAAATCGTGGCCGGAGCGCTGCAGGACAACGGCGCCGTGCTCGTGGGGCAGCGCACGTACGGGAAGGGCTCGGTGCAGTCTCTCCTGGAGCTGGCCAACGGGGCGACGCTCAAGCTCACGACGGCGCACTACCTCACGCCCAAGGGGCGCGCCATCGACCATGTTGGGCTCACGCCGGACATCCCGGTGGACCCGCAGGTGACGGCGGTGCCGGGGGACCTCGGCGACCTGGGCAAAGGCCCGATCCGCTACCACGACAAGGGCGCGGCCGTGGCGGCGCTGCAGGCGCGGCTGCGCTACCTGGGGTACGATGTCGCGGACGCCCGCGGGGCGTTTGAGGGCGGGACGCTGCGCGCGCTGATGCTGTTCGAGATCGACCACCGCCTGCCGCTCACGTACGAGGTGACGGACGCCGTGCGCAAGGCGCTGGAACAGGCCGTGGCGCAGGCGCAGGCGAAGGCGGAGGCGGACGCGAAGCGCGACCCGGCACTCGAGGCGGCGGTGCGGTACCTGCTGAGCGGGGAGCGGCCGCGGTAGGCGGGGGCGGCGCGGGGCGCGCGGGCGCGGGGCGCGCCCCGCACGGGCGCGCAGGGCACGGGCCAGCCCCCAGCCGGCGAGCATCCCACGCGCCCACGGGGCGCGTCACCGCGCTGGGATGGCGGGTAGGAGGCCCCCTCTGCTGCACTGCCCTCCTCCCCGCCGGTGAGCCCGGCCGGGCGCTTTAGTGCGATCAAGGCCTTTTGCGCACTAAGCGCTGCGCGTCTGTCGTCTGCGCCAGCCGTTTCGTCCCGTCTGTCGCGCCCGAGCGTCTGCGCCTCGTCGCCCGTGCCCCGATGGCCCCTGCTGACCGCACCCTGCCGTCCGAGTCCTGTCGCCCCGCCCGTGGCCATGTCCCGCGCCTCCGCGTCCCGTCCATCATCCTCCGCGCCCGGACGCCGCACGCCGCTCACCGATTCGCATCGCCGTCGTCCGTCGTAGCGTTCCGTCGTTCGGGCCGGCCGGCAAGTTTCGCGGCCCGACTGCAGTGGGCGGCGCCCGCCATAGCGGGGCGGTGCGCGGACCGCGCGTGTATCGCGATGCCGAGCGCGGACCAGTCTCCTCGGGTGAGCGGCGAGAGGAGTTCACCCGATGCGTCTTGTGCGAGCCCTGTGGTGGTCGACGGCGGTGCTGGCGGCATACGCGGCTGTGCTCGGCCTGACGACGGCTCTGGCCCTGGCGGAACTGGCGCCATCCCATGGGCAAGGGATGGCTTCGACGGTCGGCGCGGCGCGTGGCCCCCTCGCGGAGGGCGCGGCGACGGCGCCCACGGGCGACGCGTCGATGCGCGGCGGCCATGCCGCAGCCGCGGCGCGCCCGCGCGTGCAGCGGCCGGCGGCGGGCTCCGGGACGCCCACCGCGTCCGCCACGCGCGCCGATACGGCCTCGGTCTCCACGGCAGCCGCCGCACCCGCACCCCCGGCGCCGCCCGCCGTCCCAAGCCCCGCGACCGCCGCGGCCTCTGATGCGGCATCCCCCGCCACGGGCGACGCCCTGCGGGGCGCCCGCGCCTGGCTGGAGGAAGCCGCCGCGGAGGCGTCCGTGCGCGCCTGGCTGGATGCGCACCACCCGGACTTGAAGCCGGCCACCCGGGCCGCGATCGCGGCAGCCGTCGCACAGGAGGCGGCGCGGCGCGGACTGGATCCGTGGCTGCTGGTGAGCGTCATCAAGGTGGAGAGCGACTTCAACCCGGAGGAGGTCGGATCGGCGGGCGAGATCGGCCTCATGCAGGTCCTGCCCGACACCGCGCGCCTCGTCGCGCGCAGCGTGTTCGGTCTGACCGCGTTCGACCCGGCCCTGCTGTTCGACCCCATGTGGAACATCCGGATCGCCGCGGCGTTCTTGGCCGATCGGCTGCGCGCGTTCCGGGGCGATGTCGCCATGGCCCTTGCGGCGTACAACGCCGGCGACGGCGTCAAGCAGCCGACCGCGTACGCGCGCGCCGTGCTCGGGTGGTACGGGCGGCTGCGGCCGCGCTGACACGGCGGGCGGGGGCGGCCGCGGCCGCGCCCCCGCCGCGCGCCGCCGCGCCCGCGCCCCACCCCCGCGCC
>JADBKN010000034.1 GCA_014896375.1 Bacillota bacterium | reverse complement strand
CCCCTGGCAGCCGCAGAGCAGCACCAGGTTCAGGATCGCGCGGTACGTCTGGTCACTATGGAACCAGTGGTTGATGCCGGCGCCCATGATGACCATCGACCGGCCGCGCGTGGCGGCCGCGTTGCGAGCGAAGCCGCGGGCGACGGAGACCGCCTGACGGCGGTCGACGCCCGTGATGGCCTCCTGCCAGGCCGGCGTGTACGGCTTGGGGTCGTCATCGTCCCGCGGGTATTCGCCGGGCAGCCCCCGCCCCACGCCCACGTTCGCCATCATCAGGTCGAGGACGGTCGTCACGAGCCGCTCGCCCCCGGCCGTCCGCACGCGCATCGCCGGCACGCCCCGGCGCGTGAGCGTCGCACCGTCGTCCGCGAACACGGGGAAGGCGACGGTGGCCACCTCGTCATGCGCGCCCAAGAGCGTCAGCGCCGGGTCGAACGGCTCCCCGGTGATCCCGTCCTTCATCTCGAGGTTCCAGCGCCCGCTCCCGTCCCAGCGGAAACCGAGGGTGCCGCCCGGCACGACGAGGCGCCCCGTGGCGGCGTCGCGCAGGACGAGCTTCCACTCCGCGTTTGGCGTCTCGACGCCGAGGTCGCTGGCGCGCAGGAAGCGGTCGGCCGCGTAGCCGCCGTCCTCCAGTGGCCGCAGCACCACGAGGAACGGCAGGTCGGTGTACTGCTTGGCGTACTCCTGGAAGTATGGCTCCTGGCGGTCGGCGTAGAATTCCTTGAGTATGACGTGCGTCATCGCCATGCCCAGCGCGCCGTCCGTGCCGGGCGCCACGGGCAGCCACTCGTCCGCGAACTTCGTGCTCTCCGCGTAATCCGGACTGACGTTGACGATGCGCGCCCCGCGGTAGCGCACCTCCGCGAGGAAGTGCGCGTCAGGCGTGCGCGTCATGGGGATGTTCGACCCCCACACGATCACGTAGCCGCTGTTGTACCAGTCGGCGCTTTCCGGAACGTCCGTCTGCTCGCCCCACACCTGCGGGGACGCGATGGGCAGGTCGCAGTACCAGTCGTAGAAGCTGACGACCACGCCGCCGAGCAGCGACAGAAACCGGGCGCCGCTGGCGTAGCTCGCCATCGACATGGCCGGGATCGGGCTGAAGCCGACCACGCGGTCGGGGCCGTACGTCTTGACCGTGTGCACGGTGGCCGCCGCGATGAGCGCCTCCACCTCGTCCCAGCTCGCGCGCACGAAGCCGCCGTGGCCGCGGGCGCGCTTGTACGCGGCGACCGCCTCGCGGTCCTGCACAAGGCGCTCCCACGCCCGCACCGGGTCGCCCTGCTCAGCCAGAGCGCGGCGCCAGCGTTCGAGCAGCGCGCGACGCACGTAGGTGTGCTTGACACGCAGCGGGCTGTACGTGTACCAGGAGAAGGTCGCGCCCCGCGGGCACCCGCGCGGCTCGTACTCCGGCGCGTCCGGACCGTTGGAGGGGTAGTCCGTCTGCTGGGTCTCCCACGTGATGATGCCGCCCTTCACGTGGACCTTCCAGCTGCAGGATCCGGTGCAGTTCACGCCGTGCGTGGTGCGGACGACCTTGTCGTGCTGCCAGCGGCCGCGGTAGGCGTCCTCCCACTCCCGGTCGCGCGGGTTCAGCTCCTGCCAGCCGCCGCCGTAGCGTTCCCCGCGCCGGAAGTACTGGAGAGACTTCAAAAGCCGCTTCGTCGCTTCCGATTCCGCCACCGATCTCATCCCCTCTCATGCGTCCGGCCATGGCACGCGCCCGCGGCTACTCCGAGGCGGGCGCCGGACCCGCGCCGAGCCGCCGCGCCCAGGCGCGCAACATGCCCACGAACGTCAGGCTCCACGCCGCGAAGGCGACCCACGCGAACGCCCGCGCGAAGCGGGCCAGGAACGTCAACCCCGTGAACGCGGCCACTTCAAGCGTCGCAACGGCGAACATCCCCAGCGGGAAGACGACGCTCCACAGCGCGGGCTCATACGTCAGCGGCAAACCGCGCACGCCGTACTTCCAGACGCCCATGACGACGAGCAGGGGAATCCAGCCGCCGGCCCAGGACCAGAGGGCCAGCGTGGCGGCATAGACGGCCGGGACCGTCGGGTGGAGAAAGGGCACGCCTCCATGGGAGAGCAGGTTCGCCCCGCCCACCGTGCTGATGGCCGCCGCGCCCATGCTGATCCAGTACGGGGGCGACAGATCCGCGGGCTGCACCTTCGAAAACCCAAGGCGGCCGATGATGAACGTGATCAAGACGGCATACCCCGCCACGCCGACGCTCCACAGGGCGAACGACAGGAGCATCAGTTCCGGCGCCCATGACGGCGCGACGTCCGAAAGCCGCGCCGCGAGGATCGACAGCGACTCCGTCCCCACCACCGAGACGAGCCAGCCTCCGTTCACGACGCGCTTCGGCGGCTGTTCGTTCGCGAGGAACAGAAAGCCGAACGCCCAGTAGACCAGGACGGCGCACGCGCCACCCGCCGCAAGCCCCAGCGCCCAGGCGGCCGCGGGCGCGCCGGCCATCAGCAGGCGCACGCCCAGCACGTCGCTCGCGGCCACGAAGGTGAAGAACGTGAACACGGTCCGCGGATCCCGGAGGTCCGCCGCCAACCGGCTCCGGAAAAGGAGGGCTCGCGCGGCGGTGGCGATCAGCAGCGCGCCGTACGCGACTTCGGCCGTCCACAGAAGGGCGTCCGACAGCCCCGGATGTCCCAGCCGGAACATAGCGACGGACAAGATCCCGGTGGCCATGACCAGAGCGAAATACCCGGGGTACAGACTCTCAAGCGCCGGAAGAACGGCCACCTGAAGGCGCGCGCCGATGGCGGCTTCACGCCGGGCCCGCGGACCCATCGGCACGGACACCCCCCAAGCGTCATGGTGCGCGTCGCCCGGATGGTACCATCCGCGCCGCGGGCGGCGAATCGCCCGTTCGCCTTAACGTGGAAGGGTCGAAGGTTCAAGATCGACCGGCCGAACGGCCCCGGCCGTGCGGCCCTGAGGGATCATTCGTTGGGAAGGCCGTGAGACGGGGATTGCACCCAGGTCCTGAGCTTGTCCGCGTCCGTCACGCACACGCGCCCCCGTTCGACGGCGACGGCGCCCTGCCGCGCGAAGTCGTGCAGCGCGCGCGTCACCGTCTCGCGGGCCGCGCCGATCAGCCGGCCGAGGTCGGCCGCGCGGGCGGGAAGAAGCCCGGTGCCGGCGCGCGCCTGATCCTCATGCAACTGCAGGAGAATCGACGCCAGCCGCTCGTGCACGCTGCGGATGGCCAGGTCCGTGGCGCGCGCGTGCGCACGCCGCAGCCGGCCACAGAGCATGCGCAGAAACGCCAGGGCCACGTTCGGACGCGTCTCCATTAAGTACGCGACGACGCGATAGTCGAGCTGGGCCACGGCGGACGCCTCCAGCGTCTCCGCCGACGCCGGGTAGGGGCCGCCGTCGAAAAAGCACACGGCCGCCAGGACTTCCCAGGGACCGAGGTGCTCCAGCGTGAACTCGCGGCCGTCGGACAGCGACTGGAACACCCGCACCGCGCCGCGGATCACGAAATAGAGCTGTTCCGCCTCGTCGCCCTCAAAAAAGAGGATGGTGCCCTTCGGATACCGGTGCACCCGGCTGTGCGCGGCGAGATACGCCCGGGCTTCCTCGTCGAGCCCGGCAAAGATGGAGACCTTGCGCAAATCCTCGGCGTTCAGCTGCATGGCATCGCCCCGGTTCTCTTGCGCTCATGTTCATCTTACTTTTTGACCGCAGCGAGCACGATCCCGCGCTGGCCAGGGTGAATCCGTTCGCCGGCCGCCCATGAATTGCCAAGCGTGTTTGCAATTCGTTCTCCCGCCGTTGACAGCCCGTTGACGAGTTCTGCGCATGCTCGGCGTGGAAGGAGGTGAGCCACGGTGAAGCTTTCGCTGGGAAAGGCGGCCGCCGGCCTCGCCATCGCGGGCCTCTTGACCGCCGGCGTGTGGGGCGGCGCGTTTGTGGCGCACGCGGCGCCGTCGACCGGTGCGGCGCCGTCGACCGGCGCGGCGCAGACGCAATCGCTGCGCGCCTACCTCATGGACCACTTCCTCACGAACCTCGCGGCGAAGCTCGGCATCGACCGCGACACGCTGGTCAAGGACGCCAACGACAGCCTCAGCCAGGCGGTCCAGGACGCGCAGAAGGACGGCCGGCTGTCCGCCGATCAGTCGCAGCGCCTCCTGCAGCGCATCCAGGACGCGCAGTCGAAGGGGCGGTTGGGCTTCTTCGGCTTTGAGCGTCCGCGTACGTGGGGTGGCAAGTGGGGTCGCTTCGGCGGGCCCGTTCTGAAGGACGCGGCCGACATCATCGGCGTCTCCGTCGATGAGCTGGTCTCCGCGCTGAAGAACGGCCAGAGCCTCGCGCAGGTGGCCCAGGAACACGGCGTGTCGCAGGACGCCCTGGTGAACGGCTTGGTGGACGCGACGAAGAAGCGGCTCGACCAGGCGGTGCAGAACGGCCGGCTGACGGCCGACCAGGAGGCGAAGATCCTCTCCCAGGCCAAGGACCGGCTCACGAAGCTGGTGACGCAGCCCGGCTTGAAGTTCCACGGGCCGCGCACCGAACATCCTTCCACGGACGGCGCGCCTTCGGAGGCGCCTGCCGCGCAGTCGGGCATCTAGCCTGTCCCAAGGGGCCGTTCGGACAGGCGGGTGCAGAAGCCGCAGCCCCGGTGCGAACCGGGGCTGCGGCGTGCACGCGCCGGCCCCCGCTCACGCCGCCGGCGTATGGTCCGGACAGTCCTTCGCGGCCTCCGCCTCGCTCACGTGGCGGCGGATCAGGGCGCAATAGTGCGGCTCCGCCGCGCCGGCCGCGGCGTCCTCGCGGAAGTGCACGCAGCCCCGGCAGGGCGCGCCCACCACGAGCAGCCCCGCGCGCTGCAGGCTGCGGATCACGGCGCCCAGCCCCCGCTCCAAGGCGTCGAGAGCCTCCGCGTCGAGACCCGAGAGGTGCTCCTCCAGAGAGTCGAGCCAGTGATCGAGCCTCGCGCACGCCTCCTCGCCGGCCGGCGTGAGCGCGAGCAGCGTCACGCGGCGGTCGCGGGGGTCCGGCCGCTTCACCACCAGACCCCGCGCCACGAGCCCGTTCACAACCTCCACCGCCGTCGGGTGGGACGTCCCCAGATGCGCCGCCAGGTTGCCGATCGTCGTGAGGAACGACTTCGTCCGCCGGACGAAGAAGAGCGTCTGAGCCTGGACGGGCGTGAGGCCAGCGGGCCTGGCGTCCGCGATGCCGATGCGTTTGACGGCCTGGCTCAGGCGCAGGAGCGCCATGGCCACGCGTGAGGCTGGGCCCTCCGCCGCACGCCGCGCCGCACCCTCATTCCCCGGCACGTCAGAACGCACCCTCCCGGAGATACGGGTAGCTCCAGAGCGTCACCGAAAGGATCACGGCCTTCAGCCACGCCTGGTGCATGCGCTCCACCATGTCCGGGTCGCTCTCCTCCCGCTCCAGGAACGGCCGCACGGTGGCGAAGATCGGGTAGATCAGGGGTACGAGGTAACGGAAGTGCACGTGAGGCGGCGCCCCCTCCACGCCGTCCGTGGCGTTCTTGCGGTCGTAGTGGCGCCGGCCGATCTCATGTTGGTACGCGAGCCACGTCTCGTCGAACTTGGCCCGGCACGTGTCGAGCACCCACTGGAGGAAACGGCGGCGCACCTGCCCCAGGTACCGCGCGTCCGGCCCGCCGGGTCCGGAGAAGTACGCGAGGAGGAAGTCGTTCGCCCCCACAAAGCCGTACCAGACGTCCAGCAGTTCCTCCACGTGCTCCGAAAGCACCGCGCCCGCGCGGCGCAGCGCCTCCTCATCCGCGGCGGTGAGCAGAGCCGCCCGCTTCATGCGCTCGAACTCCGCCACCGAGACGGGCGACGGATCCAGCCCCGCATCGCCGTACCGATACCCCGGGATCTCCATGGTCGCCACCGGCGTTCACTCCCCGGGCGCCCCTCACCGCAGCGCCGATTATGTAGGCATCCTACATATATGCGGCAGCGCTGTCAACCATTCTGGTATCCTCACCTTGCTCCCCAATGCTCGTGTCCAAGGAGGCCTCCCACATGCTGAAAGAGCAGATCGACGCGGACATGAAGGAAGCGCTGCGCGCGAAGGACGCCGACCGCCTGGCCACGCTCCGCCTCCTCAAGGCGGCGATCATCCACAAGGAGAAGGAGGCCGGCGCCCGCGAGCTGGACGATGCCGCCGTCCTCGACCTCATCCAGAAGGAGATCAAGCAGGCCCGCGAATCCCTGGAGATGTACCGCCGCTCGCCGGCGCACCAGAAGCAGGCCGCGCAGATGGAGGCGCGCATCGCCACGCTGTCCGCGTACCTGCCGAAGCAGATGACGGAAGACGAGATCCGCGAGTTCGTGAAGGCGTACATCCAACGCACCCGGCCGCAGAGCAAGGGGGAATTCATGAAGGGCCTGATGGCCGAGATCCAGGGGCGGGCGGACAAGCGGGAGGTGAGCCGCATCGCGTCAGAGATGTGGGAGTGAGGGGGCAGGAAAACGCATTCCCTCTACAGTTAAGCTTCTCCCTTTGCAGTCTGTAGGTACTCGTTGATGGTGTCGATGGGCGTCTTGCCCATGTTCCGATAGCCGCGGTGAGGCCGCTCGGTGTTGCAGTGGGCCAGCCACGCGTCGAGGTCTTCCTGGAGCGCTCCAACGGTGTCGTAGTACTTCTGTCGAAGGGCCGGGCGGAGGAGTTCGTCCAGCACCGTCCGGTTGAAACGCTCGACGAAGGGGCGCCGAAGCCGGTTCGGCTCCGGCGGGGTGCCGCGCCTCGCTCGGCTCCGGCGGGCGTGGGGCTCTTCCCGCCCCGCGGGCTGCCAAGTCCGGCTCGCCTCCGCCGGGATGCCGGGCTCTGCGGGCGTCGCGGTTCTGTGCCCTCCGCCCGGAACCGGATGCCCCTGAGCCCCGCAGCCCCCCAGCCGACGGGCCGATAACCGAAAATTCTTCGCCTATTCCCACGGGACGTCGGACCCAGCCTCTGATAAGCCAAATTCTGGGTTTGTTGACAAACCCGGCATAGCGAGCCGGGGAGCAAGGAAAAGTCGGCAG
>JADBKN010000033.1 GCA_014896375.1 Bacillota bacterium | reverse complement strand
GGCAGCCGAAGCGGCGCGGGCGGGGCGGCCCGCGGGCCGCCGGCTGTGGCGGCGGGGCGCCGGCTGGAGGCGGGCGGGCGTCGCGACGCCCGCGGCGGGCGGTCAGTGCTTTGGCGGCCTTAATGTGCCGAAATCCGGCTCGGACGACGGCGTTAGCGTTCAGAATGACCTTATCGCGCCGGCAAGTGGACCATTATGAGGGATGATGTCGACATATAAGTGCGAAACGAGCTCCTTCGGGCCGCCGCCGGCCTCCGCACGCCCGGTTAAGGCCTTCGAAGGCCTTACCCTTGCCCTTGCGCTGGCCCCCGCCATACCCCGGGCTGGCCGCGGCCCCGCCGTCGGCCACTGCCGCCGCGCCCCCCCGCCGCGCCGCCGCCATGCCCGCGTCGCCGCCGCCGCATCGCCGCGCTGTAATGCCGTTGCCGTGCGTCCGCTTGGACGACGATCATGGCGTCCACGTTTGGGTGTGCTTCCGGGGACCGGCGTCGCGTGGCGAAGCGCGCCGGGGCTATGATAGGCTGGGCGAGCGTTGAAGGATGACGGCGCAGGCTGGTCGAGTGCGGCCGCCAGCCGCACGTGCCACACCGGGCATCGCCGGGTGTGCAGCGGCTTCGTACTCGCGGCGGAGGCGCGCGGTGCGGCTGCCATCGTAAGACGGGTGCGAGGACGGATGCGAGGACGGATGCAGCGTGAAGCGTGAACCGCTGTTCGTGGGCATCGCCGGCGGAACCGGATCGGGGAAGACCACGCTGGCGCTGCGGCTGGCCGCCGAGTTCCGCCATCGGGTCGTCGTCATCCCGTACGACGCCTACTACAAGGACCTGAGCCACCTTCCCTTCGAGGAGCGCGCGCGCATCAACTACGACCACCCGCTGTCCTTCGACCAGGACCTGTTCCTCCAGCACATGGCGGAGCTGCGCGCCGGGCGCGCCATCGAACGGCCCACCTACGACTACCGCTTGCACGTGCGGCGCCAAGAGACGGTGCGCGTGGAGCCGGCGGACGTCGTCATCGTCGAGGGCATCCTCATCTTCGAAAGCGAGCGCATCCGCTCCCTCTTCGACATCAAGGTCTTCGTCGACACGGACGCGGACGTGCGCGTGCTGCGCCGGCTCTTGCGGGACATCCGCGACCGCGGCCGGACGGTGGAGAACGTCGTGAGCCAGTACCTCACCACGGTCAAGCCGATGCACGACGAGTTCGTCGAGCCCAGCAAGCGCTACGCTGACCTCATCGTGCCCGAGGGCGGCTTCAACCCGGTGGCGCTCGACGTGCTCATCGCCAAGCTGCGCTCGATCCTCGACGAGCGGGACAGCCGCTGACCCCCAAAAACCAGGCGTTCCCTCCGATGAATTGTCTTGCCAAGGCAATTCGGGACTGGAGGGATGACGATGTTGAGATGGATGCGGTCCGTCGCGGCCGTGACGCTCGCGGCAGCGCTCGTCGCCGGCGCCGGCCCGGCAGCCTTCGCGGACAAGGGGAAGGACGGTAAGGACGGGCAGTCCGAGGGCCGCGGCGCGGAGCACGAGCACTTCGTCCGCGTGACGGGTTTCTTCGATCTGTCGCCGACGGACGATTGGGCGGCGCCGTATATCACGCAGCTCTTCCTCTCCGGCATGGCGAAGGGTGACGGTCACGGCCGCTTCAATCCCAAGGCCTCCATCAGTGAGGCGGAGGCCGTGACGATGGTCGTGCGCACCGTCTATGGCGGCGACGCGCAGGCGCAGGCCCAGGCGGCGGAAAAGGTCGCCGCCGCGATGCCGAGCGTCGCACCTCCCGTCGTCGGGCCGGGGAAGGGCAAGGGCGAGGCGGGCAGCGTCTACGCCGCCTACCTGCAGACGCACACGGACTGGAACGTGGAGTCGTTGACGCACTCCGCGCCCTGGTCGCTCCCGTACGTGGCGCTGGCCGTCTACGACGGGCTCCTCGACGGCCACGAGCCGTTCCAGGCGAACCGTGCGGCGAGCCGCGAGTGGGCGACGGAACTGCTCGTCAAAGGGTTCGTGGCGACCGGCGTGCTCCAAGCCGACGCTGTCGCGCATCCCGACCTCACAGTGCTCAACCGCTTCAAGGACGCGGGGCAGCTCACCGTAGCGGCCCAGCCGTACGTGGCCGCGGCGGTGGCGGCCGGGATCGTCGACGGCTACCCCGACCACACCTTCCGCCCGCAGGCGGCCATCTCCCGCGCCGAGTTCGCGGCCATCCTGGCGCGCTCGAGCGACCAGGCGGGCCCCACGGGGGCCGCGGTGCGCGGCACGGTCGTGTCGGTCGACCCGGCGGCGCGCAAGCTGACGGTGACGCCGGATGACGACGGGAACGCCTCCGCGGCCACCTACGTGGTCGACGCCAACGCGCTCATCTACATCCGGGTGGGCGGGCGCGTGGTGAACGGCGCTGCCGGCGCCCTGTCGCTCGCGGACATCCAGCCGGGCGACGAGGTCAGCCTCTACCTGGACGCGCAGGGAGAGGTGGCGCTCATCTACGACCGCTTCGAGCTCGACGACGTCTCGGGCACGATCACAACGGTGCATCTTGCGACATCGACCGGCGACGCCACGACCTTCACCTTGAAGGACGCGGACGGCCAATCCCACGACTTCACGCTGGCGCCCTACGGGCACATCTACCTCAAGGGCGCCGAGGTCTCGCTCACGCTTCTCACGGAAGGCTCGGCCGCTACGGTGCAGTACCACGGCACCGAGGCCGTGACGGTGCGGCTGGGCGCATCCGGCGGCGAGGATGAGGGTGGCCAGCAGGGCGACCACTCCGCCGGCACGACATCCCTGACCGGCACCGTGCACGACGTCATCGCGCAGAACGCCTTCACGATCGATGTGGTGTCGTCGTCCGACGAGCACGCGACCGTCTCCTTCGTGTACACGGTGCAGACGTCGGCGGAGACGGAGTTCGAGGGCGTGGACGGCGTGGCGCAGCTCACTCCGGGCGAGAAGGTCAAGGTGGAAGGCACCGTCGAGAACTTCGTCATCCAGGCGACGAAAGTGGAGGCGGAAGAAGGCGACTGAGCCGTCCGGGTGTCAAGGCTCAGGGCGCGGGGGAGCGGGTCGCCGGCTCCCCCGCGCCGCTCTTTACAGCGCCGTTACAGTTCCTTTACGGGTGCGTGACGGCGGCCGTAGGACTGGCAATACGGCCCTATAATGGCACTGACAGGTGTTCCCATGGAGACCGGGTGAATCGTTTGCCACGCATCGCCGCCGCGGTCGCCCTCGCCCTTCTACTCTTCGCCGCCGCGGGCTGCGCGCAGCCGTCGCAGGGGGCGATGCTGCCGCTGCCCTCGTTTTCCGAACGGGCCCTGAGCGGCCTCGATGCGGAACCGCTCAAGGCGGACACCGCCTTCGACCTGCCCGACGGGGCCACGGTGGCGCTCGGCGTCTCGCCGCGCATCGCGGTCGACGGCAAGGGGCGCGGCTTCGCCTGGGACGGCGGCGACGGCTTCCGCCTGCCGGCGGGGCGCGTGCTGGCCGCCGCCGGCGGCCGGGTGATCGTGGCCGTCTCGTCCGGCGGGTCCGGTGCCACGGAGGCGCATGACGCGTCCGGCCGCGTGTGGCGGCTGGGCTTTGCCGCGCAGGCCGCGTGGGCCTCGCCGGACGGGCGCGTGGTGGCGCTGGACGACGGATCGGCCCTGCGCTTCGTCGACGGCGCCACGGGAGAGGCCATCGTGACGGTGCGCGCCGCCTCCGGCGCCGAGGTGGCCTTCGCTCGGGACGGCAGCGCCCTCGTGAACGCGGCCGACCGCCTCACGCGGCTCGACGCGAAAGGCAACGTGGCCTGGACCTACCAACCGAAGACGGACGTCGCGCGCCACGTGGCGGTGACGCCGGACGGCGCGGCGCTGCTCGTGGCCTCCGGCGCGCCGGACGACACCGCCTACGCCTTCGCGGCCGACGGCAGCAAACTCCTTTGGAAGCGGCAGCTCCCCTATGGCGGAGCGGGCACGTGGGTGGTCTCCGGCGACGGGCGCGAGGCGGTGCTGATCGGCATCGGCGACCAGCGCCAGGTGCTCCGGCTGGACACGGCGGACGGCCGCGTGCTCGCGGCCTGGTCGGTGCCGCAGGGATACGTGGTGCGCGGAGCGGCCTTCGGCGCGGAGGGCACCCTGTGGACGGCGCTTTCCGCCCCGGACGCGGCCACGCCCGTGGCGCGCGGCCAGGCGGTGCCGGGCACGGTCGCGGCCGGCGGGCCGGGGGCGCTGGCCGTGCAGTGGAGCGCCGCCGGCAAGCCTCTCAGAGTGCTCGCCGCGCGGGGTGACATCCTCATCGGCCCGCGCGCAGCCTGGATCTGGGATTGGGACGCCGCCTCCGGCCGGGCGGCGGGCCTTGAGACCGGCGGCCCCTCGCGCTAGAATGCCGGAGGAGGCCCCGCCTTTGCTCCTCTTCCTCGATTCCGCCAATCTCACGGAAATCCGCACGGCGCTGGCATGGGGCGTCCTCGCCGGCGTGACGACCAACCCAACGCTCGTCGCGCGGGAGGGACGGCGTGATTTTGAGAACTTTGTGCGCGAGTTGAGCGCGCTCGTGCCCGGCCCGGTCAACGCGGAGGTCACGGCCGGCGACGCCGACGGCATGGTCCGTCAGGGGCGGGAGTTGGCCGCGCTCGGCGCGAACGTCGTCGTGAAGCTCCCGTGCACCTGGGAGGGGCTGGCGGCTTGCCGCCGGCTGGCCGAGGCCGGCGTGCCGACGAACGTCACGCTTGTCTTCTCCGTCAACCAGGGTCTCCTCGCCGCGCGCGCCGGCGCCGCGTACGTCAGCCCCTTCGTGGGCAGACTGGATGACGCCGGGCACGACGGCTTGCAGCTTGTGCGCGATCTCGTCCGGCTCTACAATCAACACGGCATCGCCACGAAGGTCCTGGCGGCCAGCCTGCGCCACCCGCGCCACGTCACGGAAGCCGCGCTGGCCGGCGCGCACATCGGCACGATGCCGTTCGACACCCTGCGGCAGCTGGTCCGCCACCCGCTCACGGATGCCGGCCTGGAGCGCTTCATGGCGGACTGGCGCCAGCTCAACTCCTGAGATCGACGCCCCGAGACCGTACCGAATGCGTCTTCGCCCGGAGTCAAGCTGAAGAGGCGATGGAGGGAACCTGTGGATCTCAACGCGCTTGAATCGATGACGGTTCAGGATCTGTATTCGCTTGCGCGGGAGCTGGGCATTTCGGGCTTCAGCAATATGCGCAAGCGCGAGCTGATTTTCGAAATCATGAAGGTGAAGACGGAACAGGACGGCCTCATGTTCGCTGAGGGCATCCTCGAGGTCATGCCCGAGGGCTTCGGCTTCCTGCGGCCGATCGGCTACCTGCCGAGCGACGAGGACATCTACGTCTCGCCTTCGCAGATCCGCCGCTTCGACCTGCGCACGGGCGACCTGGTCTCCGGCCAGGCGCGCCCGCCTAAAGAGAATGAGCGCTACTACGGCCTCCTGCGGGTGGAGGCGGTCAACGGCGTCCCGCCGGAAGAGGCCGTGACGCGCATCCCCTTCGACTCCCTCGTGCCGGTCCACCCGTATGAACGCTTCAAGCTGGAGACGAGCCCCATCGAGATGTCGACGCGCATCATCGACCTCATCGCGCCGATCGGCAAGGGGCAGCGCGGGCTGATCGTCTCCCCGCCGAAGGCCGGCAAGACGGAGCTCCTCAAGCGGATCGCGAAGGCGATCACGAGGAACTACCCGGACGTCAAGGTCATGGTGCTCCTCATCGACGAGCGCCCCGAGGAAGTCACCGACATGGAGCGCTCCGTGGAGGGCGAGGTGCTCGCCTCCACCTTCGACAACCACCCCGAGAACCACGTGAAGCTGGCGGAGATGGTGCTGGAGCGCGCCAAGCGGCTGGTGGAGCACGGCGTCGACGTCGTCATCCTGCTCGACAGCATCACGCGCCTCGCGCGCGCGTACAACCTCGTCACGCCGCCGAGCGGCCGCACGCTCTCCGGCGGCCTCGATCCGGCCTCCCTCTACAAGCCCAAGCGCTTCTTCGGCGCGGCGCGCAAGATCGAGAACGGCGGCAGCATCACGATCCTCGCCACGGCGCTGATCGATACCGGCAGCCGCATGGACGACGTCATCTATGAGGAGTTCAAGGGCACGGGCAACATGGAGCTGCACCTCGACCGCAAGCTCTATGAGCGGCGCCTCTTCCCGGCGATCGACGTCAAACGCTCCGGCACGCGCCGCGAGGAGCTGCTCCTCAGCCAGGAGGAGCTGGACGTGATCTACGCCTTCCGCCGCTACACGGCCAACATGCAGCCGCACGAGGCGCTCGAGCTCCTCATGCAGCGCCTCGCGAAGACGAAGGACAACAAGGAGTTCCTTGAGTCGATCCGCAAGGAGATCAGCCCGGTCTGACGCCCTCCGCGCACGCGAGGCCAAGGGGGCGGCCGGGCGCATGGCGGCCGCCGTCCCGGGGCATCCTGGAAGCGGTGCACCGGGAAGGGGACTGGTCTTGCGTTTGCGCAGCCGAATCGGGCGCGCCGCCGCGCTGGCCGCGATGCTCTCCCTCGTGCCGGCGGCGGCCGCGCATGCCGCCTCCGGGATCGCCTATCGCGTCTACACCGTGCGTCCTGGAGACACGCTCTCACGTATCGCCGCGCGCAGCGGGGTACCGGTGGCGGCGATCGCCGCGCTCAACCACCTGCGGGATCCCGACCGCCTCGCCGTGGGTCAGGAACTGTGGCTGCCGCTCGACGGCGCCGCGGGCACGGCTGCCGGGGTCGCCGGGCTGCAGGCCGCCTCGTGGACGCGCGTCATCGCCCCGGTCTTCCTCTGGCCGCTGCGCGGCGTGATCAGTTCCGCCTTCGGGCCGCGCTGGGGCCGCATGCACGAGGGCGTCGACATCGCCGCCCCCCTCGGCACGACGATCCGCGCGGCCGCACCAGGCGTCGTCGAGCGCGCCGGCTGGGAGCCGGGCTACGGGAGAGTCGTGGTCCTGCGCCACTCCTTTGGGCTGGAGACCGTCTACGCGCACGCCTCGCGGATCCTTGTGGGGCCGGGGGAGGCTGTGGCCGCCGGCCAGCCGCTGGCGCTCGTCGGCCAGTCCGGCGACGCCACCGGGCCGCACCTGCACTTTGAGGTCCGCATCGCCGGCACACCTAAGGATCCCTTGCCCCTCTTGCGCGCCGGCGGCCCCGGAGGTTCCAGAGGGAACGCGCAGCCCGTGACGTTCACGGTTGGACGATGAACTCGCCCTTCATGCCCTTCTCGTAGTGGCCGGGCTCGTGACAGGCGAACTCGAAGCGCCCGGCGCGGTCGGCCGTGAAGACGACGGTCACCGTCTGGCCGGGACGGATGTCGGCGATCTCGAAGTTATAACCCTCAAGCTCGAATTCATGGGTGTGCCGGCCGACGTTCTTCAGCACCAGGCGGACCCGCTCGCCGCGCTGCACCGTGATCTCGGCCGGCCGGAAGACGTCGTCGGCGAGGAGGAGCGTGAACTCGACGACGTTCGCGCCGGGGGCGAGGACGGGCGCGGGCGCCGGCGCCGGGGCGAGCCAGCGCGCGACGGCGAGGAGCGCCGCCGCCGCCGCGAGGCCGATCCACACGCGTCTCTGCATGGCGCAGCGCCACCTTCCCTGGGCGCCGGCCGGGCGGCGCGGACGCCCAGAGAAAGGAGATGCCGAAGTGCGGCCGTCCATGCCTCGCTGAAGGGGCCGGTCAAGCCTCTTCCAGCGCGGCGGCCATCTCCTCAGGCTTGTAGCCCTGGATGCGCCGCGCGCCGATCACCGTCACCGGCGGCCGGTCGAAGCCCATGGCCAGCATCTCGCGGCGGCGCGCGTCCTCCACGCCGATGTCGTAGTCGCTGAACGGCACGCCGTGGCCGGAGAGCCAGGCCTTGACGCGGATCGACTCCGGATCCCCCGTGGCGCTGTACAATTGAACTTGAAGATCACGCCGGCGTCGCACGTCTTGGCCTCCTCGCGCGCCTAGTCTTTGGCGCGCGGGCGTGCGCTCATGCAGCGCGCGTGCTATCATCGTCAACGCCGGCGGGGCGGCGCGCCGCCGCGGCGGATTTGCGTGCGGGCGTGGCGGAACGGCAGACGCGCTAGACTTAGGATCTAGTGGGCTTGTCCCGTGAGAGTTCAAATCTCTCCGCCCGCACCAGCGAATTTTTCAGGAGGTTTCCCCTTGAGCTTGAACGCGACCATCGAACGCCTGGATAACCACCGCGTGGCCCTGAAGGTCGAAGTCGGGCCGGAGGTCGTCGACCGCGCCCTGGACCGCGCCTACCGTCGCCTCGTCCGGCGCGTGACCATCCCCGGCTTCCGCAAGGGGAAGGCGCCGCGCTCCATCTTCGAGCGTTTTGTGGGGCGGGCGGCGCTGTGGGACGAGGCCATGGACGAGATGGTGGCCGACGCCTACCTGCAGGCCGTGCGGGAGACCGGCATCGAGCCCATCGACCAGCCGAAGATCGACCTTCAACCGGACTACGACGCGAACCGCGTCGCCTTCCGCGCCGAGGTGCTGGTGAAGCCCGAGGTGCAGCTCGGCGACTACCGCTCCCTGCGCCTTGAGCCGGAGCCGGCGGCGGTGAGCGAGGAGGACGTCGACGAGGCGCTGGAGCGCCTGCGCGAGCAGCGGGCGGAGCTCGTGGCCGTGGAGGACGGCCGGCCGGTGCAGCCGGGAGACTTCGTCGTGATCGACTTCCAGGGGCGGCTCGCGGACGGTACGCCCATCGAGCGCGGCGCCGCCGAGGGTTACCTGGTGGAGATCGGCGCCGGCCAGCTGCTGGAGGGCATCGAGGACGGCATCGTGGGCATGCGCGTCGACGAGACGAAGGACATTCCGGCGAAGTTTCCCGAGGATTACGGGGTCGACGAGCTCGCCGGCAAGGAGGCCGTGTTCTCGGTCACCGTGCGCGAGATCAAGGAGCGCCGCCTGCCGGAGCTCAACGACGACTTCGCGCGGGAGGCCGGCCCCTACGCCTCGCTGGAGGAGTTGCGCGCGGAGCTGAAGAATAGCCTCGAGCGTTCGGCGCGGGAGCGCGCGGAGCGCGAGTTCCGCGACCGCCTCGTGGAGCGCGTGGTGGAGGAGGCGTCCGTCGACCTCCCGGAGGCGCTTGTGGAGCGCCGGCTGGCGCAGTTGCGGGCCTCGCTGGAGCGCCGCCTGGCGGAGCGGGGGCTGACCCTGGAAGCCTACCTGAAGGCGTCGGAGACGACCCCTGAGGCCCTCGAGGCCGACCTTCGCCGGCAGGCGGAGCGGGACGTGAAGACGGACCTCGTGCTCGACGCGGTGGCCAAGGCCGAGGGCATCGAGGTCGGCGAGAACGAACTGCGAGAGGAAGTGGAGCGCATCGCGCGCTCCTATGGTTCCTCGGCGGCTCAAGTGCGCCGCCTGATCCTGCAAAACCCGGATAATGTGGCGGATGTGCGCGCATCCTTGCGGGTGCGCCGCACCGTGGATCGACTCGCCGAGCTCGCGCGTGCAGCGGCCGCGGCGCCCGAGGAGGGTGCCGGACAGCCGGCCTGAACGCCGCCAAGGAGGTCCAGCCCATGGCGCCGATCGACCCGGACCCGCAGGAGCGCGCGGTCCGCGCCCAGCATCTCGTCCCGATCGTCGTGGAGCAGACGAGCCGCGGCGAGCGCGCCTACGACATCTACTCCCGGCTGCTTAAGGACCGCATCGTCTTCATCGGCACGCCCATCGACGACACCGTGGCGAACATCGTCGTCGCCCAGCTGCTCTTCCTTGAGACCGAGGATCCCACGCGCGACGTGTCGGTCTACATCAACTCGCCCGGCGGCGCCATTGACGCCGGCCTCGCGATCTACGATACGATGCAGTACATCAAACCCGACGTCTCCACGATCTGCGTGGGCATGGCGGCGAGCATGGCGGCCGTGCTGCTGGCCGGCGGCACGAAGGGCAAGCGCTACGCCCTGCCGAACTCGCGTATCATGATCCACCAGCCGTGGGGAGGATTTCAGGGCCAGGCGGCCGACATCAAGATCGCGGCGGAGGAGATTCTAAAGCTGCGGGAGCGACTGAACCGCATCCTCGCGCACCACACGGGCCAGCCGCTGGAGCGCGTGGAGAGGGACACGGACCGGGACTTCTGGATGTCGGCCGAAGAGGCCAAGGCGTACGGCATCATCGACGATGTCACCAGGCCGCGCAAGCCGGCGGACGAATGAGGAGGGGGTGTCGGCGTTGTTCAACAAGTTCACCGACGAAAAGGGTCCCCTCAAGTGCTCCTTCTGCGGCAAGCATCAGGACCAGGTGAAGCGCCTGATCGCCGGTCCGGGTGTCTACATCTGCGACGAGTGCGTGGAGTTGTGCACGGACATCATCGAAGAGGAACTCCACGACGACGCGGAGCTCGACCTCAAGGACATCCCCAAGCCGCGCCAGATCAAGGAGATCCTGGACCAGTACGTCATCGGGCAGGAGCGCGCGAAGAAGATCCTGTCCGTGGCTGTCTACAACCATTACAAGCGCGTGAACTCCGACGGCAAGGTCGACGACGTCGAGCTTCAGAAGAGCAACATCCTGCTCCTCGGCCCGACGGGCAGCGGCAAGACGCTCCTCGCCCAGACGCTGGCGCGCATCCTGAACGTGCCCTTCGCCATCGCCGACGCCACCTCGCTCACGGAGGCCGGCTATGTCGGCGAGGACGTGGAGAACATCCTCCTGAAGCTCATTCAGGCCGCCGACTACGACATCGAGAAGGCGGAGCGCGGCATCGTCTACATCGACGAGGTCGACAAGATCGCGCGCAAGTCCGAGAACCCCTCGATCACGCGCGACGTCTCCGGCGAGGGCGTGCAGCAGGCGTTGCTCAAGATCCTTGAGGGCACGATCGCCAGCGTGCCGCCGCAGGGCGGGCGCAAGCACCCGCACCAGGAGTTCATCCAGATCGACACGACGAACATCCTCTTCATCTGCGGCGGTGCCTTCGACGGGCTCGAGAAGATCATCCAGTCGCGCATCGGCCGCAAGACGATCGGGTTCGGCTCGGAGCTCGTCACGCGGGACCAGAAGGACGTGGGCGAGATCCTCGCGCAGGTCATGCCGGAGGACCTCCTCAAGTTCGGCCTGATCCCGGAGTTCATCGGCCGCCTGCCCGTCGTGGCCACGCTGGAGGCGCTGGACGAGGACGCCCTTGTGCGCATCCTCACGGAGCCGAAGAACGCGCTGGTGAAGCAGTACCAGAAGTTCCTGCAGATCGACGGCATCGAGCTGGAGTTCGAGCCGGCCGCGCTGCGCGCCATCGCGCGCAAGGCGCTGGAGAGGAAGACCGGAGCGCGCGGCCTGCGCGCGATCATCGAGGACATCATGCTGGACGTGATGTACGACGTGCCCTCGCGCAACGACGTGCTGAAGTGCGTCGTCACGGAGAGCACGGTCCTCGAGCGCACGGAGCCGAAGCTGATCTTCAAGAAGCGGAAGAAGGAAGAGACCGCCTGACCGGCCAACGCACGGAGGGGCGCCCCGGCGGGCGCCCCTCCGGCTCCACTCCGGACTCCGTCGCCCCTCTGGCTCCGCCGCCACACTTCTGCGAGCTTTTCCCGCCCGCCGCCGGCCCGAGCGCGCGCCCGCCGTGGGGATACTAGGCCCACGGTGAGGGGGCGTTACGCCGATGTCCATCGGTGCGTTGATCACGCTGGTGCAAGTGTTTTTCGCGATCGTCATCGGGCTCTACTTCTGGAACCTCCTGCGCAGCCAGCAGGGCAGCCGCGTCGTGGTCCAGCGGGAGTCCAAGAAGGAGCTCGAACGGTTGCAGAAGCTGCGCGCCGTGAGCCTCACCGAGCCGCTGGCGGAGCGGACGCGGCCGAGCTCCTTCGCGGAGATCGTCGGCCAGGCGGAGGGGTTGAAGGCGCTGCGCGCCGCGCTCTGCGGCCCCAACCCGCAGCACGTGCTCATCTACGGCCCTCCGGGCGTCGGCAAGACGGCGGCGGCGCGCCTCGTGCTGGAGGAGGCCAAGCGCAACCCGCACTCGCCCTTCAAGGAGGACGCCAAGTTCGTCGAGGTCGACGCCACCACGGCGCGCTTTGACGAGCGCGGTATCGCCGACCCGCTCATCGGCTCCGTGCACGACCCGATCTACCAGGGCGCGGGCCCGCTCGGCATGTCGGGCATCCCGCAGCCCAAGCCGGGCGCCGTGACGAAGGCGCACGGGGGCGTACTCTTCCTCGACGAGATCGGCGAGCTGCACCCCGTGCAGATGAATAAGCTCCTGAAGGTCCTCGAGGACCGGAAGGTGTTCCTTGAGAGCGCCTACTACAGCCCCGAGGATCCGAACGTGCCGAAGCACATCAAGGACATGTTCGACAACGGCCTGCCGGCCGACTTCCGCCTGGTGGGGGCGACGACGCGCACGCCGGACGAGATCCCGCCGGCCATCCGCTCCCGCTGCGTCGAGATCTTCTTCCGGCCGCTGACGCCCGAGGAGATCGGCCGCATCGCGGCCCGCGCCGCGGAGAAGATCGGCTACCCCCTGGACGACGACGGCCTGCGCGTCATCCGCCAATTCGCAGCCAACGGCCGCGACGCGGTGAACATGGTGCAGATCGCCGCGGGGCTCGCCATGGCCGACCGGCGCGACCGCATTACGGTAGAGGACGTGGAGTGGGTCGTCAACACCGGGCAATACGCGCCGCGCCCGGACCGGCGCGTGGGCGACCGGCCGCAGGTGGGCGTGGCCCACGGACTGGCGGTGACCGGGCCGAACGTCGGCATCCTCATCGAGATCGAGGCCGTGGCCCATTCCGCCAAGCCCGGTCAGGGCCGCGTGACGGTGACGGGCGTGATCGAGGAGGAGGAGATGGGGCGGCCCGGCCACACGGTGCGCCGCAAGAGCATGGCGCGCGGCTCCGTGGACAACGTGCTCACGGCCCTGCGCCGCTATCTCGACCAGGATCCGCGCGACTACGACATCCACGTCAACTTTCCGGGCGGCATCCCCATCGACGGGCCCTCAGCCGGCGTGACGATGGCGGCGGCCGTCTACTCCGCGATCACCGAGAAGCCGCTCGACCCGTCCGTCGCCATGACGGGCGAGCTCTCCATCCGGGGTCTCGTGCGGCCGGTGGGCGGCGTCATGGCGAAGATCGAGGCCGCGCGGCGCGCGGGGGCGCGCACCGTGCTCATCCCCGCCGACAACTGGCAGGCTCTCTTCCAGCAGTACAAGGACGTGGCCATCCTGCCCGTCAAGACCTTCGGCCAGGTCCTGCGCTGGGCGCTGGCTCAGGAACCGGCCTCGGAACCGGGCGCGGCGTACGAGGAGCCGGCCTCCGTGGCGGCGGCGGCGCCGGCGGCCGAGGCCTCCGCGCCGGCGGCCGGCGCGCGGCCGGGGGAGGCGCCCGGCTGACGCGCGCCCGGCCATTCCCCGGCCAGCATGCCGGCCAGGACGCAGGCGCCCCCGAGGAGCGTGGCGCCTGTCCACTTCTCTCCCCAAAAGGCCCACGCGAAGACGAGGCTGAAGACGGGCTCGCACGTGAAGATGAGGGCGGTGTGGGCGGGTGTGGTGTGGCGCTGCGCCACAGTCTGCAGGAGGTTGCCGGCCGCGGTGGCGAGGAGGCCGCAGACGACGAGCGCCGCCCAGGCGACGGGCGTCCAGCGCCCCGCGGCCGCGCCGTCGACGAGCGAGCCGGCGCCGCTGGCCGCCGCCACCACGGCCGTCTCCACGAACGCCACGAGCACGGGATCCGTGCGGCGCGCGAAGCGGTCGATGACGAGGATCTGCAGGGCGAAGGCCAGGGCGCAGAGAAGCACCAGGACATCCCCCAAGCGCACGCCGCCGCCCCCGGGCTGCGTGAGAAGGAAGAGGCCGGCCGTGGCCAAGGCGGCTCCGGCCCAGATGCGGGCCGGCGGGCGCGAGCCCAGGAAGGCCTGGAGGACCGGCACGAGGATGACGGAGAGGCCGGTGAGGAAGCCGGCGCGCGCCGGGGTGGTGCTGACGAGGCCCCACGTCTGCAGCGCGAAACCCGCGAACATGAGAAGGCCCGCCGCCAGGCCGGCCTGCACGTCCGCCGCGCCCAGCCGCCCGCGGCGGGCCCAGGCGAAGGGCGCGAGGGCCGCGGCACCCAGCGTGAAGCGGGCGAAGAGGAACGGCAGGGGGGACAGGGTGGCCATGGCCGCCTTCACGAGGACGAAGGTGGCGCCCCAGATGAAGGTGAGGGCGAGGAGGAGGGCATCGGCCTGCCATGGTTTCAACGACGCGGTCCGCATGACACTCCCATGGTAGCAGTCGGTCCAGCGGCCGGCCATGCAGGACTTCGGCGCCGCGCAACGAATGACCGCGGCAACGGCGCACCGAGGCCTCTCCAGGGCGGCGGCGCGCCGCGAGGGAACGCGGCGCCGGCGGGCGTGAAGCGCGTCCAAAGCGGGAAAGAGGTGGCACGCGGATGGCGGGCAAGGCCAAGGGGGGCAAGCCCAGCGCGAAGCCCAGCGCGAAGGGCGGCAAGAAGGGCAAGTAGGTAGCGTCATCCGCCCGGCTCGGCGTCGCGTGCTCGGCGCCGAGCCGCTTTCGTACCCAGGCTCGCCTATGTGCGCGGTGGCGCCGCGCGCATAGGCGAAATTTACATAAAGGGAAGGCGCGCTCCGGACCGAACCCCATGATTCGGTACGGTCGGACAAGGGGTGTGGCGTTGGCAGAAGAGAGCCGAGTGATCTTGCGCCAGCTGGGCCCGCAGGACCGGGCGCGCATCGACGAGTGGCTGAAGGACGCTGAGGTGCGCGACTGGTTCGGGGTCGGCCGGCCGGGCAGCGGTCCCTGCGCGCGCTCCTGGGGCGTCTGGCTCCTCAGCCCCCCAGCCGTCGCTGAGCTCATCGGCTGGGTGGAGATCGACGACATCAACCGCCGCGCCGCCAGCGCGGAAGTGCGCATCTGCATCGGCCGCAAGGATCTCTGGGGACGCGGCTACGGCACAGCCGCGCTGCGCGACGCCGTCCGCCTGGCCTTCGAGCGCCTGAAGCTGCGGGAGCTTTACCTGCGGGTCGACGTCCAGAACGTCCGCGCCATCCGCGCCTACGACAAGTGCGGCTTCCGCTGCGAGGGCATCCTGCGGGCGGGACGGCACGCGGCCGCCGGCATGCGCGACCACCTGCTCATGACGCTGCGGCGCGGATCCGCCCGCGCGGCGGCGCTTGACAGGCCCGGCCGGCGTTCGTAGCATGGGGACCACAAGCTGGCGCCGTTGAAGGGAAGGGCGCCGGCCGGCGCGCACAGAGAGGGGAACCCGGCGGCTGGGAGGTTCCCTGCGCCTTCACCGGCCGGCTCCGTCGTCCCGGAGGCTCCGCGCCGAAACCGCCCCGGCCGCCCGGCCGGCTGCGGCGCGTAGGCGCGGACGGCTCGCGGCCGTTATCCCGCCCAGAGTGCCCGGATGCGTCCGGGAACAAAGGTGGTACCGCGGAACTCCGCCCTTTGGGTGGAGTTTTTCTATTTTCTGCGAACCACAAGGAGGTGCGGCGATGAAACCGGTCGAGGAGTTCACTGCGCAGTCCCTGCCGCCGGCCTACGATCCGCACGCGGTGGAGCAGCCGCGCTACCGCGCGTGGGAGGAGGCGGGCTACTTCCGGGCGGAGATCGATCCGCGCAAGGAGCCGTTCTGCATCGTCATGCCGCCGCCGAACGTCACGGGGCGGCTGCACATCGGCCACGCCCTGGACAACACCCTCCAGGACATCCTCGTGCGGTGGCACCGCATGCGCGGCCACGCCACGCTCTGGCAGCCCGGCACCGACCACGCGGGCATCGCCACGCAGGCTGTGGTGGAGCGCCGCCTGCGGGAGGAGGGCCAGACGCGCCACGAGCTGGGACGCGAGCGTTTCCTGGAGCGCGTCTGGGCGTGGAAGGACGAGTACGAGAAGAACATCGTGGAGCAGCTGAAGCGGCTCGGCGCCTCCGCGGACTGGTCGCGGCTGCGCTTCACGATGGATGAGGGGCTCAGCCGCGCCGTGGCGGAGGTCTTCGTGCGCTACTACGAGCGCGGCCTCATCTACCGGGGCGACTACATCGTCAACTGGTGCCCGGAGTGCCGCACGGCGATCTCCGACCTGGAAGTCAACCACGAGGAGGAGGCGGGGCACCTCTGGACGCTGCGCTACCCGCTCGTGGGCGGCGGGGAGATCCGCGTCGCCACCACGCGGCCGGAGACGATGCTCGGCGACACGGCGGTGGCCGTGCACCCTGAGGACGAGCGCTATCGCCACCTCGTGGGGCGCGAGGCCGAGCTGCCGCTCGTGGGCCGGCGGATCCCCGTGGTGGCCGACGAGGCGGTGGACCGCGAGTTCGGCACGGGCGCCGTAAAGGTCACGCCCTTCCACGATCCCGCCGACTTCGAGATCGCGCGCCGCCACGGTCTGCCGGCCGTGCAGGTGATCGGCGAGGACGGGCGCATGACGGGCGCGGCCGGCCCCGCTTACGCGGGGCTGCCGCGGGAGGAGGCACGGCGGCGCGTCATCGCGGACCTAGAGCGCGGCGGCTTCCTCGTGAGCGTGGAGCCGCTCACGCACGCGGTGGGCCATTGCGACCGCTGCGACACGGTGGTGGAGCCGCTCGTCTCGCGGCAGTGGTTCCTGCGCATGAAGCCCCTTGCGGAACCGGCCATGCGCGCCGTCGAGGAGGGGCGCATCCGCATCGTGCCGGAGCGCTTCACGCGCGTGTATCTGCATTGGATGGAGAACATCCGCGACTGGTGCATCTCCCGGCAGCTCTGGTGGGGCCACCGCATCCCCGCCTACACGTGCGCCGAGTGCGGCGAGCTGCAGGTGGCCGTCGACCGGCCGGAGCGCTGCCGCCGCTGCGGCGCGCCGGGGGAGCGCCTCGTGCAGGACGAGGACGTGCTCGACACATGGTTCAGCTCGGCGCTCTGGCCCTTCTCCACCCTCGGGTGGCCCGAGGACACTCCGGAGCTGCGCTACTTCTACCCGACCTCCGTGCTCGTGACCGGCTACGACATCCTCTTCTTCTGGGTGGCGCGCATGATCGTGTCGGGCCTGGCCTTCATGGGCGACGTGCCCTTCCGCACCGTCTTCCTGCACGGGCTCTTGCGGGACGCCGAGGGCCGCAAGATGTCGAAGTCGCGCGGCAACGTCGTCGACCCGATGGACGTGGTGGAGCGCTACGGCGCCGACGTGCTCCGCTTCACGCTCATCTCGGGGACGGCTCCGGGCAACGACCTGCGCTTCAGCGAGGAGCGTGTGGAAGCCAGCCGCAACTTCGCGAACAAGATCTGGAACGCCGCGCGCCTCGCCCTCTCGCACCTGCGCGGTTTCGACCCGGACGCCGGGCGGACGTGGCTCTCGGCCGGTCTGCCGGACGGCAGCCGCCCCGAGGGATTCGCTGCGGCCGAGCTGGCCGACCGCTGGATCCTGCACCGCGTCAACCACGCCGCGGCGGAGACCGGACGCCTCCTTGAGCGCTACGAGTTCGGCGAGGCGGCGCGCACGCTGTACGACTTCATCTGGAGCGAGTTCTGCGACTGGTACCTGGAGGCGGCCAAGCCGCGCCTCTACGGCCGCGAGGGCGAGGAGGCGCGGCGCACGGCGCAGCTCGTGCTCTGGGCCGCGCTGGAGCGCGCCCTGCGCCTCCTGCACCCCATGATGCCCTTCATCACCGACGAGCTCTGGATCCACCTGCCGGGGACCGGTCCGAGCGCCATGGTGGCGCCCTACCCGGAGCCGGTGGAAGCCTGGTGGGACGAGGACGCGGCGGAGGCGATGGAGACGGTGATGGACGTGGTGCGGGCGGTGCGCCACCTCCGCACGGAGGCCGGCGTGGAGCCGGCGCGCGAGGTGCGGGTGGTGCTCGTGGCGGGCGAGGCTGAGCCCCTCTTGCGGCGCGGCGAACGATACCTGCGGCTCGCGCGCGCCGGGGAGTGGTCGTTTCTGGCGGAGCCGCCCACCGAGCCGGCCTCTTCCGCGGTGACGCGGGCCGTACAGGTGTTCCTGCCCCTGCGCGGGCTCATCGACGTGGCGAAGGAGCGCCGGCGCCTGGAGAAGGCGCGGGAAGAGGCACGGGCGCTTCTTGACCGCATCGCCGCGCGTCTTGAGCGGCCGGGATACCGGGAGAAGGCGCCGGCGGACGTCGTGGCGCGGGACGAGGCGCGCGCCGCCGAGCTGCGGGAGACGCTGCGCGCGCTGGAGGAGCGGGAGGCGCAGCTGCGGGAGCTGGAGTGAGGCGCCGGCGGCGACGGTCCGGTGGAGAGGGCCCCCCAGCGGGGCCCTCCTTCTTTCGCGGCCCTCCCCCCATACGGCACTTGGCCGGCGGAGGCGGTAGATGGTAATATCTGGTATAGGACGCTCCGGGGAGGAAGGCGAGCGGATTGCCGGAAATCGCGGTAATATTGTGCGGTTGTGGACATAATGAGCGCATGGTACACTTTCTCCGCCTGAGGGGAGGCGGCGCGCGTGCGCGCGGGTCGGCGAACCCCGTGGGGGTGGGTGCTGCTCTTCTTCATCGTCGGCGCGTTCGCCGGCAACGCCGCGGGGACGGCGCTCTCCAAGCTCCTGCCGCTCGCCGCGCGGAGCGGCTCGCTCGGTTTCGCGCCCACGTCGCTCCACCTTCTCGATTTTGTCCAGCTCACCGTGGGTTTTCACGTTTCGCTCAACGTCCTCGGCGCCGTGGGCGGCATCGCGGCCGCGCTCCTCGCCCGGCGCTTCCTCTGAGGAGGCGGCGGCCGTGAGCCGGGCGCGCGTCTGGCTGGCATCCACCTCGCCGCGCCGCCAGGCCGTCTTGCGGCAGCTGGGCATCGCCTTTGAGGTGCTGGCGCCGCAGGTGGACGAGGAGGCGATCGGCGCCGCCACACCGGAGCAGCTGGCGCTCGCGCGCGCGCGGGCGAAGGCGCGGGATGCCGCGCGCCGCGTCGATGAAGGCTTTGTCATCGGCGCGGACACGGTCGTGGCCTTGGACGGCGAGGTGCTGGGCAAGCCCTCCGATGCCGCGGAGGCCGTGCGTATGCTGGAACGGCTGAGCGGGCGGCGCCACACGGTCGTCACGGGCGTGTGCATCGTGCGGAGGCCGGACGGGCGCGAGCACGCGTACACGGAGCGCTCGGAGGTCGAGTTCACCGCGCTGGACCGCGCCACGGCGGCGGCCTACGCCGCCACCGGGGAGCCTTTGGACAAGGCGGGCGCGTACGCCGTGCAAGGGTTGGGCGCGGCCTTCGTGCGGCGCATCGAGGGATCGTTCTACGCGGTCGTCGGCCTGCCGGCCGCCTCGCTGGTGGAGGCGCTGCGGGAGATGGGCTGGACAGGGTTCCTGGCGGACGCGGCGCGCGCGGGAGCGCGCGGCCGATGAGCCCCGCCGCGGCGCCGCCCGTGCGCATCCGCCAGCTGCCGCCGGACGCGCGGCCCCGGGAGCGCCTGCTCGCGCAGGGTCCGCAGGCGCTCTCGGCCACGGAGCTCGTGGCGCTCCTTCTGGACACGGGCCACCCGCGCGCCGGCGCGAGCGCCCTGGACCTCGCCGCGCGGCTTCTCGCGCACCTGCGGCGCCAGCAGGGAGAGGCGGCGCTGGCAGCAATTTCGACGGCTTCTATAGAGGATATCCGCGCCGTGCCGGGAATTGGACCGGCGAAAGCGGCGCGCCTCCTGGCCGCCGTGGAGCTGGGCCGGCGCCTGGCCGAGGCGAGGCCCGCCAGGGTGTCGGTGGCGCGGCCGGAGGATGTCGTCCGCTGGCTGCAGCCGCGGCTGCGCGATTACGACCGCGAGCACTTCGTCGTCGTCTGGCTGGACACGAAGCACCACGTGTTGGGCCACGAGACGGTGTCCGTGGGCGGCCTCGACGCCGCGCTGGCGCACCCGCGGGAGGTGTTCAAGGGGGCGGTGCTGCGCAGCGCCGCCGCCGTGATCCTCGCGCATAACCATCCCAGCGGCGACCCGACGCCCAGCGCGGACGACATCGACCTGACCCGCCGCCTCGCGGAGGCCGGGCGGCTCTTGGGGATCGAGGTGCTGGACCACATCGTCATCGGCGGCCACCGTTTCGTCAGCTTGCGAGAGCGGGGCGTCCGCTTCTAGGGCGGCGCCGGCAGGGTCACGGGGAGGTCTGGGAAAGGCAAATGGCGTTCTTTGATCTGTTCCGCAATGACATGGGCATCGACCTCGGCACGGCGAACACCGTGGTCTACGTGCGCGGGCGCGGCATCGTTCTCCAGGAGCCGTCGGTCGTCGCCATCCGCGCGGAGACGAAGCAGCCGCTGGCGGTGGGGAACGAGGCCAAGCGCATGATCGGCCGCACGCCGGGGAGCATCGTGGCCATCCGCCCCATGAAGGACGGCGTCATCGCCGACTTCGAAATCACGCAGACGATGCTCCAGTACTTCATCCAGAAGGCGCTGCCCAAGCGGGCCGTGTTCCGCCACCCGCGCGTGATCGTCTCCGTGCCCTCGGGCATCACCGAGGTGGAGAAGCGCGCCGTCTACGACGCCGCCAAGCAGGCGGGGGCGCGGGAGGCGTACCTGATCGAGGAGCCGATGGCGGCGGCGATCGGCGCCGGGCTTCCCGTGCATGAGCCGACGGGCAACATGGTCGTCGACATCGGCGGCGGCACCACAGAGGTGGCCATCGTCTCCCTTGGCGGCATCGTGACGCACCGCTCCGTGCGCATCGCCGGCGACGAATGCGACGAGGCGATCGTCAACTACGTCAAGCGTACCTACAACCTCCTCATCGGCGAGCGCACGGCGGAGGAAGTGAAGCTGACGATCGGCTCGGCCTACCCGACCAACGACGAGGCCACCATGGAGATCCGCGGCCGCGACCTGGTCACCGGCCTCCCCAAGACGATCACGCTCACGGCGGAGGAGGTGCGCCACGCCCTCGAGGATCCGATCTCCGGCATCATCGAGGCCGTGAAGGTCACCCTGGAGCGCACGCCGCCGGAGCTGGCGGCGGACATCATGGACCGCGGCATCGTGATGACGGGCGGCGGCTCGCTGCTGCGCGGGCTGGACCGGCGCCTCAGCGAGGAGACGGGCATGCCGGTGATCATCGCGGAGGATCCGCTGCTCTGCGTGGTCAAGGGCACGGGCCGCTTCCTCGATGAAATCGAAAACGTGAAGCACCTTCTGATCACGGCCAAGAAGATCGGTTGAGCGCATGACCCCCTTCTGGCGCAACGGCCGCTTCTGGGCGGCGCTTTTGCTGGCGGGCGGGCTTCTGGCGGCGGCGCTGTACACCGGCCGGGCGCGGCCTGCGGTGGAGGAGGCGAGGGGCCTCTGGATCCGCGCCACGGCGCCCGTCTTCCGCCTCATCGACCGCGGTGCCTACGCCGTCTCCCAGGCCGCCGGCACGCTCGTGCGCTGGAAGGACCTGCCTGCCGAGAACGCGCGGCTGCGCAAGGAGAACGAGAGCCTGCGCCAGCTGGCCGTCGAGAACGAGGAACTGCGCCAGGAGAACGACGAGCTGCGCGAGCTTCTCGACCTGCGCCGGCGGCCGCCCGGGTATGACACTGCGGGTGGGCTTGCCGCGGCCGTGATCGGCCGCCTCCCGGAGCGCTGGTACGACGAGATCGTCGTCGACCGCGGCGCCGCCGACGGCGTTGCGCGCGGCATGCCGGTCGTCACGCCCGACGGCCTCGTGGGGCGCGTCGCGCAGGTGACGCCGCACCAGGCGGTGGTGCTCCTGCTCACGAACCCGGACAGCGGCGTGGGGGCGCTGGTGCAGCGGCAGACGTCGCGGTCCTATGGCGTGGTGGTGGGCGCGGCCGGCACCCAGAGCCGGCTGCGCATGACCTTCTTCTCCCGCGACGCGGACGCCGTGCCGGGCGATATCGTCGTCACCTCCGGTCTCGGCGGGCTGCTGCCGAAGGGCATCCCCGTGGGCGTCGTGACGCGCGTGGACCGGTCACAGGACGGGCTCGTGCTGACGGCCGAGCTGCAGCCGGCCGCCGACCTCAACCGCTTGGAGTGGGTGCTGATCCTGCCCATGCCCCAGGGGGTGTCCCCGTGACGCCGCGGCGCGGCTGGGGGCGGCTCCTCGTTCTGGCCGCCGTGGCCTTTGTGCTCCAGGCGACGCTCGCCGAGGCGGTGCGCGTGGGTACCGCATGGCCGGACTTCTGCCTCGCGGCCGTGATGCTCGCGGCGCTGCGCAGCGGCGGCCGCGCGGCCGGCGCCTGCGGCCTCGGCCTCGGCCTGGCCGTCGACCTCTTCGCCGGGCGATGGCTGGGCCTCCATGCCGCCGTGTGGGGGGCGGTGGGGTACGCCTTCGGCCGCCTGGCGGCGCCCTTTGACGAGCGGAGCCGCGTGGTGGCGTTCTTGGGCACGGGGTTGGGCGCAGCCGTGGCGTGGTTGCTGGAGGCGGCGTTCGTCGCGGTGGAGGCGAGGAGCGTCGACGTCTACGCGGTGCTCGCGCAGCTCCTCCCGCACGCCGCCGTGACGGCGGCGCTGGCCGCCCTCGCCGCGCCGTGGGATCTGGGCCTGCCGCCGCGCGCCCAGGCGGAGGCCGACCGCATGGCCACGATCCGCCTCTGGCTGGGATCGCCGCATCGTGGATGAGGAGGATGCGCTGTGGACGAGGCACCGCGCCCGTGGGCCGGCGCGGCCCGCCGGCTCATCGCGCTGACCGTGCTCGTCGCCTGCGTGCTCGGCGGCCGCCTGGCCCAGCTGCAGCTGGCCGAGCACGACGTGTGGGCGCAGCAGGCGCGCGACCAGATCGTGCGCGAGCTCGACCTGCCCGCCCCGCGCGGCGAGATCCTCGACCGCAACGGCGCCGTGCTGGCCACGGACCGGCCGGCCTGGACGGCCTACCTCGTCTACACGAGCCATCCAATGGGCGAGGACGGCGTGCGCCTCCTCAGCCAGATCCTCTCCCTGGATCCGGCCGCCGTGCGCCGCGCGCTGGACTCCCTGCGGCCCTCGCCGTTCACCCGGCCGTTCGAGCCCGTGCCTCTGAAGATGGACCTCACGCCGCTCGAGCAGGTGCGCCTGGCGGAGAACCTCGACCGCCTGCCGGGCGTGATGATGCGCGCCGTGCCCATGCGCACCTACCCGGGCATCGAGACGGCGCCGGACCTCGGCGGCACCCTGGCCGCCCACGTGCTGGGCTATGTGTACCCGGGCGGGAAGACGGGCATCGAGAACACGTACGACGGACCCCTTGAGGTGGACGGGCGCAAGATCCTCGGCCTTGCCGGCATCGACGGCAAGGAGCGCGTGCAGGTGGACTTCCGCGGGCGGCCGATCGCCGGGGCGCCCGTCTACACGGAGCCGGCCGTGCCGGGCAATAACGTCCGCCTGACGATCGACGCCCAGCTGCAGGCGGTGGCGGAGCGCGCTCTCAAGCAGCGCATGGAGTACCTGCGGACGACGACGACCACCGACGGCCATCACCCGCCGGCGAAGATCGGCGCCGTGGTCGTGGAGGACGTGCGCACCGGGGCGATCCTCGCCATGGCCAGCCAGCCCACCTTCGATCCGAACGTCTTCGCGCGCACGGCCGGATACACCCCGGACAGTCCCGGCTGGGCGGAGTTCACGAAGGCCTACAACGCCTACACGGCCGATCCGTCCCTGGGCACGTTGAGCAACCACGCGCTGACCTACCGCAGCTCGACCGGCTCCACCTTCAAGCCGATCACGGCGCTCGCGGCCCTCGCCGCCGGCACGGTGACGCCGGCCACGCGCATCCCCGACCCCGGCTACTTCCGCCTCGGCAGCTGGGTGTGGAAGGACTGGAAGGCGGGCGGCCATGGCGCGCCCAACCTCGTCGAGGCCCTGGCCCGCTCCTGCGACGTCTACTTCTACACGGTGGGCTACCGCACGGGCATCGACGAGATCGCCGCCGTCGCGAAGGAGTTCGGCCTGGGTGACCGCTCCGGCCTGCGCGATCTGCCCGGAGAGGTGCGCCCCACGCTGGCGAGCCGCGAGACGAAGGCGAGCCTCTACCCGAACCAGCCCTGGCTGCCCGGCGACACTGTCAACGCCGCCATCGGTCAGGGCTACAACGCCTTCACGCCCATCCAGCTCGTCAACTACATCGCCACGCTCGCGAACGGCGGCACGCGCTACCGGCCGTACATCGTGAAGGACGTGGAGTCGCCCGACGGCCGCGTGCTTTGGGAGCAAAAGCCCGAGGTCCTCGGTAAGGTCGACCTGCCGGCCGCCGACCTGCAGGTGGTGCGCGAGGGCATGCGCGCCGTGGCCTCCTACAACCCCGACTTCCGCGCCGTCGACTCCCCGTACGGCACGGCGTACGCGTTCTTCGCCGATCTGCCGAAGATCAGCCAGGAGAGGCTCGGCCGCACCATCGAGGTCGGCGCCAAGACGGGGACGGCGGAAGTGGCCGGCCACGCCGTCTCCGACGGCTGGTTCGTGGCCTTCGCGCCCTATGACCACCCGGAGATCGCCGTGGCCGTGCTCATCTCGGAGTCCGGCGGCGGCAGCGTGGCCGGCGGTCCGGTGGTGCGCGCGATCATCGACGCGTACTTCGGCCTGCCCATCACCCCCGTGGCGCCGGGCGTCGTCACCGGCCCGCCCCTTTCCGGCCGCTAGCCGTCTTGTCGATCGGCGCGATGGATTCCGCTCCGGGCCGCGCCCGGCGGTGAAGGGACGTCCCGCCGGGTGGCGAATAGGTGGACGAGCTTGGAGGGAGAGCATGTCCGGCGATCCCATCTCGCTCCGCCGAGGCCGGAGCGGTCTCGTCATCCGGCTTTCCGAAGACGGCGACTTCCACATGCTGTGCGAGCGCCTGGAGGCGGAACTCGCCGAGCTGCGCCCGGGGAACGTCGGCTCGGCCGTCACCATCGATGTCGGCGCCCGGCTGCTGACGACGAGCCAGCTCCTGGAGCTTGAGGCGATCGTCAACCGCTATGTCGGGGTGCGCATCGTGCAGATCATCGACAGCGCCGGCACCGGCTGGCCGGAGGCGGCGCCGGAGCCCGCGCCCGAGCCGGCCGCCGCGGCGGCCGCCGCGCCGGCTCTTGCGCGCACCCCGGCGCCGGAGGGGGGCCGCGCGGAGATCCGCGTCGAGCGCCTTCCCCTGCGCCGCCCGCCGGCCGCGCCTCTGGGCGCCGAGGGCGAGCCGGCCCAGCTCATCCGCCGCACGGTGCGCTCCGGGCAGCGCATCGTCTCGGCCGGGCACGTCGTCGTGCTGGGGGATGTCAACCCCGGAGCGGAGGTCGTCGCCGGGGGCGACATCATCGTCATGGGCTGCCTGCGCGGGCTCGCCCACGCGGGCGCGCGGGGCGACGAGGCGGCCGTCATCGCCGCCATCCGCCTGGAGCCCATGCAGCTGCGCATCGCCCACCACATCAGCCGCCCGCCGGACGACGACGTCCACTCCGCCCCGGGGCCGGAAGTGGCGCGCGTGCGCAACGGCGTGATCGTGATCGAGTCGTATCACGACCTCGCCGCGGGCGTCGCCATGTGACGCGGTGGAAACGTCGATAGGAGGTTGGCCTTTGGGTACAGCGATCGTCATCACCTCGGGCAAGGGCGGGGTCGGCAAGACGACCACGTCGGCGAACGTCGGCAGCGCCCTCGCGGCCGCCGGCAAGAGCGTGGCGCTCGTCGACGCGGACATCGGCCTGCGCAACCTCGACCTGGTCCTCGGCCTTGAGAACCGCATCGTCTACGACCTGGTCGACGTCGTCGAGGGGTACGCCAAGCTGCGTCAGGCGCTCATCCGCGACAAGCGCTTCGACAACCTCTACCTCCTGCCGGCCGCGCAGACGAAGGACAAGACGGCCGTCTCGCCGGACCAGATGCGCCAGCTGGTCACGGAGCTGAAGGCGGAGTTCGACTTCGTCCTCGTCGACTGCCCCGCCGGCATCGAGCAGGGCTTCAAGAACGCGGTGGCCGGCGCGGACCAGGCGGTGATCGTGACCACGCCGGAGGTCGCGGCCGTGCGCGACGCCGACCGCATCATCGGCCTCCTTGAGGCCGAGGGCATCCGCGACCCGCGCCTCATCATCAACCGCCTGCGGCCCCAGATGGTCAAGCGCGGGGACATGATGGAGATCGAGGACATCCTCGACATCCTCGCCATCGGCCTCCTGGGCGTGGTGCCGGAGGACGAGTACATCGTCGTCTCCACGAACCGCGGCGAGCCGGCGGCGCTCAGCCGCGAATCCAAGGCCGGCACGGCGTACCGTGATATCGCCCGCCGGCTGATGGGCGAAGAGGTGCCGATGGTGGTCCACGATGCGCAACCGTCCCTCTTCGGCCGCCTGCGCCGGCTGTGGGGCGGGGTCTGATGGCGACGCTTATGCAGCGCCTGTTCGGTGACCGCGGGCAACGGAGCAAGGACGTGGCGAAGGAGCGGCTGCGGCTGGTCCTCGTGCACGACCGCGCCAGCGTGGCGCCCAACCTCGTCGCCACGCTCAAGGAGGACATCCTCCAGGTCCTGCGCCGGTACATGGAGATCGACGAGGAGGGCATGGAGCTCGAGCTGAGCCGCCAGGACGACTCCGTGTCCCTCGTGGCCAGCATCCCCGTCCGGCGGTTGAAGCGCGGCGTCTGAGATGCCCCACGGCGACGGCGCCGTCCCGCCGCGGCGGCTGAGCCCCGTCGATGTGGCCCTCCTCGTGCCGCCGCGCACCCTGGAGCGCGGGCGCGATTACGTCCTCCTCGGGCGCGTGCGCGGCCTCGTGCGCCGCGGCGCGCGCATCGCCGGCGAGGTGGAGGGCGGCGAGGTCTACCACGTCTCGGCCGACCTCTCCACGGAGCGCCCGCGCACGACCTGCACCTGCCCGCTCCGCTCGCAGCCCTGCAAGCATGCCGCCGCCCTCCTGCTCGTCTGGGCCGAGGATCCCGGGCGGTTTGCGGACCTCGACGCGCTGGCGGCCGCGCTGCGCGCGCGGCCGGAGGCGCTGGCGTCCGCGCTGGAGGAGGCGTTCGCCGGCCCTGCCGCACCCGGGCTGGAACCGTTCCTGCGCGCGGCGCGCGCTGCGGGGGCGGCCGGCGGATTCTCATGGGACGACGCACCGCTCGATGCGATCCTTGAGGCGCCGCCGGAGCTGCCGGAGGAAGAGGCGCGCTCGCTCTGGCTGCGCTGCGCCGTGCGCCTCCGGGCGGAGGCGGAGCGCACCCGGCCGCGCGGACCGGCCGAGCACCTGGAGGCCGCCTGGCGGTGGGCGTCGCTGGCCCTCTGGGCGCGCCGCCTGCCCGGGCTTCCCTCGGGGCCGGCGCGGGAGGCCGTGCAGCAGGCGCTGGCCGCGTTGGAGGGGCACGGCCCGGGGACGGCCGGCGGGGGCCGCGCGCGGGCCCGGCGCGCCTTCGACCGCGCCGCGGAACTGGCAGCCGCGCTCGAACGGCCGGCTTTCGGCGATGCACTGCGCCTCCTGCGCGCGGCCTGGCGCCTTCTACCGGAGGAGGCCGCGGCGCGCTGGGAGGCGGCCGCCATACGTGCGGCCGCGGCGGCGCGCCGCGCGGAGCTCGAGGGCGATGCCGACGCGCGCGCGCGGCGCGCGGCGGCGGCGCGCGCGTGGGCCGCGGGCTGGAGCGAGGCCGGCCGGCCGGAGCGCGCCGCGGCCGTCTGGGAGCTCTGCGCCGATCTTGAGGAGGCCGATGAGGGCCGCGTGCGCGCCTGGATGGCGGCGGGAGACTGGGCGCGCGCGGCGGACGCCGCCCGCGCCGGGCTTGAGCGCGCGGCGCCGCCGCTCGTGCCCTGGTTCCGGCGCCAGCTGGCGCTGGCGCTCATGCAGCTCGGCCGCCCGGAGGAGGCGGCACCGTACCTGGCCGCCAACTTCGAGGAGGCGCCCACCGTGCGCGCCTACCGCGACCTGCGCACGGCGCTTCAGGCGACGGGCGCCTGGGCGGAGGCGGCGCGCGCCGCGGCGGAGCGACTGGCCGCGGCCCACTGGCCGGAGCCCCATGACAGCGGGCGGCGCGCCCCCGGTACGGCTCCTGCGGCGGGCGGTCCCGCGCCCGCGGCCGCCGCCCGGGCCGCACGCTGGCGCGCCGTGGCCGAGGCCCTCGCCCCGGACGCCCCGCTCCTCGCCCTGCGCTACCTGGCGGCGGGCGTCGCCGTCCTGCGCGCGGCCGGGGAGGAGGACGAGGCCCAGGCGCTCGTCGCCTTCGGCGGGCAGCTGGCGGCGGCCGGCGGCGAGGCGCGGCGGCGAGCCTGGTGGCGGTTGGCCGGCGGCGCGGACGACAGAAGAGAGGACGGCGCGGACGCGTCGCACCCGTCACCCGAACGATAGGTCAAACGGAAGGAAGGCAAAGAGAGAACGGGCCGCCCCGCAGGGCGGCCCGCCGCGCCGTCGCACCTTCCTCCGGTCCCCGTCAGTGGACGAGGAACGGCGCCAGAAGCAACGCCACGATGTTGATGATCTTGATCATCGGGTTGATGGCCGGGCCGGCCGTGTCCTTGAACGGATCGCCCACGGTGTCGCCCGTGACGGCCGCCGCGTGCGCCTCCGTGCCCTTGCCGCCGTGGTGGCCTTCCTCGATGTACTTCTTCGCGTTGTCCCACGCGGCGCCGCCGCTCGTCATCTGGATGGCGAGGAAGAGTCCCGTCACGATGGATCCCACAAGCGCGCCGCCCAGCGCCACCGGACCGAAGACGAGCCCGATGATGACCGGCGAGAGCACCGGGATCAAGGCCGGCAGGATCATCTCACGGATGG
Source organism: Bacillota bacterium (assembly GCA_014896375.1). Taxonomy (GTDB): domain Bacteria; phylum Bacillota; class Sulfobacillia; order RBS10-35; family Bu92; genus Bu92. The sequence goes on along the minus strand of JADBKN010000033.1, from coordinate 12,807 downwards.
CCGCGCGCGTGACGATGTCGACTGTGCGCGCGTAGTCGGGCTTGGCCGTGCCCTCCATGATGCCCTTGATCTCGCGGAACTGGCGGCGCACCTCCTTCACGACCTCACCGGCCGCGCGGCCCACCGCCTCCATGGAGTAGGAGGCGAAGAGGAAGGGCAGGATGCCGCCGAGGAAGAGCCCGATGAGGACGTACGGATCGCTGAGACTGAAGGCGAAGGCCTTGCCGCTCGCGTTGCGCGAGAGTTCCTCCACGTAAGAGCTGAAGAGCACGACGGCCGCGAGGCCGGCGCTGGCGATGGCGTAGCCCTTCGTCACCGCCTTCGTGGTGTTGCCGACCGCGTCCAGGGCGTCCGTCACCTCGCGGACGCTGTCCGGAAGGCCGGACATCTCCGCGATGCCGCCGGCGTTGTCGGTGATCGGCCCGAAGGCGTCCAGCGTGACGATGATGCCGGTGAGCGACAGCATGGCCATCGCCGCCACGCCCACGCCGTACACGCCCGCGAAGTGGTAGGAGAAGAGGATGCCGAGCACGACGGCGACGACCGGCAGGGCCGTCGCCTTCAGGCCGACGGCGAGGCCGGTGATGATGTTTGTCGCGTGGCCCGTCTCCGAGGCCTTCGCGATGGAGCGCACAGGCGGGTACTGCGTGCCCGTGTAGTACTCCGTCAGGGCGATGATCGCCGCCGTCACGAGGATGCCGACGACCGACGACCAGAAAAGGCCGAGATAGCCGCCGGGGATCGTCTCGTCGCCGACCCAGCCCATGAGCGCCTTGGAGGCGAAGTAGAAGCCGGCCATGCCGAGGACGGCGGCCACGGCCACACCGAGGTAAAGGGCGTTCGTCACGCGGCCGCGCGTGCCGGACGTGCGCATGCAGAGGATGCCGATGATCGAGGCCACGACCGCGATGCCGCCCAGCACAAGCGGGTAGAGGAGCGCCTCAAGGCGGCCGTGGAAGAGCAGGTAGCCGAGCAGCATGGCTGCCACTGCCGTGACGGCGTACGTTTCGAAGAGGTCCGCGGCCATGCCGGCGTCATCGCCGACGTTGTCGCCGACGTTGTCGGCGATCACGGCCGGGTTGCGCGGGTCGTCCTCAGGGATGCCGGCCTCGACCTTGCCGACGAGGTCGGCGCCCACGTCCGCGGCCTTCGTGTAGATGCCGCCGCCGAGGCGCGCGAAGGCGCTGATGAGGCTCGCGCCGAAGCCGAAGCCCACGAGCAGCGAGGGGTTCTTCGTGATCCAGGTGAGGATCGTCACCCCGAGAAGGCCGAGCCCCACGACGAACAGGCCCGTGACGGCGCCGCCGCGCACGGCCACGGCCAGCGCGCCCGGCAGGCCCTGGTCCCGCGCGGCCTGCGCGGTGCGCACGTTGGAGCGCACGGCCACGCTCATGCCGATGTAGCCGGCCGAGGCGGAGAGCGCCGCGCCGATGAGGAAGAAAAGCGCCTGGTTCCACCCTAGGCCGAAGCCGAGGATGAGGAAGAGCACCGCCGCCACGATGCCGATCGTCTGGTACTGGCGGTTGAGGTAGGCCATCGCGCCTTCACGGATGGCGTTGGAGATCGCCTGCATCGTCTCCGTCCCCGCAGGGCGGCTCGTGACCCAGCGGATCAGGTAGACGGCGTACGCGACGGCGGCCAGGCCGGCGATGAACGGCAGCCAGAAACCTTGTCCACTCAAATAGAACGCCCGGACTTCGACCGGCGAAGTCCGGCCACCCCTCCTCCCGAATTTTCGTTTGTAAAGCCCTGCAAACCGTTCCAATTATACGGGAGGCGATATGGCGCTTCAACTTGCGCGGGCGCCCGCGCGCGGGCGCGGCCGCGCGCCGTTCCGGCGTTGGTATACTGCATAGAGACGCCGTCCGGACGCGGCTGGGCGGGGAGGGAACGGCGATCGAACTGCGGCTTTGGCGGCGCGCGGATGCCACGCTTTTGCTGATCGCTCTTCTCCTCATGGCGTTCGGCGTCGTGGCCATCGCCAGCGCCACGAAGTTCGACCTGCACGACCGCGCCACGTGGGGCACGGTAGAGCGCCAGCTGCTGTGGGTGGGGCTCGGGCTGGCCTGGATGGCCGTCGTGGCCTCGCTGGACTACCATGTCTGGCCGCGCTGGGCCTGGCCGCTGTACGCCTTCGGCCTCGGTCTTCTGGCCCTCGTGCTGGTGGCGGGCGTGACGTCGCGCGGGGCCGCGCGCTGGGTGAACATCGGCCCCTTCACGCTGCAGCCGGCCGAGTTCATGAAGGTCATCGTCATCGTCGCGCTCGCGGCCTACTACGCGCCGCGGGAGGCGATGTTCCGGACCTGGTCCGGCCTCCTCGCGGCCGGCGTCTGGCTTCTGCCGCCGGCCGCGCTGGTGCTCAAGCAGCCGGATCTCGGCAGCACGCTGGTCCTCTGCGCCATCACGGCCGGGCTCTGGTACCTGGCCGGCATGCCGGGGGCGCGCCTCCTCGCGCTCGCGGCGGCCGGCGTGGGTTCCGTCGCGGCGCTGATGTACGCCTTCCTGCACGGCCTCGTGCCGCCGTCGGCCGTGCCCTTCCTGCACGACTATCAGATCCGCCGCCTGCTCGTCTTCCTGCACCCAGGCGCGGACAAGCTCGGCGCCGGCTACCACGTGTGGCAGTCGATGCTCGCCATCGGCTCCGGCGGCCTCTTCGGCCAGGGGCTGGCGAACGGCGCCCTGAACCAGTACGACTACCTGCCGGAGTCGCAGACGGACTTCATCTTCGCGGTCGTCGGCGAGGACATGGGCTTCGCCGGCGCCATGGCGCTCGTCGTCCTCGAGGCGCTCCTCATCTGGCGCGTCTTCCGCATCGCCGCGTCCGCGCGCGACCGCGAGGGCGCGCTCCTCGCGGGCGGCACGGGCGTCATGCTGCTCTTCCAGCTGCTCGTCAACGTGGGCATGACGATCGGCCTCATGCCCGTCACGGGCATCCCCCTGCCCTTCATCTCCTACGGCGGCTCCTCGCTCCTCGCCAACGCCTGGGCGCTGGGCATCGTGCTGTCCGTGGGCATGCGGCGCCACAAGCTGCTCTTCGGGCGCTGACGTTCATACCGCGCGCGCGGAGCTCGTACACATGCCGTGGGGGTGGACGGCATGCGGGCGCTGCGGCGGTGGTGGTACCGGTATCGCGCGGCCGCGCAGAGCCGCCGGCGCAGCCGGCGGCGGCCGCGCTGGGGCGGCGCCGCCCTCGGGCGCGGGCGCGCGGCGCCGGCCGCGCGCGCGTCCCGCGCGGCTGCCCGCGTGCCGCGCTGGGCCGTAGAGGCAGCGGCGGCCGCGGCGCTCCTCGCGGCCGTGCTCGCCGCCGCGCGCGCGGACCCGGCCGCGCCCTGGCTGCCGGCGCTGCGCGGCGCGCTCCGGGACGACACGCTCGTCGAGTGGGCGCGCGCCCTCGCCGGCGCCGCGCCCGCGCCGGGTGCGGGCGGCGCGGCCGTGCCGGCCGGCGCGCCGCCGGACGCAGGGGGCGCCGCGGCGCTGCCCACCGGCCTCGGCGAGCTTCGCCGGCCGCTCCAGGGGGACGTCGTCTCCTGGTTCGGCTTCCGCCAGCTCGGCGGCCGGCCGCAGTACCACACCGGGCTCGACTTCGCCGGGCACCCGGGGGACCGCGTCTGGGCGGTGGCGGCCGGCACCGTCACGTTCGCCGGCCGCTCGCCCGACGGCGCCGGCTACGCGGTCGTCATCCAGCACGACGGCTCGTGGAGCACGGCCTACCTGCACCTCGACGCGCCCGCGGTACGCGCGGGCCAGGCGGTGCGCGCCGGCGAGACGCTCGGGCGGCTGGGCGCCTTCGCCGACCCCGGCAGCAACCTGCCGGCGGCCCTGCACTTTGAGCTGCGCGACGGCGGCCATCCCGTCGATCCCGCGCCCTACCTCGGCCTCGTGCCCGCCGGCGGCGGCTGATGCCGGCATGATCGCCTTCCGCGTGGGCGGCACGCGCGTCACGCTCAACCCCTGGGTGCCGGCGGCGTTCGCCGGCGCTTGGCTCCTCGGCCTCGGCCCGGAGGCGGCGCTCGTGGCGCTGGCCCTTCTCACGCATGAGCTGGCGCACGTCGTCGTCGCGGCCGTCCAGAGCCTTCCTCGCCGCGGCCGTCGAGGCGTGCCACCGCCCGGCTTTGGCTGACCGCCGGCTCGCCGACGCCTTTCCAGGCCGCGAACCTCTGGCTCGGGCTCAACCTCCTGCCGGCCTCCTCGACGGCGGGCGCGCAGCGCGGGCGCTCCTCGTGCGGCAGCCGCGGCGCGGCGCCGGCGCGGCCGCGGCCACGGCCGCCCGCGTGGGGCGCGCGGCCGGGGCCGTGCTGGCCGTGGCGGGCGTCGCCCTGGCGGCCGCCGGCCTCGTCGTGCCGGGGCTCTTCGTCCTCGCCTACCTCGTGTGGACGCGGGCGGAGCCCGAGCGCTGGGAGGCGGCCGTGGCCGAGGAGCGGCGGCGGCTGCGCGGCGGGGAGACCCTGCGCCGCCACGGGGTGCTGCCGGTGCGCGCGCTGGCCGCGCACCCGGACGTGCCCCTCGGCCAGCTGGCGCGCCGCCTGGCGCCGCGGCGCGTGCACGTCGTCCTCGTGGCCGGCCCTGAACTCGAGGTGCTCGGCGTGCTCGACGAGCGCGCGCTGCACGAGGGCCTCCGAGCCCTCGGGCCGCGGGCAACCGTAGGCCAGCTGCTGCGCCGCTAGCCGCGCGACGGCGCCGCGGCGCTCCGGTATAATGGTGGAGGTTTGATGAGATTTCCATGATTTTTTGGCTTGGAGTTGAGCGGGTTGGATCGCGAGATCGTGATCAGCGCGGAGGGTGAGGAGCCCCGCGTCGCGATCGTCGAGGACGGGCAGCTCGTCGAGATCTACATCGAACGCCCCCTCACGCAGCGCATCGTCGGCAACATCTACAAGGGCCGCGTGGAGAACGTCCTCCCCGGCATGCAGGCTGCCTTTGTGAACGTCGGCCTGGAGCGCAACGCCTTTCTCTTCGTGGACGATGCGCAGCCCGGCCGCATCGCGGACGAGGACGGCGGCGCGGAGGACGGCGAGGCGCCCGCCCCGCCGGAGGGCCGGCCGCGCTCCATCACGGAGCTCGTGCACGAGGGCCAGGAGGTCATCGTGCAGATCGCCAAGGAGCCGACGGGCACCAAGGGTGCGCGCGTGACGCGCAACCTCACGATCCCCGGACGCTTCCTCGTGCTCATGCCCACCGCGGACTACGTCGGCGTCTCGCGGCGCATCCAGAGCGAGGAGGAGCGCGAGCGGCTCAAGCAGATCGCGCACCGGATCAAGTCGAAGGGGCTCGGCGTGATCGTGCGCACCGTGGCCGAGGGGCGCTCGGAGGAAGAGCTGCGCCAGGACTGGAAGTATCTCAAGCAGACCTGGAACGAGGTGCGCGCGAAGAGCACGCGCCTGCCCGCGCCGGCCCTCCTTTATAAGGACCTCTCCCTCGTGCAGCGCACCATGCGCGACCAGCTGAACGAGCACGTCACGCGCATCGTCGTCGGCGTGCGCCGGGAGATCCGCCGCATCCTGCGCAACTCCGACGGCGAGGCGATCCTCGTGGAGGTCCACCCGTCCGTGGCGGCGCTGCTGATCGGCGCGGGCGGCGTCAACCTCCGGGAGCTGGAGCGGGAGACGGGCCGCACGATCTACATCCGCGGCTCAGACAGCTGCCATATCGAGGAGATGAACCTGCGGGCGCTGGGCGACCGCGCCTCCGTGGAAGCGAAGGCGCTGCCCGTGAAGGTGGGGCAGCGGCTGGAGGTCAAGGTCGAGGAGCCGCACGTCACGAACGCGGCAGACGGCATCGCGCGCATCGAAGGGTATGTCGTCGACATCGAGGGCGGCGGCAAGCGCGTGGGGGAGCGGCTGCTCGTCGAGGTCACGAAGGTGTTCCGCACGTACTGCAAGGCGCGCATCGTGGAAGGCGGCGGCTCCGGGCGGGGCGGGGCCGCGGGGTCCGGGCGGGCGGAGGCGGCGGGCAAGGCGGAAGCGGCGGCGAGGGCCGAGCCGGCGGGCAAGGCCGAGGCGGCCTCCAAGGCCGAGGCGGCCGGTCCGGGCGGCGTCCGCTGAGCCGGAACCGGCTGCGCGCGCCACGCGTCAGAAGCCCCAGAGGCCCGTCATGGCGGCGCGCAGGGCCACGGCCCAGAGGGCGAAGCCCAGGAAGGCCGCGGTGCGCGCATCGTGCAGGGGCCGGTCGGCCGCCGCGTAGCTGCGCCGCAGCCGTCCGCCGGGCCGCAGGGATTCCGCGAGCCCGGCGCCGGCGAAGAGGATGAGCCCGTACATAAGGTGCAGCGGCGTAGGCGGCCGCAGCCCGGAGGCGTAGAGGGCGGCGCCGAAGGCGCCCTGCACGGCGAGGAGCGCCGCCACGGAGCGCAGGTACCACCAGAAGGCCACGGCGACGCGCGGCCGGCGCAGGAGCCAGGCCCCCACGCCCCAGAGCATGGCGGCGAAGTACCCGGCGACGATCGCGATGGCGAGGAATTCGTGCAAGGCGTTCATGTCCGCCATCATTGCAGCATGAAACGGCGCGCCGCGCTAGATGCGGAAGGCCGGTTTCGTTGACGCGCGCGGGGCCGTCTGTTAACATTCAAACTCGTGGATTTGTCGCTCGCGGGCGGCGGAGCGAGCGGTTCAGGAGGATTCCGATGTACGCCATCATCGAGACCGGCGGCAAGCAGTACCGCGTGCGCGAGGGCGAAGTGATGCGCGTGGAGCGGCTGCCCGCCGAGCCGGGCCAGGAGGTCGCGTTCGAGCGCGTGCTCGCCCTCGGCGAGGGCGGGGAGTTGCGCGTGGGCGCGCCCACGGTGCCGGGGGCGCGCGTCGTGGGGCGCGTCGTCCATCACGGGCGGGACCGCAAGATCATCGTCTTCAAGTACAAGCCCAAGGTGAACTACCGGCGGAAGAAGGGCCACCGCCAGGCGTTCACCACCGTGCGCATCGAGCGCATCGAGGGCTGACGATGCTGCGGGCCGTCGTGCGGCGCGACGCCGCCGGCCGGATCCGCGAGATCAAGGTCGCCGGCCACGCCGGCTTCGCCGAGTACGGCACGGACATCGTCTGCGCGGCCGTCTCGGCGTTGGCGCAGACCGCGCCCCTCGGGCTTGAGCGCGTCGGCGCCCGCTTCACCCACAGCCAGCGCCCGGGCGAGCTGCGCCTCGCCCTGCCGGAGCAGGCCGACGGCCGGGCGGAGGAGCGCGCGCAGGACGTGCTGGAGGCGATCGTCGCCGGGCTGGCCGCGATCGCCGCGGAGTACGGGGACCACTTTCGTCTGGAGGATCGCGCGGGTGGGACCGGCGCCGGCCGCGGGCCGCAGCCGGCCGCCCGCAGGGGAAAGGGTGAAGACCATGCGCCAGTTTGACCTGCAGCTGTTCGCGCACAAGAAGGGCGGCGGGAGCACCCGCAACGGCCGCGACAGCGCCTCCAAGCGCCTCGGCGTCAAGCGCTTCGACGGCCAGGTGGTGACGGCCGGCAGCATCCTCGTGCGCCAACGCGGCACGCGCTTCCACCCCGGGCGGAACGTCGGGCGCGGCGGGGATGACACGCTCTTCGCGCTCGTCGACGGCGTCGTGCGCTTCGACGGCGACGGGCGGCGCAAGCGGGTGCACGTGGAGCCGCTCGCCGCGGCGGCGGAGTGGGCGGAGTGAGCGGATGACCTCGCTCCAAGGAGGCGGCCGGGGAGGGCCGCCTCCTTTGCCTTCTCAAGAGCCTCAGAAGGGTCGGACGGCGGTGTGGCGCGACGAGGATATCCGGCTGCTGTCGGCCGTGTGGCGGCACGATGCGGCGAACGTCCTGCAGGTGGTCTTCGGCTGGCTGCAGATGGGTGAGCCGGCGCGCGCGGCCCAGCTGCTGCGCGAGTACATCGCCGACCTCGCGGCCGAGGGCCGCGCCCTCCACCAGTGCCCGGATTGGCTGGCGGCGGCGCTCGTCTGGACGGCCGCCGCGGCCCGCGCCGAGGGCACCGTCTGCCGCCTGCGCGGCGGGGAGCGCGCGCCGGCCGACCTGCCGCCGGACGCGCGGGAGGCCGTGCGCGGCCTCTTGCGCGCCTGCCGCGAGGCCGCGGCGGCCGCCGAGGGCGAGACACACCAGCTTGTGCTCTCCGCCGGCCTCGCCGGCGCCGATCTCGTCTGCGAGATCTGGTCGTTGACGGGCGAGGGCGCCTTCCGCCGTTTGGCGCCGGCCCTCGCTTCGCTCAGCGGCGCGGCCGACGTGCAGCTGGAGCCGGAGGCCGAGCTCGACGGCGGCGCGCGCGGCGCCCGCATCCGCAGCCGCTGGTCGGTGATACGCTAACGCCATGTTTGTCGACCGTGCCCTCATCCGCGTTCAAGCCGGCGACGGCGGCCACGGAGCCGTCTCCTTCCGGCGCGAGAAGTACGTGCCGCGCGGCGGGCCCGACGGCGGCGACGGCGGCCGCGGGGGTGATGTCGTGCTGCGCGCGGACGCGCGCCTGAACACCCTCTTCGAGTTCCGGCACCGGCGCCTTCTGCGCGCGGAGCGCGGCCGCAACGGCGAGGGGGGCCAGCGGCGCGGCAAGGACGGCGAGGATCTCGTCGTGCCGGTGCCGGTGGGCACTCTCGTTTACGACGACGCCACGGGCGAGCTGCTCGCCGACCTCACGGAGGACGGGCAGGAGGCGGTGGTGGCGCGTGGCGGGCGCGGCGGGCGCGGCAACGCGCGCTTCGCCTCCAGCGTGCGGCGGGCGCCGCGCCTGGCGGAGCGCGGCGAGCCCGGCGAGGAGCGCGTACTGCGCCTGGAGCTGAAGCTGCTCGCGGACGTCGGCCTTCTCGGCTTCCCCAACGCCGGCAAGTCGACGCTCCTCTCGGTGGTCAGCGCCGCGCGGCCCAAGGTGGCCGACTACCCCTTCACTACGCTGGAGCCCAACCTGGGCGTGGTCGCCTGGTCCGGCGGCAGCTTCGTCATGGCCGACATCCCCGGGCTCATCGAAGGTGCGCACCGCGGCGCCGGCCTCGGCGACGAGTTCCTGCGCCACGTGGAGCGCTGCCGGCTGCTCCTGCACCTCGTCGACGCCGCGGGCGTGGAGGGGCGCGATCCCGTCGCGGCCCTCCACGCGATCGACGCCGAACTGCGCGCCTACCGGGCGGAACTGGCCGAGCGGCCGCAGTGGATCGTGGCGACGAAGATCGACCTGCCGGAGGCGGAGGCCGGCAGCGAGCGCCTGCGCGCCGAGGCCGCGCGCCTCGGGCGACGCTTCTTCGCCGTCTCCGCCGTCACGGGGCGCGGCGTGCGGGAACTCGTGGAGGCGGCCGCGCAGGCCCTCCTGGAGCTGCCGAAGCCGGTCGTCGCGCCGCCCGCGCCGTTTGTCGTAAGGGACCTGGACGACGAGACGGCGATCTTCGTGGAGCGCGAGGAGGACGGCGCCTGGCGCGTGCGCGGCCGGCGCGTGGAGCGCGCCGTGGCCATGACGGATCTCGACAACCGCGAGGCGCTTCTATATCTTCAGCGCAGGCTGGAGCGTTGGGGTGTCGAAGAGGCGCTGCGGCGGGCCGGGGCGCAGCCGGGCGACACCGTCCGCATCGGCGCGTGGGAATTCGTTTGGGAGTAGGTCGCGCCTTGCCATCCATCGGTCTCATGGGCGGAACCTTCGACCCGATCCACCTGGGCCACCTGGTGGCGGCCGATGCCGCGCGCCACGCGCTGGGCCTCGAGCGCGTGATCTTCGTCCCGGCCGGCCAGCCGCCGCACAAGGCCGGCCGCGACATCACCCCCGCGGAGCACCGCTTCGCCATGACGCTGCTCGCCACGCTGGACCACCCGGCCTTCGAGGTGTCGCGCGCGGAGCTCGACCGGCCGGCTCCGTCCTACACCATCGACACGCTCCGCCAATTCCGCGCCGCACACCCGGACGCCGACCTTTGGTTCATCACCGGCGCCGACGCGATCCTGGAGATCCTCACCTGGCGCGAGCCGCAGGAGCTTTTGGCCCACGCTCGCTTCGTCGCCGCCACGCGCCCCGGATATCCGCTGCGGCGCCTGCAAGCCGTGCAGGAGGCCCTCGGACCGGCCTCGCGCGAGCGCATCCGCATACTGGAGGTGCCGGCCCTGGCCATCGCCTCGCGCGACCTGCGCGAGCGCGTGCGCACCGGCCGGCCGATCCGCTATCTGGTGCCGCGCGAGGTCGAGGCGTATATTCACAAGATGGGCTTGTACCGCGAATCGGCCGCCGCCGGTGGCGCCGCACCCGCCGTTCGTCCATAATGGGCCTGTCCACCGGCGTCGACCGGACGGGGTGACACGGTGCTCAGCTGCGACGAAATTCGCGCGCTGCTGTCGAAACGTCTATCGAAGGAGCGTTACGCCCACTCGCTGCGCGTGGCCGCGACAGCACGGGAACTCGCGGAGCGGCATGGCGTCCAAGCCGAGGCGGCGGAGCGCGCCGGCCTATGGCACGACGCGTATAAGGAGCTGCCCGTGCCGGAGCAGATCGCCCGCGCGCGGGAGAAGGGGATCTTGACGCCCGAGTACGAGGCGCACCCGCACCTGCTCCACGGCCCGCTGGCCGCCGCCTGCCTCCCGGAGGATTTTGGGGAGACGGACGCGGAGGTCCTGCAGGCGGTCCGCCTGCACACCACGGGAGACGCCGGCATGTCCCGGCTGGACATGGTCGTCTATCTCGCCGACCTCCTGGAGCCGGAGCACGATTTCCCCGGGGCCGCCCGCCTGCGCGCGGCGGCGCGGGTCTCCCTGGAGGGCGCGATGCTCGCCGCTCTGGAGCACACGCTACAGTATCTTCTGCAGCGCGGCGCGTGGATCGATCCGAAGGCGCTGAGGGCGCGCAACGCCCTCCTGCCCTTCCGCATAAAGGAGTGAGACGGCCATGGCCCAGCCGGAGACGCTGCCGCCCCGGCGCCGCTGGCGCCCGCGCCGGCGCTTCTTCTGGTTCCTCGGCACCGGCCTTCTGGCCGTGCTGCTGGCCGTCACGGCGGGTTTCGGCTGGTTTTACGCCGCCATCACCGTGCCGAAGGCGGACGACAACGGCGGTCCCGTGGGCGCCACGCCGCTGCCCGACCGGCGCATCCACATCGTCATCATGGGGCACGACGTGGAGGTCATCCACGGCCAGCGCCAGCCCACGCGCACAGACACGATCATGGTGGCGAGCTTCGACCCGCTCCTGCGCGAGGTCGCCATCCTCTCCATCCCGCGCGACACGCGCGTGCGCATTCCGGGCCGCAGCGGCTACGACAAGATCAACGCCGCGCACGCCTACGGCGGGCCGGAGCTGACCGTGCAGACAGTGAGCCAGTTCCTCGGCGTCCCGATGGACGGCTACGTCGACGTCGGCGTCGAGGGCTTTCAGAAGATGGTCGACATCCTCGGCGGCGTGGACGTCGACGTCCCGTACAACATGAACTACGACGACCCCGTCCAGGACCTGCACATCCACATCCCCAAGGGACGTCAGCACCTCGACGGGTATCAGGCGATGGGCTTCGTGCGGGAACGCTACCACGACCCGCGCGGCGACTTCGGCCGCATGGACCGCCAGCATGAGTTCATCCGGGCGATGGTCCAGAAGATGCTGCAGCCCGGCTCCTGGCCGCACGTGCCGCAGCTCATGGTCACCCTCGCAAAGTATGTGCGCACGGACCTCGACGCCTCGACGATGATGAAGCTCGCGGAGATCGGCCGCGAAGCCGGCGCGGACGGCCTTGTGATGACGACGCTGCCGACGAAGGATCTCTGGAAGAACGGCATCTCGTACCAGGAGGCGGACGCCGCCACTCTGAAGAAGTACGTCGACCGCTACGTATTGGGGATCGACCCGCAACGCAACGCTCAGGTGGCGGTGCGCGTGCTGAACGGGGCCGGCACGCCGGGGCTGGCGGCCTCGTGGGCGGATCTCCTGCGGGGCATGGGCTACGACGTCATCCAGGTGGGGAACGCCTCGGCCGCGGCGCGCGGCGGCACGGTCGTCTACGCGAAAGATCCGCGCTCCGTGGAGGCGCGCGTCCTTGTGCGCACGCTGAGCGAGCGGCTGCCGGGCGTGCAGTTGCGGCCGGCGACGGCGCTCGATGCGGCCGACCGCCAAATGCCGGCGCCCAGCGAGGGTTCGGAGGCGCCGCCGTGGGCGGTGACGATCGTTCTCGGGCAGGACGCCGCAGGCGCGGCCGGCGCGTGGAGCAGCCGCTGACGCTTGGGGTAAACTGGGGCAAGGGGGTGTCGCCCGCGTTGGACGCCCGGCACGCGGCGGAACGCGTCGCCCAGCTGGCCGCCGACAAGAAGGCGAAGGACGTCGTGGTGCTCGGCATGGCGGGCGTGACGATCGTCGCGGACTACTTCGTGATCGCCAGCGCGGGAAACCCGAACCACGCGCGCGCGGTGGCCGACGCGGTGGCCGAGGGCATGAGCGAGGCCGGCCAGCCCTTCCGGCACCAGGAGGGCTACCGCGAGGGGCGCTGGATCCTGCAGGATTACGGCGGCGTGCTCTTCCACTGTTTTCTGGAGGACGTGCGCCGCGCGTTCGACCTGGAACGCCTTTGGGGCGACGCCCAGCGCGTGGCCGTGTTGCCTTGACCGCGCTTTTCGCGGCCCCGTATAATGGACGGCGTCAAACGCACATGCGGCGATGCGCGGGAGTAGTACGCCGGACGGCGCCTGGAGCGAGCCGGGGCAGGGTGGAAGCCCGGCGGCGGACCGCGGCGGAACTCGCCCGCAAGCCCCGGCGGTGAAGCGTGCGAGGTGCGCGCCAGCCGCGGCGTGAGGCCCGCGTTAAGGGCTGGAGAGCGGATAAAGCTCGAAAGTTTCCGTGGGGGTATAGCTCAGTTGGGAGAGCGCGTGAATGGCATTCACGAGGCCAGGGGTTCGAATCCCCTTACCT
>JADBKN010000032.1 GCA_014896375.1 Bacillota bacterium | reverse complement strand
CTCCCCCGCTCCCCCGCCCTCCCCCGGCCGCAGCGGCGGGAATGTCGCGTACTTCCGTAGGAAGAGGGACGGCTCCGCCAGGCGGAAGCGGTAGATGCTCTGCTTGACGTCGCCCACCATGAAGAGGTTCGGCACGCCGTCCGCGCCGTCTCGCGCCACGAGGTGGAGGATCGCGTCCTGCACCTCGTTGATGTCCTGGTACTCGTCCACCAGCACTTCCTCGAAGCGCTCGCGCAGCTCCCGCGCGGCGGGCGAGGGGCGCAGCTCGCCCGGCGCCGCGCCGTCATCGAGCAGCACCCGCAGCGCCAGCCGCTCCATGTCGGCGAAGTCCACGGCGCCGAGCTCCGCCTTCGCGGCGGCGAACGCGTCCCGAAAGGCGCGGACGAGGTCGACGAGCTCCGCGGCGAGCGGCCGCATGCGGGCGAGGTCGGCCGCGGCCGCCGCGGCGTCGCTGTGGAAGACGCGGTCCCGAAGCTCCGCCAGGCGCTTCTTCGCTCGCTCGCGGTGATCCTGAACGCGCTTCAAGAGCTTCCGGTCCACGTCCGTGCGGCCCGTGAAGCGCGGCCACGCCCCGTCCAACGAGGCGCGGATCTCGTCCCACGTGCCCGCGCCCGCCGTGGCGATCACCTCGCGCAGCCGCTCGCGGTCCGTCTCCAGGATGGCGGCGCGGTCGGCCGGGCCATCCGGCAGCGCGCAGAGGCGCAGCGCCTCCTCCACGTGGAAGAGCGCCACCTGCGCCTCCCGCCGCGCCAAGGCGCGCAGGGGCTCCATCCACGGGCTCTCCTCCAGCGGCCGCCGCGCCGCCTCGTCGAAGCGCGCCACGAGCCCGTCCAGCCACGCGTCCGGCCAGGGCTGGGCCGCGGCCAGGTCGTACAGCTCCAGGATGAAGCCGCGCAGCGCCTCCTCGTCCCGCCCGCCGTAGCCCTCCAAAAGCGCCCGGAAGGCCTCGCCCCCGGCCGCGTGGCGCTCCTCCAGCACGTCGTCCAGCACGTCCTGGCGCAAGAGCAGCGCTTCGTGCTCCTCAAGGACGCGGAACGCCGGGTCGAGGTCGATGCGGTAGTGGTACTGGCGGATGACCTGCATGCAGAAGCTGTGCAGCGTGGAGATCGCGGCGCGGGAGAGGAGGCCCAGCTGGCGCCGGAGGCGCATGTCGGCCGGCCGCCGTTCGATCTCCTCCTCCAGCGCCTGGCGGATGCGGTCGCGCATCTCCGCCGCGGCCGCCTCCGTGAAGGTCACGACCAGCATGCGGTCGACGTCCACCGGCCGCTGCGGGTCCAAGAGCCGCTCGATGACGCGCCGCACCAGCACCGACGTCTTCCCGGAGCCGGCCGCCGCGCTGACGAGGAGGTGCCGGCCGCGCGCCTCGATGGCCAGGCGCTGCTCCGGCGTCCAGCGCCGCTCCCCGCTCACGACTCCGCCCCCTCTCCGCCGGGCGCGCCGCTTTCCAGCTCGATCCGCCGCCAGGCCTCCTTCGGCGAAAGCTTCGCCAGGCGCCGGTGGAGGTGGCCGGCGGACGGGTCGAAGCGGCACACCGGACGGAACTCGCACATCCCGCAAGGCGTGAGCCGGTCCAGCTGGTAGGGCGCCACCTCCACGCGCCCCTCGGCCAGCGCCTGCGCCAGCGCCTGCACGCGCCTCTCCAGGTGGCGGAAGAGCGCCGCCATCTGCCGCCGGTCGATGACGCTCGTGCTCTTCGCGATCGCGCCTTTCGTCGTCAGCTTCGCCGGCACCAGCTCTCCCGCGCCGGCCGCGTCCATGGCCAGAAGCGCCTCGACCTCGCCCAGCACCCAGCCCTCCGCGCGGCGCGCGCGCCGCCGCGCGGCCGCGGCCTCTTCAGGAGGGAGCGGGCCGTCCACGTCGATGATGGGATCGTCCACGGTGAGGTAGAGGAGGCCGGCAGGCTCGGGGGCGGCCGCCGCGCCCCCGCCCGCGCCGCCCGCGTCCCCGGCGGCCTCCGCGAAGATACGATCCTTCGCCCGCTCCGCGACGAGCATGTACAGCCCCAGCTGCAGCGCCAACCCGTGATAGACCTCGGCCGCGTCCAGCTTCCGCCCGCTCGCCTTGTAGTCGACCACGCGCAGGAAGCGCCGGCCGCGCTCCGTCTCCGCCACATCGATGCGGTCGATGCGCCCCCGCAGCACGGCCCGCCGGCCCCCGCGCAGCGGCACCTCCAGCCCCGGGAGCCGCGCACCCTCCTCCGGGCCGAAGCCGACCTCCACGTCCCACGGCCGGAAGCGGCCGCGGCGCGCGTGCTCGCCCAGCTGCGCGGCCACGCTCTCCAGCGTGCGCCGCACGACCCGCTCCACGTGCCGGTAGCGGGCGCTGGAGGCGAGGATCTCGTTCTGCAGGCGCGGCGCCAACTCGTCGACCACCTCGTTCACGAGCTCGGCCGCGGCCGGAGGAGCGAGGTCCGCCCAGTCCCACCCGCGCTCCCGAAGGCGCCGGGCCAGCCGGCTGAGCGCCGCGTGGTAGAGCTGGCCCAGGTCCGGCGCCTCCACGCGGAAGCGCCGGCGCGGTTGCAGGCCCAGGCCGTAGCGCGCGAAGTGCTGGAAGGGACAGCGCGCGAACGCCTCCAGCCGGCTCACGCTCGCCGTCAGCGTCTCCCCGTAGAGCGCCGCCGCCAGCGGCTCCGGCAGCGGCGGCGCCGCATTGCGGTCGGCGAGCGCCGCCAGAGCCGGCCGCACCTCCGCCTCCAGCTCCGGCCGGCGACGGAGCCAGCGCCGCACGGCGAGGGCCTCCGCATCCGGCCGGCCCGTGTCCCGCGCGCGGCCGAGCCGCCGCACGAGCGCCGCCGCCAGCTGCGCCGGCGTGGCCGCCTCCAGGGGATCGTCGTCCGCGTCCGGAAGCTCCTCCACCTCAAGCCGTGGGAAGAGCGCCCGCAGCCGCCGAACGACGGGCGACGCCGCCTGAGCGCGCCCCTCCTCGTCCGCAAGAGGGTAGCTCACCCACAGCCGCTCCGACGCGCGCGTGAGCGCGATGTACGTCAAGTACTGCTCATGCTGCGCACGCAGCCGCCCCGTGGGCCCCAGCTCGCAGCCGCCCGCGGCGAGGATCTCCCGCTCGCGGTCGGAGAAGATCACGTCCTCCTCGGCGCGCCGCGGGAAGGCCTGCTCCGTGGCCCCCAGCACGAACGCGCCGCGCACGTCCGGGTGGCGCGAGCGCTCCACCGTGCCCACGATCACCTGGTCCAGCCCCGGCGGGATGAGCCCCACCTTCAGCCCGTCGAGCCCGGCCTCCAGCACCTTGAGAAAGTCCGCCAGCGTGAGCTCCAGGTCCGGCAGCGTCTCCGCCACCTGGTCGAGCAGCTCGACGACGCCGTTCCACACCTGCAGATGCTCCTGCGCGCGGTCGAGCGCCCCCGCCGCCTCGGCCTCCTCGCTCCACTCGCGGATCCGCTCCGGCACGCCCAGGTCCTCCAGGAGCGCGAAGAGCGCCCGCGCCAGCTCCCGCGCCGGCACGGCGCGCGCCCGCCCCGCCGCCACCGCCCGGTCGAAGCGCAGGAGCGCCTCCGCCGCCCGCCGCCGCGCGCGGTTCACCGCCGCCAGCCGCTCCGCCCGGCCGGCCGGCTCCTCGTCCTCCTCCAGGGTGTAACGCCGCGCGAACGTCCAGTCCGCGCCCTCGTACATGCGCCGCCCGCGGATGCCGAACTCCAACACGTAGTTCTCCAGAAGGTCGACGTCCGAGCGCGCCACCGGCACCAGATCGGTCTTTAGGTAGCGGAACAGCGGCTCCTCGCGCCAGTCGCGCAGCACCGTCTCCACGGCCGCGCGCAATAGCTCCACCAGCGGATGGTGCGGAACCGGCCGGCGGTGGTCGATGAACACGGGAATGCCGTGCGCGGTGAAGGAGGAGAGGATGAGGTCGTGGTACGCGTCGAGGTCCCGCACGATGACCGCGACGTCCCGGAAGCGCCAGCCCTCCTCGCGGACGAGGCGCAGGATCTCCCGCGCCGCGGCGTCCACCTCCGCCCGCCGCGACGCGGCCGACGCCACCACGATGCCCTCGACCGCGCCGTCCCAGCGCGCGCCGGGGTAGCGGAACCACTCCGCCTCCAGGTGGCGCAGCGCCGGGTTGCGGAAGCGCGGCGGAGCGGCGGGCGCCGGATCGCGGAGACGCAGCGGGGCGGGGGGCGCCGGACTGCCGAACCGCGGCGGGGCGGCGGGCGCCGCGGCCGCGCCCGGCAGCCGCACGGGCGGCGCCACGGGCACGCGCGCCTCCGCCGCCATCTTCACCAGGCGCGCCAGCGTGTCGAGCGTCGGGTGGAAGGGCGCGCCGGGGTCGAGCGCCGCGCCAGGGTGGGCGGCCGCACCGGGATTGCCCGATCCGCCGCCCAGCACCGCCGCCGCTTCGTCCGGGTCGACGCACAACGTCACCACGACCTCCTCCGCCCGCTCCGCCAGCGCCCGCAGCACCGCCAGCTCCTGCGGTGTGAAGCCGCTGAACCCGTCGACCCACACCCGCGCCCCGTCGGCGTAGCCCGAGGCCCTCAGCCGCTCCGCCAGCACCCCCAGCCGCTCGGCCGGCTCGCTGAAGCGGCCCGCCAGGTACGCCTCGTACGCGCGCGCGAGCCGCGCCAGGTCGTGCAGCTTCGCCGCCAGCACCCCGTCGCCCCGACCGGCCGCCTCCAGCGCCGCCCGCTGCGCCTCCAGGTCCTCCGGCCGCAGGCACTGCGCGCGCAGCTCGTCCAGCGCGCCGGCCAGCTTGGCGACGAACCCCGGACGGTCGGCAAGCCGCCCGAAGAGCCGCAGCTCGGACGCGTGCGCGGCCAAGAGGCTGCGGAGGATCATGCGCCGCCCGATCTCCCCCACCGCCGGCCGCGCCGCCCCGCCCGCGCGCTGCAGGACGAGCCACGCCAGCCGCTGGAAGCTCGCCACGAAGGCGCGCGCCACCGCCGGGCGGCCCGTCCCTTCGGCCACCGCGCGCACCGCCGTCGAAGAGGTCGATGGTGACGATGTCGCGCGGCGAGAGATCGTAGAGGCAGTCCGGTGTCGAGGTCATTCGCGACCCTCCTCAAGATCCGCAAGATCCGCGACCGCGCCCCCTGCGGCGAGGAGGTCCTCCACCGCCAGGGAGCAGCCCCGCAGTTCGGCGCCGTGGGCGCGCCCCTCCAGCGTGACGCGGCCGTGCGCATCGACGCGGCCGACATCCTCCAGCTGCAGGAAGGGCACCGTGTGCAGGTTGCACAGGTCGACGACGCGCAAGAGGCCGCGCTCTCCCGGAGGCAGCGGGCGCAGCGTGTCCGGGTCCACGGCCGCGGCGCGCATCCAGGGCGGCGGGCGCAGCCGGCCGTCCTCCTCCGCGGCGGCCGCGGGCGCCGCCCCCGCCGGCGCGCCTCGGAGGGCGAGCGCCCGGCGGAGGCGGGCGTCGTAGAACTGGCTCGCCAGCTCCGTCATCCCATACTCGTTGACGACGAGGTCCGGCGGCACGCCGAACGTCTCCGCGTACATGCGCCGCAGCTCATCGCGCGCGATCTCCCGCCGCCGCCCCTTGAAGCCGCCCGTGTCCATGATGCGGCTGCCGGCCGGCAGGCGGAAACGCCGCCCGCGGGCCGCCAGCGCCTCGCACGCGAAGACGAAGCCCAGCACGGCGCCGGCGAGCAGGACCGGCCGGCCGGCGGCGGAGGCGCGCTCAAGGGCCTCCACCAGCCCGTCGACGTCCAGGGCCGCCTCGCGCACGGCCTCCCGCAGGAAGAAGCGGCTCTCCGGCGCGCCGAAGCGGGCGATGACGGTGCGCATCATGTGCGCAAGGGAAGAGCGCGGCAAGTCCGGGAAGAGGACGAAGACCGGCAGGCGCTCCCCCTCCGCCAGGTCCGGCAGCACGTAGTGGCGGAAGTGGGCGGTGAGCGCGGCCTCATACAGCGTCGTGTGGGGCAGGTGGTGCCGGCCCGGCCGTCCCTGCGTGGTGCCGCTCGTCTCGAAGACCGCGGCCGCGCGGTGGACGTCGAAGGTGGCGAGGGCGGCGTCTTTGAGCGCGGCGGCGGGCACGGCAGGGATGTCGAGCCAGCCCGCGGGGGCGCGGCGGGCGCTTCCGTCGCCGGCGGCGCCCGCGTGCCTGTCGCCGGCGGCGCCCGCGCTTCCGTCGCCGGCCGCGAGGGGCGGCGCGATGCCGCGGCGCTCGCAGAAGCGGCGGTAGTGCGGGTTGTGGACGAACTGGTAGGCGAACACGCGCCGCGCCAGCTCGTCGAAACGCGCCGCCGCGGCTTGTGCCGCGTCGACCGCTAGTGCCGCGGCCTTCCGCGAGGGCGCCGTTCGAGCCGGCGCCATTCCCGCGGGAGCCGCGACGGCCGGGTCCTCCGCCGGGCCGGCGCGCTCATACTCGCGGACCCAGGCGAGGATCTCCGCCTCCAGGCGCCGGCCTTCGGGCGGCAGCGGCGCGCCCGCGGCCGTCACGGGGTGCCCGCCCCTCCGCCGGGCTCGTCCGGGATGTACGTGGCGGCGGCGTCCGGCGTCTCCCACACGGCGACCTCCACCAGGAGGCCCCCCATGGCGGCGAAGCGCGGCGCCAGCGTCTCGTACAGCCACTGGGCGATGCGCTCCGCCGTGGCGTTGTAGCCGGCGGGCAGAACGTCGTTGATGTGGCGGTGGTCGGGGAGGACCTCGTCCAGCGCGCGTTTCACGTCGCCGAAATCGATGGCCAGGCCGATCTCATTCAGGCGCGGGCAGTCGATGCGCACCTCGGCCGTCCAGCGGTGGCCGTGCAGGCGCGCGCACTTGCCTGGGTGGCCCTCCACGATGTGCGAGGCGTCAAAGTGGCGGCGGACGGTCAGCCGGTACATGTCATGCCAGCCCCAAAAACTTGTGGATTTGCACGGAAAGGCGCCATTCCGGGTGGCGGCGCAGGATCTCCAGCGCCTTGGCCACGTACTCCGGCTTGTTGCCCTCCGGCTGAAGCGACACGGTGCAGCGGGGGAGCGGCTCCACGCGGTCCTCGGTGAAGGTGTTATCGACGACGTACTTCAACTCGTCGACGAGCGGCCGTAGACGCTCTGCGATCTCATAAGTGGGCGGTTTCGGCGACACGGTGCGCCAGTCCACCTCCGCCACCCAGGGAGCGTAGAAGCGGCCGCTCGTCTCCACCTGCACGAAGTGGCCGCGCTCCTTGAGACCGCTCACGAAGGCGAGCATCGCCGCTTTGGGCTGCTGCAGCGGCTCGCCGCCGGTGAGGACGACGTTCGGCGTCTCGATACGCGAGTAAATCTCCTCGCGCGTCATCGGCGTGCCGCCGAAGAAGTCCCAGGTGTACTTCGTATCGCACCACTCGCAGCCCACGGAGCAGCCCTGGAAGCGCACGAAGGTGCAAAGGTAACCGGCCCTCACGCCCTCTCCCTGAATGGACGTGAAGATCTCGCTGACGCGCAGCTGTGCTTCGGCGGCCGGCGGGCGCTTCCGGATCGTGTTCATCAAGAGTACATTACCCCAACGGCGGCCGGCGGGGCCACGGCGGGCGGCCGAGGCGCGGATGGCGGGCACAGGCGGGGGCCGGCGGCGTCAAGTCACGGCTGCACGATGCCGCCTCGGCCGGTGCGGGCTCCCCGACCGCGCAGCCGTCTCCACGCTGAGGCTCTCTCTTTCAGGCCTGCCTGGACGGTGCAGCGTCCCCGGTGCGGCGTTCCCGCGCAGCGCGTCCCCGCCGAATGGCGCGCGCCCGCTTGCGGCGACACTACCGCGCGGGGTGACGGTGTGGGCAACCTCTGGAACTGGTTCTGGTTCATCGTCTTTCTTTGGTCGCTCGCGCCGCTCTACCGGCAGCGCCTCCTCCACCAGAGGCGGCTGCAGTTGATCCGCGCCATCGAGCGCCGGCGGGGTTCGCGGCTCATCAGCCTCATCCACCGGCAGGAATCCGTCAGCTTCCTCGGGATCCCGATCTCCCGCTACATCACCATCGAGGACTCGGAAGAGGTGCTGCGCGCCATCCACCTCACGCCGCCGGACGTGCCCATCGATATGGTGCTCCACACCCCGGGCGGGCTGGTCCTGGCGGCGGAGCAAATCGCGCAGGCGCTGCGCCGGCACCGCGCTCCGGTGACCGTCTTCGTGCCGCATTATGCGATGTCCGGCGGCACGCTCATCGCGCTGGCGGCGGATCGCGTCGTCATGGATCCGAACGCCGTGCTCGGCCCCGTCGACCCTCAACTCGGCAGCTACCCGGCCGTCTCGCTGCTGCGGGCCGTGCGCGAGAAGGGGCGCGACAAGGTGGACGACCAGACGCTGATCCTCGCCGACATCGCGGAGAAGGCCGTGGCGCAGGTGCAGGAGTTCGTGGTGGGGCTCCTGGAGACGAAGATGCCGAAGGAGGAGGCGGAGAAGGTCGCGACGGTGCTCACACACGGGAAGTGGACGCACGACTATCCCATCGACTGCGACAAGCTGCGCGCCCTGGGCTTGGACGTGGACTGCGAGATGCCGGAGGCGGTCTACCACCTCATGGACCTCTACCCGCAGCCCGGCGGGCGGCGGCCGTCGGTGCAGTACATCCCCGTGCCCTACACGCGGGAGCGGTAGTAGCATGGGCTCGGGTAGACGCGCGGGGTCGTCGCGCGGCCGAGTCGCGCGGGCACGGAGGTGGTGGGACGGTGCGGGAGCGCTGGCTCTGGTTCGGCGCGCTCGTCGTGGCGGCTGTGGCCGTCTTCGCCGGGGTGCGCTGGGCGTGGACGGAGAACCGCCTGGGCGGCGCCGCCAGCCCACCGCAGACGCCGGCGCAGGTCGGGGTGGGCGTGTGGCCGTCGGAAGCGTCGGCCGAGCCGCCGGGGGATGACCCGCAGCGCTTCGCCCGCAGCACCTTCGCGCAGGGGCTGGCGCAGCCCACGGCCATGGCCTTCGGCCGCGACGGAGCGCTCTACGTGACGGAGCTCGTGGGGCGCGTGACGGTGCTGCGGGACACCGACGGTGACGGCCGAGCCGACCAGGCGTCCGTGTTCGCCGACGGCCTCACGGACCCGCTCGGCGTGGCCGTCCTGCGCCCGGGGGAGATCGTCGTCTCGCAGCGCGGCCGGATCACACGGCTGCGCGACACGAACGGCGACGGCGCCGCGGACGAGCGCCAGGACATCGTGACGGGGCTGCCGGTGGGCCGGCATCAGAACGATAACGTCGTGGTGGGGCCGGACGGCCGCCTCTACTGGGGACAGGGCTCGCGCAGCGACCACGGCGAGAGCGGCGTCGTCCCTTATGAAGCCTCGATCCTCAGCGCGAACGTCGACGGCAGCGATCTCAAGGTGGTGGCCACAGGCCTGCGCAACCCCTACGGCCTGGCCTTCGACGCGAAGACGGGGGCGCTTTACGCGACGGACAACGGCCGCGACGTCCCCGACAAGGGCGTGCCCGACGAGCTCAACCTGATCGAGGCGGGTGGCGACTACGGCTGGCCGGACTGTTGGGGCGCCGGCGAGGGGACGCACTGTGAAGGGACGAAGCTGCCGCTCCTCCTCCTGCCGCCGCACTCCTCCGCCGACGGGCTGGCCGTGTACCGCGGCGAGGCGTTCCCGGGCGAGTACCAGGGTGCGGTGTTCATCGCGCTCTGGGGCGCGAACGATGGGGATCCAAACGTGGGGCGGCAGGTCGTCGTCGCCCTGCCGCCGAAGGAAGCCGGCCGGCCTTGGACGGTGGCGCCGTTCGCCACAGGTTTCATCCATCCCCTGGCCGTGGCGGTGGGGCCGGACGGCGCCCTCTACGTGGCGGACATGGGCCGGAACGAGATCGTGCGCTTCGCGCCCCCGGCCGCGTCCCGGTGAGGGCGGCGCGCCCGCCCTGTCCGGGGTGGCGCGCCCGCCCTGTCCGGGGGTGGCTCGCCCGCCCTGTCCGCCGCGGCGCGCCGCGGGTACACTGGTAAAGGTGCCTGGGCGGCGGGCCCGAGCCGCCGCCGCATGAAGGGAGGTCCGCGAGGCGCGCGTGGAGAACGCGGTGCTGGCCGTGGACCAGGGTCTTCTCTCCGGAGGCGGCCGCAAGCTGGGGCAGACAAAGGACGTCACCGTCCCCGGCGTGCAGCCGCGCACGGCGCCGCTGGCAAACAGCCAGACGCTCCTTGTGCTGCTCGTCGACTTCGCCGGCGGGCCTGCGCACGGCCAGCTCGACTGCTCCACGGCGACGGAGTTCGACTACTGCCCCACGGACACGTCCACCGCTCACTTTGAGCGCATGCTCTTCACCGGCGACGCGAACGACCCGCCGCACTTCACCAGCCAGAACTTCGACGGCCGGACCGTCGTCATGCCGACCCTCAAGGGCTTCTACGAGCGCCAGTCGAACGGCGCCTTCACCGTCAACGGGGCCGTGTTCCAGTGGGTGACGGTGCCGCATCCGGAGTCCTACTATGGGAAGGACGGCCTGGGGATCGACGACGGCGGTCCGGCCGACCCGCGCGACCTTGTCCGCGACGCGGTGGACGCCGCGGTGGCCGCCGGCCTCGACCTCTCCCAGTTCGACCAGGACGGCGACGGCATCGTCGACCACCTCCTCGTCATCCACGCCGGCTCCGGCGAGGAGGCGGGCGGCGGCGCGCAGGGCGAGGACGCCATCTGGTCGCACTCCTGGAACCTGCAGGCGCCCTACACGCCGCCGGGCAGCCACACCGCCGTCTACACCTACACCATGGAGCCCGAGGACGGCGCCATCGGCGTGTTCGTGCACGAGTTCGGCCACGACCTCGGCCTTCCGGACGAGTACGACGTGCTCTACAGCGGCGCCGGGGAGCCGGTCGCGGGCTGGAGCCTCATGAGCTCCGGAGCGTGGAACGGCAAGCCGGCGGGCACGCAGCCGGCCTTCATCGACCCGTGGGGCCGCATGGTGCTCGGCGTGCTCTGGGGCGGCCAGTGGGTGAGGCCGACGGTCGTGTCGCTCAGCCAGATCCCGTCCGGCGGCCTCACGGCGCTCCTGGACGAGGCCGAGGTCTGGGGTCAGAACCACCAGGCCATCCGCATCAGCCTGCCGGGCAAGACGATCACCTACAACCAGCCGGCGGCGGGTTCCTGGGAGTTCTGGAGCACGCGCGGCGACGAGATCGACACCTCGATGACCTCCGTGCCCATCGACCTCACGGGCGCCTCGTCGGCCACGCTCTCCTATGACACGTGGTACCGCCTCGAGCCCAACTGGGACTTCAGCTTTGTCCAGGTCTCGACCGACGGCGGCCAGACGTGGACGTCGCTCGCCACGCCGCACACCACGAGCGATCCTCAAAACCCGGACATCTACCCGACGATCCCCGCGAACCTGCCGGGCTACACGGGGGACAGCGGCGGCTGGCTGCACGAGACGATCGACCTCAGCGCGTATGTCGGGCACGCGATCCAGCTGCGCTTCCGCACGATCACCGACTGGGCGACGAACTACGAGGGCTTCTTCGTCGACAACATCGCGGTGACGAAGGACGGCACGACCGTCTTCAGCGACGGCGCGGAGAACTCCCCTGACGCGCTCTGGACCTTCGCCGGCTACAAGCGCTCCCAGGGGTTCGACGGCCCGTACACGCACTACTATCTCCTTGAGTGGCGCCAGTGGGTGGACAGCGACGCCGGGCTGCAGTTCGCCTACGGGCGGCCGGTGCCGTACAATCCGGGCCTTGTCGTCTGGTACCGCGACACGGCGTACACCGACAACATCACGCGCAACCACCCGGGTTACGGCTACCTCGGCGTCGTGGACGCGCACCCGAAGGTGCTCAAGGCCACCGGCGACCGCATCCTGCGCACCTACGTGCAGCTCTTCGATTCGGCCTTCAACAACCGGCGGGGCCAGGACCTGGACCTGCGCTGGGCTGGGCTGCACAACTACAACGCGCCGCAGGGGGAGACGTACTTCGACGACACGTCGTCCTACTGGAACTGGCAGGCGCCCGACGCCGGCCTCATCCTGCCCGGGTACGGCGTGCACGTGCGGGTGACC
Source organism: Bacillota bacterium (assembly GCA_014896375.1). Classification (GTDB taxonomy): domain Bacteria; phylum Bacillota; class Sulfobacillia; order RBS10-35; family Bu92; genus Bu92. The sequence continues at coordinate 18,155 of JADBKN010000032.1, read as the reverse complement.
GGCCAGGCGGCCGACGGCTCGGTGGGCCAGATCCTCATCAGCCGCTGACGCGCGGGCTCAAGGGAAGGCGGCAGGCTCAACGGAAGGCGTGCGCGGCGCCGCAGGCGGAGCAGCGGCGGCCGCGCGCGCCGTCCGGCGCGGCGGCTAGCGCCCCGAGCTCCACGGCGAAGCCGTGGCGCCGCACAAGGCGCGTCCCGCACCTGTCGCAGCGCGTGTCGGTGTCGCCCGCGGTGGGCGAGGCGGTGAGATAGACGTACCGCAGGTGGCGCCTCGCCGCCTCCCGCGCCGCGACGAGCGCCTCCCGCGGCATGGGCGCGCCGCCGCGGCGGAAGTCCGGGTAGAAGCGGGGCAGGTGCAGGGGGATGTCGGGGCTCACGCCGGCGAGCCAGGCGGCGAGCGCCTCCACCTCCTCCGGCGCCTCGAACTCCCCGGGCACGAGGAGCGTCGTCACCTCCACGTGCACCCCGGCGCGGAACGCCGCCTCGATGGCCGCGCGCACGGGACCGCTCCAGCCGCCCAGCACGCGCGCGTAGTAAGCGTCGTCGAGGCCCTTGAGGTCGATGTTGACGGCGTCGACCTCCGCCAACAGCTCCGACCACGGTTCCGGCTCCACAAAGCCGTTGGTCTTCAGCAGCACGGCGAAGCCGCGCGCACGCGCCGCGCGCGCCGCGTCCAGGACGAACTCCAGGGAGACGACGGGCTCCGTGAAGGTGAAGCACACGGACTGCACGCGCGCGTCCGCCTCCCGGGCAGCCGCCGCGCGCGCCGCGACGGCCTCCGCCGTTTCCGCCGCTGTGGCCTCCACCGCCGCTTTCGCCGCTCTGGCCTCCGCCGCCGCCCGCGCTGACCACGCATCGGGCCGCGCCCCCGCAACCGGTCCGGCCTCCGCCGCGGCCGCCGCCGGCCGTCCCGCGCGGCCGTCCGTCTGGGAGATCGTCCAGTTCTGGCAGTAGTCACAGTGCAGGTTGCAGCCGAAGGTGCCCACGGAAAGGCAGAGGGACCCGGGGCGGAAGTGGTAGAAGGGCTTCTTCTCCACCGGCTCCACGGCCTCCGCCGCCAGGCGGCCGTAGCCGTCCGCCCAGAGCGTTCCGCCCTCGTTCACGCGCACGCGGCAGTCGCCGGCCTCGCCCGGGCGCACGACGCAGCGCTTGGGGCAGAGGCAGCAGCGCACCGCCCCTTCGGGCAGCGCCTCGGCGTAACGGGCGGGGACGCGCATCGCGCTCACTCCCGTGGCACGGCGGGCAGCCGCGCGGTAGAATGGAAACGTCGTCTAATACCTCATTATATTACCGGGTCACAGGCGCCCGTCCGAACCGGTGAAGGAGGACCCCATGTACCGCAAAGTGCTCGTGGCCAACCGCGGCGAGATCGCCGTGCGCGTGCTGCGCGCCTGCCGGGAGCTCGGCATCCGCACGGTGGCCATCTACTCGGAAGCCGACAAGGACGCCTACCACGTGGGCTTCGCCGACGAAGCCTATCCCGTGGGCCCGGCGCCGGCCAGCCAGAGCTACCTCAACATCGCCGCGATCATCGACGTCGCGAGCCGCGCGGAGGTCGAGGCCATCCACCCGGGGTACGGCTTCCTCTCCGAGAACGCGCACTTCGCCGCCGTCTGCCGCACGTGGGGCATCGACTTCATCGGCCCCTCGCCGGAGGCCATCGAGCAGATGGGGGACAAGGCGCGCGCGCGGGAGCTCATGAAGCGCTCCGGCGTGCCCGTCATCCCGGGCAGCGAGGGCACCGTGCGCGGTTACGAGGAAGCGCTGGCCGTCGCCCAGGAGATCGGCTTCCCCGTGCTCATCAAGGCGGCCGCCGGCGGCGGCGGGCGCGGCATCCGCGTGGTGCGCGACGCCGACGAGCTGCGAGCGGCGTTGGAGGGCGCGGAACGCGAGGCCAAGTCCTCCTTCGGCAGCGGCGAGGTGTACGTGGAGAAGTACCTTGCCAACCCGCGCCATATCGAGTTCCAGGTCCTGGCCGACAAGCACGGCCACACCCTGAGCCTCTACGAACGCGACTCCTCCATCCAGCGCCGCCGCCAGAAGATCATCGAGGAAGCGCCCAGCCCCGTGCTCACGCCGGAGCTGCGCGCGCGCATGTCCGAGGCGGCCGTGCGCGCCGCCGAGGCCGTCCAGTACACGAGCGCCGGCACCATCGAGTTCCTCGTCGAGGACGACCAGTTCTATTTCATCGAGATGAACACGCGCATCCAGGTGGAACACCCCGTGACGGAGATGACGCTCGGCGTCGACATCGTCAAGGAGCAGATCCGCATCGCCGCCGGCCACGCGCTCTCCTTCCGCCAGGAGGACCTGCGCACGCGCGGCTGGTCGATCGAGTTCCGCGTCAACGCCGAGGACCCCGACCGCAACTACCTGCCCTCCCCCGGCACGATCACGTCCGTGCGCTGGCCGCACGGCCTGGGCGTGCGCGTGGACGAGGGCGTCACAGCCGGCTCGGTGGTGCAGCCGTACTACGACTCGCTCCTCGCGAAGGTGATCGTCTGGGGGGCGGACCGCGAAGAGGCGCTCGCGCGGGCGCGCCGCGCCTTCGCGGAGTGCGAGATCGAGGGCGTGAAGACGACGATCCCGCTCTTCGCGTGCGCGACGTGCGCCCCGTCGTGCGCGACGGCCCGGAGGGACTCGACGTCCGCCTGCGCGTGTGGGTCTCGCCGGACGTGAGCATCCCGGAGCTCACCCAGCACATGCAGGAGGAGATCGCGCGCTACGTGCGCAGCGTCGTGGGCGTGGGCGTCGCCAACGTGGAGACGTTCGTCGAGAACATCACGACGGAATCGCGCCGCGCGCGCGTGGAGTAAGACGATGCCGGAATCCTGGTGGCCGTCGCTCTGGAAGCATCATCGGGGAAAGACGCTGGGAGCGATCTTCGGGCTGCTATTCAGCCTGATGACGATCATCCTAGGCTTATGGTGGACGCTCTTCGTCTGGGCGTGCGTGATCGCCGGCTATCTCATCGGCAAGCACCTGGACGACGAGGACGCCACGCTGGCCGAGGTGCTCGACCGGCTGCTGCCGCCGGGCCGGCGCTGACCGGCGCCGGCGCGCCGCGCGGCCGAGGGGGTGGACCATGAACCGTCATCAGGCGCGTGAGTTGGCCATGAAGGCCCTCTATCAGATGGACGTCGGTCGCGGCGATCCGCACGCGCTGCTCGCCTACCTGGGCGAAGAGGACGCGGCCGACGGGGAGACGGTGGCGCGCGCCGGCGAGATCGTGGAGGGCGTGCTCGCCCACCGGCGGGAGATCGACCGGACGATCGCCGAACGGTCCCACGACTGGCCTCTGGAGCGGCTGGCCGCGGTGGACCGCAACATTCTGCGCGTGGCGGTGTGGGAGCTGCTTCACTGCCCGGACACGCCGCCGCCAGTGGCCGTCGACGAGGCCGTGGAGCTGGCGAAGACGTACGGCGGCGCGGATTCCAGCCGCTTTGTGAACGGCATTCTGGGCAGCCTCGTCCGCTCCCTCGAACCCCATCACCCCTGACGCGCCGCCCGCGGCGGCCGCGGTGAAACGGAGGTGGAGCCTTGACGCGCGCCTTGCTGCTCGACGGCCGCTCCGCGGCCGCGCAGGTGCACGAGCGCCTCCGGCGGCGCCTCGCGGAGCGGGTGCGGCGCGGGCTGCGTCCCCCGGTCCTCGGCATCGTCTGGGCGAGCGAGGACGAGGCCACGGCTGCGTACATCCGAGCCAAGCGGCGCGCTGCGGCGCGCCTCGGCGTGGAGGTGCGCGTGCGCCGGTTGGGGTCCCAGGCGCCGGCCGCGGAGGTGGCGGCCGCCGTGCGCGGCCTCTCGGCCGACCGGAACGTGGACGGCGTGCTCGTGCAGTCCCCGCTGCCGCGCCACGTCGATTTCGAGGACATCGTGCAGCTGATCGACCCGGCGAAGGATGTGGACGGTTTCCACCCGCTGAACGCCGGCCGCCTCTTCCGCGGCCGTCCGGCGCTCGTGCCCTGCACGGCCGCGGGCATCCTGGAGCTTTTGCGCCACCACGGCATCGACCCCGCCGGGCGGCGCGCGGTCGTCGTGGGCCGCAGCAACCTCGTGGGGCGCCCCACGGCGCTGCTCTTGGAGCAGCACCACGCGACCGTCACCGTCTGTCACTCGCGCACGCGCGATCTGGCGGAGGTCACGCGCCAAGCGGAGATCCTCGTGGTGGCGGCCGGCCGGCCGTGGCTCATCGGCCCGGAGATGGTGCGGCCGGGCGCGGTGGTGGTGGATGTCGGCATCCACCGCACGGAGGCGGGGCTCTTGGGCGATGTGCACCCGGATGTGGCCGGCGTGGCGGGGGCGCTCTCCCCGGTGCCGGGGGGCGTGGGGCCGATGACGGTCGCCATGCTGCTTCAGAATCTCGTCGACGCGGCGGAACGGCGCGCGGCGGAGGCGGTGGACGCGACATGGGCGCGGTGACGAGAGACGCGCTGCCGGGGCCGGACACGGCGCTCACCGTCTCCCAGGTGACGCGCACCATCCAGCGGGCGGTGGAGGGCACGCCGGAGCTGCAGGACGTCTGGGTGCGCGGCGAGATCTCGAACTACAAGCATCACGTGTCCGGTCACCGCTATTTCTCGCTGAAGGACGACGCGGCCGTCCTGCGCGCCGTGATGTTCGAGCGCCACGCGCGCGAGCAGGCGGCCGTCTGGGGCCCGCTGCCCCCGGACCTGGCCGACGGCGTGGAGGTGGTGGCGCACGGCTACGTCGGCGTCTACGGCAAGAGCGGCCAGTACCAGCTCTACGTGGACGTGCTGCTCGCGGCCGGGGCGGGCAGCCTGCACCTGGCTCTGGAGCGTCTCAAGGCGCGGCTCGCCGCGGAGGGGCTGTTCGACGCGGCGCGCAAGCGCCCGCTGCCGCGGCTGCCGCGGCGCGTGGCCGTCGTGACGTCGCCGGCGGGCGCGGCCGTGCGCGACATCATCCGCGTGGCGAGGCGCCGCTTCCCGAACATCGAGATCGTCGTCGTGCCCGTGGCCGTGCAGGGCGAAAGCGCGCCTGCGGAGATCGTCGAGGGACTGCGCCGCGCCAACGACCCGGCCCTCGGCGCCGACGTGATCATCGTGGGCCGCGGCGGGGGCTCTCTTGAGGATCTGTGGGCCTTCAACGACGAGCGCGTGGCGCGCGCCATCGCGGCCTCCCGCCTGCCCGTCGTCTCGGCCGTCGGACACGAGACGGATTTCACCATCGCGGACTTCGTCGCCGACGTGCGCGCGCCCACGCCGTCGGCGGCCGCGGAGATCGTCGTGCCGGACCGGGCGGAGCTCGAACGGCGCCTCGCCGGCCTCGCGGCGCGCCTCGCCTCCGGCCTCCGGCGCGTGGTGAAGGAGGACCGCCGGCGCCTGGCCCTCCTGCGCTCGCGCGCCCCGCTGCGCCGGCCGCTCTGGCCGGTGCTGGCGGGCCGCCAGCGGCTGGACGAGCTGCGCGCGTCTCTCGGGCGGGAGACGCGCGCGGCGGTGGAGGCGCGCCGGCGGCGCCTGGAGCGCGCGGCAGCGAGGCTGCAGGCGCTGAGCCCGCTGGCGGTGCTGGCGCGCGGCTACGCGGTGGCTCGGCGCGCGGACGGCTCCGTGATCCGCTCGGCGACGCAGGTGGAACTGCACGAGGCCATCGAAGTCATCCTGGCCGAGGGCGCCCTCCAGTGCGAGGTCTGGGGGGCCGGGCCGGGGCCGGATAGCCTACGCACGGCAGCCGCCACGCCGCCTGCGCCGGAGGATGGGCGCCCCGCCGGCGGGAAGCCGGCGCGGTGAGGATGGAAGGAGGAGGCGCGGTGTCGACACCCGTGGAACGCGAGACGCAGGAACCGTCCTTCGAGGAGGCCATGGCGGAGCTGGAGCGGGTCGTGGCGCGCCTGGAGAGCGGCGACCTCACACTGGAGGCGGCTTTGGCCGACTTCCAACGAGGGATCGAGCTCGTCCGCTACTGCACGCGCAAGCTCGATGAGGCGGAGCGCAAGGTGGAGTTGCTTGTGGCCGGCGCGTCCGGGGAGACGGAGACGCGGCCGTTCGCCACGGAGGAGGACGCCTCGGCGTGACGCCCGCAGCGCTGGCCGCCGGGCGGGAAGTGGAACGGCTGCTCGACCGTCGCCTGCCGCCGGCCGAAGAACCGCCCGAGCGCCTGCACGCCGCCATGCGCCACGCCGTGCTGGGCGGCGGCAAGCGCTTGCGGCCCGCCCTGGTGCTGGCCGCGCACGCTGCGGCCGGCGGCGGGACGGACACGCGGCCTCTCGCGCTGGAGGCGGCGGCGGCCGTGGAGCTCGTGCACGCCTATTCCCTCGTGCACGACGACCTGCCCGCCATGGACGACGCCGACACGCGCCACGGCCTGCCCGCGGTGCACCGCGCCTTCGGCGAGGCGACCGCCGTCCTCGCCGGCGACGCCCTCCTCACGCTCGCGTTCGAGTGGCTGGCGCGCGCGCCCTGGCCGGACGCGCGCGTGGGCCTGCGGGCCGTGCGGGAGCTCGCGGAGGGTGCCGGCCACGCGGGCATGGTCGGCGGCCAGCAGCTGGACCTCGACCTTACTGGCGCCGGCCGCGCGGATGAGGCCGATGTGCACGCGATGCACCGAATGAAAACGGGCGCGCTCTTCCGGGCGTCCGTCGTCTTGGGCGGGTTGGCGGCGGGGCTTCCGGAGGACGGACTGAGCGCCCTGGCGGCCTTTGCGCGCCCCTTCGGCCTGGCCTTCCAGGCGATCGACGACGTGCTGGATGTCGTGGGGGACGCCGCCCGGCTGGGCAAGGACGTGGGCGCCGACCGCACGGCCGGCAAGACGACGTTCGTCGACCTCTACGGCGTCGACGGCGCGCGTCGTCGCGCGCGCGCGGCGGTGGAGGAGGCGATCTCGTGTCTAGCGCCGTTCGGCGAGCGCGCGGCGGGGCTGGCCGAGCTGGCTCGATTTGTCATTGATCGCGATCATTGAGATCGAGTATAATTCCATGATTGACAATTGAACAGGTGGCCATTTGGCCTCGAGTTTCGCAGGTGGCGCAGTATCCTAGTCGGCCGCAGGCGCCTGAAGGCGGGCCTAAAAATCCGTCAAAGGGCACATCGATGAAGTTCCTGGTGCCGGCTGCCGACGCCCAGTCGGGGGTCGGTACTGGGAGTTAAGGGGGCGGGGCGACCCGCAACGGCATGCGGGCGTGGACCCTGCCCCCGCGGAGGCCCGTTCTCTGGGTGGGCGCCCACGGTTCCCACTCGGAAACGGGGTGGAACCTGCATGCGGTCGAACCCTGCGTGCAGCGTAGCCTGCCTTGAGTGGGTGGGGTGGATGCCGGGTCGTGCGCGGCGTTCCAGGGCCCGGGACGCAGCGCATCTGCCGGGGAAACCTCACCTGCAAAAAAGGCTAAGGCGCTCCCGCGGCCGTCGAGGAAAACTCCTAGGCTGTTCCTCGTCCGAGGACGCGGCCGGGGATTACGGTGCGGTCTCAGTGGCAATCCAGCCCCGCGCGCGGCGACGACGCGGCGGTGTCATAAAGGGAAACCGCCGGGGCGGCGACGCCCCGGAGACGCCGGGGAAATCCTGCTGGACCTAAGCCGCAATGTTTACCCGGTCCGCGGCCACCTGCCATGATGTGTTTGTCAACCGGCCTCCGGGCGTAGCTTGGCCCGGACGGCCGGGCATGATTCTGCAAAGAGCCCCATCGGGAGGACTGCGCTTGAGCCGACGCCTCAGTGATCTGAGAGGACCCGAGGACCTGCGCGGGTTGTCGACGGCCGAGCTGGAACGGCTCGCACAAGAGATCCGCACGACGATCATCGAGACCGTCGCGCGCAACGGCGGGCACCTCGGCGCGGGGTTGGGCGTCGTCGAGCTCGCCCTGGCCCTGCACCTGGAATTTGAAAGTCCAAAGGACAAGCTGGTCTGGGACGTCGGCCACCAGGCCTATCCGCACAAGCTCCTCACCGGCCGCTACTCCGTCTTTCACACCCTACGCCGCCCGGGCGGTCTGAGCGGCTTTCTGCGCCGGTCCGAGAGCCCGCACGACGTATGGGAGGCCGGCCACGCCTCGACGGCGATCTCCGCCGCCCTCGGCTACGCCAAGGCGCGCGACCTCGCCGGGGAGCGGCATCACGTCGTGGCCATCGTGGGCGACGGCGCGCTCACGGGCGGCCTTGCCTATGAAGGTCTCAACAACGCCGGCGCCTTGGGCACCGACCTGATCGTCGTCCTCAACGACAACTCCATGTCCATCGCCCCGAACGTCGGTGCCATCCACACCTACCTGCAGCGCATCCGCAGCCAGCCCGTGTACCGCGGCCTCAAGGGCGACATCGAACGGCTCCTGAACCACATCCCGAGGATCGGTCCGAGCGTGGCGCGCACCATGGAGCGCTTCAAGGACAGCCTCAAGTATCTCGTCCTGCCGGGCATGTGGTTCGAGGAGCTGGGCTTCACGTATCTGGGACCCGTCGACGGCCACCACATCGCCGCCGTGCGGGAGGCGTTGCGGCAGGCGAAGAGCATCGGCGGGCCGGTCGTCGTGCACGTGCTCACGGTCAAGGGCAAGGGCTTTCAGCCCGCGGAGAAGGCGCCGGACGCCGGCCACAGCTTCAAGCCCTTCGACGTGGCCACAGGCCGGCCGCTGCCGTCTCCTCCCTCGAAGCCGGAGTACACCGCCGTCTTCAGCCGCACGCTCGTGGAGCTGGCGCGCACGCGGCCGGAGGTCGTGGCGATCACCGCCGCCATGCCGGACGGCACCGGCACCCAGGCGTTCAAGGAAGCGTACCCGGATCGTTTCTTCGATGTGGGCATCGCGGAGCTGCACGCCGTGGTCTTCGCGGCCGGCCTGGCCCTCGGCGGGCGCAGGCCGGTCGTCGCGATCTACTCCACGTTCCTGCAGCGCGCCTACGACGCGCTCGTGCACGATGTCGGCCGCATGAACCTGCCCGTGGTCTTCGCCATCGACCGCGCCGGGCTCGTGGGCGCCGACGGCGACAGCCACCAGGGCATGTTCGACATCGCCTATCTCCGCTCCATCCCGAACTTCGTCATCATGCAGCCGAAGGACGAGGCCGAGTTGCGCGACATGCTCCGCACGGCGCTCGACTACTGCGACGGTCCGATCGCCGTGCGCTACCCACGCGGGGCGGGGCGCGGCGTCGACATCTCCCGGGAGCCGCAACCGCTGCCCATCGGCCGCGCGGAGGTGCTGCGCGAGGGCCGGGACGTGCTGCTTCTGGCGCTGGGCCCTTTGGCCTACACCGCTCTTGAGGCGGCGGAGCTGTTGGCCGCCCGCGGCGTGGAGGCGACCGTCGTCAACGCGCGTTTCGCCAAACCGCTCGACCGGGATCTGATCGTGGAGCGGGCGCGCGCCACGGGGGCGGTTGTGACCTTGGAGGACGGCGTGCGCGCGGGGGGCTTCGGCTCCGCGGTGCTCGAGCTCTTGAGCGAGGAAGGTCTCTGGGGCGTGCGCACGCGCGTCCTCGGCTACCCCGACCGCTACATCCTGCACGGCGACCCGGACCGCCAGCGCGCGGAGATGGGGCTCGACGCGGCCTCGGTGGCCCAGGAGGCGCTGGAGCTCGTGCGAGGAGGGCGCGCGGCGCTGCACCCGCTGCGGGACGGCGGTGCCGGCGCAGGCGCCGTCTGACGTGGCCGGCGAGCGCCTCGACGTGGAGCTCGTGCGGCGCGGGCTTGTCGCCAGCCGGCGCCTCGCGCAGGCGGCCGTCCTGGAAGGGCGCGTGTTCGTCGACGGTCAGCGGGAGACGAAGCCGGGCCGGCGCGTGCCGCCCGCCGCGCACCTTGAGGTGCGCGGCGAGCCGCCGCGCTACGTCAGCCGCGGGGGCCTGAAGCTGGAGCACGCGCTGCGCGTGTTCGCGCTGGACGTGCGCGGCTGCGTCTGCCTGGATCTGGGTGCGTCCACCGGTGGCTTTACAGACTGCCTCCTGCAGCACGGCGCGGCGCGCGTGTATGCGGTGGACGTGGGCTACGGCCAGCTGGCCTGGAAGCTCCGTCAGGATCCGCGCGTGCATGTGCGGGAACGTGTCAATGCCCGCAACTTGACGAGCGAGCATATCCCCGAACCGGTCGACTTCGTCACTGCCGATCTTTCCTTCATCGGGCTGGAGAAGGTGCTGCCCGTGGTGGCGCCGCTCTGCCGGCCGGACGCGCGCGGCGTGGTGCTCGTCAAGCCGCAGTTCGAGGCCGGTCCGGAGCACGTGGGGCGGCGCGGCGTGGTGCGGGACCCGGCCGTCCACCTCGCCGTCCTCCGGCGCGTCGTGGCCGAGGCGCCGGGATGGGGCTTCGTGCCTGTGGACGTCACCCCGTCGCCTGTGACGGGCGCCGAGGGCAACATCGAGTTCCTCCTCGCGTTGCGGCGGGCGGGCGCACCGGCCGAGGCGCGGGAGGGCGCCACCGGCGACGTACCACGGCTCGACGCCGCGTGGGAGCGTCGCCTCCGTGCAGCCGTGGAAGCCGCGGCCACCCGCCCTTCCCGTACCAGACCCGCCTGGCCACGGAAGCCTCCTGGCCCGCCGGCATCGCCGCCCCGCCCGGCTCCGGCAAGACCTTGGGCGTGTCCCTCGCGTGGGCCTGGCGGCGCCGCCACGGGCCGGCCGGCGTGCGCGCCCGCACGCCCCGGCGCCTCGTCTGGATCCTCCCCACCCGCGTGCTCGTGGAGCAGACGGCCGCCGCCATCCGTCACGCATTTCAAAATGCGGGCGAGGACATCCCCGTCCACCTCCTCTACGGCGGCGGCGACCCGGCTGCGGATCCCCATCCGCCGTACGGCGCGTCCACCGTACACGGCGCCTGGCTGCTGCACCCCGAGGCGGACCAGGTGCTCGTCGGCACCGAGGACATGATCCTCTCCGCCGCGCTCAACCGCGCCTACGCCACGCGCCGCTACTCCTGGCCGGTCGTCTTCGCCCTCCTCCACAACGACGCGCTCTGGATCCTCGATGAAACGCAGCTCCTCGGCAACGGTCTCCGCACCGCGCGGCAGCTCGACGCCCTCCACGCCATCGAGTCCACGTTCGGTCCCACGCAGGTCACGTACATGTCCGCCACGCTGGATACGGACGCGCTGCGCACCGTGGACGCCCCCGAGCCGCCCCATCCCATCCTGCAACTCGGAGACGAGGACCTCGCCGATCCCCGCCTTCGCGCGCGCCTCCACGCGCAGAAGATCCTGCGGCATGCCGGCGGCGTGAAACCCGTCAAGGGCGCGCCGCGTCCGGAAGATGTGGCCCGGCTCGCACTCGGCGCCTTCGATGGCCTCCCGGACGACGGCTTCGTGCTCGTCGTCTGCAACACGGTGGCGCGCGCCCGCGCCGTGCACGCCGCCGCGGAGGCCGAACGGGCGCGCCGCCGCGCCGCTGCGGGAGCCCCGTCCCTCTACCTCCTCCACAGTCACTTCCGGCCGGCCGACCGCCGCCGCCTCATGGCCGAGATCCTGGCCGACCGCCGCCGGAAGCTGGTCATCTCCACGCAGGTGGTCGAAGCCGGTGTGGACGTCTCCGCGGATGTCCTCATCACCGAGCTGGCGCCCTGGTCCTCCCTGGTCCAGCGCATGGGCCGCGTCAACCGCTACGGCGCGCGGCCAGGGCGCGTGTATTGGCTGGACCTCGACTCTCAACGCGCGGCCGCACCCTACTCCGCGGAGGAGCTCAAGGCCGCCAAGGAGCGCCTGGCGGCGCTGGAGGGCGAGAACGTGTCGCCGTGGCGCCTGCAGGCCGTCGCCCCGCCGCCCACGAGGCCGGAAGCCCTCCCCACGCTGCGGCGCCGCGACCTGCACGGCCTCTTCGACACGTCGCCGAACCTCAGCGGGGAGAACGAAGACGTCGGCCCCTTCATCCGCTCGGCCGACCAGCTCGACGTGCTGGTGGCGTGGGTGGAGGGCGGTCTGCCCGATCGGCCGCGCTTCCGCGGCGAGGATCTCTGCAGCGTGCCCGTCTACGAGCTGCGTGCCGCCATGGCGGCGCGGCCGTCCGCGCTGCGCGCGCATCGCTGGGACCCGATCGACGGCTGGCTGCCCGTGGACGGATCCGGCCTGCGCCCGGGCATGCTGGTGGCCCTCCCCTCGGCATTCGGCGCTTATAGTGACGGCCTTGGCTGGAACCCCGACCGTCGTGAACCGGCTCCGCCCACACCGCTCGCCGGCGCCGCCGCGGACGAAGACATCGACGACGACGACGCGACCTTTGCCGGCCGCTGGATATCTTTGGAGGAGCACACGGACCACGTGGTGACGGAGCTCGCCGGGCTCCTGGGGGCTCTTGGGGACGTGGTGGAGGCGGACGCGTTCCTGCCCCCGCTCTTGGAGGCCGCGCGTTACCACGACATCGGCAAGACCCACCCCGCCTTCCAGGAGCGGCTGGGCGCGGCCGCGCAGGATGGGGAGACGCCGGGAGGGACGAGGCCGGCGAGCTTCTGGGCGAAGGCGCCGGCCGGGCGCGGCGGCGGGGGCGGCGGCCGGCGCCCCTTCCGGCACGAGCTGGCGAGCGCCCTCGCCTACCTGCAGCGCATGGCGCCCGCAGGAGGCCATGAAGCGGCGGATGAACTCACCGCCCTTGCGGCGTACGTCATCGCCGCCCACCACGGCCGTGTGCGGCTCGCCATCCGCTCCGCGGACCGGGAGAGCCCGCCGCCCGGCGGCGAGCGCCGCTTCGCCCTGGGCGTGTGGGAGGGCGATATCGTCCACTGGCCGGGCGGCGGCGAAATCGCTCTCTCCCTTGAACGCATGGAACTCGGCGGGGCGCCGCTCAGCTGGTCGGAGATGGCGCTCGGGCTCCTGCGGCGCTTGGGCCCCTTCCGCCTGGCGTACCTCGAGGCTCTCCTGCGCATCGCGGACTGGCGCGCCAGCGCGCGTGAAGCGGCCGGAGACGGCGCAGGCCGGGGACCGCACGCAAAGGAGGTGAGCGCATGAACGACATCGTCTTCCACGCGCTGCGCCCGCAGCCTCTGGCGCGCTACCTCACAGCCCTCGGCGCCTTCCGCGCTCTGGCCCGTGAGGGCGGCCCGGACCCCGCCGCCCGAGGGTACTGGGGCGAGGACGGCTTCCACGTGCTCACGCGCCTGGGGCGCGAGGAGATCATTCACTTCTTCCTGGAGCGTTACGCGCCTTCGCCCATCGTCAGCCCCTGGAACGGCGGCAGCGGCTTCTTCCGCCGCGCCTCCGGCCAGGAGACGGAGACGAACCGCGCGGTGGGCGCCATCGAAGCAGGCGACGAACCCCGCCTGGCCGCCCTGCGGGAGGCCATCACACGCGCGCGTCAAGTGCTTCAGGACTTGGGCCTCACCGCCAAACCCGAGAAGGGTGCCAAGGAAGAGCTCTTCCTCGCGCTGCGCGCCGCCCTCCCGGACGAGGCGGTGCTCTGGCTGGACGCGGTGGCCGTCTGGACGGATGAAGGCCTGCGCTTCAATCCCCTTCTCGGTACCGGCGGCAATGACGGCAACCTGGATTGGGCCGGCAACTACGCGATCCAGGTGGCGCGCCTCATCCCGCCGCGCGCCGGCTCGCCGCGGCCGGCCGCCGCGCGCGCGTGGCTGGAGGACGCCCTCTGGGGCGCGGAGACGCCGCCCTTGGATGACGGCGCCATCGGCCAGTTCGACCCGGCCGGCGTGGGCGGCCTCAACCAGGGCACGGGCTTCGAGGGCCGCGGCTACGTGAACCCCTGGAGCTTCGTCCTCATGATGGAGGGCACGCTCTTCTTCGCCGGCGCCACATCCCGCCGGCTCAGCCCGGCCAGCCGGCCCATGGCCGCCTTCCCCTTCTCGGTGGACCCCTCCCTGGACCGCGGCGACGTGGCGGAAGAGGAGCAATCCAACGAGGAGCGCGCGGAGATCTGGCTGCCGGTGTGGGACCGCCCGGCGGGCTTCGCGGAGACGGCCCACTTCTTCGCCCAGGGCCGCGCCCGCTGGGGACGGCGCAACGCCCTGCGGGGCGTGGACTTCGTCCGCGCCGTGCGCAGCCTGGGCGTGGACCGCGGGGCGCGCTCCTTCCATCGCTACGTCTTCGCCGTGCGCAACGGGCGCAATTACTTCGCCGTCCATCGCGACGAGGTGGCCGTGCGCCGCCTGGAGCCGGTCCACCTCCTTCACGCGCTGGATCCGTGGCTCGACCGCCTGAGGGAGGTGAGCGAGCGCCGCGGCGCTCCGGCCGAGTGGCGCGAGGCGCTGCGCCGTGTGGAAGAGGCCGTCTACCAGTACTCGGCCGGGCGCACGGGCCTGGCCGCCGTGATGGCGGCCGCCGGCCGCGCGGAGCGCACGCTCGCGCGCACGCCGCAGGCCGCGCGGGAGGCGGGCATCCTGCCGCTCGCCGCGTGCTGGCGCCGGGGGGCGGGCCTCCATACCCTGCAGCAGTGGATCGCGGCCGTCGACGACGGGTCCCATGAGGTCGCGCTGGCGCTGGCGCTCTCCAGTCTCGGCGCGCGGCCGGCACGCACCGGAGGCGTGGACGCGGGCGGGCGCCCCGCCGGTGCGCCCGTGCGGGAGTACCTGGAGCCTCTGGACACAGGCGCCGGCGGCGTCTCCTGGGCGCCCTCCAGCCGGCGCGCCGTGTGGGGCCCGGGCCCTCTCCCCGCCAACCTCGTCCGCGTGCTCGACCGCCGCTGGCTCGACGCGATGACGGAAACCCCGGACACGCCCGCGGCTGCATGGATCTACGGTGCCGGCCGGGGCGCCGCCCTGGAGACGGTGGCGGCCTTTCTCGATGAAGCGGTCGACGAGGATCTGGTCACGGACCTCCTCCACGGGTTCGCGGCGCTCCCCTGGGAGACTGTGGAGCGAGCCGGCCGCACCCGCCAGGGTGGCGATGCGCCCACAGATCCCGCCCGCGGCCGGCGGGAGGGGGCCGCGTGGCCGGCGGCGGCGCCGCTCTTCCGCCATTACGCCGTCTTCCGCTCGCTCCTCAGTGAGCGAGGCCTTCCGGCTGAGGAGGGCGATGAGGTCCAGCCGCGCGTGGACCGCTCACTTCTGGCGCTCGTCGCGGCCGGCCGCCTGCGGGAGGCCTACCTCGCCGCCTTTCACGCGCTTCAGGCGGCCGGCGTGAGCACGACGCTTACGCCCACCGGGGCGGCGGGCGCGCCGAACCTTTCCCCCGCGCAGGCGCAGCGTCTGGCCGCCGCGCTGCTCGTGCCGCTGCGCCCCGGGGCGGAGCGCACCCTCGCGCGGTACGTCTTGCGCAGCCGCGAGGAGGGAGACGTGGACCGGGAGACGGGAACGGTCGAGGCTTCCTAAACACGACGTCCTGTATGGATCCAATGGCACCGCCCACACCGACAAGCGGCCACGAAGGCCGCAAGAGGGAGAGATGATCATGACGACGACCGCGAAGGATCTCTGGGGGCTGGGCGGCACGCGCCGCCTCTACCTTGAAGCGCCGCTGCGCCCCGTCTCAGGGGAACTCATCCAGCCGACCGGCTTCCCCAGCATCGGCGCGGCCCACTTCCGCAAACCGGGCAGCCACGTGACGATGCTCATCGTGGAGTCCGAGCAGTCGATGGCGAACCGCCTGGAGGGTGTGTGCTGGGATTCAGCGGCCCAGCGCCCTGTGGCCGACCTCGAAGGCATGCCCTACGTCCATGTGGATGTGCAGGTGGCCCGCGGTGAGACGCGTCCCACCAGCTCGCTCACCGAGGCGCACCGGCTGCACAGCGCCTACATCGTCGACGCCCAGGGGACGTTCATGAAGGACTTCGCCGAAGAGGCCGGCATCGCCGACGACTCTCCCGTGGACATGCAGCGCCTCGCCCGCACCGTGTTCAAGTACGATCCGAATTCTCTTGTGCACGGCGTCTTCTTCGCCAATCTCAACGGCCGCGCGCGCCTCACTCGCGCACTCTACGCCATGATCCTCGGCGAGGATGCCGAGCCGGTCCACTACGGCGGCGTCAAGGTGGATCACATCCAGAGCAGCCGCGGCGCCGCCGGCCGCGATGCGGAAGCCGGCTACGGCAACATCCCCTACGCGCGCACGCTCTGGACGTGTGGTCGCATCCGGGCGAGCTTCACCCTGGATCTCGACCTGCTTCAGAGCTACGGCCTGCCGGAAGAGGCGCTGCGTTTCCTCGTCGCCCTCTCCCTTTGGAAGATCCGTCGCCTTCTGGATGGCGGCATGCGCCTGCGCACGCTCTGCGACCTGGAAACGGACGACGACTCCGGCGGCATCGCCGCCCGCCGCCCGCAGGGCTGGCCGCTGCCGCCCCTCCCCGACCTCACCGCGGCGCTGCGTGAGAGCCTGGAAGCCTGCCGCCGCGCCGGCCTCTTCGCGGATCCGCCCGTGACGCGCCTCATGTGGACGGAGGCGCGCGCCGGGGCGACGCGCCGCACCAAGGAGCAGGTGGCTGCCAGCCAAGAGGAGGGCGGCTTCGTTGCTGACCGTTGAGTTCCGCTTCCCCACCGGGCGGTACGCCGCCACGCCCTGGGGGCGCCACACCAATGAGGGCGCGGTCGAGTGGCCGCCCTCGCCGTGGCGCATCCTGCGCGCCTTGTGCGCCGTGTGGCAGGCGCGGCGGCCGGAAGTGCCGCGAGGCGATATGGAAGCCCTCCTCCGCCCGCTCTACACGCCGCCGCTCTACGGCCTGCCGCCCGTTACGCAGGCCGCCACGCGCCATTACGTGCCCGTGCGGGGAGACCGGCCGAGCCTCATGTTGAACGGCATGCTGGCCGTGGACCCGGACACTCCCGTGCAGGTCCACTGGCCGCACGCCGACCTGGACGATGCCCAGCTGGCGCTCCTCAACGACCTCCTTGAGCGCCTTCCGTACCTGGGCAGAGCGGAGAGCCTCTGCTGGGCGCGCGCGCACCGGGAAGCGGCCGCCGTCAACGCCTGGCCTGCCGCGGCCGCCGCGGGTATGGCCGGGACCCAGGCAGCCGCTGCGCCTGCCCACGCGGCCATGGAGGAGGGCCGCACCGTCGAGGTCCTCTGTCCCGCGCCCGGCACCCGCCTGGACGATCTCACCCTGGACACCGGCACCCTGCAGCGCACCCACCGCCGCACGCTGCCGCCAGCAGCGCGCTTCGTGCCCTACCGGGTGCCGCCCGCGGACACCCGCTCCACGGCCATGCGCCGGCGGGTGCAGCGCGCCGGCGCGGGCGGCGACGTCGTCACCTTCTTCCGCTACGCCCTCACCAGCCGCGTGAAGTTGCCGGCCACCCAGACGTTGCGCCTGGCCGAGAGCGCACGCCGCGCTGTGATGAGCATCTACGGGCGCCTGAACGGCGGCGCCGTCTCGGAGACGCTCTCCGGCCGCGCAGCCGACGGGCGCCCCATCGAGGGCGGGCACCGGCACGCCCATTACCTTCCCACAGACGAAGACGGCGACGGTTGGCTGGACCACCTCCATATCTGGGCGCCGGCCGGCTTCACGCGTGCGGAAATCGAGGCGCTCAGCGCGCTGCGCACCGTGAAGGTGCCCCTCCACGGACGGGGGCGGGAGGCCGGCGAACGCCCGGCCGAGGCGGTGCTCGTCGACACCGTCCTCCTCTACGCCACAGCGGACCCGCGGGACCCGCGCCTGGCCCTGGTGCTCGTCGGACCGGCGCGGGAGTGGGAGTCGGCCACGCCCTTCGTCCCAGGCCGGCACGCCAAGCCGCGCGGCAGCGGGGAGACGCGGCACTGGGTGGACACGCCGGAAGATCAGATCCGCAAGGAACTCGCCGCGCGCGGCTTCCCGGATCCTGTGGCCGTGCGGTCGCTGCCCGCCCAGGAAGCGCGCCACGCGCGCCGGGCCTCGTGGCTGGAGTACGCCTGGCTGCGCGAGCGCCGCGACGTCAAACGGCCGGGCGGCCCGCCCGGCGGCTGGCGCATCACCTTCGCGGAGGCCGTGACGGGGCCGATGGCTCTCGGCTACGGCTGCCATTTCGGGCTGGGGCAGTTCCTGCCGGCGCGGGCGTCCCGTTCGGCCGCCGTCCCGGAGTAGATGCCCCTGCCCTTCCGGAGCAGCCGCTCCAGAGGGAGGAAGCGCCATTGGGAGGAATCGCCATCACACGGCGGGAATTGTCCTCTGTGGCCCATTCGAGCACCCCGGTTCGTGCAAAACTCCAGGCGGTGCTCGAAAGCCGCGCCGGGCGCGGCTCTCAGGCCTCTCTAAGGCGACCTTTGACAACTGCAAATGGACCCATTCGGGGAGGTACTCGAAATCGAAGCTCGAATCCCTTGCCCCATGCGGGTTTCGAGCACCCGCCGTCTCCCCGGTCGACAGGCCGGGGCTCTATTGAAGGA
>JADBKN010000031.1 GCA_014896375.1 Bacillota bacterium | reverse complement strand
CAGCTTCCACCATCAGGCGATCCGCCGCGTCGCTCCCGGCTGGCGGGCCGTCGCCTGGAGCGACGACGGGGTGATCGAGGCGATCGAGCGGCCGGACGGCCCGCTGGCCCTCGGCGTCCAGTGGCACGCCGAAGCCCTCGCCGCCGCCGGCGCATGGGAGCAGCGACGGCTCTTTGCCGCCTTCGTCGAGGCGGCCCGGGCGTCGGCCGATAGAACGTCGCCCGACGAAGCGGTCCCCTCCGGCGAGCGGCCCGGGATCGGTCGGACCGATCAAGCCGATCGTCGGGGCGATCAAGCCGAGAAACGGTGAGATCAAGCCGCCAAACGCGGGCGGAAACGGAACGCCGACGGCGAACCGAAGAGGGGTTCGCCGTTTTTTTTGTCGGGAGGCGGCCTCGATGAGAACTAAGATTGCGATGTAGATGTCGTCGGTAAAATCGGGTCGCCCATACCAGCAAAAAAGCCCGCCACGACTGGGTTTGTGGGCGGGCTTCTTTTGTTGGGCACAGACAGCTTTAGGTCGTTTGACAGCCAATTGACAGCCTAACGGGAGATGTCCGCCGCGAACCGCTCGATGGCCGCCGCGGCCTTCTCGTCCTGGCCCGGCATCAGGTGGCCGTACAGCTCCAGCGTGATGCGGACGTTCTCGTGGCCGAGCCGGCGGGAAACGGTCAGGATGTCCACTCCGGCGGCGATGAGGGCGGCGGCGTGGGTGTGGCGGAAGGTGTGCAGCGTGACGCCCTCCAGCAGCTTTGCCGCCTTCGCCTGGGCTTCGCTCCGGGGCATGCTGGCTTTCTCGTAAGCCTCGGCCGCCAGCTTTCGTGCTTTGCGGATCACCCGGGCGAGATCACGGACGCTGACGTTGCTGCGCCGCAACAGCCCGCCTAGCGTGTTGGTGAACACAAGCCCGCTGTCCTGCCAGGCCGGCCCGGCAGCCATGCGTTCCAGACGCTGGCGCCTCTGGTGCTCTCGCAGCGCCTGGACGACGGTCTGCGGGATGGTGATGGTGCGCAGGGCCGCCTTCGTCTTCACCGGCCCGATGAAGACCCGTCCGTTCTCCTCGTGAAGCGCCTGCCGGACGGTAACGGTACCCATCGTCAGGTCGACCGCATCCCAGGGCAGCCCTAGCCACTCCCCGGGACGCATCCCGGTGTACAGGGCCAGGATGAAGCCAGCCTCCAATCGCTCCCCCTTGACGGCCTCCAGCAGCCAGCGCACCTCTTCCTGCGTCATGAACCTGGCTTCGTGCCGCCGAACCTTCGGCTTCGGCACCATCTTCGCGGGGTTCCGGGGGATGAGCCCCTTCGCCACGGCGTCGTCCAGGCCTGAGCGGAGGACGGAGGCGATGTCGGACAGGGTGGATGGCGCAAGCCCAGTCTCCTGGAGCTTGGCGTACAGGGCGTTGATGCGGCGGTAGTCGAGATCCCGCAGCTGCACGGCGCCGATGGCCGGGATGATGTGCGTGCGGACGTGGGACTCGTACGTCAGGTATGTCCCCGAGCGCACCGCCCTCCTCTTTGCAGCCAGCCAATCCTCGAAGTGCTGCGCCACCGTCAGCTTCTCGGGCTTGACCGGCAGCCCACGAAGGGCGTCCTGCTGGAGCTGCATAAGCTTCTCCTGCACTTCCCGCTTCGTCTTGCCGTAGATGGTCACGCGCCGGCGCTTCCCGTCTGGGCCGTACCCCAAGGACATCTCGGCTGCCCAGCGGCCGTCTTTGCGCCGAAAGATGGAGCCCTCACCGCGACCCCGCCGGCCCATGCTGTTCTCCTCCTTCCGTCGATTGCCGGGAGGCGTCAATGGCTCGCTGCATGAGCAGCACCGAAGAGCTCACCAGATACCATTGGGGCGGTTCTGGCACCCTTCCTTGCTGGATCGCCTCCTGTAGCCGGCTGTACGCTTCTTCGGAGCGCCACGGGGCAAAGGCGAGGAAGGCGTCGAGGTCCGCCGTGCTCTGCTTGCTCGCTCTCCTAGCCCAGTAGTCGGTGGCGAGTACCACCGCCACCACAGGGTCCAGATCCGGCCAGCCCGACCGAATCCACGCAATCCATCGAGCCCGCTCCCGGCTGGGCAGCTTCCAAGAAGCCCTACCCTTGGCCCGTGCCATCGTCTCGGCCCACGCCTCCAGCACCAGGGCGGCCTCTTCGGGGTCGTCGTCGGGCCCGGGTTGCCATGGGCCGGACGGGTCGGGTGGCAGAAGTTCCCGGACGATGGCCCGCACCGTGCGGTCGGTTGGGGCCGTGTCGGGGAACGCTTGGACAAGCCGCTCGTGGATCTGCGCCGCGTTCGTGAGCCCCTCTTCCCGCACCATGCGGTAGATCGCCTGGTAGACCTCCTCCGGGAAGCGCCGCCGCTTGCGCTTGACCATCCCGGCGCACCTCCTTCCGCACCTTCCGGTTAATTTCCGCTTCCATGTATTTATCTTCCGACGGAAGTATGGTAGCACATATGTAGACACCCATGCAAGCGCTTGGAGGTGACGCCATGCGTCAAGACGTGGAGGAACTGGTGCGAGAGGGCATGGCCTCCATCCCCGAGGCGTGTCAGTACCTTGGCATCCGGCGCTCGTTCCTGTACCGCCTAATGGAGCGCGGGGAACTGCCGTGGGCCAAGATCGGCGCCAGGCGGGTCATCCCATGGAAAGCACTCCGCCGGTACGCCGCCGAGCGGCTAGTGGGGGTGCGGGATGAGAACGCGGCGAAAGGGGGCGGCACGGTATGACGAAGAAACAGGGGGCGGCCACCGCCGTGGCCGCCCCCCACTCGAATCACGACACGCAACATGTTCCCGCCGCCATTGTACCGCACATGGCGGCGCAATCCAACCGCGCGGCTAGTGGGGGTGCGGGAGGCATGAGCACAACCGCCGCTCCCGCCATCTCCACGCCTGCGGTCCGGAGCTGGGCAGAGCGATATCTGGCCCTTGGGTGGTCTGTGATCCCTCTCGGCCGGGACAAGCGGCCACTAATCCGGTGGGAGGCGTACCAGCACCGCACCCCCACCCCCGAGGAGCTGGCCGACTGGCGCCGGCGCTACCGGGGAGCCAACATCGGCATCGTCACCGGCGCCGTGTCGGGGCTGGTGGTGCTGGACGAGGATGGCCCCGACGCCCAGGAGTCGCTACGTGGTCGGGTGCTGCCCCCGACGCCCACCGCCCGGACCGGCAAGGGTTATCATCGCTACTTCCGCCACCCCGGGCGGCCCGTCCCTAACGCCGTCCGGATCCTGCCGGGGCTCGACGTGCGGGGCGATGGCGGGTACGTCATGGCCCCGCCGTCCGTCCACCCATCCGGCCGGCGGTACGAGTGGGTGGATGGGCTTTCGCCCTGGGACGTGCCGCCGGCGCCGCTGCCGGAGTGGCTGCTGGCGCTGTTGGCTGACCGGGCGCCCAGGGCCGACACCAAGCATGGCCACCCGCCGGAGTGGCGGCGGCTGGTGGCGTTCGGCGTCGAAGAAGGCGCCAGGAACAACACCATTGCGCGGCTGGCCGGGCATCTGCTGCGGCGGCGCGTCGACCCATACGTGGTCCTCGAGCTCTGCCTGGCGTGGAACCAGGCCAGGTGCCGGCCGCCCTTGGACGACGCCGAGGTGGTCAAGACCGTGGATAGCATCGCCGGCCGGGAGCTGCGCCGCCGAGGGGGTGATGCCGGGTGAAGAACATCGAAGCGTTAGCTGTCCTGCAGTCCAGCAACGGGCGCGCCGCCACTTCGCCATTGGCGCCTACCAGGGCCCGCGACGACCATCGTCCCCAGTCGGCGGGCCAGTATGTCGAGCAGGACGGCTGCATCGCCAGGATCGGTGACGGGGGCGCGGCGAGGCCTCTCTGCAACTTCACCGCCCGCATCGTGGCCGAGGAGGTGCGCGATGACGGCGCGGAGCGGAAGGTGTACTTCACGCTGGAGGGACGGCTCCAGGCGGGCGAACCGCTCCCCCGCGTCACCATCCCGGCTGAGCGGTTCGCCTCAATGGGCTGGGTAGCCGCCGAATGGGGGCACCGCGCCGTCGTCTACGCGGGGCAGGCAACCCGCGACCACCTGCGCGCCGCCATTCAGCTTCTCAGCCAAGAGGCGAGGCGCCGCGAGGTCTTCACGCACCTGGGCTGGCGGCGCATAGGCGGGCGCTGGCTCTTCCTCCACGCGGGCGGCGCGCTAGGAGCCGACGGCTACGTGGAGGGCGTGGAAGTGGAGCCGCCGGATGGGCTCCAGGGCTACGCGCTTCCTGAGCCGGCGGAAGGGCAGAGGCTTGCCGAGGCGCTGGATCAGGAACTTGCGCTCATCGACGTAGCCATCGATACGGTGACGGCCCCGCTCCTTCTGGCCGTATGGCGCGCCCCGCTGGCGGAGGCGCGGCCCGCCGACTTCTCCGTCTACGTGGCGGGGCCGACGCAGGCGGGCAAGAGTACCTTGACGGCCATCGCGCTCGCGCACTACGGCGCGGGCTTCGACCGCCTGGCGCTGCCTGCGAGCTGGGCCGCGACGGGCAACGCGCTGGAGAAGCTGGCCTTCCAGGCGAAGGACGTTCCCCTCGTTGTGGACGACTTCGCCCCGCACGGCTCCCAGTCGGACGTGGAGCGGCTGCACCGCGAGGCGGAGCGCCTTCTCCGCGCCCAAGGGAACCGGGCGGGCCGCATCCGCATGGCCGCCGACGGATCGCTCCGCCCCACGTACTTTCCCCGCGGGCTCATCATCAGCTCTGGGGAAGACATCCCGCGCGGCCAGTCGCTCCGCGCGCGGCTCATAATCGCTGAGCTCGAGCGAGGTCGGGTTGACTGGGCGCGGCTCAGCGCCGCCCAGGCGCTGGCGGCGGATGGCGTCTACGCCGGCGCGCAGGCGGCCTACATCCGCTGGCTCGCCGGGCGGCTCGACGCGCTGCGGAATGAGCTTCCCGCGCTGCATCGGGAGTTGCGCGACCGGCTGGCCCGCGAGGGCGTTCGCGACCGGGCGGGCGACCAGGCGGCGAATCTCTGGCTGGGATGGATGGTATGGCGGCGCTTCGCGGAAGAGGCCGGGCTGCCCAAGGAACAGGCCGACGCGGCGGAGGCGCGCCTTTGGCCCGCCATCGTGGATCTAGGCCGGGGGCAGGCCGCCTACCAGCGGAGCGAGGACCCGGCGGAACGGTTCCTTGAGCTTCTCGGTGCCGGGCTCGCCTCGGGCCGCTTCGCCTTGGCGGACGCGGCGACGGGCGAGCTTCCGGCGGAGGAGCGGGGCCGCCGCATCGGCTGGCGGGCAGGCGCGGAGGTCTGGCTGGAGCCCGAGGAGGCTTTCGCGGCGATTCAGGCCTTCGCAAGAGAGCAGGGGCAAGCGCTGCCGGTGACGCAGCGGACGCTCTGGCGGCGGTTGGCGGAGCGCGGCGCGATTCTGGCCGAGCGCGACAGCAAGCAGACGTACTACACCGTCAGGCGCGTTGTGGCCGGGAAGCGCAAACGAGTCTTGGCGCTATCCGCCGACTCTATGGCCCATATATCCTCCCAGGACATGGCCAACATGGCCGACATGGCCGAGCCCAGTCATGACGCCGGTTTCCGGGCTCAAAACGCGGCCATGTCGGCTGAGGAACATGGCCAGGAACATGGCCGCGAACGCGACGCCAACACGGTGGACATGTCCGCGGCCATGTTGGCGGAGGAACATGGCCGTGAATCGTGGCCGGGAAGCCTTGCGGCTCAAGGCCCCGGCCATGATGGCCATGAAGGCCATGTTCTGGAGACATATATGGGCCATAGGTTTTACGCACACATCGACCGTGGATCCACTGATGAGGACGAGGCCACCGAGGTGATCGAGCTGTGACGGCCGCCGAGCTGCTGCGGGAGCTCCACCGCCGTGGCGTCCGGATCACGGCTGACGATGGACGCTTCCGGTGTGAGGCCCCCCGTGGCACCATCACCCCGGATCTCGTGGAGGCCATGCGCCAGCACAAGGCAGAGCTGATGCGCCTGCTGGCCCGCTTAGAACACGTTCCAACCGCTTTTCGCATTCTTGTCGACGGACGCGTCGCTGCCGTGGCGCACACGAAGGAGAAAGCCCTGGAGGCCCTGGACGCCGTCGTCCGGTCCACTCCCCTCCAGCCCGGCCGGCGGACGCTGGTCGAGCTCAGGGGCGAGAAGGGAAAGGCGTTGCGAACGTGCTACCTGCCGACCCGGGAAACGTTAACAACCCTGAGAGGCCATGCGGGGGGCGTCGAAAATTCCCGGGCGGCGCCTACGGACCGGCCGGGCGCCCACGCGCGCGCAAAACTCCCTTTTTCTCGCGGCCATAAGGCGGAACAAGGCGCGGCCTGTCGTCTACAAAACCGCTTGAAGGAGGAAAGTCATAATGGACATCTGGAACCGGGAAACGCTTCGGAGCCTGCGCGTCAAGATGGGACTCACGCAGTCGGAAGTGGCGAGGCGGCTAGGCGTATCGGTGCGCACGTTGCGAAGATGGGAAAGGGACGCGTCGAAAGTGCCGTTCCATCACGCCCTAGAGATTGCCGTCCTTTTTCGTGCCCCGCTGCAACGGATCTTCTGGGGACCGGAGGCGCGCTTTCGGGACGAATTCAAGTTGTTTGAGGAGGAGGAATGAACAGCATGTCCATGCAGCTGTATTCCGGCATCGTGGCACGTTGGCCACGCGAGGACCTGAAGGCGGCAGCGGAATGGGCGGTGCGACTGGCCGCCATCATCGGGCCGGAGGAACCCACGGCACGGGCGGCCATGCTGCGGTTGGCGGACGCGCTGATTGACGCGTTGGAGGCCCGCACACGGGCAGAGTTTGGGTTACCACCGCGAGACTTCTTCGCAGACGAGGGTGGTGGCACAGAATGACGGCAAAGGTTCAAGATCCATGGGCACCATGGCGCGAATACGTGCGGTTGGTGCTGAACCAGGGACGGCCGATGACGGAAGAAGAGCGCGCGCGGGCCGAGGAACTGGCCCGTGAGGCACGGAGGAAAGAGCGCGAGGCGCGTCGCATGGCCAAGCGCCTGGCCCGTGGCGGAACCTGGGCGGATTGACAAATTGACAATCGGCACGGGTTGTGGTATAATAAATATTAAGCATCAGGTTGCGCTCCAATCCAACACCAGGCCGGGGCCGTTGGAGGCGCCCGGCTGGTCCGGAAAGCCGTTGGAGGAACCGGGCCGCACCCGCGCAAGCCGCGGGCGTGGGCCGGTTTTTGCGTTTAGGGGGGCTTCGGGCATGGCGAGCGATCTCGACGCCGCGCTCGCGGCGGAGCAGGAAGCGATCCTGGACCGAGCGCAGGCCGAGCGCCGAAACCTTTCGCCGGCTGAGGAAAGCCAGTACCTGGTGCTGGGCCGGTTGCGCCGGTTCGCTGAGCAGCTTACGGCTTGGACGGCCGAAGACGACGACCGAGCCGCGACGTTAACAGAAAGGGGTGTTTTTTCGATGACGCGGGAGATGCGGGATATCGCCGCGCAGCTAGCCGAGGCCGAGGAAGCGGCCAGGAAGGCGCTTGAGGCGCGAGACTTAGAGCGAGCAGAGAAGGCCATGGAACGGGTACGCGCCCTGCGGGCGCAGTTGCGACGCGAGGAGGATGCACGCATGGCACTGGATCATGAGGTCGCCGAGGCCATGGCGCGCGACCGGGCCGCGAAGGCGCAGAAGGAACACGACTTTGGACAGATCATCATCAAGGCGGGTTGGGACCTGCACCGGCACCCGGTGGTGACCCTGCCGCTGGCGCAGGCGCTGCCCACCGTGGAGACGTGGCGGGTGCGGCCGCCCGAGGGCATTCTGCCCCTGGGCAAGGACACGCGCTGGCTGTACCCGCTGCTGCCCAGCCGCAACCTGGATGGCGCCACCACGGCGGTTGAGGACTTCCGCCAGACGAGCC
Organism: Bacillota bacterium; assembly: GCA_014896375.1. Classification (GTDB taxonomy): domain Bacteria; phylum Bacillota; class Sulfobacillia; order RBS10-35; family Bu92; genus Bu92. The sequence goes on along the minus strand of JADBKN010000031.1, from coordinate 1,073 downwards.
GGGCCGTGACGGGTTCCGTCGAGCGCGACCCGGCCGCCACGGACGAGAAGGCGCGGCTGAACGTGGCGGTGGAACACGTCGTCGAGAAGGTCCGGCAGCTGGCCGTGGTGATTCCCGACATTCCGAACCAGGTGCTGGAGTCCATCGACACGGCGGCCGCCTTCTTCACCGGCGAAGGCCAGTTTGCCGTCGAACAGGCGCTGGACCAGCACGTCCTGGCGCAGATTCAGGCCGCGAACCCGGCCAGCTCCTACACGGGCTCGGACCTGATCGAGCGGGTGCGCCACGCCATCGCCACGATGCGAGCGGACGGCGTGAACCCGGACGTGCTGGTTCTATCTCCCGCCGACGCGGCGGCGCTGGACCTGACGAAGACCAGCGACGGGCTGTACATCTACCAGACCCGCGAGGTCGGCGCGGCGTCCCCGCTGTTCGGGCTGCGAATCGTGGAGCACCCGAGCGTGACGGCGCCCATGCTGCTGGACACGCGCCAACTTGGCGTACTGTACCTGGGCACCCTGCGGGTGGCAGCCGACGCATACACGGGCTTCAGCCGGAACGTCACGAACCTGCGGCTGGAGATGAACGCGCTGATGCACGTGCGCAACGCCAAGGCGGCGCACTTGATCGTGCAGGCCGTCTAAGCTTCTCTGCGTGTTGCCCCGCAGTTCGCCGACAACCAGGGGTGTCGGTTGAACCGACACCCGGAGGCGGCGTAACGCAACCTACCGGGAGCGGGCCACAAGCCCGCTCCCGGCCTGTTTGTAGGGTGACCGTGGCGGTGCCGGCTGTGGCGATACCATCGACGGCACGTGGAGTCGAAAAGAACGACCGACTACAGCCAAACTACAGCCAAACGGACGGAAACCGGTGGAAATACACGGATTGCCAATACCGAGCAAAGCCCGTAGTGACGGGCACTGTGGACACCTGCGGAACCTGGTGGAATGACCAGTGCTAAGATTGCGAAATTGTTTTCCGCCCTTGTGCTCGGCCGCACGCGGTGCTATACTGTCTAGCGAACATAAACAGGATGTACTTCATAAAGAGACAACCGGCGCCGATCTGGCGCG
>JADBKN010000030.1 GCA_014896375.1 Bacillota bacterium | reverse complement strand
CAACCGCCAGCGCCGCCACTCGGCACTGGGCTATCTCACGCCCGAAGAATTCGAACGGAGGTGGCGGGCTCAGCACCGAGAACAACCCAGCACGTCAGGAAGTATCGCAGCCCTGTAACTGTCCACGAAAACGGGGCAAGTCCATCGCGTCATTGACCTGGCTGTGGGTCACTGGGGGATTGGTCCTTGAGGCCATCTTCCTGGGGGTGTTCTGGCAAGACAGGAAGGTTCGCCGCCACGTGTCCTTCTGGTTGACCGGCATCGGGCTGATGCTGGTGTTCGCCCTGTGGACGCACCTTGACCTGGCGGCGCGCCTTTTGTTGGTCGTGGGATATATCGTACTCGCCGTTCTCTGCGTGAAGGTGGGGGGCCTTCCGATCCGGTGACAACACCTTTGGGATGACGTGCCAGACAAGCGGGGTCGTCTGGATCGAAGACGGCCCCGCTGTCTCCTTCGGATCATCGGCATGACCGTCGGTTCCGAAGATGAGCTCATGGACCTCGTGGCCAGCGAGGGTCTTGAGCGGGCTGCGTCCCTCCTGCAGGCGACTGAGGACGCTGATCCCGAGTGCCACATCTATTCCAGGCTCAGTCCTCAGGAAGACTCGTCAGCCGTCTGGCTGCGCGTTGAGCATTCGTGAGGAAGGAAGTCACGGCCGGGACGGGGCGTGAGGAATCGGGGTGTCTCGGGAGCGTCCTTCACCGATCCTTGTGGAGATTCATGAATGGGTCAAGGCGCGGCGGGCGGAAGCAGAGGAGGAAGCCAAAAAGCCCCGCCTCGATGTGGCCGGGATACTGAAATCCGTGGCGACGATCGTATCCCCCTTCATTTCGGGGTGGCTCGGCGGCAAGACATCCTGAATTGCTCGTGGTAGAATTGGCCTGACTTTACTACAGAGAGGGTTACACGGTTGAGGAAGGTTGTGGTGGTGGCAATCCTTGCTGCGCTGGTGCTCACCACGCCCGTCTTCGCACAGGCGTCGGCTCCGTGGGGGCAGTTTGACGGGCACGCCGTCGTTCGCGTCATGGTCAACGGCAGCCCAGTCAAGGGCGACATTCCGGCGTTCATCTACGGAACCCGGACTCTGGCGCCGATCCGACTTGTCGCCGAAGCCTTCGGTGCGAAAGTCGATTGGGACGGCTCGACCTAGACGGCCAGTATCCACGCCACGAAGACGTTCGGCGACTGGGACACGAAGTTGACCGACGCAGGCACCCTGACGGGTAAGAGCTACCTCTGCGCGGTAGTGGTCACGTTGAGTATCGCCATGCAGCCGGATTATGATAAGGTCAAGGCAGAGACTGCCTTCTTTTACTACTCGGTCGCGCATGACGGCAAGGACGTCTGCGGCGATAAGTTCACGCCCACCGAACCGGCGTGGGGCAGCCTGAAGTAACCAACCGTTCGAGACGATCAAACCGAGAAGCCGCAGAAAGAGGTCTGGATGCAGTGCTGCGGTTGCGCCGAAACGCACAGCAGCTGCGCGTGAGAGAAAGTCTTCGGTTGTGTTCTGGGTTGGCCCGATGCGGTTTGTGTCAAACGCGATCTCACCGATGTTTCGCTTCAGGTAATCTCGCATGAATTGCTGGTATCTGAAGCGTTCAAATAGGACCTGGGTGTGGGCTGCACGGGTCTTGGGGCCGTAGATGCCATCTTCTACGATGCCCGCGCCCGTCACTTGGTTGATGAGGTGCTGGAGCGCCTTGACCGTCGGACCCTTCGGGCTCAAGGTGGCGGTTAGCGCCTCCTTTCTTCGTTGACCGAGCACCGTTAGAGGGTTAGGAGCTCGTGTGGGAAAGCGCGGCGTTTGCCTGCGAACACCTGGTTCACGAACACCAGGTGTGGGCGGTGCGGCAGGCGCAGACGTGTTGGAGACGGGATGCGGGCGCGCGCACGTCAAATACTGACGAGTGAGCACCATCGATTCGGAACGCGTGGGAGGCGTTTCTTACATGTATGTCCCCAGGCTCTATCGTGTGGAACCCCATGAAGCCATTCAGATGATGAAGGCCTATCCCTTTGCCACGCTGGTCACGGTGCGCGAGCAGCGCCCCATTGCCACGCACATCCCCGTGGAGGTTCGGGAAGAGGGTGGCCACGTCTACGTCACCGGACACATCGCCTACGGCAATGTGCAAAAAGAAACGCTGGATAACAACGCGAATGTGCTGCTCATCTTCCAGGGGCCGCACGCCTACATTTCATCCAGTTGGTACGAGGCCGAAGACGTGCCCACGTGGGACTACTTGGCCGTTCATGCCTACGGGACATCCCGCATTATCACGGGGCGGGAATTGGAGCGCGCCCTGGCCGCGATGTTGGAGCACTACGAAGCGCACCGCAAGCGCGGACGGCTGGTGGATACCTTTACCCCTGGCTACATCGAGGGTCAAATGAAGGGCATCGTCGGTTTTGAAGTCGAGGTCACATGGATTGAGGCCTCCGCCAAAATGAGCCAAAACCGTAACGACAGGGACTACAAGGCCATCGTGACGGAGCTGGAAATGTCGGCGGAGCCGGACGACCGCAAGGTGGCTGCGTGGATGCGAAACCGCCGTCCGCACCTCTTTACGACGGAAGGAGGCGCATGATGCTAGGTCTTCTTTTGACCGCTTCTCTGCTTGGGTTTACGTACAGTGCTGCCCCGGGCGCCGTAAATACGGAGGCCGTGCGCAGGGGGTTGCAAAGAGGATTTCTCCCTTCCCTCATGGTGCAACTTGGCGCGCTGCTGGGGGATTTGGTTTGGGCCGTCATTGGCCTAACAGGCGTTGCACTGGTTTTTCGCTTTGTGGCGATACAGGTCGTGCTCGGTATAGCCGGTGTGGCCTTCTTGTTGCGGATGGCATGGCTCTCCTATGTGGATGCTCGCAAGCCGATGGACTTGAACCAAGCCCAGGGCGGCAACGAGCAACGCGACTTTGCCACAGGCCTCATCTTTTCGATCGCGAATCCCTTCGGCATCGCGTTCTGGGGCGGCATCGGGGGCGGCTTCGCCGCGCACGTTTCGGCCATGCCTTTGGTGGATAAACTGGTGTTCCTATTTGTCGGCTTTGCCTTGGGAGCACTCTCGTGGTGCTTTGGCATTTCGGCGCTGGTTGCATGGTCGCGCCGCTTTGTCGGGGAACGGTTGCTGCGGGGCATCTTTACGGTTTCCAGCATGGCCATGGCGTATTTTGCGCTGGAGCTGCTGTGGACGCTCATTCACGCCACGGTCCAACCGTTGTTGTTCCCGCAGCGTGTGCGGCTGAGCCCCGAGAAACTCCTGCAGGCGGGTTAGTGGAAAAACGTTCCGCTATCGGGTGGCGTCAGCCGGGGAGCCCGCGGAAGTAGGGGAACCAAGGGAGCCAGCGTCGACACTGCAAAGGGAGCCGCCCCGGCATAGCGAATCAGTTCATCTTTCCTCCCGGCGTCGCAGGCTCTCGCGGAAGCGGTACGACTCCCCGGTGAACTCCACATGTGGACAAGACGGCCTGGAACTCCCGAGGCCTGGGTATGGGCCCGGAAAGGCAACGCTGCCGAAAGGCCTGGTAGATCGGCGGCAGACGGCGGAAGACGCGGGCGTTGACCACGGCATAAGGCGTGTGGCGGATGTCGGGCGGACCCATGAACAGAGACCTGGGCACCGCCTATTGGCGAAGCGTAAACACGTAGCGGGGGCCGGGCCGCCCCCGCCCGCACCGGCGTTCACCCGGCTCCATGGATCACATGTAGCCGAACGCCGGCGGGAATACGATCACCACAGCTGCGGCCCACAGAGCGTACACGGGCAGGTAGGACGTCTGCCAGTGCTCAAGGGCCGAAAACGGCGCCCGTCCCCGGAGGAACCGCCAATAGAGCACGGTGGACCACACGAGGTTGACGAGCAGGATGACATTCTCGCCCAAGGCGGCGACACGGTTGGGACTCCAACCGAACTCATGGATGCGTGCGGCGATGGCCCCGAGTGCAACTGCGTCGGCGAGGAGCGCACTGACGAGCAGCACCACCTGGAGAAAGTCAAAGGATCGCGGAGGCGCCTGAGAATCCCGGGCGGACGCGGAGTACAGCAGAAGCCCGAGGACGACGACGAGCAATAGGTCGAACGCGATGAGCGCGTTGCGCTCGATGTCGATCCCGCGGCCACTCCACAGGAGAGCCAAAAGGAACGCGACGAGCACGGCCGCGAAGAGCGGCGTGAAGAGCCGCGTCAACACCGGTGCCATGTTCTCGATCACGCTCTGCTTGGCCTCGACCAGCCACGAGGCGATGACCACGGCGCCCGCCGCGCCGCAGGGCAGGAGCCACCTTGTGAAGAAGGGCTCGGGGTGGATGCCGATCGTATCAAAGATCATCGCCATGAGCACGGTGAGGACGCCGCCGCCCAGGGCGATGAGCACGTAGTAGATGAAGAGCTCGCCCGTCCAGCGGATGAAATCCATGCGCCGCGCCATGTCGTGCCAGCGCCCGCCGGCGTAGGCGACACCCACCACGAGCCAGAGGGCGATGGGCAGGTGCAGCGCCGTGAGCGTTGCAGTGTAGCCGCTCTGGCGGAAGGGATACACGTTGGCGAAGAGCGCGGCGCCGAGAAACGCGGCCGCGAGCGCGAGGATCGCAGTCTTATGGAGGCCTCGCTTCCAGGTGAAATAGCCGACGAGAGGAGGCAGGACGAAGAGGCTCAGATTACGGAAGAAGAGATCATCCTGCCAGCTGATGCCGAAGATCTCCGGAACTTTCACGAGCGCGGCCGCAGCGACGGCGAAAAGGAAGGCCGCGATGGCATCAGTGCGGGCCGGATTCGTGCCGTCCCCGCTGGCGGCGCCCACCACCAGCTGCTTCCAGCGGCGCTCCGAATGCTCGCGCGCGAACTCCCTTGAGAGGGCGTCGAGGTCGCCCATCCGTTTGACGGCCACAAGGAAGGCCTCGTCGACGGCGAGGCCGGCGGTGATCAGATCGCGGATCACTTCCCGTAGGTGGTCCTCCAGTTCGGCGACGTCCACAGACCGGATCGCCTGGCGGCGCAGAAGGTGGTTGCGCCACCGCTCGATCTCTTGCTCCAGCCACGGATCTGCATCCGAGTGGCTCATCGGTCACGCTCCCTCCAGGAGATGCCTGAATGATGACGTTTGGGCGGCCTGTGCGGGAAGGCGCAGCGAAGACCGGAGGTTCTGCATCGTCTCCTCCACGACGCGCCACTGGGGGTGGCGCTCCTCGGCGAGCTGGCGGCGCCCGCTTTCCGTGATGCGGTAGTACTTGCGACGGCGCCCGCTCTCCGCGAGTTCCCACCGCGCCTCGATGTACCCGATCCGCTCCAGCCTGTGCAGCACGGGGTGGAGCATCCCGTCCGTCCACTGCAGGCGGCCATTGGACAGTTCCCGGACGCGCTTCAGGATGGCATATCCGTAACTGTCCCCTTCGGCGAGGATCGCCAGAACAATGGGCGTGGACGAAGCCGCGACCAGGTTCTTGCCGATCTCCACCCGACTTTCCTCCTGTCCGGGTCAGTGGCAAAGTTGCCAGGCGCGGCGCCCGGGCGCTCGCCCGCGGGGCCGGCACCTGGGTCCCCTGGAGTTGAAGCCCTCACATGGCCGACGCCTCCAATCCTGCTACAATCAGTACGGTTTGGGTTTCCGCGGCGGAAGGGAGGCGGGGCGTGGATGCTCAAGCGCACACCCCTTCATGATTGGCACGTGGCGCACGGCGCCCGCATGGTGGAGTTCGCCGGTTGGGAGATGCCGGTGCAGTACACCAGCGTGGTGGAAGAGCACAACGCTGTGCGCACCGCCGTCGGGCTCTTCGATGTCTCGCACATGGGCGAGATCCGCGTTCGCGGACGCGGGGCCTTGCCGCTCCTGCAGCACCTGGTCACGAACGATGTGTCCCGACTCAGCCCCGCGAGAGCGCTCTACACGCCGATGTGCCGCGAGGACGGCGGCACGCTCGATGACCTCCTCATTTACCACCTCGGTGAAGACGACTACCTCGCCGTCGTGAACGCCGCCAACACGGAGCGGGATCTCGCCTGGTTCCGCGCGCATGCGGAGGGCGCGGGCGATGTCGACGTCCTCGATGAGACGGACAGGTGGGCGCTCTTCGCCGTGCAAGGCCCGCGCGCCGAAGAGGTCTTGCAGCCGCTGGTCGAGGCCGACCTCAAAAGGCTCCGCTACTATCACTGCATTCCCGGCACATCGCTCGCCGGCGTGTCCGGAGCGATCGTCGCGCGAACGGGGTACACCGGCGAAGACGGCTTCGAGTGCTACCTTCCGGCCGGGGCCGTCCACGAGGCCTGGGAGGCGGTCTGGGGGCGCGTGCAGGCGCTGAACGGGCGTCTTTGCGGCCTGGGCGCGCGGGACACGCTGCGCCTGGAGGCGGCTCTGCCCCTCTACGGCCACGAGCTCACGGAGACGATCAACCCCCTTGAGGCGCGCCTCGGCGCGTTCGTGAAGCTGGAGAAGGGGCCGTTCATCGGGCGGGAGGCGCTCGCGGCCGCCAAGGCGGAGGGTCCGCGCCGGCGCCTTTGCGGCCTGCGGCTTCTTGAGCGAGGCATCCCGCGCGCGGGCTACGCTGTCCACCGCGCATCGGCCGGCGGGCCGGACGGCTCGTGGGAGGCGGAGCCGTGCGGGTATGTGACGAGCGGCACCTTCGCGCCCTACCTCCACCAGCCGATCGCGCTCGCGCTGGTAGGAGGCGGGGCGGCGCCCGGCGAACGCATGGCCGTCGACATCCGCGGCCGGCTCGTGCCGGCGGAGGTGGTGCCGCTCCCGTTCTACAAGCGGGGGGCGGCAGCGCCGGGGAGCTGAGAAAGCGGCGCAGAGGAACGGAGGCAGACCGGTGGAGTTCCCGCAGGATCTGAAATACACCGAAGAGCATGAGTGGGTGCGTGCCAGCCGCGACCTGGCCGTCGTCGGCATCACCGACTACGCGCAGAGCGAGTTGGGCGATGTCGTGTACGTCGAGCTGCCGGCCGTCGGTGCGCGAGTGAAGAAGGGCGCGTCGTTCGGTGTGGTGGAGAGCGTGAAGAGCGTGTCCGACCTCTTCGCCCCCGTCTCCGGAGAGGTCGTGCGGGTGAACGGCGCGCTGGCCGACCACCCGGAAAAGGTGAACGAGGATCCGTACGGCGAAGGCTGGATGATCGAGATCCGCATGGACGACCCGTCCGAGCTCGAGGATCTGCTCTCCGCCGCCGAGTACGCGGCGAGGGTGGAATGACCATGACGTACGCCCCCCACACGGACGAAGACCGCCAGGCGATGCTGGCGGCGCTCGGTCTCTCCTCCGTGGAGGAACTCTTCCGCGACATTCCTGAGGAGGTGCGCCTGCGCCGCCCGCTGGACATCCCGCCGGGGGAGAGCGAGGCCGCGCTGCGCCGCCGCCTGGGCGCGATGGCGCGCCGCAACGCCTCCGCGGACCGGTACGTGTGCTTCCTCGGCGGCGGCGTATACGACCACTACATCCCCGCCGCCATCCCGCCGCTCCTCTCCCGAGGCGAGTTCCTCACGGCGTACACCCCGTACCAGCCGGAGGTGAGCCAGGGGACCCTACAGTCCATCCTGGAGTTCCAGACGATGATCTGCGCGTTGACCGGCATGGATGTGGCGAACGCCTCCATGTACGACGGCGCCTCGGCGGCCGCGGAGGCGGCGCTCATGGCGGTCGACATGGCCGGCCGCGACCGGCTGTTGGCGCCGCGCACGGTGGCGCCCGACGTGCGGGAGACGGTACGCACCTACCTCTCCGGGCGCGGCTACGCGCTGGACGAGGTCGAGGTCGATCCGGCCGCGGGCCGGCTGGATCCGGAGCGGCTGGCGGACGCGCTCACGGACCGGCACGCGGCGGTGATCGTCGGCTATCCCAACTTCTTCGGCGTCGTCGAGGACCTGGCGGCGCTGGCCGCTGTCGCGCATGAGCGCGGCGCGCTGCTCATCGCCGCCTGCGATCCGATCGCGCTGGGGATCTTTGAGAGCCCCGGCGCGCTGGGGGCGGACATCGTCGTCGGCGACGGCCAGGCGCTGGGCAACCCCATGAACTTCGGCGGGCCGTCCTTCGGCTTCTTCGCGGCGAGGGAGGCGTTCCTGCGGCGCATGCCGGGGCGCATCGCGGGGCGCACGGTCGACCGCGACGGCACGCCGGGCTGCGTGCTCACGCTGCAGACGCGGGAGCAGCACATCCGGCGAGCGCGCGCCACGTCGAACATCTGCACGAACAACGCCCTCAACGCCTTGGCGGCGACGATCTACCTCTCCCTCCTGGGTCCGGCGGGGCTGCGCGAGGTGGCGGCCGCCTGTCTTCAGAACGCCCACTACGCCGCGGAGCGGCTGGAGGCGGCCGGGGCGCGCCTCGCCTATCGCGCGCCCTTCTTCAAGGAGTTCCTTCTGGAGCTGCCCTGCCCGCCGGAAGACGTCATCCGCCGCGGCCTGGAGCGCGGCATCCTCGCGGGGCGGTCGCTGCGGCGGGAGTATCCGGAACTCGACCGCCATCTCCTCGTCGCCGTGACGGAGCAGCGCACGCGCGAGGAGATCGAGGCGCTGGCGGGTATCGTGGAGGAGGCGATCCGATGAGCGAGCGTCAAGCCCAAGAGACGGGCGCGCGGGGCCTGGTGGGCCTGCCGGAGCCGACGATCTACGACCGCAGCCGCCCCGGACGCCGCGGCGTGCGGCCGCCGCGGCCGGATGTGCCGGAGCGGCCGGTGGAGGAGCTCGCGGCGGGGGCGCCTTTGCGGCGGGAGCCGCCGGCTCTGCCGGAGGTGAGCGAGAACCAGGTGGTGCGCCACTACACGCGCCTTTCCCAGTTGAACTACGCCGTCGACACCGGCTTCTATCCGCTGGGCTCCTGCACGATGAAGTACAACCCGCGGATCAACGAGGAGATGGCTTCCTTGCCGGGCTTCGCCCAGCTGCACCCGGCCGTGCCGGAGGAGGCCGCGCAGGGAGCGCTGCAACTCATGTGGGAGCTGGAGCGGTACCTGGCGGAGATCGCCGGCATGGCGCGCGTGAGCCTGCAGCCCGCAGCCGGAGCGCAGGGCGAGCTCTGCGGCATGCTCATCATCCGCAAGTACCACGAATCCCGCGGGGAGCGGCGCCGCAAGGTGCTGGTGCCGGACTCGGCCCACGGCACGAACCCAGCGACGGCGGCGATGATCGGCTTCGACGTGGTCGAGGTGGCGTCGGACGCGCGCGGCGGCGTGGATCTCGCTGACCTCTCCCGTCACCTGGACGAGGACGTGGCCGCGCTCATGCTCACGAACCCGAACACGCTCGGCCTCTTCGATGAGAACATCGTGGAGGTCGCGCGGCGCGTGCACGCGGTGGGCGGGCTCCTCTACTACGACGGCGCCAACGCGAACGCCATCATGGGCGTCTCGCGGCCCGGGGACATGGGCTTCGACGTCGTGCACTTCAACCTCCATAAGACCTTCTCGACGCCGCACGGCATGGGCGGGCCGGGTTCCGGGCCGGTGGGCGTCAAGGAGGCGCTTGTGCCCTTTTTGCCCGTGCCGCTTGTGGAGCGGCGGGGCGGGCAGTTCGTGCTGGACTACGACCGTCCCCAGACGATCGGCCGCCTCCGTTCCGCCTACGGGAACTTCGGCGTGCTGGTGCGCGCCTACACCTACATCCGGGCGCTCGGGGCGGAGGGGCTGCGCCGTGTGAGCGAGGACGCCGTCCTCAACGCGAACTATCTCCTCCATCTCCTGAGGGACACGTTCGACGTGCCCTTCGACCGGCTCTGCATGCACGAGTTCGTCGTCTCGGCCACCCCGGTGAAGCAGCGCACGGGCGTGCGCGCGCTCGACATCGCCAAGCGCCTCCTCGACCACGGCTACCACTCGCCGACCGTCTACTTCCCGCTCATCGTGGACGAGGCGCTGATGATCGAGCCGACGGAGACGGAGACGAAGGAGACACTTGAGGATTACGCCCAGGCGCTGAAGGCGATCGTCGCCGAGGCGGAGGAGAACCCCGAAGCGCTGCGCCAGGCGCCCACGCGCACGCCGGTGCGACGGCTGGACGAGGCCGGCGCGGCGCGGCGGCCCGTGGTGCGCCTGGACCGCGGCTAGGAGAGGAGCGGAGCCCATGCCGGCCTTCGACATGACGGACCTGCGCGCCGTCGACCCGGAAGTGGCGCGCCTCATCGACGCGGAAGCGGCGCGGCAGGAGGCGCACCTGGAGCTGATCGCCTCGGAGAACTTCGTGAGCCGCGCGGTGCTCGACGCGCTCGGCTCCATCCTCACGAACAAGTACGCTGAGGGGTATCCCGGCAAGCGGTACTACGGCGGTTGCGCGTACATCGACGAGATCGAGGAGATCGCGCGCAGCCGCGCGCGGCGGCTCTTCGGCGCGGAGCACGCGAACGTGCAGCCGCACTCGGGGGCGCAGGCCAACATGGCCGCCTACGCCGCCGTGCTGCAGCCCGGCGACACCATCCTGGGCATGAACCTCTCCCACGGCGGCCACCTGACGCACGGCAGCCCCGTGAACTTCTCCGGCCAGCTGTACCGCGTGGTGCCATACGGCGTGGACCGGGAGACGGAACGCATCGACTACGACGAGGTGGCGCGCCTCGCTGCGGAGCATCGCCCCAAGATGATCGTGGCCGGCGCCAGCGCCTATCCGCGGGTGATCGACTTCGACCGCCTCGCGGCTATCGCCAGGGAGCACGGCGCGGCGCTGATGGTGGACATGGCGCACATCGCGGGCCTCGTGGCCGCCGGCCTGCACCCGAGCCCCGTGCCGCACGCGGACTTCGTCACCTCGACGACGCACAAGACCCTGCGCGGCCCGCGCGGCGGTTTCGTGCTGACGCCCGCGCGCTGGCAGAAGGAGATCGACCGCGCCGTCTTCCCCGGCATTCAGGGCGGGCCCCTGGAGCACGTCATCGCGGCCAAGGCGGTGTGCTTCCTCGAGGCCTCCACGCCCGCCTTCCGCGCCTACCAGGAGCGCGTGGTGGAAAACGCGCGGGAGCTTGGCCGCACGTTGGAGGAGGCCGGCCTGCGCCTCGTCGCCGGGGGCACGGACACGCACCTGCTCCTTGTGGACCTGCGCCCGCTGGGCGTGACCGGCAAGGACGCGGAGGCCTGGCTGGACGCGGTGGGGATCACGGTGAACAAGAACGCCATCCCCTTTGACGAGAAGAAACCGACCGTCACGAGCGGCATCCGCCTGGGTACGCCGGCCGTGACGACGCGCGGCCTGGGCACGGCGGAGATGCGCCTTGTGGGCCGCTGGATCGCCGAGGTTCTGCATTCCAAGGGGGAGGCGGCCGTGCAGGAGCGCGTGCGGCGCCAGGTGCGCGAGCTCTGCGCGGCCTTCCCGCTCTACAGCCGGAGGCGGAGCACCTGGTGAAAGCGACGTGGTGGGTGGAGCGGATCCGCACGATCCCGGACTACCCGGTGCCGGGCGTCCTCTTCCGCGACCTGACGCCTCTTTGGAAGGATCCCGCGGCCTTCGCCGCCGCTCAGTCCCAGCTCGTGGAGCGCGTGCGCGGCCTGGACTTCGACCTCGTGGCGGCCGTGGAGGCGCGCGGCTTCATCTTCGCCGCCCCCCTGGCGCTGTCCCTGGGGCGCGGCTTCGTGCCCCTGCGCAAGCCCGGCAAGCTGCCGGCCGACGTGGTCGAGGTCGAATACGAGCTGGAATACGGCGTCGGACGCCTTCAGATGCACCGCGACGCGGTGTCCCCGGGGCAGCGCGTGCTGGTGGTGGACGATCTCCTCGCCACCGGCGGCACGAGCCTCGGCTGCGCGCGGTTGATCGAGCAGCTGGGCGGCGAGGTGGCGGCGTTCGCATACGTGGTGGAGCTCGGCTCCTTGGGCGGGCGCGCGCGGCTGCGCGACTACCGCGTGGAAAGCCTGGTGGTGCTGTGATGGTGCGCGTCCTCGTGCTCAACGGGCCCAATCTGAACCTCCTCGGCACGCGGGAACCGGAGGTCTACGGGCGCGAGACGCTGGCAGACGTCGAGGCTCGCGTGCGCCGACGCGCCGCGGCGCTCGGCTGCGAGGTGGAGTTCGCGCAGACGAACCACGAGGGGGCGCTCATCGACCGTCTCCACGCGGCGCGCGGGGCGTTCGACGCCGTCGTGCTCAATCCGGGCGGCTACGCGCACACGAGCGTCGCCCTGCGGGACGCGGTCGCGTCGATCGGGCTGCCGGTGGTCGAGGTCCATCTCTCCAACATCCACGCGCGGGAGCCGTACCGTCGCCGCTCACTCGTCGCGGAGGCGGCGCGGGGTTGCGTCGTCGGGCTGGGCGCGCTGGGGTACGAGCTGGCCCTCGAGGCGGCCGTGCGCCTCGCCGGAAAGGGGATGTAATGATGGAACGCGCGCGTCGGGCGCTCGAGAACGCGCGTGAGCACGGAGCCGACGCGCTCATCGTGCAGAGCGCGCCCAACCGGCGCTACCTCACCGGTTTCACCGGCTCCGAGGGAACGATTGTCATCACTTCTGAAGGCGTGCACCTGCTCGTCGACTTCCGTTATGTCGAGCAGGCCAAACTGCAGGCGCCCGGCGCCCACGTGCAGATGTACCGGCGCGAGGAGCTCTGGGCGAAGGTGGCGGAGGCGCTCGCGGCCGCGGGGGCGCGCCGGCCGGGCTTTGAGGCCGAGCACGTGAGCTGGGCGCGCTGGCGGAAGATGGTCGAGAGCCTACCGGAGGGCGTCGAGGCGGTGCCGGTCACGGGCGCCGTGGAGAGGGTGCGCGCCGTCAAGGACGCAGGCGAACTGGAGCTCATCCGCCGCGCGATGCGCATCACGGACGAGGCGCTGGCGGCCGTCCTGCCGGAGGTGCGGCCGGGCGTGCGGGAGCGCGAGCTGGCGCTGCGCCTTGAATGGGAGATGAAGCGGCGCGGCGCGGAGGGCACGGCCTTCGACTTCATCGTGGCCTCGGGGCCGCGCAGCGCCATGCCGCACGGCGTGGCAGGCGATCGGGCTCTGGAGCGCGGCGACTTCGTCACCTTCGACATCGGGGCGCGGTATCAGGGGTACTGCGCCGACATGACGCGCACGGTCATCCTGGGCGAGGCGGACGAGCGCCAGCGGGCGATCTACGATCTCGTCCTGCGTGCGCAGGAGGCGGCGCTCGCGGCCGTACGCGCCGGCGTGCGCGCCAGCGAGGTCGACGCGGCGGCGCGCCGCGTGATCGCGGACGCCGGCTACGGCGAAGCCTTCGGCCATGGGCTGGGGCACGGCGTCGGCCTGGACGTGCACGAGGCCCCTTCTCTCAATGCGCGTTCGGAGGATGTGCTGGAGGAGGGCATGGTCGTCACGATCGAGCCGGGCGTGTACCTCGAGGGCTGGGGCGGCGTGCGCATCGAGGACAGCGTCGTCGTGACCGCCGCGGGCTACGAATTGTTGACGTTCACCGCAAAAGATCTCATGATCCTATAGGTTGGGCCGCGCGCGCGGCCGAGCATCCCTTCGAGCGGCGGGGTGAGTGCGGTGATTTCCACGAACGATTTCAAGTCGGGCATGACCATCGAGCTCGACGGCGACGCCTATCTAATCCTGGAGTCCCAGCACGTCAAGCCCGGCAAGGGTCAGGCCTTCGTGCGCACCAAGCTGCGCCATCTGGCGACGGGCGTGATCATCGACAAGACCTTCAACGCCGGCGAGAAGGTGCCGCCGGCGCGCGTGGAGCGGCGCGACATGCAGTTCCTCTACAGCTCCGGGGACGAGTACGTCTTCATGGACAACGAGACGTTCGAACAGTTGCCGATCCGCGCCTCCGAGCTGGGCGACAAGGTCCAGTTTCTGAAGGAGAACATGGACGTCAAGGTCATCACCTACCAGGGCCGCGTGATCGACGTCGAGCTGCCCACCACGGTGGAGCTCGAGGTGGTGGAGACGGATCCCGGCCTGCGCGGCGACACCGCCAGCGGCGGCAGCAAGCCGGCGAAGCTCGAAGGCGGGGCGGTCATCCAGGTGCCGCTCTTCATCGAGGTCGGCGATCGCATCAAGGTGGACACGCGCACGCGCGCGTACATCAGCCGCGCCTGAACGGGGGCGCGGCGGCGGCCGCGCCTTCTCGGGAGCCGCAGACAGCGCCGTCCCGGCCCTTCCGGGGCGGCGCTCGTTTTCCGCATGCGCCGCGCGGCCATACTAGCCGGCGGAGGCGTTCGCGATGGACGACATCAAACAGCGCGTCGCGTACCTGCAGGGTTTGGCGAGCACGCTGGACGTCGAGGCGCTCGGCGCCCAGGGTCAGGTGCTGACGGGGATTCTGGACGTGCTCGACGATATGGCGCACACGCTCGCGGCTGTGGAGCGGCACCAGGAGGATCTGGAGGACTATCTCGTCGATCTGGACGAGAACCTCGCCGACCTGGAGGAGGACCTGGGCGCCGCGCAGGAGGAGGCGGGCACGCCGGCGCGCCTCGCGGCGCGCACGGAGGCGTGGTGGTCCTTCACCTGCCCGGAGTGCGGCACCGTCATCGAGGTGTCCGACGACGCCTTCGACGACGACGAGCATGTGGAGCTCATCTGTCCCCACTGCGGCCACCTGATCCACGACTACGGCGAGGAGTTCGCGTACGGCGACGACGACAGCCGTCTGCTCGACAAGGAGACGAGGAGCCCGTCGACATGATCCCGCCCCACTGAAGCGGCGCCGGGCGACGTAAGATGGGCGGGGAGGGATGCGCATGCGCAAACGCCTGCCCGCCCGAGCGGCGTTCGCCCAAGCCGTGTCCGTGGTGCGCCCGGAGGATCTCAACAACCAGCACTCCATCTTCGGCGGGCGCGTCATGAGCCTCGTGGACGCCATCGCCTCGCGCGTGGCGTCGCAGTTCAGCGGCCGGCCGGTCGTCACGGCGAGCTTCGACCTCATGAGCTTCGAGGCCGGCATTCGCGCGTTCGAGCGCATCCACCTCACCGCGCGCGGGACGCGCACCTTCCACACGTCGATGGAGATCGTCGTCCGCGTGGAGGGCGAGAACCCGATCACCGGCAAGCGCTGGCGCACGAGCGACGCCACCCTGACGCTCGTCGCGCTCGGCGACGACGGCCGTCCCACGGAGATGCCGGAACTCGTTCCGGAGACGGAGGAGGAGATCCGCCTCTGGGAGGGGGCCGAAGAGCGCCGGCGGCTGCGCCTCAGCGCTCCGCAGGAGCCGGAGCCGGACTATACAAAGCACGACCCCGTCCTCTCCGCCCACCTGTCTTTCGAGTCGACGACCGAGATCTGCATGCCGTCGGAGGCCAACGACGCCGGCCTGGCGCGCGCCGGCTGGGTGCTCTCCATCGCCGACAAGCTCTGCGGCATCAGCGCCGCGCGCCACGCCGGCCGGCCCGCGGTGACGGCGGTCGTGGACTCGGTCCGCTTCCTCCGGCCCATCGCGGTCGGGGAGATCGTCAACGTGCGCACCTACCTGACGCGCACCTTCCGCACCTCCATGGAGGTGCGCGCGGAAGTGTGGAAGCGCACGCGGCCGAACTCGGCCCCGGAACGCGTGACGACGGCGTACTACACCTTCGTGGCCGTGGGCGATGACGGCCGTCCCACTCCCGTGCCGCCGCTGGAGCTGCGCACCGACCTCGACCGCGCGCTTTGGGAGGCGGCCGGAAGGCGGCGGGAGATGCGCCTCGCGGGCCTGAAGACCCTCTCGGACCCCGCCTCCTGACCTCCGGGCGCGGACCGCGCCCCCACCCCTTCATACCGGTGGCCATGCCCTCATATGAATCCTCGCAGGGATAGACAAGGCCGGCGAGGAGCGTGACACCATGTCCGATTGGCGGGCCTCCATATGTGAGAACATCGTCCCCCGGCTGGCCGGCCGCGTGCGCGCGGCCGTCACCGCGGCGCTGGCCCAGGCGCCCGCGGAGCCCGGCCTCGCCTGGCAGGAGATCCGGCTGCGCGCCGGCCGTCCGCTGCAGATCGTCACCGCGGGCGGCGAGGCGTGGCTCGGCGCCGACGGGCGCTCGGCCGCCGCGGACGGGGCCCTCGTCGTCAGCGCGGACGAGGTGGCGCGCACGCTGACCCTCTGCGTGGACGGCTCGATCTACGCGTGGGAGGCGGAGCTGGCGCAGGGCTTCGTGACGCTGCCGGGCGGCCACCGCGTGGGCGTGGCCGGGCGCGCGGCGCTGGACGGCCCGCGCGTGCGCACGCTGCGCGAGTTCAACGCGCTCAACATCCGCGTGGCGCGGGCCGTGCCCGGCGCCGCGCGCGAGATCCTCGCCCACGTGGAAGCGCGCGGGCGCGTGCGCTCCACCCTCATCTTCTCGCCGCCCGGGTGCGGCAAGACGACGGTGTTGCGCGACCTCGTCCGCGCGCTCGCCGACGGGGAGGGGTCCGGCGCCTGGCGGATCGCGGTCGTCGACGAGCGCGGCGAGATCGCCGCCTGCCGCGGCGGGGAGCCACAGCTGGACGTGGGCCGGCGCACAGACGTCGTCGACGGCTGTCCGAAGCACCTGGGGATGGAGCTGGCGTTGCGCGCGCTCGCGCCGCAGGTCATCGCCACGGACGAGATCGGCCGCGAGGAGGACGCGGCCGCCGTGCTGGACGCAGCGCGCGCGGGTGTGGCCGTCGTGGCCACGGCGCACGCGGGGAGCGTCGAGGAGCTGCGCGCGCGGCCCGTCCTGGAGAGGATCCTCGCGTCCGGCGTCTTTGAGCGGCTCGTGCGGCTCTCGCGCGAGCCGCACCCGGGCGCCGTGGCTGAAGTGGTGCGCTGCGGCGCCTGGGCCGCAGGGGCGGCACGGGGGCGGACGCCGGCATGATGCTTTCGCTTTGGGGAGGCCTCCTCGTGACCGGAGCGGGGGCCGCGCTCGGGACGCTCGTGGCGGCCGGGCTGCGGCGGCGGCCGGACGAGTTGCGCGCCTGGCGGACAGGGCTGCAGGTGCTGGCGAGCGAGATCGGTTACGGCGCCGTGCCGCTGCCGGAGGCGCTGCGCCGCGCGGGCGCGGCCGCGGGGGGTGCGGCCGGGGCGGCGCTGGCGGCGGCGGGTGCGCGCCTTGCGGCCGGCGAGGGGGCGGAGCCGGAGGGGGCCTGGCACGCGGCCGTGGCCCAGGCGCAGGCGGCGAGCCCGCTCGCGGACGAGGACTGCGCCGCGCTGGCGGCGGTGGCGCCCGTTCTGGGCCGCACCGGTCGGGAGGACCAGCTCCGCCACCTCCAGCTGGCCGTGCGGCGCCTGGAGGCGGCGGAGGCAGCCGCGCGGGAGGCCGCGGCGCGCGAGGCGCGGCTTTGGGCGTACGCCTGCACCTGCGGCGCGCTCGTCGTGGCGCTCGTGCTGGCCTAGGCGCGGGCCGCGCGCGGAAACGGGGGGTCGGCCGTGCAGTTCGACATCGTCTGGCAGTTGGCGGGGCTCGGCATCGTCGTGATCGTCGTGCACTCGGTCTTCAAGACGGCGGGCCGCGAGGAGCTCGCGTGGCTCACCTCCCTCGCCGGCCTCGGACTCTTCATGATCCTCGTCCTGCAGATCGTGGGGCGCCTCTTCCAGGCCGTGCGCACGACGTTCGGCATGTGAGGGGAAGAGGGGCGCCGCGTGACGATCGAAACGCTGGTGCTGGCCGGCCTCGTCGCCACCTTCCTCGTGACGACCGTGCGGCAGGCGCGCCCGGAGTTGGGCCTCCTGCTCTCCCTGGCGGCCGGCGCGCTGATCTTCCTCGCGCTCCTTGTGCCGATCATGCGTGTGGTCGACATCCTCCGCGACCTCGCCCTGCGGGCGCACGTGGACGTCTACTACCTGGGCGTGATCCTGCGCATCGTGGGCGTCGCCTATCTCACCCAGTTCGCGGCCGAGGTGGCGCGCGACGCCGGGGAGGGCGCCCTGGCGGCGAAGATCGAGTTCGGCGGCAAGGTGGCGGTGCTCGTCATCGCGCTGCCCGTGGTGCTTTCGCTGGTCGAGCTCGTCGTGCGCCTCATGGCGCAGAGCGGCGCATGAGCGGGACGCGTCCGGACGCGGAGGGCGGGCGGAGGGCGCCGGGCGCGCAGCGCGCGGAAGGGGGCAGGCTCGTGGCGGCGGTGAGGGGCGGTTGGCGGGCGGCGCTCGGCGCCTTCACGCTCGTCACGTGGGTGGCGGCCGCGGCGGCGGTGGCAGCGGCGGCCGGCCCGGGGGCCGCGTCCGAGGCCACACCCTTCGGCGCCGCGCCGCCGGCGCCGGCCGCCTCGGAACTCGACCCGCGCGTGCTGGCCGAGCGTCAGCTGGAAAGCAACGACGCGCAGGAGCTCAAGCGGGTGCTCGAGCGCCTGGACCGCGAGCTCGGCCCCCAGGTGCCGCCGCTCACGTGGGACGACCTCCGCCGCTACGTGCGGGGGGAGGGCTGGCCGCTGGACGCGCGCGCCTGGCTCACGGGCCTCGGCCGCTTCTTCGCCGGCGAGGTGCTGCGCAACTTCGACCTCCTCGGGAAGCTCGTGATCCTCGCCGTACTGGCCGCGCTTCTCACGCAGCTGCGGCTGGGCTCGCCCGATTCGACCGTCGCGCGCGTGGCCGAGGCGACCGTCTTCCTCGCGCTCTCCGGCCTGGCGCTTTCGGGGTTCTTCGGCGCCGTCCAGCTGGCGCGCGGCGCCGTGGCCGAGCTGCGCGACATCATGCTGGCCGCGCTGCCGCTGCTCGTCTCGCTGCTCGCCACCTCGGGCGCATGGGCGTCGGCCGGGATCTTCCACCCGCTCCTGCTCTTCTTCGTCAATGGCATCTCGCTCCTCGCCTCCGGCGTGGCCTTCCCGCTCCTCTTCTTCGGCGCCGTGCTGGACCTCGTCTCGATCTTCGCCGCGCCCTTCACCGTGACGGGGCTGGCGCGGCTCTTCCGCAACGCCGCCCTGGGCGCTCTGGCGCTGGCGCTCACGGCGTTTGTCGGGCTGGTCACGGTGCAGGGCATCGCGGGCACAGTCACAGACGGCATCGGGCTGCGCACGGCCAAGTATCTGGCTTCCACCTTCGTACCGGTGCTCGGCAAGATCTTCGCCGACGCGGCCGACGTGGTGGCCAGCGCCTCGCTCCTCCTGCGCTCCGGTGCGGGGCTGCTCGCGCTCCTCATGGTCATGGCGGCCGTGGCCTTCCCGCTCTTGAAGCTGGTCTCGCTGATCTTCGCCTACCGTCTGGGAGCGGCGCTGCTCCAGCCGCTGGGCGGCGGGCCGGTGGTGGCGGCGCTCGCGGCCATGGGCGATGCGCTCGCCACGCTGGCGCTCGTCGTGGGCGCCGTGGCGCTGATGTTCTTCATGGCCATCACGGCGATGATCGCCGCCGGCACGGCGGCCGTCATGCTGCGCTGAGGGGGGACCGATGTGGGATCGATCGCCGACTGGGTCCGGGAACTCTCCCTGACGCTCATCCTGGCGGGCGTGGCCGACCTCTTCCTCCCGGAGACGGCCCTGAAGCGCACCGCGCGCCTGGC
>JADBKN010000003.1 GCA_014896375.1 Bacillota bacterium | reverse complement strand
CGGCACCATACGCCGCGTCTATAGGGGGTATGACGTGCCGGCGTGGACGCGGGTGGTGGGGCGTGGCGGCGGGCATAGGGACGGCCGGTGTAGGGACGCGCGCGGATGCCGCGTGGGGGCGCCGCGTGGGGGGGCCGTGCAGTGGGGTTCAGTGCAGGAGGGCTGCGCTGGGACGCCGTGCGGGTGAAGGGGAGACCGGCCGGCCGCGGTGCGGGTGCCGGCCACGGCCGAGCTCACGTGGCAAGGCCGCTTCTGATCCTCATCCGTTGACATAACGCCCCGCGGGGCGGTCACAAGGTCGGCTGGACGCCTTATCGGTTCACATAATGCGGAGGACGACGACCGCGCACAAAGATGAAGGCACGGTTTGAGCCTTGGCCGCTGGGAAGACGGCCGGTTGGATGCGTCCAAGGCACCGTGCGCGCCTCCCTCCCCGTTTATGTCCGGCGTCCAGCGCGCCGTGCCCTGCCTCATCCCGAGGGGCCGTCGCTCCACAGGACCAGGAGCGCTCCCTCTCGCACCGCGACCTCGACTTCGTCCGAACGCGCCTCATTGCTCGTGCCGAGTGTGCGCTCCCGGTAGAGCACCGCGTCCTCCAGCGGATAGGCCGCACCGTGGATCGAGACACCGCGGCAGCGCCGGTCGAGGGGGATGAGGGAGATCGTCGCGCCCTGGCGAGCCGGGACGCGCCATGCCGTCGCCGCCCGCCCGGCCGGCACGAGCGCGCGGAAACGCCATCCCGGCGCATATCCGAACACGGGCAGCCCGCTCCGCTCAAAGCGCGGCAGGAGCAGCGCCGTGGCGAGCGTCTGGTCGAGGCGGTCGCCGGCGGCGGCGAAAAGGTGGACGGCCCGCGCGCGCTCGGCCAGCGCTCGCTGCAACGCCAGCTCGCCGTCCGTGGCGTCCTTCGCGGTGGGGTGGCGCTCCACGGGCACGCCCCACTCCCGGATACGCGCGAGGGCGCCTGGGCTTACGGAGTCGAAGTCGCCGAGCGCCAGGTCCGGCGTGAGGCCGAGGCGCAGCGCGTGGTCGAGCCCGGCATCGACGCCGCAGAGGAACGCGCCGCCGGCCGCGAGCGCGCGCAGCGCATCCTCGTGCGACAGCGCGCCGCCCGCCACGATGGCCCACACGCGGCCCGCCCCCGCCCCGCCCGGCAAGTCCGCACCTCCATCGGCCGAAGCACCTTTCGCGCCGGTGGACGTTTTCCACGCCGCGATCATATGCTACCATGGACTCGGTTTTAGACTCGACTAAAAATCGAGTTTGAGGAGTCGAAACGCTGTGGCCAGCCAGGCGATGGAAGACTACCTGCTCGCCATCTACCGCCTTGAAGACCTTGGGCGGCGCCCGGGAACGGGCGAGGTAGCGCAGGAGCTCGGCGTCTCCGCGGCGTCGACGACCGCCATGTTTAAGCGCCTCGCGCAGGAAGGGCTGGTGTCGTACCGCGAGTACGGCGGTGTCAGCCTCTCGGAGCGCGGACGGGCGTTGGCGCTCGGGCTGATCCGCCGGCATCGACTGGCGGAGCGCTTCCTCACGGACCTGCTCGACCTTCCGTGGGAGGGCGTGCACGAGATCGCCGACCGGCTGGAACACGCGCTTCCGCCCGAGGTGATCGAGCGTTTCGCCGGGCTCCTGGGCGAGCCGCGCACCTGCCCGCACGGCCACCCGATCCCCACGCGCGACGGCCGCCTGCCGTACATCGAGGTGCGGCCGCTGGGCTCGGTGGAGGTCGGCGAGACGGCTGTCGTGGCGCTCGTCGAGGAGCGCGACGCGGCTCTTCTGCGCCATCTGGGGGAGCTCGGCCTCAAGCCGGGCGCGCGTGTGCGCGTCGTGGAACGGGAGCCCTTTGACGGAAGCATGCGCCTTGAGTGCGACGGGCGCGAGATCCTGGTCAGCGGCCGCGTCGCCGGAGCCGTCGCCGTGCACGCGTGAGGTTGCGATGCGCGGCCCGCGCCGCGCGGGCTCCGCGATGCGCGGCCCGCGCCGCGCCGCAGCCCGCGCCGCGCCGACGGCCCCGAGCCGCCCGCGGCGGCCCAAGCGCCGCCGCGTGTGAACGATGAGCTGCCTCCGCTCACAAGGAGAGGATGCCGATGGCGTCTGGGAGTTGGGGAGGGACGGAAGCCGGTGCCGAAGCGCTCGGCGGCGCGCCGCGCCGCGCGCAGCCGGGTGCGGCGCTCGCCGCCTGGGTGCGCCGCGCGCTGCCGTTCTTCGGGCCGGCCTTCCTCGTCAGCGTCGGCTACATGGACCCGGGCAACTGGGCCACGGACATCGCGGCCGGGTCGAACTTCGGTTACCGGCTCCTGTGGGTCGTCCTGGCCAGCAACCTCATGGCCATTCTCCTCCAGGCCATCGCCGCCACGCTGGGCATGCGCAGCGGCGCTTCCCTGGCGGCCAACGCCAAGCGCCACTTCCGGCCGTGGGTCGCGTGGGGCTTCTTCGTCACGGCGGAGCTGGCGGCCATGGCCACAGACCTCGCCGAGTTCCTCGGCGCGGCCCTCGGATTCCACCTGCTGCTCGGCATCCCGCTCGTCGCAGCGGTGTTCGTCGCAGCCGTCGTGGTGCTCGGCATCCTCTTCGTCTCCGGCCGCGCCGCGCGCCGCCTGGAAGCTGTGGTGCTGGGCATGGTCGGCGTGGTGGGGCTGGCGTACGTGCTGGAGGTGTGGCTCGCGCGGCCGGATTGGCACGCCATCGCCGTGGGCACGCTCGTGCCGCGGCTCGGCTCCCCGTCCGCGCTGCTCGTCGCCATCGGCATCCTCGGCGCCACCGTGATGCCGCACAACATCTTCCTGCACTCTGCGGCGGTGCTGAGCCGCCGCCGCCCGGGGGACGACGAGCACAACCGGCGCGCGCTGCGCTTCGCCTACGCGGACACGGCGGTGGCGCTGAACGTGGCGTGGCTCGTCAACGCCTCGATGATCGTCATGGCGGCGGCCGTCTTCGCCGGGCACGGTCTGAGCGTGGATTCCATCGAAGGTGCGCACCGCACGCTCGTCCCGCTCCTCGGGCCCCTCGCTGCGGCCGCCTTCGCCGTGGCGCTCCTTTCGGCCGGGCTCTCCTCCTCCGTCACGGGCACGCTGGCTGGCCAGACGATTCTCGAGGGCTTCGTGGGGCGGCGGGTGAGCGTCTTCTGGATGCGCCTCGTGACGATGGTGCCTGCGCTCGTCGTGGTCGCGCTGGGCATCGACGCTTTCCGCATGCTGGTGCTGAGCCAGGTCTTCCTGAGCCTCCAGCTGCCGTTCACCGTGGCGGCGCTGCTCTGCCTGGCCGCGAACCCGCAGGTGATGGGCGGCCGGCCGGTGCGTGGGCCGGCCCTGTGGCTGGCGTCCGGCGTGGGGCTCCTGATCGTGGCGGCAAACGTGCTACTTTTGTACGGGACCCTCGCCGGAAGCGCGGGATGACGATGTCAGCGGAGCTGGAGACGACGGAGCGCACGCTCGCGGCGCTGGACTTTCCTGCCATCGTGGACCGCCTGGCGGCGCGCACGGCCACGCCCATGGGCGAAGAGAGGGTGCGCGCGCTGCGGCCCGCGGCGGGGCGGCTGGCTGTGCGCCGCGCGCAGGCGGAGACCACGGAGGCGCGCCTCCTCCTGGATGCCGGACAGCCGCTGCCGTTTGAGGGCGCGCGGGACATCCGCGCCGCCGTGGCGCGCGCCGAGAAGAGCGGCCGGCTGGAGGCGGCGGAGCTCTGGGCCGTCGCGTCCACCGCGCGCGCGGCCGCGCGCCTCGCGCGCCACCTGCGCGCCCGCCGGGAGGCGGCGCCGGCGCTCGCCGACCGTGCTGAAACGCTCGGCGATCACACCGCCCTCGCGGCAGCCATCGAGGCGGCCGTCGACGCGGACGCCGCCCTGCGCGACGACGCCAGCCCCGACCTCGCCCGCCTGCGCCGCCAGCACCGCACGCTCAGCGCACGCCTGCGCGAGCGCCTCGACTCCCTCGCGCGCTCCCCGGCGCTCGCGCCCTTCCTCCAGGAGCCGCTCGTCACCCTGAGGGGCGGTCGCTATGTGGTCCCTGTGAA
Source organism: Bacillota bacterium (assembly GCA_014896375.1). GTDB lineage: Bacteria > Bacillota > Sulfobacillia > RBS10-35 > Bu92 > Bu92. Next base: position 46,309 of record JADBKN010000003.1, on the reverse strand, counting down.
AGCCGAGCACCGCGCGCAGGTGCCGGGCGTCGTGCACGACACCTCCTCCTCGGGCGCGACCGTCTTCATCGAGCCGATGGCCGTCGTCGAGGTGAACAACGAGCTGCGCCGCCTGGAAGCCCTCATCCGGGAGGAGGAGGAGCGCATCCTGGATGAGCTCGGCGCGCGCGTGCGCGCGGAGGCGGCGGCACTGCGGTCCACGGTGGAGGCGCTGGGCGACTTCGACCTGATCGCGGCCCGCGCGCGCCTGAGCGCCGAGATGGACGCCGTGGAGCCGGAGGGGCTGGACGGCGACCTCGTCGAGCTGCGCGGCGCCCGCCACCCGCTGCTCACCGGGCCCGTCGTGCCGATCGACGTGCGCCTGGGCGGCGAGATCCGCACGCTCGTCATCACGGGGCCCAACACCGGCGGCAAGACGGTCTCCCTCAAGACGGTGGGGCTCTTCGCGCTCATGGCGCAGTGCGGCCTGCACGTGCCGGCGCGGCCGGGCAGCCGCCTGCCCGTCTTCCCCCAGGTCTTCTGCGACGCGGGGGACGAGCAGGGCGTGGCCCAGAGCCTCTCCACCTTCTCCTCGCACATGAGCCACATCGTGGAGATGGTGCGCCGCGCGCGCCCGGGGGCGCTCGTGCTCCTCGACGAGCTCGGCGCCGGCACCGACCCGCAGGAGGGCGCGGCCCTGGCCATGGCCATCCTGCAGGCCTTCCAGGAGCGCGGCTGCCTCACCATGGCGACGACGCACTACTCCGAGCTCAAGGCCTTCGCCCACCGCGAGCCGGGCATGCGCAACGCCTCCGTGGAGTTCGACGCCGACACGCTGCGGCCCACGTACCGGCTCGTCATCGGCCTGCCGGGGAAGAGCCACGCGTTCGCCATCGCGGCACGCCTCGGCCTGCCGGAGGAGATCCTGGAGCGGGCGCGCGCGCACCTCTCCGCGGAGAGCCGGGAGGTGGCCGATCTCCTTGAGGAGCTCGCCGCGCTGCGCGACGAGCTCCGCCGCGAGCGCGACGCCGCCGAGCGCGCGCGCCGGGAGGCGGACGAGCAGGCGGCGGCCGCGCGCCGCCGTCTGGAAGCCCTGGAGAGGGAGCGAGACAGTCTCGCGCGCGAGGCGCGGGAGAAGGCCCAGGCGCTCGTGCGGCGCGCGCGCGCGGAGGCGGAGGCTCTCGTGGCCGAGGCGCGGCGCCGCCTGGAGGAGGAGTCGGCGGCCGAGGCGGCGGCGCGCGCGGAGGCGGCGCTGGCGGAGCTCCGCCGGAGGGAGCGCGCGCTGGCGGAGGCGCCGGCCGCCGCCTCCGCCGGTGACGGGCGCGCGGCGGCGGGGCGCGTGCCGGAGCCGGGGGAGCTCGTGCCCGGACGCACCGTGTACGTGCGCAGCCTGCGGTTGGAGGGCGAGGTACTCGCGCCGCCGGACGCGGAGGACCAGGTGGCCGTGCGGGTGGGCGTGATGCGCGTGCACGTGCCGCGCTCGGACCTGGCCGTGGCGCCCACGGACGGCGCCGCAGCCGGAAGCGGGGGCGGTGGCGCGCGCGGCGCCGGGGGGCGCCGCCCGCCCGCAGGGCACGGCGGCGGCGGCACGCACGTCCAGCTGGCCGGCGCCAAGGCGCGGGAGATCCGCCCGGAGCTCGACCTCCACGGGCTCACGGTGGACGAGGCGCTGCCGCTTGTGGACAAGTATCTCGACGACGCCTACCTCGCCGGGCTGCGGACGGTGCGCCTCGTCCACGGCAAGGGCACCGGCGCCTTGCGCCAGGCCGTGCGCCGCTTCCTCGCGACGCACCGCCTGGTCGACTCGTTCCGCCCCGGCGCGGCCGATGAAGGCGGACCCGGGACGACCGTCGCCCGCCTGCGCGATTGAACCAGACGAAGGAGGCCATACAGACGATGTCGGAATTCCGCGTGGAACGCGACTCCATGGGCGAGATGCAGGTGCCCGCGAACGCCTACTACGGTGCGCAGACGCAGCGTGCCGTGCTGAACTTCCCCATCAGCGGGCTGCGCTTTCCGCGCAGCTTCATCCGCGCGCTGGGCCTCATCAAGCGCGCGGCGGCGGAGGTGAACATGGAGTTCGGCCTCCTCGACCGCCGCCGCGGCGAGGCGATCGTCCAGGCCGCCCAGGAGGTCGTCGACGGGCGCTGGGATGACCAGTTCGTCGTCGACATCTTCCAGACCGGTTCGGGCACGTCGACGAACATGAACGCGAACGAGGTCATCGCCAACCGCGCGGCGGAGATCCTCGGCGAGCCGCGCGGCGCCAAGGCGGTCCACCCCAACGACCACGTCAACATGGGCCAGTCGAGCAACGACAGCATCCCCACGGCCATCCATGTGGCGGCGCTGGAGCAGGTGGAGAAGCGCCTCCTCCCGGCCCTCGAACGCCTGCGCGAGGGGCTTGTGGAGAAGGCGCGCGAGTTCGACGACATCGTCAAGATCGGCCGCACCCACCTGCAGGACGCCACGCCGATCCGCCTGGGCCAGGAGTTCAGCGGCTACGCGAGCCAGATCGACCACGGCATCCGCCGCGTGCGCGCCGCCGCGGAGGGCCTGCGGGAGCTGGCGCAGGGCGGGACGGCCGTCGGCACCGGCATCAACACGCACCCGGAGTTCGGCGCGCGCATGGCGGCGCGGCTCAGCGAGCTCACCGGCGTCCGCTTCCGTGAGGCCGAGAACCACTTTGAGGCCCAGGCCGCGCGGGACGCCGCCGTGTTCATGAGCGGTGCGCTCAAGACAGTGGCCGTGTCCCTCATGAAGATTGCGAACGACATCCGCTGGCTCGGCTCGGGGCCGCGCTGCGGCCTGGGCGAGCTCGTCCTGCCGGCCGTCCAGCCCGGCTCCAGCATCATGCCGGGCAAGGTGAACCCGGTGATCTGCGAGTCCGTGATGATGGTCTGCGCCCAGGTCTTCGGCAACGACGTCGCCATCACCACGGCCGGCCAGCACGGCAACTTCGAGCTCAACGTGATGATGCCGGTCCTGGCCTATAACCTCCTCCAGCAGATCGACCTCCTCGCTGCCTCGGCGGAGAACTTCGACCGCCAGTGCATCCGCGGCCTCAAGGCCGACCGGCGGCGCGCGGAGAGCCTTGTGGAGCAGAGCCTCGCGATGGTGACGGTCCTCGCGCCGGTGATCGGCTACGACCGCGCGGCCGAGATCGCGAAGAAGTCGTACGAGACGGGGCGCACCGTGCGCGAGTTGGTGCTGGAGGCGGGGATTCTCCCCGAGGACGAGGTGACGCGGCTGCTCGACCCGCGCCGCCAGACGGAACCTGGGGTGGCGCGGTAGGCGGGCCCCCTTACACCTTCCGCAGCATCACCCGCTGCACGGCGTGATCGGGCCCCTTCTCCAGGATGAGCCGCGCGCGCCAGCGCGTGGGCAGGATGTTCTCCACAAGGTTCTTGTGGTTGATCTCCTCCCAGATGCGCCGCGCCGTCTCCACCGCCTCCTCGGTCGTCAGATCGGCGTAACGGTGGAAGTAGGAGGAGGGGTCGCGGAAGGTCGTCTCGCGCAACTTCAGGAAGCGCTCGACGTACCAGCCGCGGATGAGGTCGGGGTCGGCGTCCACGTAGATGGAGAAGTCGAAGAAGTCGGAGACGAACACGCGCGGCCCCTTGCCGGACGGCCCCGTCTGCAGCACGTTGAGCCCCTCGACGATGACGATGTCCGGCTGCCGCACCACCTGATACTCGCCGGGCACGATGTCGTAGTGCAGGTGCGAATACACCGGCGCGCGCACCTCGGGCACCCCGGATTTCAGGTCGGACATGAACTGCAGGAGCCGGCGCACGTCGTAGCTCTCCGGGAAGCCCTTGCGCTGCATGAGACCGCGCTCCTCCAGGACCCGGTTGGGGTAGAGGAAGCCGTCGGTGGTGACGAGGTCCACGCGCGGGCTCTGCGGCCAGCGGGAGAGGAGCGCCTGCAGGATGCGGGCCGTCGTGCTCTTGCCCACGGCCACGCTGCCGGCGATGCCGATCACGAACGGCACCTTGGTGCCGAGGTTGCCGAGGAAGGTCTGCGTCGCCCGGTGCAGGTCCTGCGTGGCGGCCACGTAGAGGTTGAGCAGCCGGGAGAGCGGCAGGTAGATCTCTACGACTTCGTCCATGGAGAGGCGCTCGTTCAGCCCGCGCAGGCGGTCGAGGTCGCTCTCGGACAGGGTGAGCGGCGTCGTGGCCCGCAGGGCCGCCCACTCCTCGCGGCGGAACTCGATGAACGGCGAGATCGGCACCGGTTGCGCGCCCCTCGGTTTCGGCAGTCTATTCGGTGATGAACCAGCGAGCCAGTTCGTCGACGTGACCCTCTTCCACGCAGCGCATCGTCGGCGCCTCCGCTTTCTTCGGCACGACCGTCACCGTTACCGTTTGGCCGGGCGGGAGCTTGACGTCGAAGTCCCAGCCGTCCACCTTCAGCTCGTGCGCCACGTCGGCGTCGGCGTTGCGCAAGACGAGCGTCACCTGCTGGCCCACGCGCGCCTCGATGGCCTGCGGCTCGATGCGGTGGCGGCTCACCGTGACGGTGATGGTGATCGGCGGGGCGGCCGATGTCTCACTTGAGGCCGGCGGCGCCTGGCCGCCGCCGCACGTCTGGGTGGGCGGGGCGAGCCACATGTCCTTCGGGATCCAGTTGATGGCCCGCTGGTCGGTGTAGCGCGCGCCGAAATAGGCCTGCGCGATCGGCTTCACCTGCTCGAGACCGAAGGGCGGCCGTTGCAGGAAGCTCTGCGTGACGGGCGGGTACGGGCAGCCGGGGGACCAGAGCTGGTCCGGATGGCCCTGCGCCACCTGGCGCGTCACCCAGACGTCACTCACGTCCGTCGGCTCCGTGCCGGCGATGAAGACCTCAGTGCGCCGGTACTGCGGCGGCGTGTCCGGCCCGGCCAGCTTGCCGGATTTGATGTCGATCTCGCGCTCGACGATGCCGTCCGGGCGCGGGAAGTCCTCGGGCTGGAGGCCCTTGAGCGCGCCGGCCATCATGTCGTGCCAGATCGGCGCCGCCCAGCGGCCGCCGGACGCGGCGTTGCCGAGCTTGCGCTCGTGGTCGTAGCCGATCCAGACCACTCCGGTGTACCGCGGGGTGTAGCCCGCGAACCAGACCGACCTCTCCTCGCTCGTGGTGCCTGTCTTGCCGGCCACCGGCCAGCCGTCGATGTGCGCCGCGGGCGCCGTGCCGAAGGGCAGGATCCAGCCCGTGGCGCTCGGGTAGGGATCGACAACGCTGCGCAGCACGTCCGTCATGAGGTACGCCACCTGGGGGCTCACGACGGGTGTGAACTTCGGTGCGTACTCGGCCGGCTTGCCGCTGCCGTCGGTGAGGACGTGGCCCTGGCTGTCCGTGACCTTGAGGATGGCCATCGGTTCCGTGCGCACGCCGCCGTTCGCCAGCGTGGCGTAGGCGACGGCCATCTCGAGCGGCGTGAGGCCGTAGGTGACGCCGCCCAGCGCCAGGGAGGGGACGCGGTCGAGCTTCGGGTCGAGGTGGACGAGGCCGAGCTTCTGCGCGTACTCAAGGCCGTTGTCCACGCCGATCATCTGCAGCGTCTCGGCCGCCACCGCGTTCACCGAGCGCCGCACGGCCTCGCGGATCGTCGTGAGACCCTGGTAGGTGTTGTCGTAGTTCTGCGGCACCCAGGCCGGCGCGCCCGGGGTCTTGATGAGGTAGGGGCGGTCGTCGATGACCGTCGCCGGCGTGTAGCCGAGCGCGAAGGCCGGCGTGTAGACGGCCAGCGGCTTGATGGCCGAGCCGGGCTGGTGCTGCGCCTGCCACACGCGGTTCAGGTCCCGCGCGTGCTCATGCTTGCGCCCGCCGACCATGCCGAGGATGTAGCCGGTCTTCTGGTCGAGGATCACGGCGGCCGTCTCGATCTCCGGTTGCGCGTCCGGCGCGAACTTCTTGTCCGTCTTGGCGAGGGCGGCGAAGTTGTCGGCCACCGCCTTCTCGATGGATTCCTGCACCTGCGGGTCCAGGGTGGTGTAGACGCGCAGGCCGCCGCTGAAGATCTGCTGGTCGGTGAAGCCCTTGGCCTCCAGCTGGTCGATGACGTAGTCGACGAAGTACGGGTACTTGTAGTCGTTCGGACCGGTCACCGCCCCGCGCACGACGCCGAGCGGCTTCTTCTTCGCCGCCTCGGCCTCCGCGCGCGGGATGAAGCCGAGCTCCGCCATGCGGTCCAGCACGAGGTTGCGCCGCTCCAAGGCCGCCTCCGGGTGCACGAAGGGGTTGAGCGCGGAGGGCGCGTTCGGCAGTGCGGCGAGCAACGCACCTTCCTCAAGTGTCAGCTCGCTCGCGGGCTTATTGAAATATGTGCGCGCCGCCGCCTCGATCCCGAAGGCATGGTTGCCGAAGGGCACCCAGGTGAGGTAGGCCTGGAGGATCTCCTTCTTCGTCATCGTGCGCTCCAGCTCGATGGCGAGGATGGCCTCCTGCACCTTGCGCTTGAGCGTGCGCTGCGTGCCGATCGGGAAGGCGTTGCGCGCCAGCTGTTGCGTGATGGTACTGCCGCCCTGCAGGCTGCCGCCGGTGAGGTCGCGCAGCGCGGCGCGCGCGATGCCGATGACGTCGATGCCGTGATGCTGCCAGAAGCGCGCATCCTCGATGGCGACGAACGCGTCCTGCACGTCCTTGGGCACCTTGTCGATGTCGACCGGCAGGCGGTTCTCGATGGCCGGGATCTCCACGGCCGGGTTGCCGTGGATGTCGTAGATGATGGAGGTGAGGGCCGGCTGCGGCCGCAGCTGTTCGATGGACGGCAGCGTGCGCACGGCGTCGACGATGATCGCCGCGGCCGCGCCGCCCCCGGCGAGGAGGACGAGGAGCGCGGCGAGCAGCAGCACGCGCCCCCAGCGCACGCGCCGGCGACCTGCGCGGTCCTGGCGGCGGTCTCGTCGACGTTCACGACGCGATCCGGTCACAGCCTCGCCCTCCCGAACACGCTTCATTATACATAACGCGCCGACGCGGCCCGCCGCCGGGCGACATGCTATGATGTTCCACGAACTTTCCTCGGATGGAGACGTCGGCATGATGGTCCAAGATCCCGGCATCCTGCGCGAGGCCGAGAGCCAGCTGGAGCTCCTGCGGCGCGGGGCTGTCCAGATCGTGTCGGAGGAGGAGCTGCGCGACCGCCTGGCCGCGGCCATCGCCGCCCGGCGGCCGCTGCGCGTGAAGCTGGGCGCCGACCCCACCGCGCCGGACATCCACCTCGGGCACACGGTGGTGCTGCGCAAGCTGCGCCAGTTCCAGGACCTCGGCCACGAGGTCTACTTCGTCATCGGGGACTTCACGGGGCGCATCGGCGACCCCACCGACAAATCGGAGACGCGGCGCCAGCTGAGCGCGGAGGAGGTCGCGGAGAACGCGCGCACGTACGAGACGCAGGTGTTCAAGATCCTCGACCCGCGACGCACGCGAGTGACCTTCAACTCTGAGTGGCTCGCGCCGCTACGCTTCGAGGACGTCGTGCGCCTCGCGGCGGGCGTGACGGTCGCGCGCCTCCTGGAGCGCGACGACTTCGCCCGGCGCTTCCGGGAGGAGCGCCCCATCTCCCTGCACGAATTCTTCTACCCGCTCATGCAGGGCTACGACTCCGTGGCGCTGCGCATCGATGTGGAGCTCGGCGGCACCGACCAGACCTTCAACATCCTCATGGCGCGCCAGATCCAGCGGCATTACGGGCTCGAGCCGGAGATCCTGATGAGCATGCCGCTCCTTGAGGGGCTCGACGGCGTCCAAAAGATGAGCAAGAGCCTCGGCAACTACATCGGCATCGACGAGCCGCCCGAGGAGATGTACGGCAAGGCCATGTCCCTGCCGGACGCGCTCATCGCCCGCTACCTGGAGCTGGTCACCGACGTGCCGCTGGCGGAGATCCGCACCATGGAGAGGGACATGGCGGCGGGGCGGCTGAACCCTCGGGACGCCAAGATGCGCCTCGCGAGGGAGATCGTGCGCCTCTACCACGGCGCCGCGGCCGCGGAGGCGGCGGAAGCGCACTTCCGGCGCGTCTTCCAGCGGCGCGAGCTGCCGGAGGAGATGCCGGAGGTGCGGCTGCAGCCGGGATTGGGCATCGTGGAGATGCTGTGCGCGGCGGGCCTCGCCGCAAGCAAGAGCGAGGCGCGGCGGCTGGTCGCGGAAGGTGCCGTGCGCCTCGATGGCGCGCGGGTGGCCGGCATCGACGGCGCGCCGGCGTGGGAGGACGGGGCGGTCTTGCAGGTGGGCCGCCGCCGCTTCGTGCGCCTGCGCCGCGCCTGAGAGGGCCGTCCGCGCGGCGGCGGCCACGAAACAAGGTTCGTCCGGATAAGGGGGGCTGGGCGGTGTCGGGGATGGGCGAAGCCCGCGACTTGCGTTGGGCGGAGGTAGAGGTCGAGCGCATCGGCGCCTGGCTGGCCGGTAAGGTGAAGGACGCCGGCGCTTCAGGCGTCGTGGTGGGTCTTTCGGGCGGAGTGGACTCGGCGGTGGTGGCGGCGATCGCCTCGCGCGCGCTGCCGGGGCGCGTGTGGGCCTACATCCTGCCGTGCCACTCGGCGGAAGCCGACGCGCGCGACGCGCGGCTCGTGGCGCGCCACCTGGGCCTTGAGGTGCGCACCGTGGAGCTCGACGCCGCCTTCGACGCGCTCCTGCCCGCGCTGGAGGCGGCCGGCGGGCCGGCCAGGCCCCTCGCGCGGGCGAATGTGAAGCCGCGCCTGCGCATGATCGCCCTCAACTTCATGGCGGCGCAGAAGAACGCGCTCGTGGCCGGCACGGGGAATGCGAGCGAGCTGTACGTCGGCTATTTTACAAAGTGGGGCGACGGCGGCGTCGACCTGCTCCCCATCGGCCACCTCGTCAAGGGCGAGGTGCGCCTCCTCGGCCGGGCGCTGGGACTTCCGGAGGCGATCGTGGAGCGGACGCCGTCCGCCGGCCTGTGGGAAGGACAGAGCGACGAGGCCGAGATGGGCTTCACCTACGCGGAACTCGACGCTTACATTCGAAGCGGCGCGTCCGCCGTCGCGCCGGAGGTCGCGGCGCGGATCGCCGAGATGCACCGGCGCAGCGAGCACAAGCGCCGCATGCCGCCGACCCCCGCCGACGAAGCCTGAGGCGGGACGCGGGCGCCGGTCGTTGAGGGAGGTTGAGCGCGATGGCCGGACACTCCAAGTGGCATAACCGCGTGCACCGCAAGAGCCGCCAGGACGCGAAGAAGGGCGCGCTCTACTCCAAGATGTCGAAGGAGATCATGGCCGCCGCGAAGGCGGGCGGCCCCGACCCGGTCGCCAACACGCGCCTGAAGATCGCCATCGAGCGCGCCCGGGACGCCGGCGTGCCGGCGGAGAACATCGAGCGCGCCATCCGCCGCGGCGCCGGCCTGGAGGAGGGCGTGAACCTCGAGGCGGTCACGTATGAGGGCTACGCGCCGGGCGGCGTGGCGGTGCTCATGGAGATCCTCACCGACAACCGCAACCGCACCGCGAGCGAGATCCGCCACCTCTTCAGCCGCCACGGCGGCAGCCTGGGCGAGTCCGGTTGCGTCGCCTGGATGTTCGAGCGCAAGGGGCTGCTCGTCATCGACCGCAAGGCGACGCCCGTGGACGAGGAGGAGCTGCTCCTGCACGCCGCGGAAGCGGGCGCGGAGGACGTGCGCGTGGAGGAGGACAACTTCCAGATCATCACGGCCTATGACGACTTCCAGGCCGTCAAGGACGCGCTGGAAGCTCAGGGCTACGTCTTCGCGGACGCCGAGCTCACCATGCTGCCCACCACCGAGGTGCAGCTCGAGGGCAAGACGGCCCAGCAGGCGCTGAGCCTCATCGAGGCGCTGGAAGACCACGACGACGTCCAGAACGTTTACACGAACCTGAGCATCTCCGACGAAGAGTGGGCGAGGCTCGAGGCCTGACGATGCCGCCCTTCCAGATCCGCGGCGTCATCGAGGGATTCTACGGCCGGCCGTGGACGCCGCGCGACCGGCGCGAGGTCGTCACCTTCATGAAGCAGCGCGGCTTCAACGAATACGTCTACGCCCCGAAGGACGACCCGTACCACCGGAAGCGCTGGCGGGAACCGTATCCGAAGGTGGAGATGATCACCTTCGACGACGTCCTCTCCTACCTGCGGCACGGCGCCGTGCGCTTCGTCTTCGGGCTCAGCCCGGGCCTGGACATCGTCTACAGCGACCCGCAGGACGAGGCGGCGATCTGGCGCAAGTGGGACGTCCTCTGGGAGCGCGGCGTGCGCCGCTTCCTCCTCGCGCTCGACGACGTCGACCCGGTCCTGCGGCCGGCGGACGCCGCCGCCTACGGCGAGGGACCCGCGGCGCTGGGCCGCGCGCAGGGCGAGCTCGTCGCGCGCCTTTGGGAGGCGGGGCGCGCGCGGGACCCCGAGTTCCGCCTCTATTTCTGCCCCACGGAGTATCACGGCACGGAACCCACCCCCTACCGCGCCGCCCTGGCCGCGACCGTGCCGGCGGAGGTGCCGATCATCTGGACGGGGCCGCGGGTCGTCTCCCCGGAAATCCGCGCGGACGACGCCCGGGCCATCGCGCGCGTCCTCGGCCGGCCGCCCCTGATTTGGGACAACTACCCTGTGAACGATTTCCGCCCGGAGCGCCTCTTCCTAGGGCCGATCCGCGGCCGGGAGGCGGCGCTTGCGGAGTCCTGCCTCGGCGTGTGGATCAACCCGATGGTGCAGGCGACGGCCTCCGAACTGGCCCTGCACACGTGGGACCTCTTCCTCACCGCACCGGAGGCGTACGACCCGCAAGCGGCGTGGGAGGACGCTGCCCGCGCCATCGGCGGCCGCCACGCGTGGGAGGCCCTCCTGCGCTTCGCCGAGCTGAACCAGTCGAGCCGGCTTTGGGACGCGGAGGCGCCCCGGCTCAAGGCTGCCCTGGACGCCTTCTGGGCGGCGTTCGAGGCCGGCGAGGCGGCGCGCTTGGATGCTGCATGCGTGGACCTCGACCGCATGTGGGAGGAGATCGCCTCGCTGCCGGAGGAGCTAGAAGCGCACCTGCCGCGCCGCGACCTCTACGGCGAGCTGCGCCCGTGGCTGGAGCGGCTCGCGGCGGAGGTGGACCTTGCCCGCCGAGCGCTGGAGGCGTTGCGGCGGCACGCGGCGCACGGGGGTGCGGCCGCCGGGGCGGCGCGTGAGGACGCGGCCGTGGGCGCTGGAGCGGCGGGCGCCGGCGTGGCCGGCGGCGCAGGGGTCTCGGCCGAACTGCGCGCTGCGCTCGAGGCGCTGCCCGCCGGTAGGGTGGTGGCCGAGGGGATGATCGCCGGCTTCGTCCGGCGCGCCGCGGAGGTCCTGGTCTAAGAACCCGCGCGTGGCGCCTACATAGGCGGGACGCCGTCTGGGCATCCTACCCAGCCTGGGAGGGATGCCCAGTGGCTCGCACCTCACGCTGGACGGCCGCGATCCTCTTGAGTTTTCTTTTGGGCGGCGCCGTGGGAGGAGCCGCCATGCGCGCCTTCGACGCGCGCTTGGAGGCGCCGGGGCGCGCCGCCCCGCCTGCGCGCACCGCAGCCCAGGAGCAGCCGCAGCCGCGCATCACGGCGGAGACCGTCGTCGTGACGCGCACGGCCTACACGGAAGGCGATTGCCGCCAGACGCTTGAGGAGTCCAATCCGGCCCCCGCGGACTGGGTCGGGCTCACGCGGCCGGACCTCGAACGGCGCTACCCCGATGCGGTGGTGGAGACGTTCACGCCGGAGCGCGTCGTCATCACCCGCACGGCGATGGGCTGCCCGTACCGCGGCCGCACGATCCTTCTACGGCAGGGGCGCGTGGCCGTCTATTACGGCACGCCGAACGACCTCGGCCCCCTGCAGCGGGAGACGGACATCACCGCCGACCAGCTCACGGACAAGGACCGGGCCCGCCTGGAGAACGGCGTCGTGGTGACGACGGACGAAGAGGTCGACGCGCTCCTCGAGGGCTTGCAGCATTAGGCGGCGTGCGTAGGCGCCGGTCGCACGGCGCAAGTCGCAGAGGGCGGGGCTCGGGTCCGGGGCTCGGCTCGAGGCGCAGGTCGGGTGGCGGCGGGCGGCGAAAGCGGGAGCGGAGGGGATCGCCGTGCTGCGCCTCGCCTTCGTGGAGCTCGCCGTGGACGATTGGCACGGCGCGCTGCAGTTCTACCGGGACACGCTCGGCCTCAAGCTCTCCCACCTGGACCCCGCCCGCCGCTGGGCGCTCTTCCACCCCCCGCAGGGCGGTTCCGGTGTCGCCGTCTTCGCGCGCGACCCCACCCGTCCGGAAATCGCCTTGACCTTTCAATGCCAAGACCTTGACGCCGCCGCCCGGGAGCTGGCCGCGCGCGGGGCGGAGCCGCTCGGCCCGCCTACGACGAGCGAGGAGGGCTACCGCCTGCTCCGCCTGCGCGACCCCGCCGGCCGCCGCCTGAACCTCTTTGAGTACACGCGGTGGTCCGGCCATGAAGGAAGCGCCCGGCTGTAGCCGTCGCCAACGGGTGGCGACTGGGTCCACGGGGTGACCGAACTCCGCTGGGGCCTCCTGGGTGTCTGCCAGCACTTGACACGACACCATTGCCAGTTGCAGAGCCTAGTGGCGGCGGGGTAGTGGCGGGGGCGCTGCCGTTTGGGTAGCGGCGCGGGATCGAGCGATCCCGCCGCCGGCCGCGACGGGCGCGGCCGGCGGCGGGGCGCGGATCAGTACGAAGGATAGGCGAGATCCAGGTCGTACACGTTTCCGTACTGGCCTCCCCAGTGAATGCGCAGCGTGTAAGTGCCGGCCGCCGGCAATGTGCCCCGGACGAGGGGGATCGAGGGCACCGACTGGTAGGCCGTGCTCAGGCACCCCGATAGCACGAGGGCGTCATCCGGCCCGTAGATCCCCCAGCAGGCGTTCGACGTGACGGACAACTGCTGCAGGACGACGGGACCGGGAGCCGCCTCGAACCTCGCCACGACATCGTACACGTTGGGCCAATGCACCCATCCGCGGGTCACCCCCTGCAGGCGCAGGTGCTTGGTTGTGACGGCCCGCGGCGCCTCCACCGCCAGGGAGACCCGGCCCGTGAGCGATTCCGGCCCCAGGCGGAAGCCCTCGCCGGAGAGGGTGAGGTCGACCGTGCCGCTGGTGGCCGTCACGGATGTGACGGCGACTCCGGCGGTGTCCGTCTGCGCCTCGCCCGGGTCGAAGCGTGCGGTGGCATTGGAGGAGGCGAAGCGCACCGTCACGCCGGGGGTGGGGTTGCCGTAACGGTCCGTCAGGGCGGCTTCCAGGCGAGCCGCCTCGCCCGGTGTGAGGGTGCCGGAGGTTGCGCGGATCGTGGCGGAGGCCGGCGTGCCGGGGAGGAAGCGGACGTCCGCCGTGAACGCGTGGTCGTCGCGCCCGTCGGCGTAGGGTCCGGTCACGCGGAGGGTGACGGCCACCTCTTCCGCCTCGGTGTCGGCCACTTGGACGGTGGCAGTGGAGGAGAACGGCCCCCCCTGAGCCGAGGCGCTCCCGGGTGCGCGGGCACCTCGCTCCTCCAGCGCGACGGACAGGAGGGCGCCCTCGGCGGGGAGGCCGTAGTCGTCCCATGTGCGCACAGAGATGGACGCGGCCTGCTCGCCGGCGCGTCCCACGGGGGAAAGTGTGTCGACGGCGGCGTGCGTGGGCTCGTGCAGGTCGGAGCCGGTCGTGAAGCCGAAGGCGTAAGTGAACGCCTCGCCGGCGGGCGTGCGCGGGTTGTGCAGGGCGGCCTTCAGCCTCAATTCCACCCGGTGCGCCGTGTAACGCGGCAGGAGCGCGTGCTCGGCCGTGATGCGCGCGGTCTCGGCGTCGTAGCGCGCTTCTAGCGGAGCGCCGTCGAGCAGCACGCTGAAGCGGCCGGCTTCCAGCTGTTGACGGAATCGCGGGAAGAGCGGATCCTGACGGTCGAAGCCGATGATGAGGGTCACGTCGGGCCGGATGCCGGCGGCACCGTCGGTGGGTGCGGTGTAGGCCACCGGCGGGCGATGTTCAGCCGCGGCGGCCGGCGGCAGGCCGGCGGCCGCCGCGCGGGGTCCCTCCGCCAGAGCGGGCGCGGCCGCGGCGGTGAGCGCCGCCAGGGCGATGAGGGCCATAAGGACGGGCGCGGCCAGCCGCGCGCGTCCCGGGGGACTTGAGAACACCATTCGATGATCTCCCTTCAGGCGTGGATGGATGTGGCGGAGCGCTCCACGCATCATGGTAATGGAAGAAAGTGGAAACTACTAGGCCCGAACGGGCGTGCGTCCGCTCCGAACGGGCGTTCGCGGGGTGGGGAGGGAGACCGGGGTGCGGGGTCGAACCACATGGTGAAGGAGCCGGAGAACTTGCGCGTGCTCGGCATCGACCCCGGCACGGCGTCCCTGGGTTTCGGCGTGGTGGAGGCGGCGGGCGGCCGCCTGCGCGCCCTGGAGCACGGCGTCGTGCGCACGTCGCCTGAGGAGGCCGTCCAGGAACGGCTCCTCAAGATCCACGCGCAGCTGCGGGATGTGGTGGAGCGCTGGCGGCCCCGCCTGCTCGCGGTGGAACAGGTCTTCTTCCGCAAGAACGTCACGAGCGCCCTGTCCGTCGGCCAGGCCCGGGGTGTGGTGCTCCTTTTGGCGGCCCAGGCGGGTCTTGAGGTGGCGGAGTACCCGCCGCACGCCGTCAAGATGGCGGTGTCGGGCGTGGGCCGCGCGGACAAGGCGCAGGTGCAGGAGATGGTGCGCCTTCTGCTTTCGCTGCCCGCCGCGCCGCAGCCGGACGACGCCGCCGACGCCCTCGCGGTGGCCATCTGCGGGGCGCACCACGCGTTGAACCCGCTGGCGCGCGCGGGGTGGCGACCGTGATCCACCACGTGCGCGGCCGGGTGACGCATAAGGAGCCGGGACTGTGCGTCGTCGAGGTGCAGGGCGTCGGCTACCAGCTGGCCGTCTCGGCCGCCACGCTGTCGTCCCTTCCCGCGGCCGGCCAGGAGGTGACGCTCTTCACGCGGCTTCTCGTGAGGGAGGATGACGTCGCCCTGTACGGCTTCGCCACCCAGGAGGAGCGGCGTCTCTTCAACGAGCTGCTCGGCGTGGCGAGCATCGGGCCGAAGCTGGCGCTCGCCGTGCTGGGCCTGGGGGTGGAGGCGCTGCGGCGCGCCGTGGCCACGGGAGACGAGGGGCTTTTGCAGTCGGTGCCCGGGGTGGGCAAGAAGACGGCGCAGCGCATCGTGCTGGAGCTGCGCGACAAGCTCGCGGCCGGCGAGGAGGCGCCGCGCGGGAGCGCCGGGGCCCCGTCCGCGGACCCCTTCCGGGAGGCGGCGGCGGCGCTCGTGGCGCTCGGCTACGCGCCGGCGGAGGCTGCGCAGGCGGCGGCCGCCGTGCGCGCGCAGGGCGGGACGGAGGACGTGGCGGAGATCGTCCGGGAGGCGCTGAAGCGGCTGGCCGCGGGCATCGCGTAAGACGAGGGAAACGGGGAATGGTATGGCCGGGGAAGAGGATCGCCTGATCACGCCCGCGCAGCGGGACGAGGACCGCGCCGTGGAGCGCTCGCTGCGCCCCAAGACGCTGGCGGAGTTTCCGGGTCAGGAAAAGGTCAAGGAACGGCTCGCGATCTTCGTGGAGGCGGCGCGTGCGCGCCGGGAGGCGCTGGACCACGTGCTCCTCTACGGTCCGCCTGGGCTGGGCAAGACCACCCTCGCGCACATCGTGGCGGCGGAGCTGGGCGTGAACATCCGCGTCACCAGCGGCCCCGCGATCGAGCGCCCGGGCGACATGGCGGCCATCCTGACGAACCTCGCCCCGGACGACGTGCTTTTCATCGACGAGATCCACCGCCTGCACGCGTCGGTGGTGGAGGTGCTCTACCCGGCCATGGAGGACTACGCGCTGGACATCGTCATCGGCAAGGGGCCGGGGGCGCGCACCCTGCGGCTCGACCTGCCCCGCTTCACGCTGATCGGCGCCACCACGCGTCCGGGCTCCCTGGCCGGCCCCCTGCGCGACCGCTTCGGGGTCATCTGCCACCTCGCCTACTACGAGCCGCGGGAGCTGCAGGCCATCGTGCAGCGCTCGGCGGAGGTGCTCGGCATCGCCATTGACCCGGACGGCGCCGCGGAGGTGGCGCGGCGCGCGCGCGGCACGCCGCGCGTCGCGAACCGGTTGCTGCGCCGCCTGCGCGACTTCGCGGAAGTGAAGGCGGATGGTGTGATATCTTTAGAAGTCGCGCGGCAGGGTCTGGCACTTTTGGAGATCGACGAGCTGGGCCTTGACGCCGTGGACCGCAAGCTCATGGAGACCCTCGCGCGCGTGTACGGCGGCGGTCCCGTGGGGCTGGAGGCGCTCGCCGGGGTGGTGGGCGAGGAGCCGACCACTTTGGAGGACGTGTACGAGCCGTATCTCCTGCAGATCGGCTTCATCCAGCGCACACCGCGCGGCCGCGTGCTCTCGCCGGCCGGCTTCCGCCACCTGGGCCTGCGGCCGCCCAAAGACCTGCAGGCCACGCTCTTCGAGGCCTCCGGCGGGGGCCCGGCCGCTCCAGGCCGCTGAGGCGCGCGAGGGGGAGGGATGCGGATGGACGCGCTGGCGCGCATGCTGATCGTCGCCGGACTGCTTCTGGCCGGAGCCGGGGTGCTCGTCTGGCTCCTCGGCCGCGTGCCCGGCCTGGGCCACCTGCCGGGCGACATCCTCATCCGGCGCGGCCACTTCACGTTCTACGCGCCGATCGCCACAAGCCTCCTTTTGAGCCTCATCCTGACGCTTTTGCTCAATCTCTGGTTCCGCCGCTGACCGCTCCACGAACCCCCGAAAACGGAAGGGGCGTGCGCGAACGGTATGGCGAACGAGGCGGAGACGAGGCTGGCGCTGGCGAAGGCCGGCGACCGCGCGGCCCGCGAGGACCTGATCCGCGCCTACACGCCGTTCGTGCTGCGCGTGGCTTCCAGGGCCTGCGGGCGCTACCTGGTCTCCGGGCGCGACGACGAGGTCAGCGTGGCGCTCATCGCCTTCAACGAGGCCATCGACCGTTTCGACGGGGAAGGCGGCGCCTCGTTCCTGGCGTTCGCGGAGATGGTCATCCGGCGGCGCCTCGTCGACCACTACCGCGCCGCGCGCCGCGCACGGGAGCTGCCGCTGACGGAGTTCGAGACGACCGACGATGAAGGCCAGCCGTACAACGTCGTCGACATCCGCGGCGCCCTGGAGCGGCATGAGGCGGAGGAAGAGGCGAGCCGGCGGCGGGCCGACATCGCGCGCTTCCGCGAGGCGCTGGCGGACTTCGGGGTCACGCTGCAGGATCTCGTCGCCGCCGCGCCGCGCCACGAGGACGCGCGCAGGCGGGCCATGGCGGTGGCGCGGCGCATCGCGGACACGCCGGCCCTCGCGCAGCACCTGCGGCGCCACCGGGAGCTGCCGCTCAAGGAACTGTCCGCGCTGCCGGACCTGGGCGTGAGCCGTAAGACCTTGGAGCGCCAGAGGAAGTACATCATCGCCGTGGCTGTCATCCTGCTTGAGGATCTGGAGACGCTGCGGGAGTACATCAAGGCATGACTTCGGACGGGGGAGGGACGGCCGCATGGCCGCGGGGCGCCGGGGGCTCGTGATGGAAGTCGATGCGCGCAGCCTCGTCGTGCTCACGTCGGACGGGGCGTTCCTGCGCGTGCCGCGGTCGCAAGTGGCGGGGCCGGTGGCGGTGGGGGAGGAGATCGCGCTGCCCGGCGGCGCGGCCCGCCCGGCCTGGCGCCGCCGCGCGACGGCGGCCGCGGCGGTGGCGGCCGTCGCCCTATTGGCGGTGGCGGCGGGGCTCTTCTGGTCCGCCCCGCAGGCCGCCTACGCGCATGTCTCCGTCGACATCGCTCCCGGCGTTACGGCCGACCTGACCTTGGACGCGCAAGGCCGCGTCGTCGGCGCGAGCGGGACACCGGCCGCGCAGGAGCTGCTCCGCAAGGCCGACGTCCGCGGCCGGGACGTGGAAGAGGCTGTGCGGCGCCTTCTGCAACCGGCCGTGGACTCGGGCGGGCCGGTGGCCGTCGTGGTGGCCGTGGACGCGCAGGCGCCGGTGCTGCCGCCCGGCTTGGCACGCAAACTGGAGGCGGCCAAGGCCGCTGTGGAGGAGGGCGCCCGCCGGAAGGGCAGGCCGGTGGCCGTCATCGGGCTGGAGGACGAACGGCGCGTCTCGGACGCATTGCGCGCGGAGGCG
The DNA here is from genome assembly GCA_014896375.1 of Bacillota bacterium. Taxonomy (GTDB): domain Bacteria; phylum Bacillota; class Sulfobacillia; order RBS10-35; family Bu92; genus Bu92. The sequence continues at coordinate 28,225 of JADBKN010000003.1, read as the reverse complement.
CGCGCGCACGGTCTCTCCCTGGGAGAGTACCTCCTCTACCTCGAGGCGAAGAAGGAAGGTGCCGCACTGGACCTCGGCAGCGTCAAGGAGAAGGGCGTGTGGGAGGCTCTGCGGGCGGCCGGCCTTTCCCCGGAGCAGGTCGCGGAACGGGTGGAGACGGGCGTCCTGCGGAATGGGTCGGGCGGCACCGCGGCGCCGGGGCAGGGCGGCGCGAATGCGGGTGAGGGTGCCGGCCCGGGCCCAGGCAAGGAGCGCGGGAACGGCCGCGGGAAGGGATCCGGCACGGAGAACGCCGGACATGCGGGCGGCGGCGGAACGGTGCCGGGCGGCGGGATGGAGCCGGGCGGCGGTCCCTCGCAGCCGCAGGGCCACGGCCACGAGAAGGGCGGAAGCGGCCGCGGCGATGGCCAGGACAAGGGCCCGGGAGACAGCGCCGGTCAGGTGACCCCGCCGGAGGCGGCCGGCCCGTCCGAGGGCGCCTCGGACCATGGCGAGAAGGGCTCCGGGCGGAGCGGCGGGGAGGAGCGCGGAGGGCACCACGGCTCCTTCTGGCAGCGCGTAGGGGACGCGCTGCGGCAGGCTGTGCCGTGGGGAGGCAGGGCCTCCGAGGAGCAGGGCGGTGATTGAACGGCAGCGCGGCGGACTTGGTCACGCCCCTGGGAACGGGTAGGATATGTCGGGGGTTGGTCGGTTGCGCGTCGAGGACTTCGATTATGAGCTTCCGGAAGAGCTGATTGCGCAGGAGCCCCTGCCCGACCGCGACGCCTCGCGTCTCATGGTCTTGCGCCGGGCCACACAAGAGATCGAACACTGCCGTTTCTACCAGCTGCCGGAGATCCTCGCGCCGGGGGATCTCCTCGTGCTGAACGACACCCGCGTGTTGCCGGCCCGCCTCACCGGGCGGCGCGCCACCGGCGGCGCGGCGGAGATCCTGCTCCTGCACCCGGAGGGCGAGAGCGGACGCTGGCGCGCCCTCGCCCGTCCCTTCCGCCGCCTGCGGGCGGGGGAGACGCTGTCGTTTGAGGGCGGCCTCGTCGCCACCATCGTGGACAAGGCGGAGGAGGGGGAGGTCGTCGTCCAGCTCGACGCCCCTGGCGGCTGGAAGCGGGCCCTGCAGGCCGCCGGCCAGGTCCCCCTGCCGCCCTACATCCGCAAGACCCTCAAGGATCCGGAGCGCTACCAGACGGTCTACGCGCGGGAGGAGGGTTCCGCCGCGGCCCCCACAGCCGGCCTGCACTTCACGCCTCGCCTCCTTGAGGAGCTGGGCCGGCGCGGCGTGGAGACGGCCTGCCTGACCTTGCACGTGGGTCTCGGCACCTTCCGGCCCGTGAGCGCCGAGCGCGTGGAGCAGCACCGCATGCACGCGGAGTGGTACCGCCTGCCGCCGGAGACGGCGGCCGCGGTGGAGCGCGCACGCGCGCGCGGCGGCCGCGTGGTGGCCGTCGGCACCACCGTCTGCCGCACCCTGGAGACGCGCGCCACGGATGACGGCCGCGTGGAGCCCGGCAGCGGCTGGACCGACCTCTTCATCTACCCGGGGTTCCGCTTCCGCGCGGTGGACGCCCTCATCACGAACTTCCACCTGCCGAAGTCGACGCTCATCATGCTCGTCAGCGCCTTCGCAGGGCGGGAATTCGTGCTGGAGGGGTACCGGCGCGCCGTGGAGAGCCGCTACCGCTTCTATAGCTTCGGTGACGCGATGCTCATCCTCTGACGGACCCCACCGAGCCGAGCGGAGGCGCAAGCGCATGGCCGTCTTCTCCTTCACCGTCACCGCCCGCGATGCCCACTCCCGCGCCCGCGCGGGAGTGTTCCGCACGCCGCACGGCGAGGTGCGGACGCCTGCCTTCATGCCCGTCGGCACGCTGGCGAGCGTCAAGGGCGTGGCGCCGGAGGCCGTGCGGGAGGCGGGGGCCGAGATGATCCTCGCCAACGCTTATCACCTCATGCTGCGCCCGGGGGCGGAGCGCGTGGCCCGCCTGGGCGGGCTGCACCGCTTCATGAACTGGCCGTGGAGCATCCTCACGGATTCAGGCGGATTTCAGGTCATGTCGCTCGGCGGCCTGGTCGAGGTCACGGATGAAGGCGTGCGGTTCCGGTCGCACATCGACGGCTCCCTGCATGAACTGGGACCGGAGCGCTCCGTGGCCGTGCAGGAGCTCCTCGGGGCCGATGTGATCATGGCCTTCGACCAGCTCGTGGCGCTGCCCGCGCCGCGGCCGCTCGTGGAGGAGGCTCTGGAGCGCACGCAGCGCTGGCTGGAGCGCTGCCTTCGCGCCAAGACGCGCGACGACCAGGCGCTCTTCGGCATCATCCAGGGAGGCCTGGAGCGGGATCTGCGCGTGCAGGCGGCGCGCGCCGTGGCCGCCCTGAACCTGCCGGGCTTCGCCATCGGCGGCCTGAGCGTGGGGGAGCGCCCCGAAGAGATGTACGCCGTGCTTGACTGGGTCGTGCCCGAATTGCCCGAGGACCGGCCGCGGTACCTCATGGGCGTCGGCAGCCCGGATCACCTCGTGGAGGGAGTGTGGCGGGGCATCGACCTCTTCGACTGCGTCCTCCCCACGCGCATCGCGCGCAACGGCACGGTCATGGTCTGGGGTGGACGGCTCAACCTGCGCAACGCGCGCTACGCGGACGACCCGCTTCCTCTTGAGCCCGGCTGCGACTGCTACGCGTGCCGCCATTACTCGCGGGCGTACATCCGCCATCTCATCAAGTCCGATGAGATGTTCGGCCTCACCCTCTGCTCGATCCACAACATCCGCCATCTCGAGCGCCTCATGGAGACGATCCGTGGGCATCTCGGGGCCGGCACGTTCGCGTGCTTCCGCGAGGAATTCTGGCAGGCGAACGGCATGTGGCAACGGCATATTGACAGGCACGGCGGAAACGGGCTGGAATAGACGACGGTCGGGTGTGCGACCGGAATCTGCCGAAGGGAAGCGATCTGGTGGCGACGGAAGATCGAAACCCGTACGACATCGTGCGACGACAGTTGCGCGAGGCTACGGAGCAGTTGAACCTGCCGCCCTCCGTCTACGAGATCCTCAAACAACCCCTCCGTTTCATCGAGGTCTCCATCCCGGTGCAGATGGACAGCGGCGAGCTCCGCGTCTTCACGGGCTTCCGCTCACAGCACAACGACGTGCTCGGCCCCACAAAGGGCGGCATCCGCTTCCACCCGGACGTGACGCCGGACGAAGTCAAGGCCCTCTCGATGTGGATGACGATCAAATGCGCGCTTCTGGGCCTGCCGTTCGGCGGCGGCAAGGGCGGTATCATCTGCAATCCTAAGGAGCTGTCCCGCCGCGAGCTCGAAGGCCTCAGCCGCGGCTTCATCGCGGCCCTCGCGCAGGTGGTGGGCCCGGACAAGGACGTGCCGGCGCCCGATGTCTACACCACGCCCCAGGTGATGGCGTGGATGATGGACGAATTCAGCAAGACCCTCTCCCGCAACCAGTTCGGCCTCATCACGGGCAAGCCCATCGTGCTCGGCGGCAGCCGCGGCCGCTCCGAGGCCACGGGGCGCGGCTGCGTGGAGACCGTCCTCGCGGCGGCGAAGAAGCTCAATATGCCCATCGACGGCGCGCGCGTCGTCGTCCAGGGCTTCGGCAACGCCGGCAGCGTGGCGGCCTCGCTCCTGCGCGGCCACGGCGCAAAGATCATCGCCGTGAGCGACTCCAAGGGCGGCATCTACAACGAGCACGGCCTCGACCCGCTCGCCGTGCTGAGCTACAAGGAGCAGCACGGTACCGTCGTGGGCTTCCCGGGCACGGAGACGATCACGAACGAGGAACTGCTCGCGCTGGAGTGCGAGGTGCTCGTGCCGGCGGCGCTCGAGAACCAGATCCACGCCGACAACGCGCACAAGATTCGCGCGAAGATCGTCGCCGAGGCGGCCAACGGGCCGACCACCCCGGACGCCGAGCAGATCCTCTTCGAAAACGGCGTCTTCGTCATCCCGGACGTTTTGGCCAACGCCGGCGGCGTGACCGTCTCCTACTTCGAGTGGGTGCAGAATCTCTACAACTGGTACTGGTCGGAAGAGGAAGTCAACCACCAGCTGGGCCTGAAGATGAACCAGGCGTTCGAGGAAGTCTACGCGATGCGCGAGAAGCACAACTGCACGATGCGCCGCGCCGCGTACATGGTCGCGGTGGCGCGCCTCGCGGAGGCGATGCGCCTGCGCGGCTGGCTCGAGCGCAACACCGCCGTCTGGCGTTCCTGATCGGCCCGCGCCCCGGCGCGCCCGGCCCCGCGGCCGGGCGCGCCGCGCTTTTGCTCCCGTGGCCCACGCGGCCCGCCGCATACAGTACAATCGAACACGGTGCAGTGGAACGCCGGCACCGGGGGAGGGTCCGTCCGTGTCGCGGGGTCCTGAAGAGCGGCGCTTCACCACGCTCTCCGGCCTTCCTGTGGAGCGCGTCTACGGGCCGGAGGCGCTCGCCCCGGACGCCGCGCAGCGCCTAGGAGAACCGGGCGCCTATCCCTTCACGCGCGGCGTCTACCCGACGATGTACCGCGGCCGGCTGTGGACGATGCGCCAGTACGCCGGCTACGCGACGGCCGAGGAGTCCAACCGGCGCTACCGCTACCTTCTGGACGAGGGCCAGACGGGACTCTCCGTCGCCTTCGACCTGCCCACGCAGATCGGGTACGATTCCGACCATCCCATGGCGCGCGGCGAGGTGGGCAAGGTCGGCGTCGCCATCGACACGCTCGCCGATATGGAGATCCTCTTCGACGGCATCCCCCTCGACCGGGTCAGCACGTCGATGACGATCAACGCCACCGCCGCCATCCTCCTCGCGATGTACATCGCGGTGGGCAAGAAGCAGGGCGTGCGCCCGGAGCAACTTGAGGGCACGGTGCAGAACGACATCCTCAAGGAATACATCGCGCGCGGCACCTACATCTTCCCGCCCGAGCCCTCGATGCGCCTTGTGACAGACATCTTCGCGTATTGCGCGAAGCACGTGCCGAAGTGGAACACAATCAGCATCTCCGGCTACCACATGCGCGAGGCCGGCTGCACGGCCGTGCAGGAGGTGGCCTTCACGCTCGCGGACGCCATCGCCTACGTGGAGGCGGCGGTGCGGGCGGGACTGGACGTCGACACCTTCGCGCCCCGGCTCTCCTTCTTCTTCTGCAGCCAGATCGACTTCTTTGAGGAGATCGCCAAATTCCGCGCGGCACGCCGCCTCTGGGCGCGCATTATGCGGGAGCGCTTCGGCGCGAAGAACGAGCGCTCATGGATGCTGCGCTTCCACACGCAGACGGCCGGCGCCAGCCTCACGGCCCAGCAGCCCGAGAACAACGTCGTGCGCACAGCCGTGGAGGCCCTCGCGGCCGTCCTCGGCGGCACGCAGAGCCTCCACACGAACGCCATGGACGAGGCCCTCGCCCTGCCCACGGAGGCGTCGGCGCGCCTGGCGCTGCGCACCCAGCAGATCATCGCGTATGAGACCGGCGTGACGAACACCGTGGATCCCGTGGGCGGCTCGTACTTCGTCGAGCACCTCACCGACACCATCGAGGCCGAGGCGGAGCGGTACATCCGCCGCATCGACGAGCTCGGCGGCGCCACGCGCGCCATCGCCTTCATGCAGCGGGAGATCGAGGACGCCGCCTACCGGCTGCAGCGGGCCATCGAGTCGGGGGAGCGGGTCGTCGTCGGCGTCAACGCCTTCACCATCGAGGAGGAACCGCCGCGCGGCCTCCTGCGCGTCGACCCGGCGCTGGAGGCGGCCCAGGTGGAGCGCCTGCGCAAGGTGCGCGCGGGGCGCGACGCGGCCGCCGTGGAGCGCGCCCTCGACCGCCTGGAGGAGGCGGCGCGCGGGGAGGACAACCTCATGGAGCCGATCCTTGAGGCCGTCGAGGCGTACGCCAGCGTGGGCGAGATCTGCGACCGCCTGCGGCGCGTCTTCGGCGAGTACGAGGCGGAGGTGTCGCTGCCGTGACGCGGCCGATCCGCGTGTTGATCGCCAAGGCCGGACTCGACGGCCACGACCGCGGCGCGAAAGTCATCGCCCGCGCGCTCAGGGATGCCGGCATGGAGGTCATCTACACCGGCCTCCGCCAGACCCCGGAGCAGATCGCGGAGGCGGCGCTGCAGGAGGACGTGGACGTCGTCGGCCTCTCGAGCCTCTCGGGCGCCCACGACACGCTCTTTCCGGCCGTGGTGCAGGCCCTGCGCGCTCGGGGTCTCGACGACGTCGTCGTCATCGGCGGCGGCATCATCCCGGCGGAGGACGTGCCGGCGCTCAAGGCGGCGGGGATCGCGGAGATCTTCGGCCCCGGCACGCCGACCTCCGAGATCGTGGAGTACGTGCGGCGGGCCGCCGCCGCGCGCGCGGGGAGCCCCGCATGAGCGGCCCTCTCCTCGACCACATCGCCGTGGCCTGCACGGTGCTGGAGGACGTCCTGCCGCTCTACACGGAGGGGCTCGGCCTGCGCCTCCTGGGCGTGGAGGCGGTGCCCACGGAGGGCGTGCGCGTGGCCATGCTCGATCTCGGCGGCGGCGCGCGGCTTGAGCTCCTCGAACCCACCACAGAGACGGCGAGCATCATGGGTTTCCTCGCCCGCCGCGGCCCGGGGCTGCACCACATCGCCCTGCGCGTGGCGGACATCGAGGCGGCTCTGGCGCAGGCGCAGGCGGCCGGGCTGGAGATCATCCCGCCGGCGCCCCGGCCCGGCGCGGGCGGCAGCCGCGTGGCCTTCGTGCACCCGAAGACCCTGCAAGGGGTGCTGCTGGAATTGGTGCAGCCGGGCGCGGGCGTCCATGGGGACGCGCCTCCGGCCGGCCCGGCGGCGGGCGGCACCCTCTGAGGAAGGATGGGACGCTTGGAGGACCGATTGCTGGAATTCCGGCGCCGCCTGGAGAAGATCCTAGCCGGCGGCGGCGCGGAGGCCGTCGCCCGGCAGCACGAGCGCGGCAAGTGGACGGCGCGGGAGCGCCTGGCGGCGCTCTTTGACGAGGGCTCCTTCCAGGAGCTGGACGCGTTCGTCACGCACCGCGGCACGGAGTTCGGCCTGGCAGGGCGCGAGGTGCCGGGCGACGCCGTCGTCACCGGCTTCGGCACAGTGGACGGGCGCCTCGTGTACGCCTTCGCGCAGGACTTCACCGTGCTCGGCGGCAGCCTCGGCGAGATGCACGCGAAGAAGATCCAGAAGTGCATGGACCTGGCCCTCAAGACGGGCGCGCCCTTCATCGGCATCAACGATTCAGGCGGTGCGCGCATCCAGGAGGGCGTCGACGCCCTGGACGGCTTTGCCGGCATCTTCCGGCGCAACACGCTGGCCTCGGGCGTCATCCCGCAGATCTCCGTGATCATGGGCCCCTGCGCGGGCGGCGCCGTCTACAGCCCGGCTCTCACGGACTTCGTGTTCATGGTGGACAAGACCAGCCAGATGTTCATCACCGGCCCGGACGTGATCAAGGCCGTTACGGGGGAGACGGTGACGTTCGAGGAGCTGGGCGGGGCGCTGACGCACAACCAGCGCAGCGGCGTGGCCCACTTCTTCGCCCGGGACGAGGCGGAATGCATCGCGCAGATCAAACGGCTTTTGTCCTTCCTGCCGTCGAACAACCTCGAGGACCCGCCGCTGCGACGCACCAGCGACCCGCTCACGCGCCTCGAGCCGGGGCTGCGGGAGGCCGTGCCGCCGGAGGCGAACCGCCCGTATGACGTGCGCGCGATCATCCGCGCCGTCTTCGACGACGGCGACTTCTTCGAGGTGCAGGAGCGCTTCGCGCAGAACGCCGTCGTGGGCTTCGCGAGGCTGGGCGGGCGCACGGTCGGCGTCGTGGCCAACCAGCCGCGCGTGCTGGCGGGCACGCTGGACATCGACGCCTCCGACAAGATCGCGCGCTTTGTGCGCTTCTGCGACGCCTTCAACATCCCGCTCGTGACGCTCGTCGATACGCCGGGTTACCTGCCCGGCAAGGTCCAGGAGACGGGCGGCATCATCCGCCACGGGGCGAAGGTGCTCTACGCGTACGCGGAGGCGACGGTGCCGAAGGTGAGCATCGTGCTGCGCAAGGCCTACGGCGGCGCGTACATCGCCATGTGCTGCCGCGGCCTGGGGGCGGACCTGGCGTGGGCGTGGCCGGGCGCGGAGATCGCCGTGATGGGCGCGGAAGGGGCGGCGAACATCATCTTCCGCAACGAGATCGCGGAGGCGGAGGATCCCGCCGAGGCGCGCGCGCGCAAGATCGCGGAGTACCGCGAGAAACTCTACAACCCGTACGTGGCCGCCGGCCGCGGCTACATCGACGCCGTCATCGACCCGGCGGAGACGCGGCCGCTCCTGGCGCAGGCGCTGGCCGCGCTCGCCGGCAAGCGCGAGGATCGGCCGGCCAAGAAACACGGCAACATCCCGCTCTGAGGGAGGCGGAGGTCATGCCGGGCAAGGCGCGCGGCAAGGCGCTGTTGCAGCGGAGGATCGTGGCGGCCATCGTGGCGGCCGTGGCCGCCGCGGAGGGCGTGGCGCCGGAAGAGGTGCGCCTGCGCTCCGTCACGCCGGCCGCGCCGGGGGGCTGGCCGCCGCTTTGGAGCCTGGCCGGCCGCCAGGACCAGATGGCGCGGCGGGCCGCGGCTCTTTGGGGAAAGGGGCGTCGTTCATGAAGCGCTACCGCGTGACGGTCGACGGTCAGACGTTCGATGTGGTGGTGGAGGAGGTGGGGTCGCCGCACGGCCCCGCGATGGCGGCGCCGGCTCCTGCGGCGGCGGCGGCGCCGGCTCCTGCGCCGGCCGCGCCCGTGGCGCCCGCGGCACCCGCGGCCGAAGGGCCGGCTCCGTCTGGGGAGGCCGCACGGCCGGCGGGCGCCGCGCCCGCGCCGGCCGCCGAACCGGCCCCGGCCGCCCCGGCCGAGGGCGACACGGTGACGGCGCCCCTGCCCGGGCTGGTTCTGGAGCTCAAGGTGGCTGCGGGCCAGGCGGTCCAGGCCGGCCAGGTGCTCTGCATCCTCGAGGCCATGAAGATGGAGAACGAGGTCACGTCGCCGTGCGACGGCACGGTGACGGCCGTGCATGTGAAGAAGGGCGACGCCGTCAACGCCGGCGACGCCCTGGTGACCGTGCGCCCGTGACTCCCTCGGACACTCCGGGCGCGCCCGGCGCGCCGGAGGAGGACCTGCGCGCGCGCCTGCGCGCGGCGGCGCGCGCCTACCGCGCGTCTCTCGCGCCGGAGGAGCGCGCGCGCCGCAGCTGCGTCATCGCCGCCCATGCGGCGGCGCTGCCGGAGTTCGTCGCGGCGCGCAGTGTGATGGTCTACCTCGACCGCCCGCCGGAGGTGGAGACGCGTCCCCTTTGGGAGCGGGCGCGCGCGGCCGGCAAGCGCCTCGCCGCCCCGCGCGTGGAGCCCGACGGCGGACGCATGCGCCCCTACTGGCTGGCCTTCGATGCGCGCGGGGAGCCGGTCACCGTGACCGGCACCTTCTCCATCCGTGAACCGGACCCGTCCGTCTCAGAAGAAGCGCCACCGGAGGCGCTCGACCTGATCCTTGTGCCCGGTCTCGCCTTCGACCCCCGCGGCCACCGCCTGGGCTACGGAAAGGGTTACTATGACCGCTTTCTCTCCGCGTACCCGCCGGGGCGCCGCCCGGCGACGGTCGCCCTCGCCTTCTCCGGCCAGGTGTTCGAGCGTGTTCCCGCCCACCCTTGGGACGTGCCGGTCGACTGGCTCGTCACCGAGGAGGGCGCGGTCGACTGCCGCGGCGTCAGGAGCCGGCGAAGATGATCTCGCGCTGGTCGAGGACCTTGCCGTTCGGATCCTGGACCATGCGGCGGACGAGACCCAGGCCGGACGCCCAGTCGTCGATGCGCGTGTAGGACTGGCCGCCGTTCTGCCCCTCGACGCGCACTTCCAGGACCCGCCCGTATTTGGGGTCATCCACCCAGGTCTCCGTGGCGGTCTCCTTCACGGTGGAGTCCTGCGTCTGGTACTCGTTGGTGAAGGACCGCGGCGGCAGGCAGAACCAGATCGCCGCGCGCGGCTCCTCGACGCCCTTCGTCGTGAAGATCGACGTCTGCTTGAGGCAGCCGTTCTCGACGACCAGCTTGTAGGTCGTGTCGAAGTCGCCGACGGTCTCCTTGAGGGAAAGCGTGCCGTCGTCCCCGCGGCTCACCTGCCAGCTGGAGGTGAAGTCCAGAGGGCCGTGGTAACTCGCGGACGTCGGCAGGAAGGCCTCCAAAAGCGCGGCGTCGCCCTCCGAGGGTGCGGGCTCCGACGTTTCGGACGGCGCCTGGGCCTGGTCGGAGCCGGCGGGCGTCCCGTGGCTGCAGGCCGCCGTCGCAAGCGCCGCGGCCAGCGCCAGCGCCAGCCAGCGTACGCGCCAGCCCTTGCCGTTCATCATGTCGTCAGCCTCCGTTTCCGGCCCCTCGCGCGGCCGTATCGTGAGTCTAGACGAGCGTCGCACGGGGAAGTTCCGCGGGCAAGCGCCAAGTTCTTCGCCGCGTGGCGCGATGTGGTACGGTCGTTGGGGAGGTGCGCGCGAGCTGAACGACGTGTTCTTGCGCGTGTGCCGCGGGCGCGCGGACGGCCGCGTGCCGGTCTGGTTCATGCGCCAGGCCGGGCGCTATCAGCCCGAGTACCGCGAATTGCGCAGGCGGCATTCGCTCCTCGACATCTGCCGGCAGCCGTCGCTCTGCGCCACGGTGACGAAACTGCCCGTGGAACAGCTCGGCGTGGACGCGGCCATCCTCTTCTCCGACATCATGGTGCCGTTGGAGCCGATGGGCGTGCGCTTCGAGATCCGCGAGGGGGTCGGCCCGGTGGTGGCGGAGCCGCTGCGCGACGCGCGGGCGGTGGCAGCCCTGCGCACGCTGGAACCGGAGCGCGACGTGCCCTTCGTGCTTGAGACCGTGGAGCGCCTGAAGGCGGAGTTGGATGTGCCGCTCATCGGCTTCAGCGGGGCGCCCTTCACGCTGGCGAGCTACCTTGTGGAGGGCGGCCCGTCGCGCGACCAGCGCGAGACGAAGAAACTCATGTACGGCCGGCCGGACGTGTGGCACGCGCTGCTCTCCACCCTCACGGGCGCGATGGCCGCCTACCTCACGGCCCAAGTGCGGGCGGGCGCGGCGGCCGTGCAGGTCTTCGACAGCTGGGCGGGCGCGCTCGCCCCGCGTGACTACGACCGCTACGTGCGCCCGCACATGGAACGCCTCTTTGAGGCGCTGCGGCCGCTCGGGGTGCCGCGCATCCTCTTCTCCGCGAACGGCGGGGCGCTCCTTGAGCGCTTCGGGGCCGTGGGCGCCGATGTCGTCAGCGTCGACTGGCGCGTGCCGTTGGACGTCGCGCGCCGGCGGCTCGGCGGCGTCCCCCTGCAGGGCAACCTCGACCCGGTCGCGCTCCTCGCGCCGTGGGACGAGATCGCGCGGCAGGTGGAGGCCATTCTCGCCGAGGGATCCGGCGGGCCGCACATCTTCAACCTCGGCCACGGCGTGCTGCCGGAGACGGATCCGGCCGTGCTGAAACGCGTGGTGGAGCTCGTGCACGGGAAGGGAAGCGGATGATGGAGAGGCTCGGGGTGCTCGTGCTGGCCTACGGAACGCCGTCGCACGAGGACGAGATCGAACCGTACTACCGCGACATCCGCGGCGGCCAGGCGCCGCCGCCGGAGCTTCTTGAGGAGTTGAAGGCGCGCTACCGGGCGATCGGCGGCCGCTCACCGCTCACCGAGATCACGGAGCGCCAGGCGCGCGCGCTGGCGCAGGCGCTCGCGCGGCGCGGGCTGGGTGAGGTGCGCCCATACGTGGGGATGAAGCACTGGCACCCGCGGATCGAGGAGGCCGTGCGCGCCATGGCGGCCGACGGTGTCCGGCGCGCGATCGGCGTGGTCATGGCCCCGCAGTATTCCCGGCGCAGTGTGGGGGAGTACGCGGAGCGCATCGAGGAGGCGCGGCGGCGCGTGGCGGGGGCGCCGGAGGTGGAGCTTGTGCCCAGCTGGCACGACGAGCCGGCCTTTCTCGACGTGCTTGCGGCGCGCGTGCGCGGCGCGCTGGCGCGGCTCGGCGCGCCGGCGGACGGTCCGGGCGCGGCGTCCGTGATCTTCACCGCCCACAGCCTGCCGGCGGCCGTCGCGGCTGAGGGCGACCCATACCCGGCGCAGCTGGAGGAGATGGCGCGCGGGGTTGCCGCGCGCGCCGTGCTCTCGCGCTGGTCCACGGCCTACCAGAGCGCGGGGCGGCGGGCCGTCCCCTGGCTGGGTCCGGACGTGCTGGAGCGCATGCGGGAGGAGGCGGCGGCCGGCGCGCGGGCGATCATCATCTGTCCGGCCGGTTTCGTCGCCGACCACCTTGAGGTGCTGTACGACATCGACGTGGAGTGCGCGCAGCTGGCGCGGGAGCTGGGTGTGGCCTTCGCGCGCACGGCCTCGCTCAACGACGACCCGGCGTTCATCGAGGCTCTTGCGGACGCCGTGCAGCGGCGGGCGCGCGCGGCCGGCGCGGCCGGCGCGGCCGGCGCGGCGGCGTCCGCGGGCGGCGACGGGCGCGGTGCGGAGGGTGAAGCGGGCGCCGGTCCCGGCGCGGGAGGCGAGGCCGGTGCGTGAGAGCGGCTGGAAGGTCGCGGTCGTCGGCGGCGGCCTCGCCGGGTTGAGCGCGGCCTGGCGGCTTTTGCAGCTCGCTCAGGAGCACGGCCTTCCATTGGACGTGACGGTGCTTGAGGCGGGGGCGCGCCTGGGAGGCAAGGTGTTCACGCTGCGGGAGCGGGGGCTCGTCGTGGAGGCGGGGCCGGATTCGTTCCTCGCGGCGAAGCCGGCGATGCGCGCCTGGCTTTCCGAGCTGGGCCTGGAGGGGGAGCTGCGCGGCATGGGGCCGCGGCGCCATGCGTACGTGGCTCGAGACGGCCGGCTGCACCGGCTGCCGGAGGGCCTGCGCGGCATCGTCCCCACAAGCTATGCCGCGCTCTTTCGGAGCCGCCTCCTGCGGCGCGAGGAGGCGGAGCGGGTGCTCCTCGACCGCGCCTGGCCGCGAGGCTGGGAGCCGGGCGACATCGTCCCGTCGCACGGCTCGGTTGAGGACGCCGCGCTCGGCGGGCTCCTGCGCCGGCGCTTCGGTGACGCCTGGGTGGAGTACGTGGCCGAACCGCTCCTCGCCGGCATCCACGCGGCCTCGCTGGACCGGCTGAGCGCGCGGGCCGTGCAGCCGGAACTCTGGGGTGGGCGCTTTCAGGGCAGCTGGATCGCCCTCGCACGGCGCGCGGCGCGGCGCGCGGCGGGGCAGGGGGCGGCGGCGCGCGGCGGCACGCCGGCCGCCAGCCCGTTCCTCACCTTGCGGCGGGGGCTCTACCAGGCCGTCGAAAGGGCCGCTGCGGCGCTGGCGGAGGGCGGGGTGCGCCTCCTCACGCACGCGCCCGCGGTGCGCCTCCTTCCCGCGGCGCGCGGGGGATACGCCTTGGAGCTCGCGGACGGCGCGCGCGAGGCCTTCGCGGCCGTCATCCTGGCCGTGCCGTCCTTCGCCGCCGCGCGGCTCGTGGAGCGCCTCGCGCCGGACGCGGCGGCGGCGCTCGCTGCCGTGCCCTACGCCTCCACCCTGGCCGTGGCGCTCGCCTATGAGCGACGGGACGTCCCCATGGATCTCGACGGCACCGGCTTCCTCGTGCCGCGGGCCGAGAGAAAGACGATCAGCGCCTGCACCTGGCTCTCCAGCAAGTGGCCGCACACCGCGCCGCCGGACACCGCCCTCCTGCGGGTCTTCACCGGCCGGCGGGACGACGAGGCGGCCCTGAAGCTCGGCGACGACGCGCTCCTCGCGGCCGTGCGCGCGGACCTGCGCGCGCTCATGGGCATCGCGGCCGCGCCGCGCTGGCACGCGGTCTTCCGCTGGCCGGAGGCCCTGCCGCAGTATGACGTCGGCCACTTGGAGCGCGTGGCGGCCGCGGAGGCAGCGCTTGCGGCGCACCCGGGGCTCGCCCTGGCCGGCGCGGCCTACCGCGGCGTGGGTCTGCCGGACGTGGTGGCCGGCGGGCGCGCGGCCGCGGAGGCCGTGGCGGCGCACCTGCGGCGCGGGGCGGTGGTGCGCGCGTGAAGGGAGCAGCGCGCGCATGGCGTTGGGCCGTGGCGGCCGTGCTGCTCGTCACAGCCTTCGCCGTGTTCGCGTACGGGCAGGCCCAGGAGAGCCGCGCCGCCGTGGGCCGGCCGGCGCCCGAGTGGACGCTGCCCGCCATGGACGGGGGCCGGCTGAGCCTCGCAGCCTTGCGCGGCCGGCCCGTCGTGCTCAACTTCTTCGCCAGCTGGTGCGATGTGTGCGCCGTGGAGGCGCCGGCGCTCCAGGCCTTCGCGCGGCGCTACGGGGACCGCGTGAGCGTCGTGGGCATCGACTGGCGCGAACCGTGGTCGGCCGTGCGCCCCTTTGTGCAGCGCTTCGGCGACGCCTACCCCGTCGTGCGCGACGCCGACGGCGCCGTCGCGCGCGCCTACCGGCTCACGGGCGTGCCGGAGACGTGGGTGCTGGACGAGTCCGGCACGGCGAGGGCACATGTGGCGGGCGGACTTTCTTTCGAGGACCTGCAGACCCTCTACGCCCGGGCCACGGGCCGCTCCATCGACGGCCGGGGCGTGCCGCCCGTGGCCGCGGGCGACCGCGCGCTCTCCCTCGCGCGGAGCGGGTCGCGGCTCTGGGTGGGGACGGACCGCGGCCTCTTCACAAGCGCCGATGCCGGCCGCACCTGGACGCAGGCGCCCGCGCCGCCCGGCCCGGTGACGCAGCTCGTGTCCGGCCCCGGCGGCGCGCCGGTGGCGGCCGTGGCCGGCGGCCGCCTGTGGGTCGGGCTGGCGGGCGGCCGGCCTGAAGCGGCCGGTCTGGCGGGTCCGGTGGCCGCGGCCGCGCTGTGGATCGACGCAGACCACCTGGCGGCCTGGACGGAGAGCGGCCTCTGGGTGGCGCCGCTTCAGGACGCGGCCCGGAAGGAGGCCTGGCGGCGCATCGCTCATGCGGCCGCCCTGCCGGACGCGCCGCGCGCGCTCATCTTCACCGTGGACGGCCGCGGGCTCGCGGCGACGGGCGTCGGCGTCTTCCGCACCGCCGACGCCGGCCGCACATGGGAGGATGCCGGCTTCACGCAGCAGAGGATGGACCTGCGCGCGTGGAGCTCCCCGATGGACATCCTTCGCGAGGAGCAGCCGCTGCAGGCGTCCGGACTCGCTGCAGGGGCCGGCGGGACGGTCGCTCTGGCTACCGATGGCGGCGTGTGGTCGGCGCAGGGCGATCTCCGCCAGGCGGCGCCGCTGCCTGGCAGCCCGGCGCGCCGCTTCGCCGCCGCGATCATCGACGCCGACGGCGTCTGGGCGCTCGCGCCGAACGGCGATATCTACCTGCGGCCGGCCTCCGGGAAGGCGCCGGCGCCGTTCGGCGCGGTGGACGCGGGCGGCGGCTGGCTGCGGCTCCTCCCTGGCGGCTGAGGCGCCCGCCGGAACGGGGCCGCCGCCTGGAGGAGGAAGGCCGGCGGCCGCGAATGGATGGTTCTGGAAGTTCAAGCCTGGCGCTGGAGGATGAGAAGACCGTGAGCCGCGTGTCGCTGGATACGGCCGCCGGATTTCCGCTGACGCTGGATGAGCACACCGGGCATCTCGAGTTTCCACAGGGCGTGAGCGTGGGCTCCGTCTCTGCACGCCGGCTGGAGGAGATGCGCCCGGTCCTCGCCGACCCCGCGGCCGATGGGCCGGAGGAGTGGTACGTGATGTACCGCGACGTCGGCTCGGCCGACGTGCGCCGGCGCGCCGGAGCGTGGCGGCTGCGGTACGACCTGACGGTGGTGCGGCCGGGCGTGGCCGGGCGCGAGCGCATCAAGACGGCGGGCCATGACCACCCGCTGAAGGCCGGGACGGGCGTCACGTATCCGGAGATCTACCAGGTGATCTGCGGCCGCGCGCTCTACCTCCTGCAGGAGAGTTCCCCGGCCGCCTCCGGGGAAGCCGGACGCCCGCGGGAGGTGGTGCTCGTGGAGGCCGGTCCGGGGGACGTGGTCGTGATCCCGCCCGGTTACGGGCACGTGACGGTCAACGCGGGTGACGGCTGGCTGGTGATGTGCAACTGGGTGAGCGACGGCTTTGAGTCCCTCTACGGCCCCATGCGCGCGGCGCGCGGCGCGGCCGTGTACGTGCTGGACGACGGCCTCGGCGGCTGGATGCTCTCACCCAACCCGCGCTACGGCGCGGTCGCGGTGCGGTGCCTGCGGGCCGGCGCCCTGCCGGGCCTGGACTCGGGAGCGGTGCCGGTGTATCGCGCGCTGATGGATTCCCCGGAGCGCTTCGCCTTTCTCTCATACCCGGAGCGGGCCGGGGAGATGTTCGCCCGCGTGCAGGCGGCCTGGCGGGCCGTCGCGCCGGTCGTGGTGACCGCCTAGCGCGCCGCCGCTCCGGGACCGCTGTTCAGAGGCGCAGGTCCCCCTCCGGCCCGGCCATCACGAGCCGGTCGAGCTCCTCCGGCAGTTGGGCCAACACCTTGTCCATCTGCCCCTCGGAGACGGCGCCGCGCAGCACATCCAGTACGGCGCGAGCATGATAGGCGGCCCGCGGAGGATCCGCACCCTCACGGATACTCACGCGTTCGACGAACTCGTCGACGCCGAACCGCTCGCCGTGTTCCGCCGTCTCCAGGTATTCGCCGATCTCCCGCGGCAGCTGCGCCGCTAGGTTCCGGGCGGCGCCCTCCGTCAACCGCTCACCCAGCGTCTGCAGGGTGGCGCGCACGGCCGCCTCCGCCTCGCCGCGCGATGCCAAGCGGGCCTTATGCTGCACCTCGCCGATGAACTTGTCGTGGTTCATGGGTTCCCTCCCGTCGACGACCGGCTGTAGTATGGCCGCCGTGCGGGCGCTCTGATTCCCCGCGATCGGAGTCCAGCGCGTCAGGGGCGCGGACCCTTCGCGAAGGCGCTCCGCATGCACCCGAGTACCGTCTCCCGCCATGTTGCGCAGCTCGAGGCGGCTGGGCTCGTGCGCTCGCGACGGGCGGGCCAGGTGAAGTACTACGGGCTGGACCATGACCGGTTGCGCACCGTGGCCCGCGTGCTCGAACGGGAACTCGGCGAACCGCCACGGTGGTGAGACGGTCGGTCAGCGATCCGTGAAGAAAGAAGAAATCAAGGAGGTCTTACACCATGTCCCTTTTGCATCCGGCCTCGCTGCTTGAGATCCTGGATGGCCACCGGCGCCTCACGGTGCGCACCATTGAGGCGTTTCCTGATGAAAAGCTCTTTCACTATCGTCCCGTCGAGCCGCTGCGGCCGTTCGCCGAGATGATCAAGGAAATCCTCGACATCGAAGAATCCTACATGCGCGGCATTGCTACCGGGGAGTGGACGTTTCAGCCAACCTGCGAAGGCGTGCAGACGAAGCCGGCTCTCCTCGCTGCGTGCGAGCGCGTGCGGGCGCGCACGCGTGAGCTCTGGCCGCGCATCACGGTGGAGCGGCTCATGGCGGTCGAGCCCGACCCGTTCTTTGGAGGGCCGCCGCAATCTCACTTTGAGAGGCTGCTCTACTCCTTGGAGAACGAGATCCACCACAGGGGCCAGGGGTACATATACCTGAGGCTCTTGGGCGTCGAGCCGCCGCTCTTCTACGAACGCTGACGGCTGTACCGGTCACGTGATACAAGTGAGGTTGTGGTCCCCAGCGTCCTTCCAGGATCGCGAATTCGGCCGGAGAAGGTGACAAGCCCCTTGAGCGCCATCGTGGAAGTCGATCAACTCACCCGTACCTTCGGCGAGGTCACGGCGGTCGACCATGTCAGCTTCACCGTGCAGGAGGGGGAGATCTTCGGCTTCCTCGGGCCCAACGGCGCCGGCAAGTCGACGACCATCCAGATCCTCGCCACGCTCCTTCCGCCCACCTCGGGCACGGCGCGGCTGGCGGGCTTCGACGTCCGCAAGCATGCGGTGGAGGTGCGCCGGCAGATCGGCATCGTGTTCCAGGATCCCTCCCTGGACAGCCGGCTCACGGCGGAAGAGAACCTGCGCTTCCACGCGCGCCTTTACGGAGTGCCGGCGGACGTCTACCGGCGGCGCTCCGAGGAATTGCTGGCCATGATGGGGCTCGCGGACCGGCGCCGCTCCCTGGTGGCGACGTTCTCAGGAGGGATGAAGCGCCGGTTGGAGATCGCGCGCGGCCTGCTCCACCATCCGCGCGTGCTCTTCCTGGACGAGCCCACCGTGGGGCTGGACCCGCAGACGCGCGCCGCCATCTGGGACTACGTCAAGCGCCTGCGCGACGAGACAGGCGTCACCATCTTCATGACGACGCACTACCTGGACGAGGCCGAGCATTGCGACCGCATCGCCATCATCGACCACGGCCGCGTCGTCGCCCTGGACACGCCGGCCGCCCTGAAGCGCGGCCTGGGCGGTGACGTCATCTACCTGCGGGGGCCGGATCTCGCCGGGCTTGCGGCACGCCTCAAGCAGGAGTTCGGCCTCGACGCCGAAGTGGCCGACGGCCGCCTCGTGATCCGCACGGCGGACGCCGCGAGCCTCGCGCCGCGCATCCTCGCTGGCGTGGGGACGGGCGTGGAGAGCCTGGAGATCAAGCAGCCCACGCTGGACGACGTCTTCCTCTCCCTCACCGGCCGCGCCATCCGGGACGAGGAAGCGTCGCCCACGGACTCTGTCCGCGCGCACGCGCGCATGTGGAGGAACCGGCGATGACGAACGGGCTCAACGCCATGTACACCATCTGGTTGCGGGAGATCTGGAGGTTCGTGCGGGAACGCGAGCGCATCGTGGGCATGGTCGGCCAGCCGCTCCTCTACCTGCTCATCATCGGCAAGGGCATCTCCGCCACCATGGGGATCCGCGGGGCGCCGGCCGGGGTGGACTACGTCACCTTCATGTACCCGGGCATCGTCGGCATGTCCATCCTCTTCACTTCGATCTTCTCGGCGGTCAGCGTCATCTGGGATCGCGAGTTCGGCTTCCTCAAAGAAGTGCTGGTGGCGCCCGTGCCCCGTTGGGCGGTGGCCCTGGGGAAGGCCCTGGGCGGGGCGACGGTCACCACGCTGCAGACGGTGATCCTTCTCGTGCTGGCGCCCTTCGCCGGCATCCGCCTCACCGTCGGCGGCGTCGTCGAGATGCTCGCCCTGGCCTTCCTTCTCTCGTTGGCGCTGACCTCGTTCGGGCTGGCGGTGGCGTCGCGCATGACGAGCATGCAGGGGTTCCAGATGTTCATGAACTTCCTCATCATGCCGCTCTTCTTCCTGAGCGGCGCGATGTTCCCGCTCACCGACCGCGTGCCGGCGTGGATGAGGGCGCTCATGCACGTCGACCCGCTCACATACGGCGTGGACGCGCTGCGGCATGCCCTCTACACGGGGCCCGTGCTTGAGGTGATGCGCGCCGCCCAGCTCGTGCGCTTTGACCTGTGGACGGATATCGCCGTGCTCGCCGGCCTGTCCCTCGCGCTCTCCGCCATCGGGACGGCGGCGTTCTCCCGGGCGTCCTAGCGCCCGTCACTCCTCCACGGGGATCGTCCGCCGGCACACTTCGAGGAGCGTGGCCGCGTCCGCGAGCGCGAGGCTGCGCAACACGAAGGCGTCGAGGCATCGTTCCTGGCCGGATTCGAGATCGCGCACGCGCAGGCGCGGATCGTTCCCCTCCAAGTCCAGGGACACCTCGACCGCCGCGAACTCGCTCCGCACCTCGAAGGCCGGCGGGCGTCCCTCCGGTTCCTTCGTCCGCGGCCTCATAGGAGGAACGTGAGGTTGTAGAGCGGGGCGTCGCGGTCCAGGAGCACGACCTTCTTCAGTGAAATCCGCCAACCCGCCTCCCCTTCCCGGCGCAGGTGGTGTTCGCAGCGCGCGGCGAAGGCACGCGTCTGGCCAAGCCGCGTCTCGTGAATGACGCAGACGGAGTCGATCCGCACCTCGCGCGGCGAGCGAGCCTCGACTTCGACATTGCCGATGAGGTGCAGCGTGCGCGACGGCGGCGACTGCGCGAAGGTGACAGGGCTCCGCAGCCGCCGCACGCGGTCCTCCATCGTGGGGCGGTCGTCGTAGATGATGGAGGTCGCGGCCGGGTCGTCCGGGTCATGGCCGGGCACCCAGTAGACGGCGTCGTTCGTGAAGAGGTCGAGCCATTCCTCGAACCGCCGCTCGTCCAGGAGGCGCGCTTCCAAGAAAAGGAAAGCGCTGGCCTCGGCCACCGTCATGGGCAGTTCAGGCATCGGCCATCCACCTCTTCCACGCCTGGTACATCCCGCGCTGGGGCACCTCGTCGGTGACGTCGCCGACGACCTCGCCGTCCGGCAGCACTCTCTGCCGCGCCAGACCCCGCGCAAAGAGGACCCACTCGGCGGACGTCACCTGCAACCCCTCCTGGCAGCGGACGAACGCTTCCAGATCGTCGGGCTGGCCGAAGGCCGCCGGCGAGGCCCACCAGGAGAGGCCCTGCACGTGGCGCCGGTTCAGCTCTTCAGGGGCGCCGTCCAACGTGTAGGGGTACGCGTAGACCTCCGTGCGGTCGGGGGCCACGGGCCGGACGACGCGGTAGTGTTGGCGCGCGTTCTGGAAGAAGAGGTTGGGGAAGATGAAGAGCTGCACGTCGGCGCCGAGCACGGCCGCCGCGCGTTCCGGGCCCAGCCGCTCTTCCAGGCTCTGCCGGTAGCGCGTGAAGGCGGCGTCCCCCGCGCGATAACCGCGGTTGATCGCGGAGTAGTCGAGGGCGCCGTGGCCGTTGCCCAGACTGCGAGAGAGCGCCCCGGAGCCTTCCGTGTTCGCCTTGCGCCCGCTTGTGCCGCGCCGGTCCTCGGCGATCTCGAACGCGATCTGGTGGGTGAAGTTCGGGTGGTAGCCGTCGAGGAGATTCTCGATCTGCAATTTCCAGTTGGCCGGGAAGGCGTAGCGTTCGACGCCCGAGCGGACGGAGACGGTGCCCTCCGGCGCCGCGTCGAGGATGAGGTCGAGGTAGTCCTTGGCCTTCCCCAAGTGTTCTTCCAGGGTCTCGCCCTCGGGGCTGAGGCTGGCGAAGACGAAGCCGCGGTAGCTGGCCACCCGCGGGGCGCGGGGCAGGGCCAGCGCCTCGCGGTCGAAGTCGGGTCCGTAACCCCCGGGGTAGGGGACGCCGACCAGATCCCCCCGCGAGTTGTAGACCCACCCGTGGTACATGCAGCGGAAGACGCTCGAATTGCCGCGCTCGGCCCGGCAGACGAGCGCGCCCCGGTGCATGCAGCGGTTCATGAGCACGTGGATGGACCCGTCGCTGTGCCGGCTCAGGATCACCGGCTGCCGGCCGATGTAGGTCGTCTTGTAGTCCCCGGGCTCGGCGATCTCGGACTCGTGGCCGACGAACACCCAAGTCCGCTCAAAGATGCGTTCCATCTCGGCCTCGAACACGGCCGGATCGGTGTACAGGCGGCGGTGGACGCGGTCTTCCGCCACAAGGGCGTTCACATCGATCATGTCGTCACCTCCAACGTGACGTCGAGGACGACGGCTCGTCCCTCATGCATGCCGAGGACCGTCTCGACGCGATCGAATCGCCCGCGTTGCTCAAGAGCGAGGCGGCCGAGCGCGGCGAGCGCCTCGGGCGCGCACGGGCCGCCGACATCCAATTCGGCGCACAGCGCCTCCGCCTCCTCCGGCCCCAAGGGGAGAAGCCGCACGGCCCAGGTGCCCGAGGGCGGCAGGGAGGTCCCGCGGCAGGCGAGGACCGGGCCGAAACCCGGCTCCTCGCTGACGGCGCAATGGAGGAGGGGCGCGCCCCGTTCCGCGCGCGGGAGCCCATGGCGCTCAAGGAGAGCGGCCCACTCCGCGGGGGTCAGAGGCGACGCCCCGGGCCGCCCTTCGGCCGGCCACGGCGGGATGGCGGGGGGCCGGCGGGCGCTGCGGGTGCCCAGCCAGCGCGCGGAGGCCCGCACGGCCGCCCGCGCCGTGCGGAAGACGGGCACCCCGCCGCGCAGGAGGATCTGCGCCGCGGCCTCCATCTCGAAAGACGGCGAACTGGCCACCACCGCCAGCGGCTTGGGAGAGACGCCGGCCAGCTCCACGAGTTCGCGCGCCATCGCCTCGTCAAAGGCGTCGAGCCGGTGCGGCAGCGGGAAGAGGACAAGCGCCACGCCCGGATCGGCCGCCATCGTCTCCAGCGCCGCGCGCGCGAGGGCAGGGTTGTCCAGCACGGCCGTGGTGAGATCGGTCGGGTTGCCGATGGCGGCGATGGGCGGCAGAAGGCTCCGCAGCGCGGCTTCCGTGGAGGGTTGGAGGCGCGTGAGCGGCACCCCGTGCAGGGCGGCCTGGTCCGCGAGCAGCCCGCCCATGCCCCCGGAGAAGGAGCAGACGGCCAGCCCGCCCTCCGGCGGATGCGGGTAGCGGGCGAAGAGGCGCGCCAGGTCCGTCAGCTCGTCGAGGTCATCCACGCGCACGCAGCCCGCTTGCTCTAAAAGCGCGTCCACGATGAAACCCCGGCCGTTGCGCTTCGCCGTGTGCTGGAGAGCCGCCCGCGCGCCCGGCGCCGTGCGTCCCACCTTGAGCACCATGACCGGCTTGCCGGCCGCGCGGCAGGCGGACGCGGCCGCGAGAAAACGCCGGCCGTCGCGGAAGCCTTCCAGGATGAGCGCCAGTACCCCCGTGCCGGGATCCTGGGCGAGGAACTCGACGAAGTCGGCGGCTTCCAGGTCGGTCTCGTTGCCGGTCGAAAACCAGTAGCTGAATCCGAGACCCTGGTCCATCGCGTCCAGCACGGCCCGGCCGAGCGCCCCGCCTTGGGAGATGAGCCCCACCGGACCGGCGACGAGCTGATCGGGGTGGAACTGGGCCGTGAACGTGTAGACGACGCCGTCGCGGATCTGCCAGAGGCCGGGACAGTTCGGCCCGTAGAGGCGGATGCGCGGCGTGAGGCTCCTCAGGCGTTCCGCTCTGGCCTCCCCTTCGCCACCCACCTCCTCAAAGCCGCTGGAGAGGATGACGGCCGCCCCGAGCCCGCGCTCGGCCGCCTCCGCGACCGTGTCCGGAACGTGGGCCGCGGGCACGGCGATGATCGCCAGGTCGCAGGGATCCGGCACCTCGCGCACGGACCGGTAGCAGGGCAGCCCCGCCACCTCGCTATAGCGGGGATTGACAGGGTAGATGCGGCCCCGGAACCTCCCCCTGAGCAGAGCCGGCACGATGCGCCCGGAAAACTTGTCCGTGTTGGGCGTGGCGCCGACCACCGCGATGCCGCGCGGCCTCAAGAGCGCCTGAAGATGCGGAAGCATCCCGTGCACCTCCTCTTTGGGACTCAGCCGATGAGGTCGGCGACCAGCCCGTCCGCCTCCGCCTCAAGCAGCTCGCGGTTGTCGCCCTCCGCGTAGGCGTAGAAGCGCAGCTCGCGCCAGAACCGCTCAAAGGGGAGGTCCTGGCTGTACCCGTAAGCCCCGTGCATCTGGATGACGCGATCGACGATGCGCGTGGCGACCGTCGTGGCGAACACCTTGGCGCGGCGGGCGGCGGAGGCGGCGTCCAGGCCGGCATCGGCCAGAGACGCAGCCCGGTAGACCAGCAGACGCGCTGCGTGCAACTCCCGGGCGGAGTCCGCCAGCATCCACTGGATCGCCTGGCGGTCGGCCAGCGGGCGGCCGAACGTCTCGCGGACACGGACGTGGTGCAGCGCGTCCTCAAGGCAGCGTTGCGCCGCCCCGACCGCCCCGGCCGCCAGCACCGTCGCCTGCTGGTGCGCGCGCCAGCGGCGCGCGGCCGGGCCGGCGCTGGCGAGGATGCGCTCCCGGGGGATCCGGCAGCCTTCCCAAAGGAGGTCGACCAGCTCGACGGAGCCCATCGTGCCGCGGGCGGGTCCGATCCGGTAGCCGGAGAGGTCCGGGTCGCAGAGGAAGGCCCACGCGTCCGGCCCGTCCTCGACGACGAGCAGCATGATGTCCGCCGTTAGGACGCGGGGGACGGAGCGCAGCGCCCCGTCGATGACCGCGCCGTCCGGCCCCCACTGGACGGCCACGTTCCCTTCGCCTGAGCCGCCGGGCGCGACCAGCTGATGCGCCTGGCGCGTGCCCTCAAGGCAGGGGAGGAGATACCGCTCGCGGGCCTCGCCCTGGAGGTCGTACATGGGGAAGGGGGGCTCGCCCGCGGCGAAGACGCCGAGCGTCCATAGGCCGAGCGGGCTGCGCTGCAACTCCTCCTGGATGACGGCCTGGCCAAGCCACGAAAGGCCCGCGCCGCCATGCCCGGCCGGGGCGCTCAGGCCCCAAAGGCCCAAGCGGCGGCGTGCCGCCTGCAGGGACGCGACGACCTCCGCCGGGAGGCCCTCTCCCGGCCGCCAGGCTCCCTCCAGCGGTCGAACGGACTCGCGCACAAAGCCGCGCACCGTCTCCCTTAACAGGCGGACTTCCTCGGGCAGGCGGTAGTCCATCACCGCACCTCCTCGTAACCGAGGCCCGTGTAGCCTCGGATCAAGCCGCGAGCCACGATGAACTGCTGGATCTCCACGGTGCCGGCCGCGATGGTGAAGCGGCGCAGGTCCCGGTAGTATCGCTCCATCGGCAGCTCGCGGCTGTAGCCGCGCGCCCCGAACCACTGCATGACCTGGTCGATGGCCGCCAGCGCGGTCGTCGTGGCGAGGGTCTTGCACATCGCCGCCTCGTGGCGCACCTCCAGGTCCTGGTCGGCGCGCCAGGCGGCGTGGTAGAGCATCTCCCGCGCGGCGTCCAGCTGCAGAGCCCACTGGGCGATGTCGACCGACGAGGCTACGCCGTGGCGTTGCGCGAGGCTGAGGCAGCGAGCGGCCGCGCCGAGGGCGATCGGCGGCTGCAGGGCGATGCGGTCGCAGTCGAACCAATGCTGTGCCAACTCGAAGGCCTTGCCGACCTCGCCGACGATGCGGCTCTCCGGCACGCGGCAATCCTCGAAGACGATCTCCGAAGGGCGGGCCCCTCCCATGGTGGGAATCTGCCGCACCACGCGCACGCCCGGCGTGTCGAGGTCCACGAGGAAGAGCGTGATGCCGCCGGGGCTCCCGCCCTGGGCGGGCACGCGCCCGAAGACGAGCGCGTAGTCGGCCTCGTCCGCGTAGGAGATGAAGATCTTCGTGCCGTTCAGAACGTAGTGCCCTTCTCCGTCCGGTTCGGCCCGCAACGACAGGCTGGCTGCGTCCGAGCCGGCGCCGGGCTCCGTGAGCGCGAAACAGCCGTACCGCTCGCCGCGCAGGGTGGGCAAGAGGAATTCCTTCTGCTGCGCTTCGTTGGCCTGGTAGAGGAGGATCGGCGGCTCGCTCCCGAGGAGCGGCGCAAGGCTCCAAAGGGTGGTGTGTCCGAGCGCCTCCCGCAGGGCGCACAGCCCGACGAGACCGAGGCCGCCGCCGCCGAAACGCCGGGGGACGGCGAGGGCCCAGAGACCTTCCGCGCGCATGCGCTGCACCAGGCGGGAGGCGTCTTCCTTGGGTAGGACGTTGGCGAACGGCGGCAGCGACGGCTCCAATGGGACGAGCTCTTCTTCGACGAACTTTCGCATGCGGGCCTGGGCCTCGCGGACGGCATCCGGCAGGCGCGTGTCCAAGGCGGTACCCCCGTCCGGCGACGTTTTAGGGCAGGCCCAGTATAGCAAACCGACCAGTCGGTTGGGGGCACGGCGAGCGGATGAACAACTCGTGCTGACCACACAGTTATCGGTCTAGAGCCTCAGAACACTTGACCACAAATTATGAAGGGTGTGATGATGGAACCGCGGAAAACCAGGTGAAATCGGGCTATGGGAAGAATCTTCCGCTTCTCGTTGGTCGGACTCATCAACACGTTTGTCGACGTGGGCTCATTCGCCCTGCTCCTTTCGCTTTCGCCCGCGCGTGGGCCGGTCGCCTACGGACTGTTCCAGGTTTTGTCGTTCCTTCTGGCCGCGTTCACGAGCTACCAGTTGAATCGCCGCTGGACGTGGCGGGACCGGAAGGCCCGCCCGGTCCCTTTCATGATCGTCACGCTCGCTTCCGCGGCGCTCTCGTCCACGTCGGTCACTGCCGTCACGGCGTTCCTCCCCCCGTTGCCCGGAAGCGCGCTTCTGCGTTTCGCGGCGGCCAAGCTCGCGGCCGCGCTCGTCAGCTCCTCTTGCAACTTTCTCGGATACCACTTCTGGGCGTTCGCCCGGCCGCTGGAAGTGGAATGCCGGCCTCCGCGCGTGGCCGATCCCTCCCTCTCCCTGGTGCTGCCGGCTTATCGCGAGGCGCGCAGGCTGCCGGCGACGCTGTCCAAGCTCGATCGGTGGATCGAGCAGCAAGGCCGTCCATTGGAGGTGTGGGTCGCCGACGATGGAAGCGACGATCATACCGGCGACATCGTGCGGGAAGCGCAGAAGTCGCGGGACTGGCTGGGGCTCGTACGGCTGGAGCGGCACATGGGGAAGGGGGGCGCCCTGCGCGAGGCGTACCGGCGGGCGCGCGCCGGACGGATCGTTTACACGGACGCGGACCTCTCGTTCGCGTGGGATGACGTGGAACGCGTCGCCGCCGCCCTTGGCGAGGCCGATGTCGTCGCGGCCGTCCGCATGCGAGGTTCAGCTGCCTCGGTCACGCGGCGCATCCTCCATGCCGGCTTGCGCATCCTTCTTTCGCTTCTGGGGCTTCGCGCCGTACCGGATCCGCAGTGCGGCCTGAAGGGGTACCGTCGGGAAGCGATCCGAGCGCTCTTGCCGCTCTGCCGTATGGACGGCTTCAGCTTCGACGCCGAGACGCTTGTGGCTGCGCGGGCTCTGGGACTGCGCGTCGCCACGGTGGGGATTGGGGAGTGGACGGATGTGCCGGGGTCGACGGTGCGCGCCTTCCGGCACGGCGTGGAGACGCTTCAGGCGCTTCTGGTGCTCATGGGGCGCCGCTGGGCGGGCGCCTACGGGCCGGATGCGCGGCTGGCGCTGGCACGGATGGCGGCTGTGGTGTCGGCGGCCTTCGCTTTCGCCGTGCTCTTCGCCATCAAGGTCTGGCAGTGGCAGCAGTGGCTCATCGCTGCCTTCGACGGCGGCCTGTATATGCAGGCACTTTGGCTCACCGGCCACGGATACTGGAACGCGTACAACTTCTACACGTCCCAGCCCAACCTTGCCGACGCGAACCAGTGGCTGCTCGTCCCGCTCGGGTATCTGGCCCGCCTCGGGGGCCCAGTCACGGCCCTGGCCGTCCAGGCTCTGGCCGGAGCGCTCCTCTGCGCCGCGGCGCTGGCGTATGCGCAAGACCGCGGCTGGCCGCTCTGGGCGACTCTTGCGGCGGGTGCCGTGACCTTCGTTCACCCCTCAGCTTTCGGGACCCAGGTGCTGGACTGGCATCCCGATCCTCTGGGCGTCGCCCTCCTCGCTTGGGCCATTGTCTTCGCCGGCCGGAAGCAGTTCGGGCGGTTCCTCGTTTGCACGCTGCTCGCCCTCGCTACGAAGAATCAGGCGGCGGTGGCCGTGGGCGCGACGGGCGTGTCATGGCTTCTGGCGTCGGCTCTGCCGCACCGGAGACGCGTGTTGCCCTACGGGCTGTGGGCGTGCGTGCTCGCAGTCCTATTCCTCGCCGGCGATGAGTGGATGACGCGTTGGCTTGGGGGACGCAACCTGAACGTTGCGGTCGACTACCGATCCTTGGGCGGATCGGTCGCGGCCGTCGCCGCCAATGTGCTCGCTCACCCTGGGATCGTCGTGGAACGCGTGGCGGCACACACCCGGTACTGGTGGACGATGCTCGCCCCGCTCGGTGGACTTCCCTTACTGGCGCCGCTCGTGGCGCTCCCTGGGTTGGCCGTGATGGCGCTCAACAGCCTCGCCGACCACCCCGCCCTGAGCCTTGCGTACGATCAATACGCTTTGTGGGCCCTGCCCGCCCTTGTCTTCGCCACGGTCGATGCCGTGACCGCTGCACAAACCCTGGCGGGACGCTTCCTCCGACGGATGGACGCGTCATCCGGACGGGTGAGTGGTCGGCCGCTCCTGGCGCTGTGGGTGGGCGCGGTCTGCATCCTTTCCTTCTGGAGCTTCCTCCGCCTGACGCTGCCCAACGAGTTGTGGAGGCTCAACCCTGTCCGCGTCCGCAGCGACCTTGTGGCGGCCGCGCAGCTCATTCCGGGCGAAGCCGCCGTGTTCGGTGAGCCGGGTACCGCGACCACCGTGGCCTGGCGGCGGTACTCCGGAGCGTGGCCATGGACGGACTTTCGTCACTTCTTGGAAGCTGTGCCGACCGACGTGCCCGTGTATGTGTTCGTTGCGCCGGGTCGCTCATTCGGCGGCTTCGCCGTGGACCGGGAGCGCGCTTGGATCGCCGAGTTGCGTCGTAAGGGAGCCGCGACCGTCTTTGAGCG
>JADBKN010000029.1 GCA_014896375.1 Bacillota bacterium | reverse complement strand
CCACATCGCGTTCGCGCTCGCCGCAAAGGCCTATGGCGTGGACATCAGCAAGCTGCGCATGGTCGTCTACGACAGCGGCGGCGACACCACCACAGCCCTTGTCGGCCATCATGTCGACGCCGAGGTGGCGAGCGTCTCCGAGGCGGAGGAGCAGGCCAAGGCCGGCAAGCTTCGCGTGCTTGGCATCAGTGCGCCTGAGCGGCTGAAGGGCGACATGGTCCAGGACTTCCCGACCTTCAAGGAGCAGGGCATCGATGTCGAGTTCGCCCACTGGCGCGGCCTGATGGGCCCGAAGGACATGCCTGCCGACCAGGTCGCCTGGTGGGACGAGGTGCTGGGCAAGATGGTGCAGTCCGACACGTGGAAGCAGATCCTGGCCAACAACGGCTGGGAGGACGCGTACATGGACAGCAAGACCTTCGCCCAATACCTCGAGGAGACGGATCAGACGCTGGGCGAGATCTACAAGGAGATCGGCGTCTCCAAGCGCTAATCGGCCCATGGGCCTGCGGACGCGGCCGCCCGGCGCCCGGGCGGCCCGTCCGTTTTGCACGGGGGGTGTGACCGTGAATCCGAGAGTGAACCGCGTCGTCGGCGCCTTGGGGCTGGCGATCGGACTCTTCTACCTCTTCATGACGTTCCAGATCCGCACCCACATCGCCGCCGACGCCATCGGCCCGCGCCTATTCCCGTTCTTGATCGCCGCCGCCATGCTGGTCACGAGCCTTTGGACGATCGTCGCGTCCTACGTCCCCGGCACGACCGAGCACGAGGATCGCGGCCGGCTCGACTGGACCGGCTGGCCGCTGGTGGCGGCCACGGGCGCGGCCGCCCTACTCTACGCCGCGCTCTTTGAGACGCTGGGCTTCCTTGTGGATACGGCCGCGCTGCTCTTCGGGATGCTGGCCTATGCCAACCCGGGCCAGTGGCGCGTCAACGCGGCCGTGGCCGTGCTCTTCTCCGTAGCCGCCGCGTACGGCTTCAACGAACTGCTCGGCATCCCGCTGCCGGCCGGCATCGTGCCCCTCTGGGGGGTGAGGTGAGTGGACTGGCACGCGATCCTCGACGGCTTCGCCGTCGCGCTGCAATTCCATAACGTCGTCAATCTCTTCATCGGCGTCTTCCTGGGCACGGTCATCGGGGTGCTGCCCGGCATCGGCCCGGCGACGGGCGTGGCGCTCCTCATCCCGCTCACGTTCGGCATGGATCCGACGTCCTCGCTGATCATGATGGCCGGCGTCTATTACGGCGCCATGTACGGCGGGTCGACGAGCGCCATCCTCATCAACACGCCCGGAGACGCCTCCGCCATCATGACGACGATCGACGGGCACAAGATGGCGCTGAAGGGCCGCGGCGGGGCGGCGCTGGCGATCGCCGCCATCGGCTCCTTCTTCGCCGGTACGGTGTGCACGTTGCTGCTCACCGTGCTGGCGCAGCCGCTCGCCAACCTGGCGCTGAAGTTCGGCCCGGCCGAATACTTCGCGCTCATGGTCTTCGCGCTCTCGGCCGTGACCTCGCTCTCCGGCGCAAGTCTGGCGAAGGGTCTCATGGCCACCGCCTTCGGTCTCATGCTGAGCACGGTGGGCATGGACCTGCAGACGGGCGTGCAGCGCTTCACCTTCGGGTCTCCGGCGCTGATGGACGGCATCGACTTCCTCGTCGTGGTCGTCGGCCTCTTCGCCGTGAGCGAGGTTCTGCTGAATATGGAGAGGGTGGCCAAGGGCGAGCTGCGGCAGCCGCTCAAGTCCGGGCGCGTCTGGCTGACGCGTGAGGAGTGGCGCCAGGCCTGGCCCGCCATCCTGCGGGCGACGCCGATCGGCTTCCTCGTCGGCGCGCTGCCGGGCGCGGGGGGCACGGTGGCCTCGATTCTCTCCTACACCGTGGAGAAGCGCATATCGAAGACCCCTGAACGGTTTGGCGAGGGTGCCATCGAAGGGGTCGCCGGCCCGGAGACGGCGAACAACGCCTCGTCCGTCGGCGCGATGATTCCGCTGCTCTCCCTCGGCGTGCCGGGGTCCGGCACGACGGCCGTGATGCTGGGTGCGCTCATGATGTTCGGCCTGCGGCCGGGGCCGCTGCTCTTCCATGAGCAGCCGCACCTCGTCTGGGGTCTCATCGACAGCATGTACCTGGGCAACCTGATCCTCCTGATCCTGAACCTGCCGCTCGTCGGCATCTTCGTGAAGCTTCTGGAGGTGCCGATGAAGATCCTCAACCCGGTGATCCTGGCGCTGGCCTTCATCGGCATCTACTCGATCAACTACAGCGTCTCCGACCTCTTCCTCGTGGCCATCTTCGGTGTGCTCGGCTACCTTATGAAGAAAGTCGATGTGCCGACGGCGCCGATGGTTCTGGCGCTGATCCTTGGGTACACGATGGAGCAGTCGTTCCGGCAGGCGCTGCAGGCGAGCCGCGGCTCGCTCGCGATTTTCGTGAGCAGCCCCATCGCGGTGGCCCTGCTCCTTTTGGCGGCGGCGGCCGTGATCATCCCGATCGTCACCGCCCGCCGCACCGGCACCGTGGTGGTCGAGGAAGCGGAGTCTTGAGGAGGTGCCCGCGTGACGCGCGAACATGAGTTGCGGGTCCGCCTGCGGGAGTGCCTGAGGCGGCCCGGCATCCTCATGGTGCCCGGCGCGCATGACGCAGCGGTGGCGCGCGTCGTGCAGGCGGTCGGCTTCGAGGCGGTCTACGTGAGCGGCGCGGCGACGGCGAACGCCGTCTACGGCCTACCCGACATCGAGCTCATCGACCGGACGGAGATGGCTGCCCACGCCGGCCGCATCGCCGCCGCCGTCGACCTCCCTTTGATCAGCGACGCGGATACCGGCTACGGCAACCCTCTCGCCGTGATGCGCACGGTGGAGGTGTTCGAGCGCGCCGGCGTCGCCGGCATTCACCTGGAGGACCAGGTCTCGCCCAAACGCTGCGGCCACCTCGACGGCAAGGAGGTGGTCGCCGTGGAGGACATGGAGGCCAAGATCCGCGCAGCCGTCGCGGCCCGGCGCGACGCGGACTTCCTCATCATCGCCCGCACGGACGCGCGCGCCGTGCTCGGCTTCGAGGAGGCGGTGCGGCGCGCCCTGAGATACCTAGAGGCGGGTGCGGACGCCGTGTTCCCGGAAGCGCTGGAGAGCGAGGAGGAGTTCCGCGCGTTTGCGCGTCGCGTACCGGGGACCCTGGTGGCCAACATGACGGAGTTCGGCAAGTCGCCGTACCTCACGGCGGCGGACTTCGAGCGCCTGGGGTACAGGATCGTCCTCTTCCCGGTGACGTCGCTGCGCGTGGCGCTGAAGGCCGTGGAGGAGGCGATGCGCAGACTGCGCGCCGAGGGCACGCAGCGGGGCTTCCTGGACCGGATGCAGACGAGGTCGGAGCTGTACGAGCTTGTCGACTACCCGGCGTGGAAGGAGCGCGAGGCGCGTTTCGCCGCCCAATAGGAAGGCGCGGGGGCGCGCCCCGGGGCGACACGAGCCCGCCCAGGGGAGGCCCCGCGGGGCGCTCGTCGACGCCCCGGCAAGGAGAAGGGAGGCGCGGGCATGTCGATGCCATGGAGCCGGGCCGGCATGGCCCGAGACTGGGCGTACGAGCGGCTGGCGCGAGCCATCATCGAGGGCGAGCTGCGCCCCGGCGAGCGCCTTGTGGAGATGCGGTTGTCCGAGCGGTTCCAGGTCAGCCGCACACCGCTGCGCGAAGCCCTGCAGCGCTTGGAGCAGGAGGGTCTCGTGGAGCGGTTGCCCTCCGGACGGCTCGCCGTGGCATGCCTCACTCCGGAGCGCGCGGCGCAGCTCTTCTCCGTGCGGGCGGTGCTGGAAGCGCTGGCGGCCTTCGAGGCCGCCGGCCGTTTCACGGCGGAGCAGGCTCAGCGGCTGCAGGCGCTGGCCTCGGAGATCGAGCTGGCCGCCCAGGAGGGACGCCACCGGGACGTTTCCCGGCGCGGCTCCGAGTTCCACGCCCTGGTGCACGAGGTGAGCGGCAACCGCCTGGCGGCGGCGCTGCTGGACGTCATCAGCGCCCAGCTGGAGCGCTACCGCAAGCTCGGCCCGGAGGGGGAGCCTGGGCGCAGCGCCGCGGCCGCGAAGGAGCACCGCCGAATCTGCGAGCTGCTCCTCGCGGGAGACCGCCGGCGCGCGGCGTTGGCCATGTACCGGCACGTGATGAACTCCCGCGACGCCGTGCTGCGGGTGCTGGGCGCGGAAGGCGGGCGATGAACGGTTGAGGGGGCCGGCCTGGTACAGGCTGGTGCTGGCGACGAACGCCCTCGTGCACGCGACGGTCTACGCCGTCCGTCCGCTCGCCACGTACCGCGCGCTCGACCTGCACGCCAGCGCCGCGGGCGTCGGCCTGGTGGCGTCGACCTTCGCGCTCTTCTCCCTCTTCATGGCCGTGCCGGCGGGACGCTGGGTGGACCGCTGGGGCGAGCCGCCCTTCATCTTTCTGGGAAGCGCGCTCACGGCAATCGGTGCGCTCGCCGCCGGTTGGGCCGGCTCCGTTTCGGAGCTCGCCGCCACCCAGGCGCTCTTGGGCCTCGGCCACCTTCTCACGGTGGTGGCCAGCCAGGCGCTGATCGCGAACCGCACGGACGAGTCGATCCGCGACGATCGCGTGGGCCTCTACACGGTGATGGCCTCGCTTGGCCAGCTGGCCGGCCCGGCGCTCGTGGGGCTCGTCGCAGGCGGTGCCCATGGACGGGCGCTGCAGCCGGCCTTCGTGCTCACGGCTGCGCTCACGGCCGCGGCCGCGGCGCTGGCGTGGCCGCTGGCGAGGAGCGCGGGGCCGGCTCCCCGCGCGCCGGGCCGCGCCGCCCGCCCGCTCGCCGGCATCGCCCAGGTGGCGCGCATGCTGCGCCGGCCGGGCATGCTGCCCGCCATGCTGGCAAGCCTCACCGTCCTCTCCAGCATCGACATCCTCGGCGCCTACCTGCCCGTCCTGGGGGAGCTGCGCGGCCTGCCGGTGACCGTCGTGGGGTTCCTGCTCTCCCTGCGCGCCGCCCTCTCCATGGTCTCGCGCCTCTTCATGGCCGCGCTCCTCCGGCGGTTCGAGCGCGGCCCGCTGCTCTTCGCCTGCATGGCGCTGCCGGCCCTCGCTGTGGCCGCGCTGCCGTGGATCCCCGGCGTCCTCGGGTTGGGTGTGGCCATGGCCCTGGCGGGGCTGGGCCTGGGGCTCGGCCAGCCCCTGACGATGACATGGGTGGCCAACCGCGCGCCGCGCGAGGAGCGCGGCACCGCTCTGGGCGTGCGCCTCAGCGGCAACCGCCTGGGGCAGCTCATCATGCCGGCGATGGTCGGCGCCGTGGCAGGCGCCCTCGGCGTGGCGGCGATCTTCTGGATCGTGGCGGCGACGCTCCTCCTCACCTCAGCGTGGGTGGTGCGCGCGCCGTTCGGCGAGCGCGACGCGGTCACAGCGGCCGGCGGCGCGCGCGGGCCGGACGGCGCCGCGCCCGGGGCCGCGCGCGGCCGCGGGGGCGCGGGCGGGCCCTGCGCCTAGCCGCGCTCCGGCGCGCCCTGTGCCGCCAGCACCCCCTGCGCCACGTGTGGAGGCGCCTCCTCATAATGCGAGAACGTCGCCGAGAAGGCGCCCCGCCCCTGCGTGAGCGAGCGCAGGTCGATCGCGTACCTCAGCGCCTCCGCCTCCGGCACGAGCGCCCGCACGCGGCGCAGGGCGCCGTCCGGCTCAAGGCCCAGGATGCGGCCGCGCTTCTTGTTCAGGTCGCCGAGCACGTCGCCCATCACCTCTTCCGGCACGAGCACCTCCAGTTGCAGGATCGGCTCCAGCAGCACCGGCTGCGCCGCGGCGAAGGCCTGCTTGAACGCGAGGGAGGCCGCGATCTTGAACGCCATCTCGGACGAGTCGACCGGGTGGTGCGACCCGTCGAGGAGCGTGACGCGCACATCGACCACGGGATAGCCCGCCAGCACGCCGGACTGCATCGTCTCCCGGACGCCCTTCTCCACCGCCGGGATGTACTGGCGCGGCACGGCGCCGCCATAGATGCGGTCGACGAATTCAAAGCCGGCGCCCCGCTCCAGAGGCTCGATCTCCAGAATGCAGTGCCCGTACTGGCCATGGCCGCCCGTCTGCTTCTTGTGCTTCCCCTCGCCGCGCGCGCGGCGGCGGATGGTCTCCCGGTAGGCCACGCGCGGGGCGGTCAGGGTCACATCGACGCCGAACTTGCGCTTGAGCCGCTCCGCGATCACCTCCACGTGCACGTCGCCCATGGCGGAGAGCACCGTCTGGTGCGTCTCCGCGTCCCTCTCCACGACGAACGTCGGATCCTCCTCCATGAGGCGCGCCAGGCCCTGCCCGATGCGGTCCTCGTCCCCCTTCGCCTTCGGCTCCACCGCCACGCGATAGACGGGACGCGGCCACTCGATGCCGTCGAGCGGCGCCGCGGGCGGATCGGCGAGCGTGTCGCCCGTGCCCGTGTGCGTGAGCTTGGCGACGGCGACGATGTCCCCCGGGTGGGCCTCCGGCACGGGCTCCTGCTCGCGGCCGCGCAGCCGGAAGAGCGGGCCGATGCGCTCCGCCGCGCCGCGGCTCGCGTTCCACACCTGCGATTCGGCGCGCAGGACGCCGGAGTAGACGCGGAGGAGGCTGACCTTGCCGACGAACGGGTCGGCGATCGTCTTGAAGACCAGGCCGCGGAAGGGCGCGGCGGGGGCGGGGCCCGGGTTGGCGGGGGCGCGGCCCGGGTTGGGGGCGGGCGCTGCGGCCGCGGCCGGGCCGGCGCCCGCCGCGGCCGCGCCGCCCCCCACCGCGGCCGCGCGCCCGTCGAGCGGCGGCACGAGGCGCGCGAGCGCATCGAGCAGCGGCTCCAGCCCCGTGCCGGCCAGGGCCGACCCGCACAGCACCGGCACCACCGCCCCGCGCGCAACGCCCGCCGCCAGGCCGCGCCGCACCTCGTCGGCCTCCAGCGCGCCGTCCGCGAGGTAGCGCTCCAAGAGTTCATCGTCCTGCTCCGCCGCCGCTTCCATAAGACGCGCGATCCACGGGGCGGCGTCCGGCACCTCCTCCGCGTCGCCGTCCGCAAGCAGGTCGACCGCACCGCGGTGCTCGGCGCGCTCTCCAAGCGGCCAGGCGAGCGGCACCACCGCCGCCCCGAACGCCGCGCGCAGCGCCTCCAACGTGCCCGCGAAGCGCGCGTGCTCGCGGTCCAGCTTGTTCACGAAGACGAGGCGCGGCACGCCGAGGCGTTGCGCTTCCTTCCAATGGAGCTGCGTTCCCACCTGCACGCCGGCCGCACCATCGACGACGACCAGCGCGGCATCGGCCACGCGCAGCGCGGCGCGCACCTCGCCGGCGAAGTCGAAGTAACCGGGCGTGTCGACGAGATGGATGGTGCATCCGCCGTGCTTCAGGTGCGCCACCGACGCGGAGAGCGTCATCCGGCGCTGCTGTTCCGCGGGGTCGTAGTCGAAGACGCTCGTCCCCTGGTCCACGCGGCCCGCGCGGCTCACCGCCCCCGCGGCATGCAGCAGCGCGTCCGCGAGCGACGTCTTCCCCGCCCCGCTGTGCCCGACGATGACCACGCTGCGGGCCGGCGCAGCCGGGACGGGCGCGCCGGCGCCGATCCTGCCTGCTTGTTCCATGCCTGAGCCTGCCACGGCGCGACCTCCTCATGTGGCTTCTGAACCAGGGCCGGAGGGCGGGCGACGGGCCGGGCCGGGATGCGGACGGAGCGGCGGAGGCTGCGGCGGAGGCTTCGGTGGCACAAGCTGTGGCCAAAGCGGCGGTGTCTTCAGCGGCGATGGCGGTGAGCGCGGCGGTGCGGGCGTGGACGACGGCGACTTCAGAGGCGGTGGCGGTGAGCGTGTCGGTGGCGGCGGTGACGGCGACGGCTGTAGTGGCGGTGGCGCGTCGGTAGCGGCGGTGGCGGCGACGACTCCTGTGGCGCTGGCAAGTCGGTGGCGGCCGTCGCGGCAACGACGCTCGTCGAAGGTGTCATCGATGAGTGCGTATCCCGTCATCGCGATCTCGGCGCTGTGGGTGGCGGCGGTAACAGCGTCCGCGGTCGAGGACGTCCGTCGATGCGACCTTGGCGGCGACCGAACCGCGGCGAGTCCATGATGGCGGTCATGCTGGTCGCTGCGCCGGCACGCTTGAGTGCTCGCGGCCGCCGACCCACAACGGCGATGATGCGCCCGATCCGGCTTTAGTGGTGAGGGATTCGACGACCATGAGGCGGCACCTGCCCCGCACGCCCTTCGGGCACAGGCCGGTGGGCACAGCCGATAGGGGAAGCCTGCGCGGTGGGGGCGGCGGCGGTGCGCGGGCCCGCGTGCCAAGGCCGCGGTCGGGTCGTGGCGGCCGTCGACGAGGCGGGGTCGTGCCGGCCAACGCGGAGCCGTCGGGGCGCGCGGGCTGGCGCGGAGACTCACGTGGAAGGGGATCGCGTAGGGGAGGGGCCGCCCGTTCGTGGGAGGAGCCAGCCACTCGCGGGAGGATTCGGCCACTTGCAGAGGAGCCGCCCACTCAAGGTACACCTTGTGCCTGAGTCACGGCAGAAACGGGGACGGAGAGAA
>JADBKN010000028.1 GCA_014896375.1 Bacillota bacterium | reverse complement strand
GCAAAATAGGCAAAGAAATTTGCCCTATTTCACCGGCGAGGCCATGATCGCGTACACGTCACAGCGGCGGACCCGTCGCGCGACGGTGGCCGACCGATGACCGGCCGATGTCTCCGTTGGAGAAGGGGCTGCTCCCGGAGTGCGGCGTGGCCTCGAGGCGGCCCTGAGGTGGACCCGAGGCGCGCCCTCGCGCCGCGTCGGCCTCCGCAGCGACTTCGATCCGCCTTCCGCGAGGACATCTTGGCCTTCCGCACGTTACACCTCAAGATGCCCCTTGGGTTTCTGCCATTGGCCCCGCTCGTGCTCACCACACACTTATCGGTCTAGAGCCCGCCACCGCTTGCAGGGGAGCCTGATTATGGGAAGAATGGAAGCACGAACCGCGGGGACTCCCCGCAATCCGGTTCGGAGAGGAGGTGTGGAACATGGAGTGGATTCACCGACACCGGGATACGGTGGGCAACGTCGCGGCCGTCCTCGTGCTGGCGTTGGTGCTGTCGCTGGCGCTAGGGTTTGGGGCAAGCGTGGTGCAGGCCCAGAGCAATGGCACGACATCTGGTACCTTGACCCAGGGCACGTGCAACAACTCCGTGTGCGACTATACACTGTCTTTGATCTGGCCGATTACAAATACACAGTTCCAGAATATTGTGGTTACCGTGTATAAATCGGTTGGATCAGATCAACAAGTCTCGACATTGACGTATCAGTCGGACACAGCCAAGGTCGTCTATTCGGGTGTTTACCTATATGTGTACGACATAATGGCAGCCTGCAACATCACGCTGGTTGACCCGAACAATATCGCATGGTCCGTCGATGCGTCCAACGTGGTGTACTTCTCCGTTTACCTGTCCGGCACGGAGAGACCGCCCTGCGGTGGTGGTAACTTCACGCCGCCTTCAGGAGGCGAAACGGTCACGGCGGACGCCGGGACCATCACCGTTGGGGATACCACCGCCACGTACGCCGTGGACCCGTCGAAGTTGACGAACCTCATCAACTCCACGAGCGGGTCGACGGTCACGCTCACCATCCCGGATCAGGTCCACACGCCGCAGGTGTCGATCTCGCTGCCCGCTGACGCGGTGGCTGCGCTGGCCAGCGCCGGCAAGGACGTCTCCGTGTCCTACCAGGGCGCGTCGCTGCAGCTGCCGAAGGAGACCTTCAGCCTGCCGGGCATTCAGAACGCCCAGGGCTCGCTGGTCCTCGCCCTCGGCACGCAGACGGGCGACGCGGCCAAGGCGCTTTTGCAGTCGGCGGCGACGGGCGGCACCACCCCGGTCTCCCAGGTGTTCACCCTCGACCTCGGCTTCGAGGCGAACGGCGTCGTCACGCCGTTCACGGGCACGTTCGCGGTTCCGGTCCGGGCCGCGTTCGAGTACCAGCCCGACCAGCTGGGGAGCGCTCCGCTGGGCTCCCTGGGCGACTACTGGTTCGACGGCTCCACGTGGCAGTTCGTCGGCGGCATCGTCGACGGGCAGGACCACCAGGTCGGCGCGAACCTCTGGCACTTCAGCACGTACACCGTGCTCTCGTACCAGAAGACGTTCGCCGACATCGCCCACCACTGGGCGAAGAGCACCATCGAGCTGATGGCGTCCAAGCACGTCGTCAAGGGCACTTCGGCGACCACGTTTGAGCCCGATCGCGCGATCACGCGCGCCGAGTTCACGGCGATGGTCGTCCGCGCCCTGGGGTACCCGCTGCAGACGCCTGCGACGTCGCCGTTCTCCGACGTGTCGACGAAGTCGTGGTACTACAGCGTGGTCGCCACGGCGAAGGCGCATGGGCTGGTCAACGGCGTGGGCGGTGGCCGCTTCGCCCCGGAGGCAAAGATCACCCGGGAGGAGATGGCCGCAGTCGTTGTGCGTGCCGCGCACGCGCTGGGCAAGGGCCAGACGCTCTCCGCCAGCCAGGCGGACGCCGTGCTGAAGGCGTTCGCGGACGCGAAGTCCGTCTCGGCCTGGGCCCGCGCGGAGATGGCGGAAGCCGTCGCCGACGGCCTGATCAAGGGCCGAGAAACCGGCCTGGCTCCGGCCGCGGACAGCACGCGCGCCGAATCGGCCACGGTCTCGATGCGCTTCATGGACTTCCTGGGTCTCCTAGGGGACCACTGAAGGACGTGAGGCGTTCAAGGGCCGTGTGGAAAATCCGGGGGAGGGGCTGCGGCTCCTCCCCCGGAGTATTGTCGAAGCGGTTGGCGTGCCCTCGGCCCGCCTTAAGCGTGGAGGATGATTACATCGCGACGAGTGCGGTGACTCCGACCACTGAAATGATGCCGATCAGGATGGCACCGGCCGTCGCCAGCACAAGCCGCTCGCGGCCGGTCAACTGTTCCTCGGGCGTGCGATGGCCCCCGGAGACGAACAGCAGCTTCCGAAGCGCCGACGCCAGCATGCGGACCGGACCCCCTTTCTTGTCGTATTTTGTCAGGCTTGAACGGATTTGGGAAGTCCCTGGCAGCCCATGTCGCACTGGGACTTTCGTCCCCCGTGGAGACAGGAATTGCCGTCGCTGGAACGAATTTTCATCGCATTCAAAGTCTGCTGATGGAGGCGCGCGTTTGTCCGTCCCCGCCCGCTCTCCACGCCCGGCGCCGCGTGCAGAAGCGGTGCCCCGGACGCGTCTGCACCTGAACCTCGGCGCGCTGGTCTGGCCGGTCATCCTCCTGGTTGGGGCGACGGCTCCGCTCATGCGGGGGCTGTTTTTCCCCGAGGACCGGTTGCCGGTGGAGGCGCTGATCGGCGTGCTCTTCGCGCTGGCCGTGCTGCACCGCCTGCTGCGCGGGCGGCCGGTGGTGCCGGTCACGCCGGTCGCCGGAGCGGCGGTCGCCTGGGCGGCCGTCGCCTATCTTGGGATCGGCGGCGCGGCGGATCACGCGGGCGCCGTGGACGGCTTCCTTCTGGTCACAGCGT
Source organism: Bacillota bacterium (assembly GCA_014896375.1). Lineage (GTDB taxonomy): Bacteria > Bacillota > Sulfobacillia > RBS10-35 > Bu92 > Bu92. Next base: position 6,857 of record JADBKN010000028.1, on the reverse strand, counting down.
ACGCAGCCTTCTATGCGGCCGCGCTCACCGTGCTGGACAGCCCTGCGGCCTGGCGCCGGTGGGCCCTCGCGCTTTCCGTGGGCGGCGTGCTCGTGGCGGGGGTGGGGCTGGGGGCAGCGCTCGGGGTGGTTCACTTTCCCGGGGCGGTGGAGGGCGGCCGGCTGATGTCCACCTTCCAGTACCCGAACGCCCTTGCCGGGTACCTGGCGATGCAGACGGTGCTGGCCGTCGGATGGGCGGCCACGGCGCGCGGCGGCCTGGGGAGGGCTGCGGCGCTGGCCGCCGGGGCGCTGGCAGTGGCGGGATTGGTGGGGACGAACTCCCGTGGGACCTGGCTCGTCCTGCCGCTGGCCCTGGCCCTGTACCTGGGCGGCGTGGGGCGGGCGTCGCGTTGGGCGGCCGTCTACGCGACGGCGTTCATCCTCACCGGAGGGCTCGTCGCGGCGCGCGGTTTCTTTCCGCAGGTGGAGTCCTCGCACCGTGCGGCGCTCCTGGGTTTGGCCGCCGGGCTGGTCGTGGCCGTGATGGGGGCCGCGCTGGAGAGGGGCTGGAGCCAGCTTTCGCGCGGGCCGCTCGCGTACGTTTTGGAGCTTCCCGGCATCGCCGCCAAGCTGCGCTGGGCGGGGCTCGCGTACGCGGCCGGCATGGCGGGGCTCTTCGCCTACTACACGTGGTTGTCGGTGCCGCAGCCGCTCCTGGGAATTCTACCGGGCAGCGCCGTCCAGCGGGTGCAGCAGATCGACCTGCATGACCCCAGCGCCATCGTGCGGATGTTGGCCAGCCGGGACGGGCTGGAGCTCTGGCGGCAGCGGCCGCTTCTGGGGTGGGGGCACGGCGGCTGGAACGCGCTCTATCACACCGTACAGCCCTACTTGTACTGGACCACCGAAGTCCACAACCACTACGTGCAGACGCTTGTGGAGTACGGGGCGCTGGGGCTGCTGGCCTTCCTCGTGCTGGCCGTCGCGGCTCCGGCTGCGGCCGTGCGCGCCCAGCGCGTTGGAAGCGCGGCGAAGGCCGCGGATTGGACGATCATCTGGGCGCTCGCGGCGGCGGGCGTGGCGGAGCTGCTCCACGCGGGGATCGACTTCGACTTCAGCTTCCCTTCTATCGTGTTGACGCTCCTCGGCTCCTGGGCATGCCTGGAGGCCTTCGCCGGCTTGGATCCGGCGGCCGGTGGTGCAGGCGGTGTTCTTGCGGGCGTGAGCGGCCGCCAGACCGTCGGGACCCGTCGGCCCTTCCCGTCTGTGCCGCCGATCCTCGGTGACCCCTCCCGGCTGCGCTGGGCCTCGCGCCTGCGCGTGCCCCTGCGGCTGGGCGTGGCGGCGGCGGCCGTGGCCGCGGGGGCACTGCTCTTCGTCCACACCAGCCGCCTCTACGATGCCGGCACGGAAGCCGCGCGGGGCGCGCAGGCGATGCTCGCCAAGCAGTGGGTCGCCGCGCGGGACGCGCTGCAAACGGCACACGCGGAGGCGCCGTGGACCGGCGCCTACACCGTCGACCTGGCGCAGGCCACCTTCGCCATTCGGCTGCAGGAAGACGGCGGCGCGCTGACGCCCGCGCACCGGCAGGAGGTGGCGCGCCTGCTGCTGGAGGCGTCGCACGTCCAACCGGACGATCTCGCCCTTCGCATGAAGCTCGCCGAGGTGTATGCGCTCTTGGGCATGCCGGAGGAGACCGTGACCCAGGCGCAGGCGGCGGAGCGGCTGGCACCGCTGGATCCGGACGTCTACGTCCTTGAGGCGCGCACCGGGCTCGCAGCGATCTACGCCAGCCTGCATGCCGGCGACCGGGCGCATGCCCTGGCCGCCGCGCGGCGCATCGCCGACCTGCCCGCGCGCTGGACGGCCGCAGCGCGGGCCGGCAACGCCCGCCTGCCGGAGGGCTTCTTTAAGAACCCGGAGGAACCGCGGCCGGAACTGGTCCTCGGCCGCGCCGACGCGCTGTACGTGATGGGGCTCTACGACGATGTCGCGGAGACGCTGCGCCCCTTCGTCCGGCCGGAAGACTGGCCGAAGTTGCGCGCTTGGGCGCAGGGGCAGGGCAGCGCCCTCCAGCCGCGCGCGTCCCCCGGCACGCCGCCGGCTGTGGCCGCGCACGCCTTCGCCACACTGGCGGCCGCCTGGACCTGGCAGTACGGCCACGCGGCCGACGCGGCCGTCCAGGCGCTCCTCGCCCAGGCGGAGAAGGCGCAGCGCGGCTCGAAGGCGGTGTACCTGCAACTGGTTTCCGTTCACGCAGGCGGCTGACCGCGCTCGGGCGCGGCGGGCGTCCACGCAAGCGGCGGACGACATCAAGGAGGTGCGCCATGGACGACACTTACATGGCGGAAGACGAAATCGATCTGCGCCAGTACCTGGCGGTGCTGTCGAAGTGGCGCTGGGTGATCGTCGTCATCACCGGCGTCGCGATCCTCAGCGCGGCCGTGCTCAGCTACGCCGTGCTTCCCAAGGTGTACCAGTCGGACGTCACGCTGATGGTCAACCGCGCCGCTCCGTCGACGCCGACGTACCAGAGCCAGCAGCCGACGAACCTGAACACGATCGTCGACCCGCTCGCGCAGCTGCCGCAGATGACGATCAACGGCTACATCGCGCAGATCACGAGCCCCGTCCTCATGCAGACGGTGATCCGCAACCTTCACCTGGACGCGCAAGGCTTCACGGTGGAGTCCCTCAACCAGGCCTTGAGGGTGGAGAACCCGCAGAACACGAACCTCATCGAGATCCACGTCCAGGACACGGACCCGATCCGCGCCCGCAAGATCGCGGAAGCCGTCACCGCGGCGTTCCTGGACCAGATCCAGAAGAACAACGAGGAGCAGCTGAGCCAATCGACGACCTATCTCACAAGCCAAGCCAAGGAGGTCAAGAAGCAGCTCGACCAGGCAGTGGCGCAACTCCAGGCGCTGCAGGCCGATCCGCACTCCGCCTCCCTGGTGAAGCAGGAGCTCGACACGCGCATGCAGCAGCTGCACGACTACCGCAACACTCTGCTGGAGGCCCAGGTGGCGCTCCAGGCGGCGCTCGCGCGCAAGGAGTCCATCGACCGGCAACTGGCGGCCACGCCGCCCACGCAGACGGTGGAATCGACCACCATGGGCACCGACGCGAACGGCAACCCGAAGCCGCTCAAGACCACGGCCGTCCAGCCGAACCCGGCGTACACGGCGCTCCAACAGGAGGCCGATCAGGCCGGCGCGGACATCGCGCAGTACCAAGCGCAGATCGAGACCCTCACGGCGACGGTGCAAAGCCTCACTTCCGAAGTGGCCGACCTGCAAAAGCAGCTCGCCGAGCGCCAGACCAAGGAGGATGCGGCTCAGGAACAGGTCGACCAGCTGAAGAGCACCTATGAGCTTTTGCAGCAGAAGATCACGGAGACGCAGATCGTCAAAGCCTCGGACCTCGGGGCGACGGACGTGCTGCCGGTCTCGCCGGCGCGCACGCCGGAGGCGCCGATCAAGCCCCGGCCGGTGCTCAACATGGCCGTGGCCGCCGTACTCGGCCTCATGGTCTCGGTCCTCGCCGTCTTTTGGCTCGAGATGATCGACAACACCATCAAGACGCCGCTCGATGTCCAGCGCTGGGTGGGTCTCCCCGTGCTGGGCACACTGCCGCGCGCCGGAGAGTAGGGGGACCCGCATGGACCTTCGCCGCCGCCGCCACCACACATCGCTCGCGCCGCTGCCGGGTTTCAAGGACGTGGGGCTCATCGCCGCCGACGACCCGAAATCCCCGGCCGCAGAGGCGTTCCGCACCCTGCGGGCCAACCTGCAGTTCATCGGACTCGGGGAGGCCGTGCGCGCGCTGCTCTTCACCAGCGCCGGGCCACGGGACGGCAAGTCCTTCGTCGCCTCGAATCTGGCGTGGATTCTCGCCCAAATGGACCGGCGCATCCTCTTGATCGACGCCGACATGCGCCGGCCCACGATGCACAAGATGTTCCGCATCTCGAACCGCCACGGGCTCTCCACTGCGCTGGCGGGCGCGGTGGAGTGGCGGGAGGCCGTGCAGGCCACGCGCACGCCCAGCCTGGCCGTGCTGCCGGGCGGTCCTGTGCCGCCGAACCCTGCGGAGCTTTTGTCCACGCCGCGCATGCACCAGATCCTGCAGGAGGCGCGGGCATCGTATGAGCTTGTCCTCATCGACGCTCCGCCCGTGCTGGCCGTCGCCGACACTGTGGAGCTGGCTCCGCACGTGGACGGCGTGATCCTCGTGGTGCGCTCCGGCCACACGGTGAACGAGTTGGCCAAGCAGGCCAAGGAGGCGCTGGACCACGCCCACGCTCGTTGCCTGGGAGTGGTGCTGAACGATCTGCAGGAGCGCCACGGCGGCTACTATTACTACCGCTACCGCTACGACTACCGCGGCTCGGAGGAGGCCGGCCTGCCCGCCGCGGGCGCGCCGGGCGGCGCGCGCGGCGGCACGCGGGAAGAGGTGGCGGCGGCGCGCGGCGAAGAGGAGGCGTGACGGGGCATGGCCTTCGCCCTGCCGTGGGGACGGCGCGCGGTTCGCGAGGAGGACGTGGCGGAGTGGGCCGCAGCACTGGCGGACGTGCACGCGCATGTGCTGCCCGGCGTAGACGACGGTCCCGCCACGTGGGACGAGGCGCTCGCGCTCTGCCGCGACGCGGCCGCGCGCGGGACGCGCACCCTGGTGGCCACGCCGCATTACATCCCAGGCGGCCCCTGGGCCGTGCCGTGGCCGCGCGTGCGGGAGCGCGCGGAAGAGCTCCAACGTCGCGTGGACGAGGCCGGCATTCCGTTGCGCGTCCGGCCCGGCCAGGAACTCATGCTCGACCCGCTGCTGCCGGACCACCTGCGGGACGGAAACGCGGGTTCCCTGTCCGGCGGGGAAGCGGCGCGCCCCGGGGACACGGTGCTTGTGGAGCTGCCGCTGACCGGGCGCCCGCTGTTCCTGTTCGACGTCCTCCACGAGCTCTTGATCATGGGCCTGAAGGTGCTCCTCGCGCACACGGAGCGGTACGAGTACCTCCGCGCCGAGGACCTCGAAGAGCTCGCGCGCATGGGCGTGCGGTTCCAGGTCAACGCCGGCAGCTTCCTGCCCGGGGCGTCGGCGGAGCGCCGCGCCCGGGCGTGGCAGCTTCTGCGCGCCGGCCGCGTGGCCGCGCTGGGCTCGGATACTCACGGTGCGCACCGGCCGCCGGGGCTGGACGTCGCGCTGCGCGCCATCCTCGCTGAGCGCCAAGGGCACACTTGGCTCGACGCGATGCGCCGCGCCGCGGTCTGACGCGTGCAGCGCAGTTCGACAAACGTAGCCATGTTTCAGCCCCATTGAAGGACACCGCTTTTCCTGGGCGAAGGTAGAATTTTGTCGAAATTCCCAGAAAGGGAGCCTTCGCCCTTGGTAGACCCGACGCCTTACTACGAAGACGAAATCGACCTGCGCCAGTTGCTGCAGACCCTGGTGGACGGGTGGAAGGTCATCGCCGCGATCACCGCGTTCGCCGTGGCCGTATCCGGCGTGGCGAGCTTTTTCGTGATCGCGCCGACGTACCAGGCGCAGGCCCTCGTGATGCTCAACGACCTCAAGCTGAACGCGCCGGTGGAGCCGCTGGCGCTGGGACCCGAGACGTACGTGACCCTTGCGGAATCGCCCTCGTTCTTCCGGAAGTTCTCGGAGGACCTCGGCATCATCGGAGAATTCCGCGTCACGGACAAGCCGTACAGCGTGAACGTCGCGGACGACAAGCGCACTCTCATGATCACCGTCAAGGACCACGACCCGCGCCGCGCGGCGGCCATGGCGAACGCCGCCGCGGCGGAGCTCGTCATCCACTCCGCGGCCATCAACGCGGGCAACCTGCAAGGCGCCATTGACGCGCAGCTCGCCTCGGCGCAGAGCAACCTGCGCTCGCTGCAGGATCTGGCGGCGAAGACGCCGCGTACGTACGCGTTGAAGGAGTCCCTCGCCAACGACCCGACGTTCGCGGCGCTCGTCGGGCAGCGGCTCGGCATCCGCCCGGACCAGGCGGCCCAACTGACGATGACCGTCGAAGTGCTCAACCCCGTGTGGCAGGACCTGCAGACGAAGATCACCGAGGCGCAGACGACGATCCAGGACCTAGAGCAGGAGCGGAGCCGGATCCTGGCCGCCGCCGCGCAGGGAGACGAGCTGGCGCAAGCGTTCCGCGCCCGCGCGAAGTCGGACGCGCTGGGCGACGGGCTCCTGAATCTCAATCAGACCCAGCTGTCGTCCCTAGCCATCACCTCGCCAGCTGTGGAGCCGCTCAAGCCGGTGGCGCCGCGCAAGGCGCTGAACATGGCCGTGGCCGCCGTCTTAGGCGTGATGGTCGGCGTGTTCGCCGTCTTCTTCCTGGACTTCTGGCGCCGACCTGTTTCGGCCGCCACAGTGACGCGGGACGCTGCGTAACCACCGGGCACTCGACCGCAAGGACTTCGACGCCGCGGAGCGTCACCTGCACCGTGCTGTCGCCGTGTATCCGCTTCCACAGGCGATCAAACACCGTTTGGAGCGGTTCTCCGCCCGCATTCCCGACGAATACGGGCGCGATCGCGCCTGGCGCCCCCTCCCGCTGGACGCCACGCTGGAGCGCGCGCTGGCCAGCCTCACGTTTCGCCAGTTGGACGCCGTCTGGGCGTTCCATCGCCCGCCTACCCAGCCCAAGCCGCGACTGCCGGAACGCCGCCGCCGGCTGGCGGAGGCGCTGCTCAGCGCCCCCGAAGCCGCGCTGAAGTGGCTGGGGCGTTGTGACCTGAGCTGGAAGGCTGTCGACTGCCTGGAGTTCCCCGTCCGCGGTGGCGGCTGGCAGCTGCAGCACGAGGTGGAGAAGCGGTTCGGCGAAGTGGACGGCGACCGCGACAACTGGCACAT
>JADBKN010000027.1 GCA_014896375.1 Bacillota bacterium | reverse complement strand
TGTCGAGGATTTCCTTGATCATCTCGGCGAACGGCCGCAGCGGCTCGACGGGACGGTAGTGAAACAGCTTGTCTTCAGGAAACGCCTCAATGGTGCGCACCGTGAGGCGCCGGTGGCCATCCAGGACCTCGAGCAGCGAGCCCGGATGCAAAAGTGACATGCTTAACTACCTCCTTGATTTCTTCTGATTTCTTCACGGATCGCTGACCGACCGTTTCACGACCGTGGCGGTTCGCCGAGTTCCCGTTCGAGCACGCGGGCCACGGTGCGCAATCGGTCATGATCCAGCCGGTAGTACTTCACCTGGCCCTCCCGTCGCGAGCGCACGAGCCCAGCGGCCTCGAGCTGCGCAACATGGCGCGAGACGGTACTCGGGTGCAGGCGGAGCGCGTTCGCGATCTCGCCGGCGAACATCTCACCCCCTCTGCGCAGGAGCTGAAGCATGGCCACGCGCGTGGCGTCGCCGAGCGCTTCCAGAGCGGGGACGAGGTTGCCGAGATCGAGCACCTGCGCGCCGGTTGCGCCGGCGCCGGCCGCCCTTTCGCCGGGCCCCCGCGTATCGGCGGCCGATCCGTTGGCGATGCCTTCCCACCGCGCACCCGTGCCCCCTGAGGGCTCATAGAAGACGCGCAAGACCGCAGCCGCCTCGCCCGGGGGTGTCCAGCCGTATCCCGGACGAGTGATCGAGAGATAGTTCCCAAGATGGAGACAGGGCGCAAACTCAAGCCGCCGCGCACTGCGCAGCGCACCATCGAGGTCCGCGGGCGGTTGCAGGCCCGTCACCGCGAGGATCAGCTCCGGCGCGGCACGACGCCCGGCGGCGTGGGCAGCCCGGGCAGCCGCGACGGCGCTCTCCATCTGCGGGAGCGCCGCGTGCCACTCGGCCCCGAAGCCCGCCTCCCAGAGGGCATCGAAGAACATGAGAAGATCCGAACGCAGGCGTTCGGGATCCATCGCCGTACCCAGGGGCTCATCCACATCGCGCACACTCCAGCTGGCGAGCAGCGCCTCAAGCGCCAGCCGGCGCGCTTTCCGGTGCCGCAATTGCGTCCCGTTCAGGGAGCGACCACCGATGTGTTCAAGGAGGGCCTCGACGGCCGGCATCGGGTCCATCTCGGTGCGGTAGTACTCGAGTCCGGCAAGAATGCCCGCGATGACGAGGTCCGTCAGCGTAGCCGCATCCATGGCTTGCAACCACGCGCGCAGGGCGTGCCAATCTCGTTGCGCCGCGTGATCCGCGGGCAGCCGGTCTAAGATGAACTCGCGCAGAACCGTGCCGTGCGCGAGCACGGCCCGCAGGCGTTCAAGGCTTCCCAGCGCCGGCCGCGCAAGCGAGCGCACGACGACCTGGGGCCAAGGCGTCGGCGTGGCCAACCCGTGCGCGGCGTAATCGACGAGCACCATGGCCGTCGTCAGGTTGGCGGGCAGTGAGAGGATCACATCGACTTCCGGAGGCGGGGTGGCCTCCATCCATTCCGGCAGCCGCACGCGGCATTCATCCTTGTAAGGGATCATCAGGCGATCCACATCATGTTGCCATTTGCGCAAATGGCAATCGTACGACCAATGTACCCATTTCCGCTCCGGTGTCAAGGGACGGCGGCGGACTCGGGTGGGTGCACGCGACCACCCGAAGGCCTCCGTCCACCGCCGGCCGCCCGCCGCCGCGTCTCTGGTCGGGATCTGCCGTTGGATTCACTGCGCGCGCGTCACAGGTCACGCCGCTCCATGTGGAGAGCCGTCACCAGACCGAGCGCGCAGACGTACACGAGTGCGTACGCGACAACCCACATGCTGGGCACGGCCGCGGCACCTAGCGGGCCCACCTGCGTGAGGAGGCCGAGCGGCCCCTGGCCAGCCGTGTCGCCCAGGAGCAAGGCCGCCACGCGGCGATAGAGGCTGTCGGAAGGCATGGCGAGACTCGTGTAGAGGCCGACGCTGCGCAGCGCATCCGAGCCGGCGACGGCGCCGATCTGCTCCAGCATGCCGCCCACCATGGCGGAGCCGATCAGGATCACCAACAGGGCGCCCGCCGGCAGCGTGCTGAGACGCGCGGAGACGAAGAACGCAGCGGCCGAAACGGTGATCGGGATGAGCGCGAAGGTGGCGCCGGCGGCCAGGAAGGATGGCAGAGGCACCCCCATCACCCAGTGGGTGAGAAGGGTCACGGCTGCGAAGACGAGGAAGGCATAGGCGCCGAGCACCAGCGCGTGCGCGGCGAACTTGCCGGCCAAAATGGCCGCCCGGCGTACCGGGCGGGCCGCCACCACCTGCAGGATCCCGCTCTCCACCTCGCCCTGCAGTGCGCCGGCGCCGGCCAGCGCCGCCACGAACGCCGCAAGCATGCCGCCGAGATACAAGCCCACCGCCATCAGCTGGCTCCCGACGACGAGCCTCGCCGTGTTCCAACGCGGATCCGCGGCCGTGCCGGCGGCTCCTCCCAATAGGTCCTCTCGCGCGTAGTGGAGGCCCAGCCCGTAGACGGCCAGGAAGCCCAGCGTGAGCAGCGCGCCCACGGTGAAGAGGCGCTTGCGCACCATCTCCCGCAGCGTCATCGCCGCCAACACGCGGATGACCTGTGACGGCCGCTCGCTCACGCGGTCCTACCGTCCTCTCCTGCCAGCGCGACAAACACGTCCTCAAGATCCCTTCGCACGGGCACCACGGAGTCCACTCCGACGCCCGCCTGCACGAGGCGGGCGACGAGTTCCGCACGGCTCACGGCCGGGTCGAGCCGTACACGCAGGTGCACGCGCCCGGCCGCGGCAGGCTCCGCCGGGAGCCGGGGCCCGGCGCCCGGCGCCAGCTCCGGCGCCGGGATCAGGCGGCCGCAGCCGGCGATCACCTCACCCGCCCGGCCTTCGGGATCCTCAAGGACCAGCTCCACCTCCGCCGACGGCGCGACCAGATCCTCCAGCGGGCCCGCGGCCGCGATCCGGCCGCCCCGCATCACGGCCACGACGTCGCAGACCTCTTCCACCTCGCCGAGCAGGTGGCTGTTGAGGAACACGGTCACGCCACGGCCGCGAAGCTCGCGGATGAGGCCGCGCACATCCCGGCGGCCCAGGGGATCGAGGGCCGAGGTCGGCTCGTCGAGGAACACGAGTTGAGGGTCGCCCACGAGCGCGCACGCCAGGCCGAGCCGTTGCTGCATGCCCTTGCTGAACGTGCCCACGCGGGTGTCCGCCCGCCCGGCCAGGCCGACACGCTCCAGAAGGTGCGCGGCTTGGTGGGAAGCCTCCGCGACCGCCAACCCCGCGAGGCGCCCGTGGTAGACCAGGACCTCGCGCGCGGTGAGCCAGTCCGGGTACCGGAACAGTTCCGGCAGGTAACCGACGTGCCGCCGGCTGGCCGGATCCTGCGGCGGACGGCCCAAGACGAGCGCCTCGCCGGCGTCCGGCCGCAGGAGGCCGACGAGCGTGCGGACGAGGGTGCTCTTGCCCGCGCCGTTCGGGCCGAGGAGGCCGAATACGGCCCCCCGCGGCACCACGAGATCCACGGCCTCGCAGCCGATCCTCCGGCCGTAGCGCTTCGTCAGGCCGGTCGCGACCACCGCCGCGTCCGCGACCGCCACCTCACCGGCCTCCCCTGAGCGCCCGCGCGAGGGACACCGCGTGCGCGCCGTCGCCCGGGGCGCGCAGCAGCGTGATGACCCGGCCGTCGCTCCAGACCACGCCGCTCCACTGGCCGCTCTCCTGCCACACCCACCCTTGCACGCCGCCGAGGTCGACCGGCTCCGGCGCCGCCGAGGCCGGCACGGGGAGCACGAGCGTCCGGCGCCAGTCGTCCATCGCCTCGAGGTCGCGGCGCACTTCGTTCGGAAGGAAGGGCAGCGACAGGAGGGCGCGTCGTACCTGGGCCACATCGGCGTCCGACCCCGGCACAGCGATCTCCGGGGCGCGCAACATCTCGACGAATGCCGCGCCGGATCCGTCGTCCCGGATGTAGGCAGCCGACAGTTCGGCCGGAATGGTCACGCGGATCGGCTGGCCGTCCAGCGAAGCGGGGATCCGCTCCGTCGAGCCCAACTGCGCCATCAGGCGGTTGAACGCGGGCACGTGCAGGGTCAGCTGCAACTCGCCCTGCAGGCGTAAGGACACATCCCGCACCGCGGCGTCGCCCAGTTGCTTGGGAAGCGGCGGGAAGCCCCCGCGGCGGGCCGCCTCCTCCGGTGAAAGCCCGCGCACCGCGGGCTGTCCGTGCACCTCGATGTCGCCGTACTCCCGCAGGTCGAGGCGGGTCAGGCGGCGGCTTTCGAGGGCCTGTTGCAGCTGCTGCTGAAGCGCGGGACTCCAGGGCAGGACCGTCACGCGGTCGACGCGGAGAATGGACAGCCAGGCGGCGGCCGCCGAGCGTACCGGGGGCAGCGCGAGGGAGACCGCCACCAGCGCAGCGGCCGCGACGGTCCACCATCGCCGCCTTGTCCCGCGCAACCGCGGCGCGTTCCCGGCCGCACGGCCCGTCGAGCCCGCGGCCACGTTGCCCGACGAATTCCTCGAAGCCGCCACGCTCGGCGGAACAGCCGCAAGCCCCGGCGAGGCACCCGCGCCGCCGGCCGTCGCCTCGGCGATGCGCGCGGCCACCTCCGACCATGCTGCGCCGGGCAAGACCGGCTTCCCGTTGTCGCGCGCCAGCGTGTCCCGGTATCGTGCCAGCGCCGCGTTCTGCTGCACCAACAAGTGTTCAAGGACGCGGACGGTCTCCCTGCACGCGGCGCACGTCGCCAGGTGCGCGCTCAGGCAGGCGCGCTGCTCCGCGTCCAGCTCGTCGTCGAGCCACGCCATCCAGATGCCGTCCTTGGGACATGTCATCACGATGCGCCGCCCCCTTTGGGATTGACCTCCGCCGTCACGCCGTTGAGACGGGCCGCAAGCCGCCGCCGCGCCCGGGCGAGCAGCGTGCCCACGGACGCCGCGTCGACGCCCACCACGTCCGCGATCTCCCGGTACGCCCAGCCTTCCGCCCGCAAGAGCAGCAGGGTGCGGTCGCGCGGGTCGAGCCGCTCCAGTGCCTCGCGCAGGTCCGACGCGGGCTCCCACTCCCGTTCGGCGGGCGACGCAGCGGCCGCGTAGGCCGCCTCACGCCGCTCGCGCCGGCGGCCGGCCCGGAGCTCGTTGTACGCGAGCCGCGCAGCGACGCGGCGGAGCCAGCTGGGCGGGTGCTCCGGCGGCGAAGGGCACGTGAGGTACATGCGAACGAAGGTCTCCTGCGCGATGTCTTCGGCGAGGGCTCGATCCCCCGTCAGGTAGTGGACGTGGCGGACCACCTCCGCGTAGTGCCGGTCGAACAGCTCACGCACCCATGCGCTCACCTCTCGGCCCCCCTATGCCCCGCCTTTCGGAGGCCGACGATCTCAAGGATCTCCTCGACTTCCGACGCTGCGCCTTCACTTCTCTTCAGACGTTGCACCAGGCTCAGGTCTCCCCGCGATCGACGGTCAAGTCGACGCCGTCCACACCCTTGCGGCGGCCGTAGCGCTTCGTCAGGCCCTTGGCCGCCAGCATACCCTCGCCTTCCGGCAAACCGCACACCATCCTCGGTCCAGATCATTCCGCACTGAACACACCGCGGCCGGGGCCGTTTGTGACAGGGCACATCATGACCGCGGTCACTAGGACGCGATTCCGAGGTGACCTAAGTTGAGTGCAAAGGGTGGGAGGGATGTACCATGACACAAGCCACCGTAGAACGGACGGAGACCGGCGGCGAGCCACCCGTGCTGGCGGTCCGAGACCTGGTCAAGCGGTATGGTCATGACACCGCGGTGGATCGCGTCTCGTTCACGATCTACCCTGGTGAGACGTTCGGCCTCCTCGGTCCGAACGGTGCCGGCAAGACCACGACTCTTGCCCTGATCGCCGGGTTGCTTCGTCCCGACGGCGGCGACGTGATCGTCTGCGGTCACTCCCTGCGCACGGCCCGGCGCCTCGCGCAACGGCATCTCGGCGTCGTGCCGCAGGACATCGCGCTGTACCCCGAGTTGACGGCGGTGCAGAACATGAACTATTTCGCCACGTTGCGAGGCCTCTTCGGCGCGGAGCGCCGCCGCCAGGTGGAAGAGGCGCTCGAGCTGGTCGGGCTCACGGAGCACGCGGGCCAGCGCGTGGAACGCTTCTCAGGCGGCATGAAGCGACGCCTGAACATCGCCGTCGGGCTCCTCGGCCGCCCCAGACTGCTGCTGCTCGACGAGCCGACGGTCGGCATCGACCCCCAATCGCGCCGGCACATCCTCGACGCCGTGCGCAGCCTCGCCGCCGCGGGCACGACCGTCCTCTACACCAGCCACTACATGGAGGAAGTGGAGTACCTCTGCCGCAGGGTGGCCATCATGGACCACGGCCGCATCATCGCCCAGGGGCCGCTGGACGAGGTGCGGGCCCTGGCCGGCGAGGCGGTCGTCCTGCGCGTGCCGTGGCGGCCTGCGCTGGGCGACGGTGACATGGACGCATCGCAGCTGCGCAACGTGCTGCAGCTTCCGGTCGAGACCGTGGACAGCGAGCTGCGCATCGTTTTGCCCACGGGCGCCGGCCAGGCGCCCGAGGTCCTGAACGCCCTCGTGCGTCTCGGCATTTCCGTCGACGGCCTGCGGATCGAGGCGCCGAATCTTGAGACGGTGTTCCTGGCCCTGACTGGCCGGGCACTGCGGGACTAGGGGGAAACGGCATGCGCATCGTGCGAACGGTCGCGGGCAACCAGCTGCTCAGGCTCGTCACCGACCGCCAGGCGCTCTTCCTGCTCCTCGCCGTCCCCCTCGCGCTCAACTTCATCCTGGGCGTGAGCCTGCAACGCGCCTTCTCGCCGGATTTCAAGCCGGATCGTCCGTACCGCGTGGCCCTGGCGGCGGCGCAGAACAACGCCGCCGCGCCGCACTTCCGCGAGGTGCTGCGGTCGGCCCAGGAGTACGGACTGATCACGGTGCGCGAGGCTGTGGACGAAGCGCAGGCTCGGCGACTCGTCACCGAGCGTCGGACCGAGGCCGCGGTGGTCCTTCCTCCCGAGTTCCCCGCTCGCCCGGCCCTCGTGATCGCCGAACCGGGAACGGTGGCGTCCGCAGTCGTCGAGCAAGTCGTGCGCACGGCGGCAGCCGCGGTGGTCGAACCGGAGGCTGCGGCGGTCCCGGTGCGCCTCGACGTCGTCGCCGTGAAACCGCACCGGGGCGCGACGCGGCAGCCCGGGGCCACCGAGTACTACGCGCCGGGCATGAGCGTGCTGATGATCTACTTCGCCGCCCGTTACGGGACGCTCTCCTACCTCCGCGATCGAGCCACAGGAGTGTACCTTCGCGTGCGCGCGTCCGGAGTCTCCCGCGCGAGTTACCTGCTCGGCAAGCTCGCCGGCAACCTGGTCGTCACGTTCCTCTTCATGGTCGCGATGACGGTGGCCACGCGCCTCCTGTTCGGCGTCCACTGGGGCGACGTGCGCGGGTGGACGCTGCTGACCGTCGCCGCCAGCCTGGCGGCGGCCGGCCTCAACGCCACGCTGATGGCGCTGATCCGCACGCCCGAGGTGATGGACGGGGTGAGCGCCGGGCTCTTCCAAGTGCTCGGCTTCCTGGGTGGGTCGATGCTTCCCCTTTACATCTTCCCGGACGTGCTGGCTCGCATCTCCCATGTGGTCCCGAACCGGTGGATGCTCGACGGCTATCTGACGCTGCTCGGCGGCGGCGGTCCCTCGGACGTCGCTGGCGACGCGTCGAAGCTCGCCGTGGCGGGGTTTTGCCTTTTCGCGCTCGGTTGGATCATCGACGGGCTGCACGCCCGTTCGGTCGGGGAGGCGTGAGCGGTGAACGCACTCAAGCGCGTGTGGACGATCGCCGCGACGGCGCTCTGGCGCGGGTACCGCCGTCCGGTGAACGTTCTGGTGGGGATCGGACTGCCACTGTTCTTCGGCGTCGTCGTCAGCAGCCTGTTCGCCGGCTCGGGCAACGAGACGCGCGCGGTCGTGGTGGACCTGGACGGCGGGCCTGCGGCCCAGGCCTTCGTCAAGGGCCTGGAGGCGACGCCCATGCAGGTGAGCCGGAGCACGCGCGCGGAAGCTGAGGAGCAGTTGGCCGCGGCACGAATCCCGTTGGCCCTTGTCCTGCCCGAGGACTTCTCCGCCTCGGTGGCGGCCGGACACCCGCACCTGGAGCTCCTCCACGGCCCCACGTACGAACCGGGGGGCCTCGTCGAGCGGCGTGCCCGTGCGCTGGCCGCGTCCCTCGCGACGGGACGCCCCGCGCCCGAACTGCCCGTGCGCACCGTGCCGCCCCGCGACATGGCCGACGCGGACCGCTACCCGTACCTCCGCATCGTCTTCGGGTTCTACGCGATGTTCGCGCTGTCGACGCTGATGCATCAGGCGTACGAGCTGCACGAAGAGCGCGAGAACGGAACCCTCGCGCGCATGCTCGCGCTCGGCGTGCCGTTCGCCGAAGTCGTGGCCGGGCGCGCCCTCGCCCTGTGGCTGGAAGGGGCGGTCCAGGGCGCCGTCATGATCGGTGCGACGGCCGCCCTGGGGGCGCCATGGCTCGGGGCGGGCCTCCCCGCCCTCGCACTGTCCGTTCTGGCCACGTTGGTCTGCGCTTCCGGTCTGGCCCTGGCCGTGGCCGGCGTGACGCGCACGGCCGCCCAGGTGAACAACGTCGCCGTGCTCGGGTCCACGGCGGCGGCCATGCTGGGCGGCGCCTTCTGGCCGCTGGACGTGGTCCCCGAGTACGTCCAGAAGGTGGGCCACCTGAGCCCGGTGTATTGGGCAATGGACAGCCTTCGTGAGGCGTTCGCGTTCGGAGGGCCGATCGTGGGCCAGGCCCAGGCGCTGGCGGTCCTGGTGCTCATGGGCGTCCTGGGCGCAGCGGTCGGCGTGACGGGCCTGCGGCGGCTCGCGGGATGAGCGGTCGATCGAGCGGCATGGAGGACAGCGGGGTGGCGAATGAATCCCTGGAAGCCCGAAAGCGTCGACGCATCCGAATGGTCCTTCCACGTGCTGCGCTTGGCCGCGTTCGCCGCGGCCGTCGCCGGCTGGCTGCTCTCCGGGAAGCCGCCAGGCGCGGCCGCGCCGCTCTCTCTTGCGGTCGCCGCGCTGCTCGACACGGCAGGGCACCTCACCGCCGGGGCGCGCAGCGCGTCATGGCTTCTCACGGGCGCGGCGCTTTTCGGCCTGCTGGCCCTGCACCAGGCCGGTGACGCTGTTCTGGCGGCCACTCTCATGGCGGTCGTGCTGGGGGGCGCAAGGGCCCTGCCCTGCGCCTGGGCCGGCCCGTGGTGCGCTGCCGTGAGCGCCGCCGGCATACTGGAGGCGGCGTCGCTCACGCATGAGGCCCGCACGCTCGTGGCCGTGGCGGCGGGTTTCGCGGCGGCGGCCTGGTTCGGGCGGCTGCACGCCGTCCATGTGGCCGAGCGCGACGCTTACCGGCAAGCGCTCGCCGCACTCGAGGACGCGCAGGCCCGCCTCGCCGAACTGGCCGCCAAGACGCGCGATCTCGCGGCCGAGCGCGAGCGCCAAAACGTGCTCGGCGCGGTTCACGACACGCTCGGCCACGCCCTGACGGCCAATCTCCTGCAGGTCCAGGTGGCGCGCCAGCTGGTTCGGACCGACCCCGCGGCGGCCGAGGTGCGGCTCGCTACGGTCGAGGAGTCGCTGCGCACCGCCTTGGGGCAGGTGCGGCAGGCGTTGCGCCGCGCGCTGCATCCGGAGCGGCTGCCGCTGGCCTCAGCGCTTCAGACTTTGACCGAGGACTTCGCCGCCGCCGGTGGCCCGAAGGTGACACTTTCGATCCTCCCGGACCCGGTCGAGGCTTCGGACGTGGACCCTGAAGTGGCGGAAGTGCTGTACCGGTCGGTCCAGGAGGCGCTGACGAACGCCGCCCGCCACGGCGCCGCCCGCCATGTGCGCGTGCGGCTGGCGGCGACACCGGAGCGCCTGCTGCTCTCGGTGCGCGACGACGGCGCCGGGACCGACCGCTTCGTGCCCGGCATGGGTTTGGGCGAGATGACCGCGCGCGTTCAGGCCGTGGGCGGGAGCATCCGCTTCCGCACGGCCCCGGGGGCAGGCTTTGAAGTCGAGATCGGGGTGAGGCGGCGTTGATCCGCGTGCTGCTGGCCGACGACCAGGCGCTGGTCCGCGACGGCTTGCGGCTGCTGCTCGAACTTCAAGGCGGGTTCCAAGTCGAGGCCGTCGCCGGCGGCGAGGAGGCTCTCGCCGCTGTTCGCCGCGGACGGTTCCATGTGGCGCTCCTCGACGTGCGTATGCCGGGCATGGACGGCATCGCGTGCGTGAGAGCGATCCGGCAGGTGGAGCCCGACTTGCCCGTGTTGATGCTCACCACCTACGACGACGACCGCCTGGTCCGCGAATGCCTCGCCGCGGGCGCGGCCGCGTACCTCTTGAAGGACATGGCACCAGAGGATCTCGCGAACGCCATCCGCCTCGTCGTGTCCGGCGGCACGCTCATCCCTGGCGACCTTGCGAGAAACCTGTTGTTCGCGTCCACACCCGCATCTTCCCGTACGCATGGAGAAGATCCGGCGCCCGAGCCCCTCACGCCTCGGCAACGCGAGGTGTTGCAATGGCTGGCGGCAGGTCTCTCCAACCGGGAGATCGCAGCGCGCCTCTTCCTGTCCGAGGGAACGGTGAAGAACGTCGTCAGCGAGATCTACGCCCGATTGCGCGTGCGGGACCGCGTGCAGGCCGTGCTGCGCGCGCGGGGCATGTTCGAGCCCGAGGGTCCGCGCCCCTGACGCGCTGGACTCCGATCGCGGGGAATCAGAGCGCCCGC
>JADBKN010000026.1 GCA_014896375.1 Bacillota bacterium | reverse complement strand
CCGCGTTCTCCACGCGCGCCTCGCGGACGGCGTCGCCGTCCTTCGCGGCGCGTTCGGCCGTGTGACCGAGCTTGTCCTGTAAGTACCGGTCGACCATCGCCTCGATCTGATCCGGCGAAGCTGTCGACGGAATCGCGCCGCGCTGTTGCAGGGCGCGGGCGACGGCCGGCACGTTCGGCGGCATGACATCCAGGGAACGGTATTGGATGCCGGCACCGGCCGCACGCCCGCCCGGCGCGGCGGACGCGGCGGCCGGCCAGAACCCGCCGGCCAGCGCGAGCACGGCTATGCCCGCAAAGAAGCGACGCATCTTCATGCGGATCCCCCTATCCTCGCTGAGCTGACTGGGCATGAATACCAGTTCGATGCGGAGCCGGCCGTCCCTTTGACGAAGCGCGGCCGGGTTTGTCGAAAGCCCCCCTGAACGGCGCCGCCGGGGCGGACGGCCTCGGGTATAATGGGTGCGCACAACCGCATACGGGCGTTCGGGTGCCGCCTTGCCGCCGCCACGGCGGGAAGGCGGAGAATAGGGAAGTCCGGGGTAGCGCCTGCGGAGCCGGCTTGGGCCGGCCCGGAGGCGCGGATCCGGCGCGGCCCCGCCACTGTGATCGCCAAAAGCCGTCCGCGGCGAAGCCGAGGACCGCGCAGCGCGCGGTGTTCGGGCTTCGGCCCACTGTCGCTCCGATGGGAAGGGGCGGACGGTACGGCGTCAGCCAGGAGACCTGCCCGAATCGCCGCGCCAAGCCTCTCGAGGGAAAGGGGGACGGCGCCGGAGAAGTCCGGCTTTTGCTCTTCACCCCCGGCCTCGCGGCCGGGGTTTTTGTTGCGCCGGGCCGCGTTACGCACGTTGGACCGCGTCGCGCGCGCCCGCAGGTCGGAGCCCATCTCGCGCAGTCACGGAGGGGTTCAGGAATGAAGAAGAAGGCAGGATTCTGGAGAGCTCGCGGCGGGTGGGCGGCTTGGGTGACGGCGCTCGTGCTCGCCTCGCTCCTCGCCGCCTGCGGCCCGAAGGTGCCCCCGGCGAGCACGCCATCGGCGAACACGCCGGCGACCACGACCGCCGCTTCAGAAGCGCAGGCCTCGGAGGCCGCTTATCCCGTCACCGTCCAGGACGACCTCGGCCAGGAGCTGACGTTCGACCAGGCGCCGCAGCGCATCGTGCCCTTCGTGCCGAGCGCCACGGACATCGTCCTGGCGCTGGGGCTCAAGGATCGCATCGTCGCCGTGGACAAGTGGAGCGCCGGGCAGTACAAGGACGTCCAGGGCCTCCCGGCGATGGACAGCTACAACGTGGACTACGAGAAGCTCGAGGCGCTGAAGCCCGACCTCATCCTCACGCTCCCCGGCCAGTACCTCGACAAGATGCGCCAGCTCGGCCTGAAGGTCTTCGTGCTGCAGCCGGCGGACGTCCAGGGCGTCTACCGGGACTTCGAGACGCTCGGCCGCGTCACCGGCACGAAGGCGCAGGCGGAAAAGGTCATCGAAGAGCTCAAGGCGGGCATTGAGCCCGTGGAGAAGGCCGTGGCCGCGATTCCGGCGGAGAAGCGCGTCAAGGTGTACTACGAGAGCTGGAACGACCCGATCTACAGCGCCGGTCCCGGCTCGTTCGTCGACGGGCTCATCCGTGAGGCGGGCGGCGTGAACGTGCTGGCGGACGCGAAGCAGCCGTGGCCCTCGCCCTCGGCCGAGGAAGTCATCCAGCGGGCGCCGGACGTGATCATCGGGCCGGCCAGCAACACGTCCTTGAAGGACCTCCAGGCCGGCAAGCGGCCGGGGTGGGGAAGCGTGCCGGCGGTGAAGAACGGTCGCGTCTACATCCTGGACGACGCGCTCCTCTCGCAGCCCGACACGCACATCGACGACGCGATCCACGCGCTGGCCCACGACTTCTACCCTGACGTGGTGAAGTAGGATGGCGCGGACCGTGCCCCGCCGGCCGCTCCTCCTCGCGCTCGCCGGGGCGCTGCTCGCGTCCCTGGCGCTGGGCGTGGCGGCCGGCTCGGTCCGCTTCACGCTCCCGGAACTCTGGCGGCTGCTCGCCGAAGGGCCGGCGGCGGGGGGCGCGGACGCCGCCATCCTGTGGCAGATCCGCATCCCGCGCGTGGCGCTGGCGGCGCTCGTGGGGCTGAGCCTCGGCGCCGCCGGCGCGATCCTGCAGGGGCTCTTCCGCAATCCGATGGCTGATCCGTACGTGATCGGCGTGTCGAGCGGGGCGGCCCTGGGGGCGGTGCTCGCGCTGACGGGCGTGATCGCCGGCGGGGCGGGCGCGGCCGCGGGCGCGGGTGCGTCCGGGGGCGCGGGCGCGGCCGCGTGGGCGGTGAGCCTCGCGCACCTCGTGCCCGCGGCAGCCTTCGCCGGCGCGGTGGGGGCGCTCGCCGTCGTCTATCTCCTGGCGCGCGTGGACGGCCAGGTGCCGGTGACGTACCTCTTGCTCGCCGGCGTGGCGGTGTCGGCCTTCGTGTCGAGCCTCGTGTCTCTCGTGGTCTACTTTCACCCCGACCGCCTCAAGCCGGTGTACTTCTGGCTCCTCGGGGGCCTCTCGGGGGCGGACTGGGCGCAGGTGGCGCTCGTCACGCCGTACGTCGCCCTCGGGCTGCTCGCCGCCGGAGCCCTGGTGCGCCCGCTCAACGTGCTCCTCTCCGGGGAGGAGACCTCCCACCACCTGGGGCTGAACGTCGAACGGGAGAAGCTCTACGCGCTGGCCGTAGGCGCGCTGCTGGCGGCGGCGGCCGTGTCCGTGAGCGGCATGATCGGCTTCGTCGGCCTTGTGGCGCCGCACGTCGTGCGGCTCTTGGGCGGGCCGGACCACCGCGTGGTGGTGCCGGGCGCGGCGCTTCTCGGCGCCGCCTTCCTGGTGCTCGCGGATACCGTGGCGCGCACGGCCATCGCGCCCTTGGAGCTCCCCGTGGGCGTGGTGACGTCGCTTGTGGGCGGGCCGTTCTTTCTCTATCTCTTGCGGACGCGCAAGCAGGCGGGGTATCTCGATTGAACGCGCTTCTGGAAGCCGAAGACATCGAAGTGCGCCTCGGCGGGGAGACGGTGCTGCGGGACGTGGGCCTCGCGGCGGCCGCGGGCCGCGTGCTGGCCGTCGTGGGGCCGAACGGCTCCGGGAAGACGACGCTCCTGCGGGCGCTGACCGGCCGGGTGCCGCTGGCCCGCGGCCGCGTGCGGCTCTGCGGGAAGCCGCTCTCCGCCTACACGCCGACGGCGCGCGCGCGCGTGATGGCCGTCGTGCCGCAGGAGGGGCCGCAGCCCTTCGCGCTGACCGTCTGGGAGGTGGCGGAGATGGGGCGCTACCCGTACCTGGGGCGCTTCGGCGCGCCCTCCCGCGCGGACCGGGCCATCGTCCGGGAGGCGCTGGAGCGCATGGGCGTCGCCCACCTGGCGGAGCGCCGCTTTCCCACGCTGTCCGGCGGCGAGCAGCAGCGCGTGCTGCTCGCCCGCGCGCTGGCGCAGAAGCCGCGGGTGCTCTTGCTCGACGAGCCCACGGCCAGCCTGGACGTGAACCACGCGCTGGAGTTGCTGCTCCTTGTGCGGCGCCTCGCGCGCGAGGACGGGCTGGCGGTGGTGCTGGTGGAGCACGCGCTGGCGTACGCGCGCCGCTTCGCGGACGAGGCGCTCGCGCTCAAGGGAGGGCGCGTGTTCGCGCAGGGCGACCCGGCGGAGGTGCTGGCGCCGGAACGCGTGGTGGAGCTCTTCGACGTGCGGGGCGCGGAGGCGCGGCGCGCGGTGCGGGAGCTGGTGTGAGAGCGCAAGCGCTTACCGCTGGAAGAGCGGCTGTACCTCCACTTCGACCGACGGGAATGCGACGGATCGCAGCGCCCGGCCCGCCTCGGACGGAGCGAGCGCCTGCCGCCGGAACCCGGTGGCGGCCGGATCCCAGAACTGCCACACGGCTTGGCTGCCCGGCGCCACGAACCAGTATTCCTTCACGCCGTGGACCACGTAGAGCAGGCGCATGGTCGTCCGATCGCGCTCCGCCGTGGACGGCGATTCCACCTCGACGACGAGCGCCGGCGCGCCCTCGATGCGCTCGCCGACGATCCCCGCCTGCTCCCGCGCGATGACGAACACGTCGGGCTGCACGACCGTGTCGGCCGCGAGGACGACGTCCTGCGGCGCGAGGAACACCTCGCCCAGGCCGGCGTCTTCCACCGGCCGCACGAGTTCCCGGAACACGCGCTTCGCCACCCGTGCGTGGTCCGGCGTGGGGGACGGCTCCCGCACGAGAACGCCCATGAGGAGCTCCATGGGCCGCACGTCTTCCGGCATCGTGAAATACCTGGCCGTGGACACGAGAGACGATGGTCCGGGGCCGCTCCGCCCATCCAGGAGCGCGGCGAGCTCCGCCTCGGGAATGCGCCGTTCCTTCCCCGTCTTCACGCCCCGCAGCTGGCCCGTGCGCAGCTCCATCGCCGGGGCCAGCTCATCACGCCTGCCGCGCCAGCGCGCAGAGCCGCGGGAACTGCTCCGCCATCACGGAGGGATCGCTGCGCCATTCGAAGACCGGGCCGACGCCCCCGTACTCGCACGCCAGCACCCACGGCCGACCGAACGTGCCGTCGGCCACGCGAGCCACCACCCACTCCGTCCGGGCCCAGTCCTCCTCCGTCAGCGGCATGTGGTCGCGCAGCCGCTGCCCGTCGTGGCCGAGCCCCGTCACGTGGAGCTCGCGGAGATGCGCAACGGGCAGTGCCTCGATGTAGACGCGCTCGTCGACGCCGAGGCTCCGTGCGGCGATGCGAGCGTGTGCGACGTCCAGCAGGAAACCGCATCCCGTCTCGCGGACGACGCGGCCGATCACGTCCGGCTCCACGGCGGCACGGGGCACCTTGCCGCCCGGCCGGTAGGGCACGTTTTCCACGATGACGCGATGGGCCCCATACCGGGCTGCCATCTTCATCACGTCCTCGACGAGGCGGTCCGCCAGCAGGGTGGGGGAGGCGTCTTCCGCGAAGCTCCGCGGGGCGAGATGTAGGTTGACATAAGGCGTTCCCGTCCGTTCGAGGAGCGCGTCGACGGCGTTCCAGTCCATGTCCTTTAGACCGTCGCCGGCGACGAGGTCGAAGTGCACGTACACGGGGCGGTGGCGGCGCGCTTCGTCGACCAGGTCGGGCCAGTCGGGGCACTTGAAGAGGTCGAGCCCGAAGACGCCCGAGGCGAAGAGGCCGGCGGCCTGCGGCGAGTAGTTGACGGCGAACTTCATCGCTACACCCCTGTCATAGACGGGTCCGCCTTCTTCGGGTTCCGAGAATTCGCCCGCGCCGGGGGTCGCGGAATCGGGTAATCTGGCGATAAAACGGAGGGTGGAGGCGATCCTGTGCCTGGTTCGCACGTGCGCCCCGCGCGTCCGCGCGATCCCGAGGACCCCTTCGACTTCACCGTGGCGGAGCTGCGAGCCGCCTACCTGGCCGGGCGGCTGACGCCCACGGCGTACGTGGAGTCGCTCCTCGACCGCATCGACACCTTCGAACCCGAGCTGAACGCGTTCATCACGGTCACGGCCGACCTCGCCCTGGAACAGGCGCGAGAGGCGGAGCGGCGCCTGGCCGAAGGCGGCGAGGAGGCGTTCCGGGCGGCTCCCCTGCTCGGCGTGCCCGTCACGATCAAGGACAATTTCGACCTCGCCGGCGTCCGCACGACGGCCGGCTCGGCCTTGCGGCGCGACCGCCGCGCTGCGGCCGACGCCGCCGTCGTGGCGCGCTGGCGCCGGGCGGGGGCCGTCATCCTCGGCAAGACGAACCTGCATGAGTTCGCCTGGGGCGCCACCACGGAAAACCCGCACTTCGGCCCCGCACGCAACCCCTGGGACCCGCGCCGGTCCCCCGGCGGCTCGAGCGGCGGCGCGGCCGCGGCCCTGGCGGCCGGCCTCGGCGTCCTGGCCCTCGGCAGTGACACCGGCGGCTCCGTCCGCATCCCCGCGGCACTGTGCGGCCTGGTCGGGATCAAGCCGACGAACGGCGCCCTGCCGGCGGACGGGCTCGTGCCGCTCGCGGCGTCGCTCGACTGCCCTGGGGTGCTGGCCCGCACGGCGGCGGACGCGGCCTGGGGGCTGGCGGCGCTCGCGGCGGGCGACGGCGGGGGGCAGGCCGGCGCGGGGACGGTCGCAAGTCCGGTCGCCGCGCCGGCCGCCACGCCAGCCGCCACACCGGTCGCAACTCCGGTCGCCGCGCCGCCCGGTTGGGCGGCCTCGCTTCTCGCGGCCGCCGCATCGCCGGCGGGTTCGCTGGCCGGCCTGCGCGTCGGCGTGCCCCGCGACCCCTTCTGGCACGATCTCAACGACGACCACGCCGACCGCATCGAGGAGGCGCTCGCCTGGCTGCGCGACCGGGGCGCCGTCGTCGAGGAGATCGGCGCGCCCTTCCTCGCCGAAGCCACGGTGCACCAGGGGGTCATCGCCCGCTTTGAGGCCTTCGCCGCCCTGGGCGAGGACTGGCGCCGGCGCCCGGAGGGTTTCGGCCCGGACGTGGCCGCGCGCCTGCGTGCCGCCGCCGTCACGACGCGCGCGGACTACGAGCTCGCCCTCCAGGGGCGGGCGAGGCTCGTCGCGGAGGCGCGCGCCGCCTTTGAACGCCACGACCTCCTCGCGCTGCCCACGACGCGCACCACGGCGCCGAAGATCGGCTCCTACCTCAAGGAGGACGGCTACGACGAGGCGCGCGACGGCGAGCTGCGCCGCGTCCTCCTCAGCAACACGGCGCCGTTCAACCTTGTGGGCGCGCCGGCGATCACCGTCCCCGCGGGCGTGGGCGCGGCCGGCCTGCCCGTGGGCCTGCAGCTCGTCGCGCCGTGGTGGGAGGAGGCGCGGCTTCTCCGGGCGGCCGCCGCCTGGGAGCGCGACCACCCGCCGCAGCTGCCCGCCATCGAGGGCGAAGACGGCCGGAATCCGCGCCTGGATTGAGGGTTCACGTTGGACGAAGACGCGTCGTCGTCCGGGCGCGTCCGGGAACTGCCCGCCCGGCTGCGGGCTCCCGGGCTCGCCCCTTGGCAGCAGAACCTCTATGTGCTCTGGTTCGGCTCGCTCATCGTCTCGGCCAGCTTCTCACTGGTGATGCCGTTTTTGCCGCTTTACCTCGTGCAACTCGGCCTGCGCGGGGACCCGAGCCTCTGGAGCGGAGCCGTCCTGGCGGGCGCATTTCTCGGCACGGCCGTGATGTCGCCCGTATGGGGCACCCTCGCCGACCGCTTCGGCCAGCGGGCCATGCTTCTCCGCTCCGGCTTCAGCCTGGCGCTCATCTACCTCCTGATGGGGTACGCCCAGACGCCGCTGCAACTGGCCGTGCTGCGCGTGCTCTTCGGCATGATGTCGGGCTTCATCCCGGCGTCGACGGCGCTCGTGGCCAGCAACACGCCCACCCAGGCGCTCGGCCGGGCGCTGGGCGCGCTGCAGACCGGCGGCGCCGTCGGCGGCGTGCTCGGCCCGCTCTTCGGCGGCGTCATCGCGCACCTCGTGGGGTTCCGCGGCGCGTTCACGCTTTCGGCCGCCGGCCTCTTCCTCGGCGCCACGCTGGCCTTCCTCTTCGTGGGCGAGCGCGTGCAGGCCGGTCCCGCCCGCGGGCTCGGGGCTCTCCTCACCGACCTGCGCGGCCTGCTGCAGAGCGGCTCCCTGCGTGCGGCGTACGGCGTCCTCTTCCTCATGCAGCTCGGGTTGATGATGGCGGCGCCCGTGCTGCCGCTGGTCATCGCCGCCCGCGCCGGGCGTGCCTCCGTCCTGGCCGTGGGGCTGCTCTTCTCCCTGGCGGGGGTGGCCCAGGTGATCGGCGCGCCCTTCACGGCCCGCCTGGGCAAGCGCTGGTCGTACGCCGCGGTGCTCGCGGCGTCGCTTGCGGCCGCAGGGCTCCTCATGTTGCCGCAGGCGTTCGCGGGCATCGGAGGGCTCGCCGCGGCGCGGCTGGCGTTCGGCGTGGCGCTGGCGTGGGCGACGGTCTCCGTGAACCTGATCGTCGCCCGCGCGGCGCCGGAGGGGCACCGCGGACAAGCCTTCGGGCTCCTGAACACGGTGACGTCGCTCGGCAGCATGGCGGCCACGCTCGCGGGCGGGTTTGCGGGAGATCTCCTCGGCTGGTCGTGGGCGATCGTACTGAGCGGGGGCTTTTTCATGGTGGCTGCGGCGCTGGCGCTTTGGGCCATGCGGGCCGGCCGGCTGCCGCGGGTGCGGGAGGCGTAGGCACGGGCGGGCGCGGGGAGCCGGGGTCGGTGCGTGGGGCCGTGGGCGTGGGGCGCGGGGGTGCGGCCTGGGGGCGCAGCAGCCCCTGCGAGCGCAGGCCTGCGCGAGCCCGAGCCGGCCATCCTGAGGATGAGCCAGGAGGCGGCGCGGAGGCTCTTAGAAGCGGCGGTGGAGGAGATGGCCAGGCGGCTTTGGGCGGCGCCGGAGAATGCGCACCTGGAGGTCGTCCCCGGCCGGCTCTAGACCGATAAGTGTGTGGTGAACACGAGCGTAGCCAAAGGTAAAAGCTCAAAGAGCATTTCGGACATCGGTGTCAGGGTCTCCGGCCGGTCATCGATCGGCTGCTGTCGCGCGACGGGTCCGCTGCTGTGACGCGTACGCGATCATGGCCTCGCCGGTGAAATAGGGCAAATTTCTTTGCCTATTTTGCCGAGACACCGTGTGAGCGAGTAGATAAGCCAAAAAGGTTGGCCTATCAGTTGACATAACGATGATTTTGAGGTGTGGGGCGGGAAATAGGCCAAAGAATTTGGCTTATCAGAGGCTGGATCCGCCGTCTCATCGAAATAGGCAAAGAATTTTCGGTTATCGACCTGTCGGCTGCGGGGGCTGCGGGGCTCAGGGGTATCCGATGCCGGCCGGCGAGCGCAGAACCCCGACGGCCGCGGAGCCCGGCGAGCTGCCGGAGGCGAGTTGAGCCCGCCAGCCCGAGCCCCTGGAGGCGGGCACAGCCCGGCAGCCCGCGGGGACGGGCAAAGCCTGGCAACCCGCCGGCGGCGAGCCGGGCCCGGCGCCCCACGAAGCTCGAACGGCGCGGCAGCCGTCGCCGCCCCGCCATCCACCCGCGCCGCCCCACCCCGCCGCCCCGCCATCACCGCGCCTCCGTCGTCCAGACGGCTCTCCGCTGTTTCGCTCTGTGCCGTGTGAAAGCGGCAGAAGAGAGGGCCCTCTCGGTGTGTGGGCATCGCACCCCACCCTCGACTCCTGCTCTCTTCCTTGTTACCATCCACCTACCGGTCCAGCGCGCCTTACACCCCGACTCCCCCTTGCAGGATTCCCCCAGGCCCTCCCGAACACGAGCCGCCAGAGGAGGCACGCTCGTGTACGAATTGTTCACTCCAGAGTGGATCCGCGCGTACCGGCAGGCGCTGAATGCCAATGAGGGCTACCGCCAGGCCGCGGCGGACTGGGAATGGCCGCTTGTGCTGCTCGTGGACGCGGACCCGGCCCGCGGGCTGGAGGAGCCGCGCGGCATCTACCTCGACCTCTACCGCGGCGAGTGCCGCGAGGCGCGGGCGGCGACGCGCGAGGACGCGGAGTCCGCCCCGTACGTGATCTCCGGAGATCTCGCCACGTGGCGGCAGGTGATCGCGGGGGAGCTTGAGCTCATCGCCGCCATGATGCGCGGCAAGCTCCGGCTGGAGCGGGGCGACCTAGCCTTCCTCGCCGGCTACATGGCGGCTGCGCTGGAGCTCATCAAGAGCGCCCGCGAGGTGCCCACGAGCGATCCGGAGGACCGGTGAGGGCCATGCTTCCCGCTCGGTTGGAGGCATTTCTCGGCCGGGCCGGCCGGCTCTTCATCGGAGGGCGCTTTGTGGACGCGGAGGAGGGCGGCCGCTTCGCCGTCCTCGACCCCTCGACCGGCGACGCCATCGCGGAAGTCGCCCGCGGCACGGCCCGGGACGTGGCGCGGGCGGTCGAGGCGGCGCGGCGCGCGCTGGACGGCGCCTGGGGCCGGACTTCCCCGGACGCGCGGGGGCGGCTGCTCTTCCGGCTGGCGGAGCTCATGGAGGACCACGCGGCGGAGCTGGCGGCGCTGGAAGCGCTGAACGTGGGGAAGCCCATCCTCGAAGCGCAGATGGGCGACATCCCCCTCGCCGCGCAGCATTTCCGTTACTTCGCCGGCTGGACGACGAAACTCGGCGGGGAGGTCCTGCCCGTCTCCCTCCCCGGCGAATACCTCGTCTACACGCGGCGTGAGCCGGTGGGCGTGGTGGGGGCCATCGTCCCCTGGAACTTCCCTCTCCTCATCGCCTCCTGGAAGCTGGCGCCGGCCCTCGCCGCCGGCAACGCCGTGGTGCTGAAGCCCTCGGAGCTCACGCCGCTTTCCGCCCTCTACCTGGCGGAGCTCGTGGAAGAGGCGGGCTTCCCGCCCGGCGCCGTGAACGTGGTCCCCGGCTTCGGCGAGGAGGCGGGGGCGGCGCTGGTGGAGCACCCGGACGTGCAGAAGATCTCGTTCACGGGCTCCGTCGAGGTCGGGCGGGAGATCCTGCGGAAGGCCGCCGGCACGTTCAAGCGCGTCACGCTGGAGTTGGGGGGCAAGTCGCCCAACATCATCTTCGAGGACGCGGACCTGACGCGCGCCGTGCGAGGTGCGCTGCTCGGCATCTTCTTCAACCAGGGCGAGGTCTGCGCGGCCGGGTCGCGGCTCTTCGTCCCGAAGGCGCACCTGGAGCGCATCCTGGACGGTCTCACGCGGGAGGCGGCGCGCATCCGCCAGGGCTCGCCGCTGGAGCCGGGGACGCAGATGGGCCCGCTCGTGAGCCGCGAGCACATGGAGAGGGTGCTCGGTTACATCGAGCGGGGCAAGGCGGAGGGCGCCACGCTCCTTCTGGGCGGGGAGCCGAACCGCGAGGCGGGGCGCGGCTTCTATGTGAAGCCGACCATCTTCCTCGCCGGCGACGAGCACGCCATCAGCCGCGAGGAGATCTTCGGGCCCGTGCTGAGCGTCCTGCCCTTCGAACGGCTGGAGGAGGTCGTGGAGCGCGCGAACCGCAGCCCCTACGGCCTCGCGGCCGGCGTGTGGACGCAGGACGTGAAGAAGGCGATCCGCGTGGCCCACGCTCTCAAGGCGGGGACGGTGTGGATCAACGGCTACAACCTCTTTGACGCCTCCAGCCCGTGGGGCGGCTTCAAGGCGAGCGGCATCGGCCGCGAGATGGGCCGCTACGCCCTTGAGCATTACACCGAGGTGAAGAGCATCTGGCTCAATCTGGCCTGACGGCGGCGCGCGGCAGCCTCCACGCCAGGAGGGCGCCGGCCACGGCGGCGGCCGCCATGAGGAGGAAGGCCAGAACGGGCCGGTCCAAGACGGCCTGCACGGCGAAGATGATGACGATGCCCGCCGCGTGGC
>JADBKN010000025.1 GCA_014896375.1 Bacillota bacterium | reverse complement strand
AGGCCAAAGAATTTGGCTTATCAGAGGCTGGATCCGCCGTCTCATCGAAATAGGCGAAGAATTTTCGGTTATCGGCCCGTCGGCTGCGGGGGCTGCGGGGCTAAGGGGTATCCGGTGCCGGCCGGCGGGCGCAGAGCCCCGACGGCCGCAGAGCCCCGCAGCCCACGCGGCGGGCAGAACCCGGCGACCCGCCGGAGGCGTGCCAGTCCCGGCACCCGGCGGAGGCGAGCCGGGCCCGGCGCGCCTCGGAGCTCGAAAGGCGCGGCAGCCGAGCCGCCGCCGTCCAGACGGCTCTCAGCACTTTCGACGTGTGCCGTGGAACGACGGGAGCGGCGGAGCAGATGGCCCTCCCGGTGTGTGGGTATCGCACTCAACCCTTGACGCTTCTGCCGCTCTCTTCCTTCACCACACACTGATCGGTCTAGAGCCGAGCGGCCGGCCACCTCAAGCCAGCCGGCGCACGATTTCCTTTAAAAGGCTGCGGAACGACGCCCCCACCCGCTCGGCCACGGCGAGCACTTCCTCGTGCGTCAGCGGCGGTTCGTCCTTGGCGCGCAGCTCGTCCGTGAGGCAGCTGATCGCCACCGTCCGCATGCCGCAGTGCACGGCGGCGAGGATCTCGGGCACCGTGGACATGCCGATGGCGTCGGCGCCGGCCTGTCGCAGGAAGCGGCAGAAAGCCGCGGTTTCAAAAATGGGCCCGCGGATCCAGGCATAGACGCCCTCTCGCAGGGGCACACCCAGGGCGGCCGCCGCCTCTCGTGCCACCGCCTGGAGTTCCGGCGTGTAGGCGAGATCGGAGGCCGGGAAGCGCGGTCCCAGCTCGTCATCGTTCGGCCCGACGAGCGGGTTGTCGAAGACGAAGTTGAGATGGTCGGTGATCAACATGAGGTCCCCGGCGTGGTAGTCGGGGTTGAGGCTGCCGGCGGCGTTGCTCGCGATCAACGTCTCCACGCCGAGTTCCTTCATCACCCAGACGGGAAAGGCCACAGCGGCGAGCGGGTAGCCCTCGTAGGCGTGCACGCGCCCCTGCATGGCGACGACCGGCACGCCTTCGACGCGGCCGAGAACGAGCCGCCCGGCGTGGCCGGGCACCGTGGAGACGGGAAAGTGGGGGATCTCCGCATAGGGAATCACCGTCGCGCCCTGGATCTCCTCCGCGAAGGGGCCCAGACCCGATCCCAGGATGATACCGACCTTCGGCTGCAGCCCCGTCCTCGATCGCACTGCCGCCGCGGCTTCCTTGCGCCAGCTCGGCGGTATCCCCTGCGGCTTCTCCATGGCGATCCTCCGTCCATGTGGTTTCACGTCATATCGGGCGGTCCGCCATCGAAAGGTGCGGCCGCTCCCGATGCCACGGTGAACGGTCGAATGGGCGCGGTCAAGATGGAGCGCGAGTTCTCGGGGCGCTGGGGCGGGAACGCGGCACCGGGCCGCGGGACAAGCGTAGGGTACCGGGGACGGGACGCGGCGACGAGTGCGCGGTTTCGCGGACGGAGCTGCGCGGACAAGCGCGCCGTATCGGGGATGCGGACACGGCAGCGCGCGAAATCGGGGACGGCAGCGGGCGCCGGGGTGAGGTGCGGCGGCGTCCGATGATCGTCGCCAGCCGCAGCATAAGGTTCATTTCGGGTTTGTCAACAAACCCGAACTGTGCCTTCCGACACAACCATCCGCCCCGTACCCACCGGCCGCCCCGCACCCACCGGCCGCCAGCCCCCTCCTCCAATGCGTTTGAGCTGGACAGGTCCCTCGGAACGCCTCGGGCGGCAGCGATGCCAGCGAACGGCGCGGGAGGAAACGCGGCCGGCGCCGTGTAACGGTGACGGACGATGATCACCTCTCTGACCGCGGTCAAGATGGCGGCGCTCATCGCCGCGTTGGGCGTGGACACGCTGACCGTCGCGTCCGGGCTGGGCATGGCCGGGGCGCGCGGCAGCTGGCGCATCGCGGCCACGCTCGCCCTCTTCGAGGCCGGCATGCCATGGCTGGGTCTCCTCGCCGGCGCATGGCTGGGTCGCGCCTTCGCCGGCGCCGGCCGCCTCGTCGCGGTGACGCTTCTCGCCGGTGTGGGCCTGTACTTCCTCCTCGCCGGGGAGCGGGACGAGGAGGCGGCGCGCCGTCCCGAGCGCTGGCAGGGTTGGGCGCTCCCCGCGGCCGGCCTGGCCGTGAGCCTGGACGAGTTGGCCGTGGGCCTCTCCCTCGGCGCGTCCGGCCTGCCGTTGGGCCCGGCGACGGCCGCCATCGCCGCGCAGGCCGTGGTCTTCACCTGGGTAGGTCTCGCCTTCGGCCGGCGCCTGCAGCCGCTCCTCGGAGAGTGGGCGGAGCGGGCGGCGGGCGCGGTGCTGCTCGCGCTCGCCGCCGCGCTCCTCATGGATTGAGCGCCGCGATTGAACGTCGTCTCACTGGCCGCGCAGCGCCTGGATCGTGTTCTTGGTGCCGCTGTGGAAGCCTACCGCCGCCGCTCCGGACAGGATGCCGAAGATCACCCCCTGGCCGAGGTTGCCCGGCGTGAACCAGACCCCCAGCACCACTCCCAGCGCCAGCGCCAAAGTGGGCGCCAGCTTGCGCGGCAGCCCGGCCTGGACAGCCGCCCAGACGATGAACATGATGGCCGGCACGATGGCGGTGCGTGGATCGACCATGCCGCACCCTCCCCCGGCGAATGGCTATGCCCTCCGAAACGGACGCATGACGGCGTACGGCCGCCTCAGACGGCGAACGCGGGCGGACGGGCGGTCCAGGCTGCCGATTCCCGACGTTGCCAGCGACCGGCTGATCGGGTAGCGTATACCCACCTCGCGTCGCGAGGGTGCACCCGCCGGCTGGAGCAGGGCGGCGCCCGAGAGGCGCTGGCCGCGAGCCCGGCCGGAGATGTCGCCGTCGGCTGAGGGCGGTTGCGCCCTCTTTCCGATTGGCCGCCACACCGGCCAATCCCCTGGAAGCGCCGAGCGGCCCGGGATGGTGCCGGGCCGGCGGGGGACCCAAGTATCCGGGGCGAATCCCGCGGTCCGCCGCGGGACGGGTCAGTCCTCTTTCGATCCGAGCCCGTCAGCTAACCCCGTAGGCGTGGAAAGAGGAGGTGGATTGGGCGGGGACCGACGTCCCAAGCCACTCCTCCCCGAGTGGCTTTTTTCGTCCCCAACCGCCTCCCGTGTTGCCGTCCGCATCACGAGAGGAGGCACTGCGATGACGGGATCCGCGTTCCCGGCGGGCGCCGCCGCGCCTGAGGCGCTGCGCGCGCTCCGCCGCCCCCTTCCCCCGCCGCGCCGCGCGCGGGCGCCGCGTTTCTGCATCGTCGGAGCCGGCCACGGCGGCCTCGCCATGGCCGCCCACCTCGCCGCGCGGGGATTCGACACACGTCTCTACAACCGCAGCCCGGCCCGCCTGGAGGCGCTGCGCCGCACGGGCGGCGTGTGGCTACACGGCCGCTGGAGCGGCGACGGCGCGCCCCGCTCCGCCTTCGCGGCTCTGCGCGCCGTGCAGGACAACCTGGAGGAGGCGCTCAAGGGGACGGACATCGTCATGGTCGTCGTCCCGGCCGCGGCGCATGCGGAGCTGGCGCGCGGCATGGCGGCGCACCTGCAGGACGGGCAGATCGTCGTGCTCAACCCGGGCCGCACCGGCGGGGCGCTGGAGTTCACCCAGGTGCTCGCCGCGGCCGGCTGCCGCGCCGCCGTCACCGTCGCGGAGGCCGCGACGCTGCTCTACGCCTGCCGCGCCACCGGCCCGGCGGAGGCCACCGTCTTCAGCGTCAAGCGGAGCGTGCCGCTCGCCGCGCTGCCGGCGGCGCGCACGGCGTGGGTGCTCGAGCGCCTGCGCGCCGCCTTCCCCCAGTTCACGGCCGCCCCGGACGTGCTCGCCACGGGCTTCGACAACCTCGGCGCCGTCTTCCACCCTGCGCCGTTCCTCTTCAATCTCGGCCGCGCCGAGTCCGGCGAGGCGTTCGAGCACTACCGCGGCGGCATCACGCCGTCCGTGGCGCGTGTCCTGGAGGCGCTGGACGCGGAGCGCCTCGCCGTGGCGCGCGCCTGGGGGGCGGCCGTGCCGTCGGCGCTGGAGTGGCTCGAGCGCAGCTACGGCGTGCGCGCCGGCCGGCTGCTGGATGCGATCCGCGCCACCCTGGCATACGCCGGGATCCTGGCGCCGTCGACGGCGGATTCGCGCTACCTGACGGAAGACGTGCCCACCGGCCTCGTACCCATCAGTGAGTTCGGCCGGGCGGCCGGGGTGCCCACCCCGACCGTCGATGCGGTGATCGCGCTCGCCTCGGCCGCCGCCGGCGTCGACTACCGTGCGCGCGGGCGCACGCTGAGCCGGCTCGGCCTCGCGGGCCGCAGCGTGGCGGAGATCCGCCGCTATGTGAAGGAAGGGAGCGGATCGGCATGAGCCATCGCCCGAAGATCGTCGCCGCCGCCGTGGGCGACTGCGTCCACGTCGCGGGCCTCGCCAGGTTCTGCCGCCTGGCCGAGGAGGCCGGATACGACACCGTGTTCCTCGGCCCGGCCGTGGAGCCGGAGGACCTCGTTCAACGCATCGCGGAGGAGCGGCCGGACATCGTGGGCGTCAGCTACCGGCTGACGCCCGAAGCCGGCGAGCGGGTCGTGCGGCGGCTCTTGGAACTCGTGCGGGCGCGCGGCCTGGACCGCCCGCGCTTCTGGTTCGGCGGTACGCCGCCCGTGGCGGAGCGCATGCGCGCGCTCGGCGCCTTCGAAGCCGTCTTCGACGGCCGCGAGGACGACGCGGCGCTCATCGCGCGCTTGCGCGGCCGCGCCGCGGAGGCGGCGGAGCCGGTCCCCGCCGGGCGCCTTGTCGACCGCATCGCCCAGCAGTACCCCTACCCCCTGATCCGCCACCACTACGGCGAGCCGTCCTTTGAGAAGACGCTTGCGGGCGTACGGCAACTGGCGGAGCGCAGGGTGCTCGACGTGATCTCCCTAGGCGTCGACCAGAACACGCAAGAGCATTTCTTCCGCCCGGAGGAGATGGATCCGCTCCAGGACGGAGCCGGCGGCGTCCCCGTGCGCACGCCGGAGCAGTTCCGCCAGCTCTACCTGGCCTCGCGCCGCGGCAACTTCCCGCTTTTGCGCTCCTACAGCGGCACGCGCGACATGCTAAAGATGGCGCGGGTGCTCGTGGAGACGATCGACCTGGCCTGGGGCGCGATCCCCCTCACCTGGTACAGCCGCCTCGACGGGCGCAGCCGCGTGCCGCTCGTGGAGCACATCCGCGAGGCGCAGGAGACGATGCGCTGGCTCGGCGCGCACGACGTGCCCGTGGAGATGAACGAGTCTCACCACTGGAGCTTGCGCGACGCGCCCGACAGCGTGGCCGTGGCCATGGCCTTCCTCGCCGCCTACAACCCGAAGGCCTGCGGCGTGCGGCACTACGTGGCCCAGTACATGTTCAACACGCCGCCCGGCACCTCGTTCAAGATGGACCTCGCCAAGATGCTGGCCAAGATCGAGCTCATCGAGGGCCTGCAGGACGAGACCTTCACCGTGTTCCGGGAGACGCGCACAGGGCTCTCCAGCCTACCGGCGGATCTCGACCTCGCGAAGGGCCACCTCGCCTCGTCCGTCTTCCTGCAGATGGCGCTGCGGCCGCACATCGTGCACGTCGTGGCGCACGTGGAGGCGGACCACGCGGCCACGCCGGACGACGTGGAGGAGGCGGTGAAGATCGCGCGCGGGGCGATCCGGAATGCGCTCGACGGCCAACCGGACATGGCGCGCGACCCGGACGTGCAGGCGCGCAAGGCGGAGCTCGTGGAGGAGGCGCGCCTCCTCCTGGAGGCCATCCGCGAGATCGCCGAGCCGGGCGTGGCCGATCCGTGGGCCGATGCGGCGACGATCGCGAAGGCGGTGAACATCGGCCTCATCGATGCCGCCCACCTGCGCAACAACCCCGAAGCGCGCGGGCAGGTGCGCGTGCGCATCGTGGACGGCGCCTGCCGCGCCGTGGACCCGGAGACCGGCCGCGTGCTGAGCGAGGCGGAGCGCGTGCGGCGCGTGCTGGAGCGCGCCCGTCCACGTCGCGCGTGGGCGGCGGCCGTGTAGCGCGGATGTGCGGGATCGCAGGGATCTGGGGAGCGGGGGCCGACCCCCGCTCCCTAGAGGAAATGGTCACACGTCTTGCCCACCGCGGTCCCGACGGCCGCGGCCTGTGGATCGGCGGCCTGGCCGCCCTGGGACACACGCGCCTCGCGCTCGTCGATCCCGAAGGCGGCGGCCAGCCGCTCAGCAATGAGGACGGGCGCGTGACGGCGGTTTTGAACGGCGAGATCTATAACCACGCGGAACTACGGCGGGAACTCGAAGCGTGCGGCCACGCGTTCCACACGCGGTCGGATACCGAAGTGCTCGTCCATCTCTTTGAAGACGAGGGGATCGGCTTTCTCCCGCGGCTGCACGGAATGTACGCCTTCGCCGTCACCGACGGCCGGCGGCTGCTCCTCGCCCGGGATCCTTTGGGCGTGAAGCCGCTCTACTACGGGTGGGCTGGCGAGCGCCTCCTCTTCGCTTCGGAGCTCAAGGCGCTCGCCCCTTTCACCAAGCGGCTTCATATCTTCCCGCCCGGCGCCGCCGTGCTGCTTGACGGAGTCCCGTCCGCGGAGGCACCGCTGCCCGTCGCGCGTCACTACGAGATGCCGCCCGCCGGCCGGTGGGAGGCGATCCCTTGGCCAGACGCCGTCTCGCGGGTTCGAGAGCTCGTCGCGGCGGCCGTGCGCGAGCGGCTCGCGGCCGACGCGCCGGTCGGGGTGCTTCTTTCCGGCGGCCTGGACTCGACGCTCGTCGCCGCATTCGCACGCGAAGCCGCTGGTGCGGTGGACACGTTCGCCACGGGCCTTCCCGGCTCGCCCGACCTCGATTATGCCGCCGCGGCGGCGAAGTGGCTCGGCACCCGTCACCACCGGGCGGTGTATTCGAGGCGCGACGTCATCCGCGCGCTGCCGGAAGTCGTCCAGGCGCTCGAATCCTTCGACCCGGCGCTCGTGCGCAGCGCCGCGGCGATGTGGTTCGTGGCGCGCCTTGCGCGCGAATACGTGAAAGCGGTGCTGAGCGGCGAGGGCGCCGACGAGCTCTTCGCCGGCTACGCCTCGCTCGAGGGGTTGACAGGTCGCGCGCTCGACGAGGAACTACGCTCGC
This sequence comes from Bacillota bacterium, assembly GCA_014896375.1. Lineage (GTDB taxonomy): Bacteria > Bacillota > Sulfobacillia > RBS10-35 > Bu92 > Bu92. The sequence continues at coordinate 4,731 of JADBKN010000025.1, read as the reverse complement.
TCCTTTCCGGGCTCCACTGGACAAACCTGCAACGCGCCGACCGCATCTGCATGGCGCACGGGTTGGAGGCGCGGGAGCCGTTTTTGGACGTGCGCCTCGTCGACTTCGCCTTCCGCTTGCCCTGGTACTACAAACGCCGGCCGGGCGAGCCAGGGAAGCGGGTCCTGCGGGCGGCCGCCGCAGGCCACGTGCCCGAGGCCGTGATCCGCCGCCCGAAGGCGAAATTTTCCCAGGGCACGGGCACGGCCGAGATCCTGCGCGCCTACGCGGAGGAGGCCGTCACCGACGCCGACTTCGCCCGCGCGCGCCGACCCGACGGCTCGCCCTTCCTGTCGAAGGAGGAATTCCTATACTACCGGATCTTCCGCGAAGTGCTTCCCGAGGAGGCGGCGGCGCTTGCGGGGCGGACACGGAGCGTCGTATCAGGTGAGGTCGGGCCGGAAAAAGCCGCCGGCGGAGCCCGCTAGGGGCCGCCGCCGACGGCTCGTTCCGGCGTCGCGCCAAGGGTCACCGCGGCGACCCACTGTGCGCCCGAGACACCGGCTTCAGCGCTGCTCGCGGCTGGTCGCCTGCCAGCCGCTGCCCGCCTGACCGGCGTTCATAGCCGCGCCTGCACCAGCGCCGGAGGTGCCGTACGTCCCGGCGCCCACCGTGGAGGATGTACCACCCCAGGCGCTCCCCTGCACCGGCTGGTAGCTCTGCGCGATCTGCTGGATCTGTTGCGCGGAGGCGCTGCGCGTGCCGTACCAGCCGTTTTTCTCCATGTAGTGGTACACGTCGAACGCCAGGTCGATGTGTTCCATGGCCAGCTGCTTGAACGTTCGCCGCGCCGGACCGTGGGACGCCTCGAGCGCCGCCATCGTGCAGACCATTGCCATGTGCTTGCAGCACTCAAGGAGATCGGTGCACATCACGCGGTCCGAGAGCATGGAGGCATCGCTGGACGGCGTCCAGGGGGCCTTGGGCTGCGGGTGCTCGGCGCTGCCCGCGCCGGCCCACGTGCCGGCGCGCGTCCACTGCGCGTCCTGGCCGGTCTGGCCGAAACCGCCATAGGACGCACCCTGCCGTGTGTCCCACCCCGCCCCGCCCTGGGCGCCGTAGCCGGCCGTGCCGAAGCCGCCCATGCCGTCGCCCGTCTCGCCGAAGGAGCGCAGCTCCTCGTAGTGCTGGCGCATCTTCCGGGCGGCGTGCGCGAAGAGGTGGCGCAACTCGCCGTCGCGCGCCAAGCGCTCATAGAGCGCCAGCTTCTCGATCGCGACGGCGTGCGCGCGCGCGATCTCCTTGATGCTGTGGGTCTCCGTGGGCGTCAACTGCGTCATCATGGTGACGCATCCCTCCTCCGGCGGATAGGATGCGATCACGCCGCCGCCGCCATGCGCCCCGCCGGCGTCAGGCCCGCCCGTTTTCGACAAGCCACCACCAGCGCCCGTCGACCGCGAGGATGCGCACGACGAGCCGGCCGGCGCCCGGACGCCGCCGCACGCGCACGGCTGGCTGCAGGGATTCGCGGCGGTGGCCGGTGCCGCGGTCGGAAGCCCAGAGCGCCCAGAAGGCATGCTCGTCGCCGAGCCCCACGCTCCAGCCCTCCACAGCGTCCGGCGCCACGAGCCTCACCTCCACCGTGTCGCCTACGCGCTGGACTTCCGCCGGGGCCGGTTCGGCGCACGGCGCTCCCGCCCACTCCACGCCGTAGGGCGCGCGCCCCGTGCGCCAGAGCCGCGCCAGCATCGTGCGCCAGGCGGCGCGGCTCCGGTCGCAGAGCGTCCAGGCGCGCGGCCCGGCACCATCGCCGTCGGCCGCCGCGAGGCGCTCGCAGGCGGCCGCGAGCGTGCCGCTGCCCGCGAAGAAGTCGGCCACGCGGTCGCCCGGGTTCGTCAGCGCCCGCAAGAGGCGCTCGAGAAGCGCCTTCGGCTTGGCCGTCGGATAGGCCACCTCGCGCGCCCAGCCGGTCTCCGTGGGAATGTCGTCCCACCAGTCCGTGAGGGGCGTGCCGCGGTCGAGGTCGATCCTCACCTCGCGCGCGTAGGTGCTGTGCCGGCCGACGGCCTGCGTGTTCGCCTTGTACGGGCGGCGCAGCCGGCGGAAGGTGTACTCCGGGCCGTTCACGTACCAGAGGAGCGTGTCGTGCTTGCGGGAGAAGGCGCGCGGCGTCACGGCGCCGCCGTTGTAGAGCCAGACGATCTCGTTCACGAAGGCCCGCGCGCCGAAAAGGCCGTCGAGCAACACCTTCACGTGGTGGACGGTGCGCCAGTCGAGGTGCACGACGAGGCTGCCGTGCTCCGCAAGGAGCTGCCGCGCGGCCTCGAGGCGCGGCCGCAGCCAGTCCAGGTAGGCCTCCAGGTCCGGCCAGCGGTCCTCGTACGCCGGCTCGGCCTCAAAGCCCTCCCGCCGGCGCACGCGCTCCTGAAAGGACTGTCCCGTGCCGAAGGGCGGGTCGAGGTAGATGAGGTGGAACCGTTCGGCTGGATCGGCCGCCAGGCGGCGCATCACCTCGAGGTTGTCCCCGCGCAGGAGGCGGCGCGCGACCACTGCGCCTGCCGCGCCCGCCGCCTCGCCCGCCGTCGCACCCGCCGCCGCAGGCGGCTGCGCACGGCCCGCCGTGGGAAGGTCCAGGTCGACGAACGGCAGGCCGAGGATGTCGTACGCCGGCGGCCGCTCCTGAGGCGGCGGCACGATCTCCCAGCGCACGGCGGGCGCGCTCATGCCGCCGGCTCCTGTGCGCTCTCCGGCGCCCGCGCCGCGAGCCACGCCCCGAGGAAGATCAGGGCGCCCCCCACGACAAGTCGCCAGCCCAGCGCCTCGCCCAGGAACACGTGCCCGAGAAGCGCGCCGCAGAGCGGCTGCAGGAAGAAGAAGAGCGCCCCCGTGTTCGCGTCCAGCCGTTCAAAGCCGCGGTTCCAAAGGTAGAAGGCCAGGGCTGTGGAAACGAGCCCGATGTACAGCACCCCCGCCCACACGGCCGGTTCCTGGGGCAGCGCGAAGTGGCGCGCGCGCGCCTCCACCAGGGCAGCCGGCAGCGCGAAGAGGAAGGCCCAGGCCGAGGCGGCGGACGTCACCGCCAGGGCGCCCCAGCGCGCGCTGGCTCTCTTCGCCAGCACGGTGTAGGCGGCCCACGTGACGGCCGCGCCGATGAGCGCGAGGTTGCCGGCGACGTTCGCCGAGAGGCGGGCCTGCGGCTGCCACACGATGACCGCCACACCGGCCGTGGCGCTCGCGAGGGCAAGGAGGCGCGCCGCCGTGAGGCGTTCGCCCAGCCAAAGCGCCGCGAAGAGGACGATGAAGGCCGGCGAGGCGGACGTCACGAGCGCCCCTGTGGCGGCCGTCGTCAGCGCGGTGCCGACGAACTGGAGACCCACCGAAAGCGTGAGGCCGAGGAAGCCGACACCCGCCAGCGCGCCCTGCTCCCGGAGGGGCGGGAGCCGCAGCCCGCGCACGCGCAGGATGAGCCCAAGGGCCGCCGCGCCCAGCGCGAGGCGCATGTCGAGCAGCACCCACGGCGGGATCACGCTCATCACAGCCTTGCTGACGACGTACAGGCCGCCCCAGATGGCGGCCGCCAGGGAAAGGTCGAGAGCGCCCAAGAGGCGCGTGCGGGTCATGGAACCTCCATGTCGGTCCGGCGGTCCGGCCGTTCGACGGCTCCGCCGGAAGGCATAATGTGCAAGGGGTGAGCCACTCTGCCAGCACCACGCCGCCGCGGCGCGGGCCCAGAACTCTTCGTCGCGGCGCGGCTCCTCGCCTCCTGGCCGGCCGTGGCCGCGGAGCTCGCGCGCTGGGAGCGGGCGGCGCGCCGCATCGCGGACGACGAGCTCCGCCGCCAGGCGCTCGCCAGCCTTCACCAGAAGCGCTTCCACTGCCTCGGCGGCGCGGCCTACGCGCTGGCCGCGCCCCACGCGCGGCGCGCAGGCGTGCTGCGCTTCATCGTCGCGCTCCAGACGATCAGCGACTACCTCGACAACCTCTGCGACCGCAGCGGCGCCTCGTCCGTGGAGGACTTCGCGCATCTGCACGAAGCCTTCCTCGACGCGCTCGACCCCGCGGCGCCCCTGCGCGACTACTACCGCCTGCACCCGCACCGCGAGGACGGCTACCTGCGGGAGCTGGTGCGCACGTGCCAGGAGGAGCTCGCCGCCCTGCCGGACTATGCGCGCGTGGCCGGGGAGTGCCGCCGCCTGGGGCGGCTCTACGCGCAGCTGCAGACGTGGAAGCACGCGCCGCGGGAGCGCGAGGCACGGCTCGTCGCCTGGTTCGAGGAGGAGCGCGGCGCCTTCCCCGGCGGGCTCGCGGACCTGCGCTGGTGGGAGTTTGCCGCAGCCTGCGGCTCCACTCTCGGCATCTTCGCGCTCTGCGCCCTCGCGGCAGGCGCCGCGCCGCCGGACGAGGAGGCGGTGCGCGCCCACCTCTTCGCCTACTTTCCGTGGATCGGCGGGCTGCACATCCTCATGGACTACGGCATCGACCAGGCCGAGGACCGGGCGGGCGGCGACCTCAACTTCGTCAGCCACTACGAGGATGAGCGCGCAGCCGAGCGTGGCATCCTGCGCTTCTACAGCGAGGCCCGGCGCCGCGCGCAGAACCTGCCCGACCCTGTCCACCTCGCCGTCGTGCACGGCCTCGTTGGCTTCTACCTCTCGGATCCGAAGGTGCGCCGGCAAAAGCTCGACGGCTGGAGCCGGCGCATCCTTCGCCAGTGCTCACCCCAGGCGCGTGTGCTCTGGCACGGCTGCCGCG
>JADBKN010000024.1 GCA_014896375.1 Bacillota bacterium | reverse complement strand
CGCCTCCTCGTAGACGGGCGACCAGCCCTCGCCGGTGGGGACGAGCGCCTCCACGCCCACCAGCATCCCCGCGTGGTCGACGAGCGCGCGCAGCCCGTAGCCCGGCCAGCCCCAGCGCGTGCCCGCGCCCGGGGCGAACGGCGCCAGCGCGCGCGCCTTTTGCCAGCCGCCGCTCCGCTCGCGCACCGCCGCCCAACGCGGCGCCGCCTCCGGCGGCAGGTCGAGGCGCCAGTCGGGCGCGGGGGGCGGCCCGCCGACGCCGCCCGGCAGGCGCAGCCGCACAGCGCGCACGTCCCCGTCGCGGACCAGGAACTCGACGGCCGTGCGCACCCCCAGCCCCCACCACTCCCCCTCAGACGACGCCGCGACGACGTGGTAGTCCGCCAACCCCGGCTCCCGCGCGCGCAGGTCCGCCCAGGCGATGCCCGTGCGCGCCGCGCTGCCCCGCGGCGCCAGCACCCCGGGCTTGCCGCGCGGGTGCGCGCCGCCGCAGGCCGCGGCGCCCAGGGCCAGCGCAAGGGCCGCCGCCAGCGCCGCCCAGCGCGCCGCGGCCGCCGGCCGCGCGCGCAGCTCGTTGCGCACCGCGAACCCTCCTCATACGTGGGAGTCTTCACCAATCCCGGGGATCTTATGAAAGGAGTTCCCAGACCCGGCCGGCCAGCGGCCGCACGCGCCCCTCTGCTCGGAGCTTCTCCAAATGTGCGGTCACGGTGGCCTCGGCGAAAGGGCGCAGGCGCTCGTCCAGGCCCTCGCCATACACGGCACGCGTGATCTCCCCCGCGGTGCGCGCGCCGGCGGCGAGCGCCGCCAGCACCTGGGCCTCCCGATCCTCGCGGTGGCGCACGAGCGCCGCCACAACCTCGGCCGGCCGCTCCAAAGCCGGCCCGTGGCCCGGCGCCGCGAGGCGCGCGCCGAGCTCCGCCACGCGCCGCAGGCTGCTCAGGTACGCACGAAGGTCGCCGTCCGGGGGCACGATCGCCACCGTGCCCACCCCCGCGAGCAGGTCGCCGGCGAGGAGCACGCCGTCCGCGGCGCACCAGCCGGCGAGGTGCCCCGGCGCGTGGCCGGGTGTCAGAAGCACCTCCAGATCCGCGCCGCCGGCCTCGAGGCGGTCCCCCTCGTCCAGCGGCGGCCCCCAGCTCAGCCCCGGGCAGAGGCGCGCGGCCCGCTCCGCGGCCGCCGCATGGGCCCGCACAGGCGCGCCGAAGGCGGCCTGGAAGAGGTCCGCGCCCTCGACGTGGTCCGGGTGCGCGTGGCTCAGCACGATGGCCTCCACGCGGCGCGCGCCGCAGGCCTCGAGGGCCGCGCGCACAGCCTCCACGCCTTCAGGAGAGGCTGCGCCGGCGTCCCACACCACCGCGCCCGCTGGCCCGCCGACGACGTAGACGTTCGTGTGGTCCGCCGGCGGCAGGGTGCGCGAGGCCACAGGCACGCGCCAGACGTGCGGAGAGAGGCGTTCGGGGTGAAACGCCGGGCGGAGTTCGTCCACCATGCTCCCATGGTACGGCCGGAAGAGAACGAGGGCCACCCCCATGGGCGGCCCTCACGTGCCCTGTGGGAATCGAACCCACCGCGGCGAGTGCCGGTCACCCGCCGCCACCCTGGAAGGGCATCGCCTTCGACGGGGGGCAATCTTCGCCGTCCGCGGCCGATTCTCCTCGTGCGCCTCAACCTTCCTTCTTCTGGTGCAGCCGCCGGATCTCTCCCTCCACCAGCGCATGGCAGGGGTCGCAGTAGCCGCTCGACTGCGAGCGGTTCTCCGGCGTCAGCTTCACCCCGCAGCGCTGGCAGCGCGGCTCCTTGGGCGTCTTCTGGGCCACCTCGCGGCCTCCTCCCTCTACGGCAGGATCGTCACGTCGTCCTCCGCCGGCACGACCTCCACCCACAGCGACCCGGCCGAGAGGCCGGCCGGCCGCCCGTCCGCATCCTGAAAGGCCACGCCCTCCGCCGTGAAGCGCATCGTCCCGGCCACGGCCTGGCCGTTCCGCAAGAGCCAGGCGCGCCCCGCCTTCTCCCATTGCACGTCGATCGCGCCCACCGTCCAGGGGTCCGGATCCGGCCGCACGGGCGCCACCACCACGATCACGTCGTCGGCCGCGAGCGGCGTGCCGCCCTCTACCGTCTCCGCGCGGCCGCCCGTCTCCCGCTGCCAGCGGCCGTCCGCGCCCGCCCGCCAGGTGACCGTCTCCCCTCCCGGGAAGCGGATCTCGACGCCGGACGCCGCCTCGCCCCCCGCCGCCGGACCCAGCGGCACGGCGGGCGCGCGCGCCTCCAGCTTCCGCTGCGCGAGGACCTCCTCGATCTTCGCGGCCGTCGTGTAGAGGTTGTGCGGCGCCTTGCGGCGGCTGTCCCGGTAGAAGGCGGCGCCGTTCGTGTAGATGCCGTCGATGTCATAGCGGGCATGCGCCCGCCAATCGGCGAGCGCGTCGCGGTTGCCGCCGGCGTGCGCCACGGGCAGCTTCCAAAGGTGGGCGAGGCGGTTGAAGTAGATGCGGGCGGAGCGCACGGGGCCGATGGCCGTGCCCGGATCCTTCGTGAAGACGGCGAAATAGCGCGTGATGCCGCCCTCTGCAGGCATCTCCACGACGATCGCCGCGCCGTCGAGGCCGGACTGGGGACGGGCGTGGCGCTCGTTGTCGATGATGACGGCGAAGGGAGTGAAGGGCGCGGCCTCGCTGGCCGCCTCGCTCCCCGCCCCGGCGCCCGCGCCGCCCTGCGCAGCCTCGCTCCCGCCCTGTCCCGCGGCCTCCGAAGCCGCCGCCTCCGACATCACCGTCCCGGCTGAGCGCGGTCCCGCGCAGCCGGCCGCCAGCACGGCGAGGGCCGTAAGGAGCACGAGGACGCGCGCCGCGGCGCCGCCCTTTCCCTGCCTCACATCGTCCCCTCCCTTATGCGACTGCGTCCCGTTCCCCAGGGTACCCCCGCCAAGCCTCCGACATCATGATCTCCCGCAGCCGCGCCACCGCTTCCCAGATCTCCCGGTACGCCGTGTAGAGCGGCGAGGGAGCGAGGCGCAGCACGTCCGGGGCGCGGAAGTCGGGCACCACGCCGGCGGCCTTGAGGGCCTTCGCGATCCGCACCGCCTGCGGGTGCGCGAGCGCCACGTGCCCGCCACGCCGCTGCGGCTCCCTCGGCGTGACGATCTCAAAGCCGCAGCCCCCAAGGTGCTCGTCGACGAGCGCGAGGAGGTACTCCGTCTGCTTCAGGGACTTCTCCCGCACGCGGTCCACGCCGGCCTCACGAAGGAGGCGCAACGACCCCTCCAGCGGCGCGGTGCTCAGCATGGGCACGGTGCCGATCTGCCAGGCGCCCGCGTGCGGAGCGGGCAGGAACTCGCTCTGCATGTCGAACTGCCGGTCCTTGCGCACGCCCCACCAGCCGGCCAGCGCCGGCCGCCGCCCGAAGTGGCGGCGGTGCACGTAGAGCGCCGCGGTAGCGCCGGGCCCGGCGTTCAGGTACTTGTATGTGCACCAGAAGGCGAAGTCGACCTCCCACTCGTGCAGGCGGTGCGGGAGGACGCCGGCGCTGTGGCAGAGGTCGAAGCCCGCAAGCGCCCCCACGCGGTGCGCCGCGCGCGTGAGGCGCGCCACGTCGACGAGCTGCCCGCTCACGTAGTACACGCTCGGCAGCACCAGAAGGGCCACATCCTCGTCGAGGGCGGCCTCCACGTCCTCCTCGGCGATCGTGCGGCCGTCGCGCGACGGCACCCAGCGCAGCACCGCCGCCGGGTCCAGGCCGCGCTCCGCTACGATGGCCTCCAGGGCGTACTGGTCCGAGGGAAAGTTGAGCCGGTCGGCGACGATCACGCGCCGCCGCCCCTCCGGCCGGTAGAACGTGCGCACGAGATGGTGCAGGTTGACGGTCGTGGAGCCGGTGACGACGACCTCCTCCGCCTCCGCGCCGACGACTTCCGCCATGGCGGCGCCGAGCCGCTCGCCGGTCTCGAACCAGGCCGGTTGCGCGCGCGTCCAGCCGTCGACGGCGAGCCGCTTCCATTCTTCGAGGACACGGAGGAGCGAAGCCTCCGCATCCCGCGAAAGGAGGCCGAGCGAGTTGCCGTCAAGGTAGATGACGCCTTCCGGGATGTAGAAGCGCTCGCGGAACCCGGCAAGGGGATCCGCGGCGTCGAGTTGGTGCGCCTGTGCCAAGGTCGGTTGCATGCAGAAGCCTCCTTCGAGGGCCGCGCCCGGCGGTGGCTCCGCTAGGCGGCGCCCCGCGCCCCGCGCTCCGCGGCGGCACGCGCCGCGGAGGCGGCGGCGGCCGCGCCGCCCGCCGCGAGCGCCGCCACGAGGGCCGGCAACAGGAGGAAGGCGGCGCCCGCGGCGCCGGGCAGGCCGGCGACGGCCGCCACCGCCTCCGCCTGCGCGTAGCCGCGCCAGAAGAGCACACGCCAGGCGTCCAGCGCGGCCCAGGCCAGGAGCGCGCCGAGGGCCGCGTCGAGGAAGGGCCTCCCCCCGCGGCGCGCGGCCGCGCCGGCCACGAGCCCCGCAACCGGCGCCGACCACCACAGCCCGATCCCCAGGCCGAGGAGCGTGAGCGCGAACGTGACCGGTCCCCGCCAAGCGGGACGCATCAGCGCGAGCCCCCTTCCGGTGCGAGCGTGAACGTGCGGCGCACCCAATCCCCGCCTGGGCTCTCGGGGAAGGGCAGCGCCTTGTAGCGGTACGACAGCCAGAGCGGCAGCTGGTCATCATAGTGCGCGCTCGTGGGGTCTCCGGACTGCCCGCCGGGGTACACGCCCCAAGACGCGTTCCAGTCGGCCAGGTTGGCGATCATGCGCCAGCTCGGCCCGTGCGTCGAGGGCTGCCCGCCGGCCGCATTGGGCGTGAAGGCGTCGCCGTCGGCCGGGTACGGGCCGCGCCCCAAGGCCGGCGATTGCAGAAGCGATTCGATCTGCCGCTCATGCAGGCCGCCCCAGCGCCACTTCGACGGGTCCGCGCCGAAGCGCGCCTGAAGATCCTGGACGGCTTCCGCCAGCGCCTGCACGATCACCTCATCGCGCGTGCGGTGGACGCCGCGGAGCGGGTCGTCGAACCAGGATTCCGGCGCCCCGCGCGGGTGGTCGACGGCTTGGTAGGCGGCCGAGTCCGGCGGGGCCGTGGTCAGCACCTCCAGCGCCTCCGCGAGCGGCGCGAAGTTGGGGCGCAGCTCCAGCCCTGGGACGCTGTCCAGACCGGACTTCTGCCACCACGGCCCGAAGACGTCCTTCACGTAGTGGTCGAGGAAGGTCCACCACACGGCCGGCGCGGCCTCGTCCTTCTTCATGACGGCGTCCCAGCCGGAGAGGAGGTCGGCCGCCTGTTTCGCCTCCGCGGGCGCCCCGGGCGCCGAGCGCGCGGCGCGCAGCACGGCCGGCAAGAGGCGCGCAGCCAGCGCATCGCGGTTGGAGGCCTGCAGCTCCGCCATCTTCTCGCGAGTGATCGGCCGGTTGCGAGGGTCGGCGAGGAACGCGTCGATCGTGTCCGCGCGGTAGCCGGCGTCGAAGAAGTTGTCGGCCGTGCCGATGTAGTACGGGTAGTCCGGACCCACCTCCCGCTGGTTGGCCGTGAAGGCGTAATGCCAGGAGGGGTTGTGGATCTGGGGCACGCGGTCGTACGGGATGAGGCCGATCCAGTCGGCCCCGCCCGTGCCCGGCAAAAGCAGCCAGGGCTTCGCCCCGGCCGGCACCAGCGGGTAGTAGCCGGCGGAGATCACGCCGATGTCCCCCTGCCGCGTGGCGTACGCGAAATTCTGCGTGGGGCTGCCCCACTCCCGCAGGGCCGCCCGGACCTCAGACGCGTCGCGCGCCCGCATGAGGCGATCGAGCGCGACGAAGTCGCGCGAGTCGAGGTTGCCCGTGTACGCCATGGATATCGTGAGCCCGTGGAGCGGCGGCACGCCCGGCAACTCGCTGAGGACCGGCCCGTGCACGGTCCAGCGGATGTCGAGGCGCTGCGTCGCCCCGCCCTTGACGCGGATCTCCTCGGTATCGTGGGCGAACTTCACCCAGCGCCCCTGGTAGAAGTAGGCGTCCGGCTGGCGCGGGCTGACCTGCTCCGCGTAGAAGAACGTCTGCTGGTTCTCCGTGTTCGTGAGGCTCCAGGCGACGTCGCGGTTGTGGCCGATGACCACCCCCGGTGTGCCCGGGATGCTCACACCGTAGACGTCGAGGTCCGGCGCCTCGAGGTGCACCTCGTACCAGATGGCCGGGAGCGTGAGCGCGAGGTGCGGGTCGCCCGCCAGGTACGGGCGGCCGGTGTCCGTGAGGGTGCCGTCGACGACCCAATTGTTGCTGTTGCCGGGGTGGTCGAAGAGCGGCAGGGCGAGCGGCTCCGCGGCGGCCGCCAGCGTGCGGAGAAGGCCCGCCAACGCCTCCGCCTGCGCCGCGGCGACGGCCCCGTCGCCGCTCCCCCGCGCGGGGGCCGCGGCCGCCGCGCCTAGGGAGGCCGCGCCCGCCGTCACGCCGGCGGCCGCTCCTCCCGCCGCGCCCTCCGCCGCGGCCGGGCCGCCGCCTCCCGTCACGCCGCCCACGCCCGCCCCCGGGCCGAAGTCCAGTGCGCGCGCCTTCAGCGCGGCCGCGTCGACCGGCGTGTCCGGCGGGTAGGGGCCGGGGTTGTAGGGGTGCTGCTCATTGACGGCAACGGTGGGGAAGAGCGCCTCCGCCCGCGTGCTGCCGAGCTTGGCCTCCGCGATGGTGCGCAGGATGGGCTGCATGGTGAGAGCCAGGTCTTCCGTCATGATGCCCTGTACCACAAGGGAGTCGGCCGGCGTCCACGGCTCCGGAACGTAGCCGAGCAGGCGGAAGGGCGCCGGCAGCGCGTGCGCGCGCCGCGCCTCCTCTAGCCAGGCGTTGACGCCCTCGGCGTACGCCTCAAGGTGCGCGTAGATCTCCGGCTCATCCGTCTTGAGGCGCTGCGCCTCGGCTTCCGCCGTGCGCCTCAGCCCAAGGATCCGCTGCAGCGCGTCGGCGGGCACGAGCTTCGGACCGAGGATCTCGGCGAGGCGACCGGACCCGCTGCGCCGCATGAGGTCCATCTGCACCATGCGGTTGCGCGCCACCAGGTAGCCCTGCGCAAAGAAGAGGTCGTGGTCGTTGCGGGCGAAGATGTGCGGCACCGCGTAGGCGTCTTCCTCGACGACGACCGGCGCCTCAAGGCCCGGCAGTGCAAGCCGTTTGGGCACGTCGCGGGCGACGCCGGCGAAGAGACCGGTGACCGGATTGAACGTCGGGCCCAGGGCCGGCAATGGGCCCAGAGGGAAGGCGAGGGCGGCCGTAGAGGCCGCGGCTATGACCAGGGCGGCAGCCGCCCGCACGAGCGTTCCTCTCCGCCGGCGGGCGCGCGCGGACGCTTCCAGGGACAAGCGACGACCTCCCGCATCCGAAGCCAGGCTGCGGCGCCGGCAGGCGCCGCGCACCCGAGAGATTCGCCGCCGGCCCGCCGAGTCCTATGGCCGGCCGCGGCTACACACGGACGCGTTGCACGCGCGCCGGGATGCGGGAGACGAACGCGAGGGCGACGAGCGCCGCGGCGATCGTGACAAGGAACACGTGGTGCACACCCGCGTCCAGAGCCGCGCGCAGGTACCCGAGCACATGAGGCGGGACGTGAGCGCCCGAGCGCTCCAAAAGCGCGGAAGTGACGTCCGTGGCGGCCGGCAGCTGCGCGCGCACGGCGGCCGGCGCCTCCGCCAGCGCCCGCGCCACGGTGGCGTTGACGATGCCGCCGTAGACGGCGGCGCCCAACGTGCTGCCGAGCATGCGCATGAAGGTCATCGCCCCCGTGGCCATGCCGCGCTGCTCCCACTCCACCGCGGCCTGCACCGCCACGAGCACCGAGGTGGTGGCGAGGCCGAGGCCGGCGCCGGTGATGAAGCACCCCAGCGCCACCGGGAGCGCGGAAGCCGTCGCCGGCGCCGAGAGGAGCACCGCACCGCCGGCGGCGCACAGCGCCGCCCCCGCCTGGGCGGTGGAGCGGAAGCCGAAGCGCAGGTAGGCGCGCCCGGAGAGGCTGCTGGCCAGCGGCCAGCCCACAGACATCATGCCGAGCGTCAGACCGCCCACGAGCGGCGATCCTCCGAGCACGCCCTGGACGAAGGTGGGGATGTAGGAGCTCAACCCCACCACCACCATGCCCAGCACGAGGTTGCTGAAGTTCGCCCCTGCGAGCATCGGTTCGCGGAAGGCGCCAAGCGGCAACACCGGCTCCGCCGCGCGCCGCTCGACAGCCACGAAGACGGCCAGCGCGACCGCGCCGAAGGCGAAAGCGGCGAGCGTCGTCCAGCCGCCTCCGGGATGGCGCCCGCCCGCCTGCAGGCAGCCGAAGACCAGCCCGCCCGCGCCCGCCGCCAGCGCGAGCGCGCCGGCCGCGTCGATGCGGTGCCGCCGCGGCGCCACGCGCTCCCGCAGGTGGCGCACGAGCGTCCAGGCGGCCAGCGCGCCGATCGGAAGGTTGACGAGGAACGCCCAGCGCCACGAGCCGTACTGGACAAAGAGACCGCCCACCGCCGGGGCCACGATGGCGGAGATGCCCCACACGCTGCTGAAGTAGCCTTGAATGCGGGCGCGCTCCTCCACGGAGAAAATGTCGCCGACGATCGTCGTCGTGATCGGCAGCACAGCCCCCGCGCCCACGCCCTGCAAGGCGCGGAAGACAATCAGCGCCGGCATGCTCCAGGCCAGCCCGCAAAGGAGCGAGCCGAGGACGAAGACCGTCACGCCGAAGAAGAGCACCGGCTTCCGCCCGTAGAGGTCCGCGAGCTTGCTGTAGATGGGCACCGTCACGGCCTGCAGGAGCAGGTAGGCCGAGAACATCCAGGGGAAGAGGGCGAACCCGCCGAGGTCGGCGACGATCGACGGGATGGCCGTGGCGACGATCGTGCCGTCCATCGCCGCCAGTGCGGTGCTCAGCATGAGCCCCGCCACGACCCACATGCGCCGGCCTGCCGGCGCGTCTGTCGCTTCCGTCACTCTTCAAGCCTCCCGCGCGAAGTCTACGTGCGCCGGGCGCGGGCGCGACCCGGCGCAAGCGGGGGTCCCGCCACGGGGACCCCCGGCTTGGCTGGAGTTCATGCAGCGTCCGTCGATGCGACCTCGAGCCCTGCGGTGCCGCCGCAGCGGTCCGCCGCCGCCGGCGGCCGTCAGGCGAGGAAGTGGGCCTGGATGGTCTGCGCGACGAGGTTGCTCACGCGGTAGCGGCCGCGCGTCAGGCGCAGAACCTCGCCCGACTTCACGGCGGCGTGCACCACCTGGGACGGGTGGTTGATCGTCAATTCCTGGGCCTCAAGAAGCTTGTTCACGTCTCGAATGCGGAAGGTCCGGTCCCGGCTGTGCAGTTGCACATAGTACCCGGCCCAGAGGAGCTTCATGCGCTCCGTCTTCTTCTCCGGCATTTTAGCGATCCAGTCCCGGAAAGCCTCCGGCAGGCGCACGCGGGTGGAGGCCGTCTCCTCCGCCTCGCCCTCGAACGCCTCATCGTCCTCGACCTCCGCCGCCGGCGCGCCGCCCGTCAGGAGGCGCGCGAGCGCCGGCAGGCGCCGGACTTCAGCCTGGATGAACTCATCCGGGCCCTCGATCTCGATCTCATTGCCGCCGAGGTTAAGGCGGAGCCGCGACCGCGCCGAGTCCGTCATGATGATCGCACCCCTTTGTAGGTGATCGCTTACTGATCACCATGATTACCGAATCATACCTCCCTGTCCAGGGGTCAATTTGCTGGTGTTCAGC
>JADBKN010000023.1 GCA_014896375.1 Bacillota bacterium | reverse complement strand
ACGCCATTCCCCCTGCCGCTCCCGAACTTCATTCCCATCGTGCCTGGCCTGGGAATCAGCGGGTTCGGCCTGATGGCGGTCATCGCCGTACTGGTGGGAAGTTACGCCCTTGCCCGGACGCTGCGCGCTCACGTCCCGAACGAGGCCGACGCCATCACGGAAGCCGCATGGTACGCGCTCTTGGGTGCGTTGTTGGGCGGGCGTTTTCTCAACCAAGTCCTCACCACGGATATCGATTGGACCCACCCGTTGACGCTTCTCAAGGTCACAGGTCTGAGCCTGTCTTTCACCGGAGCCTTGGCCGGAGGCTGCCTGGCGGCGGCCGTGGCTCTCCGTAGGAGAGGCCTCCCGCCAGCCGAGGGCCTCGATTGGATAGCGGCGCCGCTTTCCCTGGCACTGGCCATCGGTTGGCTCGGCGTCCCCGTCACCGGTCCGCTCACCACGATGCCATGGGGCTGGCCCTCTGCGCCCGGGATCCGCACGCACCCTGTCCAGATCTATGGAGCCCTGGGTTTCCTCGCCCTCGCGGCGTACCTTTGGAGGCAGCAAAGGCAGCGGGATTACGCCGGCCAAAACGCGCTGACGTTTGTCATCCTGGCCTCCGCCTTCCGCATGCTCCTCGGTTTCTATGAGTCGAATGCGCCGGTGTATGGCCGCTGGACTCTGACGCAGCTGGGCGACGCCGCCACGCTTTTGTGGGGGACCGTTTGGGCGGTGCGGCTGCAGTGGCCGGCCCCAGGGAAGCCGCAGTCTGAGGTTCGGTCACCGCTGAAGCGCACCGGTTGGGTCATTCTGGGCGTCCTACTGGTGACGACGGCCTTTCTGGGCTTCACGACTCCATCGACGGTCGCAAGGAACGGGCAGAGCGGGCCTTACGTAGGGCTCCTCGCCCCGGATTTCACCTTGCCGACGCCGGACGGCCGGAGCGTGACGCTTTCATCCCTGCGTGGAGAGCCGGTGTGGATCCACTTCTGGGCCACGTGGTGTCCCCCGTGTCGGCAGGAAATGCCTGAAATCGAAAGGTTCTACAAGGAACACGACGGCAAGGTCCGGATTCTCGGCGTGAACTTGGCCGAGCCCCCGGCGACCATCGTCAACTTTACAAGACAGCTCGGTTACTCGTGGACCTTCCTCCTCGACCGCGACGCGTCGGTCAGTCGCTTGTACAAGGTGCGCTTCATTCCCACAAGCTTCTTTGTCGACAAGAACGGCGTGATTCGCGTCATCTACTCCGGGCCGATGAACTTGAACCAGATCCGCTCGTTCTGGCGCCAGGCGGGCGGCCGGTAGGCGCGCCCGCCCGGCCCGGCGCCTAGCGCCGCAAACGCCAGTATTGCCATCCGCCTCCCAGCATCCCGCCCATGGAAGCGCCCATCACGATCATCGTCGCCGTCGCCGCGGCATGTCCGGTGCTACCCACTGCAGCATGTGCGGTCAGGCCGGCCGCGGCATCCCACACCAGCGCGGGTGCGACGACCAGAAGGCTGCCCGCCAGTGCACCTAAGCCCGCGAGGGACATCGCGGTGTGCTCTTCCTCTTCACGAGCGAAGGCAACGGTGAGAGGGGCCAGCAACGGGAGAAGAGTCGCCAGCAGCCCATGTGTGGAGAGCAGTTGGTCGAGAGCGGCGCCCGCAAGTCCCGCCCAGCCGGCGCGCCGGAAGAGAGCGGATCGGTACATCGTGCGGCCTCCCAGCTCAGGCGCGGCGATCGCCCGCGGTACCATGGCAGCGCGGATCGTTCGACCGCGATCCGCCCCACCGGCGATGTCCTACGCGTCCGCGAGGCCGTTCATCACTCATGCGCGGGGGGCAACGCATAGAAGAAGCCCGACCCGACCCGGTGGACGGGTCGGGTCGGGCCCGGGGGCCGGACGTGACGCGCGCTCTCAGACGGCAAGCTCGTACCCGGCCTCTTCCACAGCGGCCTTCAGCGCCTCCTTCGAGGCCTGAGCCGGGTCATAGGTGACCCGGGCCTCGCCCGCCTCAAGGTCCACTTCGGCCGAAGCCACGCCGGGCACGGACTCCAGCGCCTGCTTCACCGCCATGCGGCAATGACCGCAGCTCATGCCCTCCACCTTGAACACCTCGGTGGTCATCGCAACACCTCCCCTCGGTATGCTCTGTTCACGGGACCGGCCTTGACCCGGCCGGACGGTGGTGCACACCCGTTCACCGCACCAGCCGCCGGACGGCGCCCAGCAACTCCTCGATGACGGCTTCGCCGTCCCCGCTGCGGATGGCGTCAGTGACGCAACCCCGCGTGTGATCCGCCAGGATCACGAGCCCGACTTCATCGAGCGCAGCACGGATCGCCGCCAGCTGCACGAGAATGTCGACGCAGTAGCGATCCTCCTCCACCATCCGCTGCACGCCGCGCACCTGGCCCTCGATGCGGCGCAGGCGACGCAGGAGCGCCTCAGGATCGCGCCGGTAGCGCGAGGCGATCGAGCGGCCGGCAGGCGCGGGGACGGGTGCAGGCACTGCGGCGCGGGTGGTGGCGGACACCTCGCCGTCGCCGTGTTCGCGTTCTATTCCTCGACTTTCCGATCCGGTTCCGCCTCGTTCGCGTTCTGTGATATCGGCGCGGTGCCTGTGGGCCATGGCGCTCCATCCTCCCTTCGCTGCTCGCCACCCAGTGGCCGCCCGCCACCCTTGCTTGCCCGCTGAGCCCAAGGCGCATTTTGCTCCCTATAAGGCTACATAACGTCTGCCCCGCCCCTCACGCCCGCGCCCCGGCCCCCGCCGCGCGCCCGAACCGCCGCCACGGGTCGAACCTCCGCAGAAGCGTCGAGTTCGTGGTCACGGACACCGAGCTCAAGGCCATCGCGGCGCCGGCCAGGACCGGGCTGAGGAGGCCCAAGGCCGCCACGGGGATGCCGAGCACGTTGTAGATCAGCGCCCAGAAGAGGTTCTGGCGGATCTTCCCAAGCGTGGCGCGGCTGAGCTCCACGGCCGCCACCACACCGCGCAGGTCGCCGCGGACGAGCGTCACGTCGGCGGCCTCCATCGCCACGTCCGTGCCGGTGGCCAGCGCGAAGCCCACGTTGGCGGCGGCCAGCGCCGGCGCATCGTTGATGCCGTCGCCCACCATGCCCACGGCGCGCCCCTCCTCACGCAGGCGCCGGACCGCGTCGGCCTTGCCCGCGGGAAGCACCTCCGCCAGCACGCGCTCCGGCGGGATCCCGACCTGGCGCGCCACCGCTTCCGCGGCGCGGCGGTTGTCACCGGTGAGGAGCCACACGTCCATGCCCAGATCCCCCAGGGCCCGCACCGCCTCCGCCGCGCCGGGCTTGACGGTGTCGGCAACGGCCAATGCGGCCGCCAGCCGGCCGTCGACGGCCACCCACACGACCGTCTTGCCCGCGTCTTCCCAGGACGCGGCGCGGTCCGCGAGCGGCGCCACGTCGACGCCGCGCTCCTCAAGGAGCCGCCGGCTGCCGACGAGCACATCGCGGCCGCCGACGACCGCCCGCACGCCCCGCCCGGGCAGCGCTTCAAAGCGTTCGGGCTCGGGCGCCGCAACTCCCCGATCCGCTGCCCCATCGACGATCGCCTGCGCCAGCGGGTGCTCCGAACGCCGCTCCGCCCCGGCGACGAGCGCCAGCGCGGCCGCCTCCCCCTCCGTCCAGCCGGGGGCCGGCGCCACATCCGTCAGGCGCGGCCGCCCTTCGGTCACGGTGCCGGTCTTGTCGAGCACGATCGTGTCCAACCGGCCGGCCGCCTCGAGCGGCTCGCCTCCCTTGAAGAGGATCCCCTTTTCGGCGCCGCGCCCGGTGGCCACCATCACGGCCGTCGGCGTCGCCAGGCCGAGCGCGCACGGGCAGGCGATGACGAGCACCGCCACCGCCGGCAGGAGCGAGGACGCGAAATCGCGCGTGACGGCGAGCCAGCCCGCGAAGGTGAGGAGAGCGACCACGAGAACGGCCGGCACGAAGACGTTCGAGACGGCGTCGGCGAAGCGTTGCGCGGGCGCCTTCGACGCCTGCGCCTCCTCCACGAGGCGCACGATCTGCGCGAGCACCGTGTCGCGGCCGACGCGCGCCGCCCGCACACGCAGGGTGCCCGTGCCGTTCACCGTGCCGCCGACGACCTCGTCGCCGGGCCCCTTGGATACAGGAAGGCTTTCCCCCGTGAGCATCGACTCGTCCACGGCGGAGGCGCCGTCCAGCACCACGCCGTCGACCGGCACGCGCTCTCCGGGACGGACGATGACGATGTCGCCTACCTCGACCGACTCGATCGGCACATCCTCCTCCGCGCCGTCACGCCAGACCCTCGCCGTCTTGGCCTGCAACCGCATCAACTGGCGGATGGCCTCGGACGTGCGTCCCTTGGCGATGGCCTCCAGCCACTTCCCAAGAAGCACCAGGGTAATGAGGATCGCGCTGACCTCGAAATACAGTCCCCGCAAGGCCGAGTGCGGACCGGCGAGCACGGCCGCGAGGCTGTACAGGTACGCGGCGGACGTGCCCAGCGCGACGAGCACCGACATGTTCGCGCTGCGGTTCCTGAGGTTGAAATAGGCGTCCCGGTAGAACACCCAACCGGCGCCGAACTGCACCGGCGTGGAGAGCGCGAGCTGCAGCCAACCGTTCGAAAGCACGCGCAGCCATGCCGATGGGGACCCCAGCGCGTGGCCGACCATCGCAAGAAGAAGCGGCAGGGACAGTGCGGCGGAGACGAGGAAGCGGTTCCGCCACATGCGGATCTCCCTCTCCCGCGCCGCCCTCTCGGCGGCGCCGCCGGCTTCTGCGATCGGCTCGGCACCGTAGCCGATGCCCCGCACCGCGCGGGCCATGTCCGATACGGTGACCTGACCCGGTATGAATTCCACGTTGGCCGTGTTCGTGGCCAGGTTGACCGAAGCATGCACGACTCCCGGCAGTTTTCGCAGCGTGCGCTCCACGCGGTGGACGCACGCGGCGCACGTCATGCCCTCAATGGCCAGGCGGGCGCGCTCCGGTGCCGCGCCGGCACGATCGACGGGCTCCGACCGCGCTCCTTCTTCGGAACGAACCGCGGTCGATGTCGATTCGGCCATGTCCCGTCACCGTCCTCGGCCTCATTATACCCATAGTTGGTATTGGTATGCACAGCCGAGACACGCCCCCCTCCCCCGGTTTAGGGTGGCGTGGCGCATATCCGACGATGTGTCAGATCGCGGGGCTGATCGGGCAGATGATGAGATAGGCCGAAACGAATGTCGCGACCAGAACGGCGCTCTGCGCCCAGCCGTCGAACCGAGCCGGTGCGCAGAGCGGGTTCTCACCTTGCAACAACCACGTCAACCGGTCCGGCATGTCCGTGAACGCCGCACTCACGCCGTCGATCACCGGTGCCCGGCGGGCGGCACTCCACAGCTTGATCACCACAGCCGCAAGGTCGAGTCGCCGCTGGAGGCTGTCGGCGTCGCCCCCGGCGGCCCCGGGGCCCGGCAAGGCCCGTTCCAGCGCCCACGCGTCGGCGGCGATCTCCTGCAGCTGGCGGTACTGGCGGAACGCCTGCGGCAAGACGGGCAGAAGGCGCCACGCCTCGGCCATGGCGCCGGCGAACGCGGCGCGCAGGGGATCCCGACTCCGCACGTGGTGTTGCTCGTGCGCGAGGACGAGCGCCAGCTCGTCCTCCTCCAAGAGCTGGACGCAACCCGCGGAAAGGTAGACGCGCGGCGCCAGCCAACCCGCGGTGAAGACCGAGGGCCGCGCATCCGCATACATGATGCACTGCCCCTCGTGAAGGCCGAGCCGGACCATGCACGCGCGCACCTTGTCCGGAAGTGGAAGTTGCCGGTCCTGGCACCAGCGGAGCAACGTCGCGGTGGCCGCCGCCTTCCTTACGAGGGTCCACGACGCGGCGAGCACCGGCAGAATGCCTACACCGAGCCACACCATCCCCCAAAGGTGCGCACCCCTGAGCATCGCCGGGCCGCCGTGCAGGGCGAAAAGCATCCATGGCAGCACGGCCGGGATCGCGGCCAGGGCCAGGAACCTGGCGTACACCCTGTCGGCCGCGCGCGCAAGCGCGCGACTCCCCATGGGGACATGGGCGACCCGTCCAGCGTTCATCGGCGTCTCTTCCGTTCGGCCAGCAGGCGCTCAAGCTGCTCGAGCGCCGCTGGATCCCAGTCTTCCAAAGCGTCGACGAACTGCGTCACGGCATACGGCCCGAAGTCCTGCACGAGACCGCGCGCCACCTGTCGCGAAAGTTCCTCAAGCCATTGCTCCCGGCTGCGGGTGGGGGTGTAGATGTATGCGCGCCTGTGTCCCGAGCGGTGCAGAAGACCCTTGGCGACGAGACGGTTCATGACGGTCATGACCGTGTTGAACGCCAGCCGCCGCGACAGGGCGGACTGGACATCGCGGACGGACGCGCGTCCCCGCTGCCACACCGCCTCCATCACCTCGGCCTCCAGGTCCCCCAGCGCGCGCTGCAGTCCCGTGGAGTCCAGCTTGAACGCGCGGACTTGGGCCTGGGCACTTTGGTCGTTGGCATCGACGCTCTTCATCCGATCCCGTCACCTCGCCTGTCGACAACGACGACGACTCTATTCGGGTTGGTTGCCCATCGTGGCATCCGGCGTGAAGGCCGGTTGGAACCCGTCATAAAGGACTTCCGTCACCATGCCCGCGGCGGCGTGGTGCAGCTCGTGGCAGTGGAACATCCAGTTGCCCGGGTTGTCGGCAACGAAAGCAATCTCGTACACTTCGCCCGGCTTGACGTTGAGCGTATCCTTGCGGAGCACTCCCGTCACGGGACGTCCGTTCTTCGAGAGCACTTGGAAGAAATGCCCGTGCAGATGCATGGGGTGATCGACGTCGCTGACGTTCTCCAACCGGATCTTGACCCGATCTCCCTTCCGGACGCGCAGGGGTTCCGTGTCGGGATACGTCCGGCCGTTGATCGTGTACACCATGCCCATCGAGCTGCCCATCCGCATCTCCGCGCCGAGCTTCAGGTCGAACTCTCGGTCGAACGCGGCGAACTCGCCCGCACCGCCGTCGGCACTCCCCGCGGCGGCGTAGCCTGCGAGATCGATCTCGGGCAATGCGACGCCGTCATCGGGCCGGTCGGCCTTCGCGTTCTCGCTACCTTCGTACACGATTTCCGCCTTCATGTCCGGCGTCCCTGCCATGTCGCCGTGGCACTCGATCAGCCAGCGGCCGGGGTTGTCCGCGACGAATTCCACATCATACCGCTCCCCAGGCGCCACGGCGATCAGGCGGTCCCGGAACGCCGGCGGATTCTCGATCGGCTGGCCGTCGGTGGCGACGATCCGCACGTCATGGCCGTGGATGTGAATCTTATGCGTGATGAAACCGGCGTTCACAAGCCGCAGCCGGACGCGCTCACCCTTGCGCACAACCAGGCGATCCGTGTCCGGATAGGCCTTGCCGTTGATCCCGAAGGTGGTGTACGCGGCCATGGCCATGTCCATCCCATTCATGTTCATGTCGCCCATGCTCATGCCGCCCGTGTGGTTCATGCCGCTCATGCCGCTCATGCCGCTCATGCCGCCCATGCCGCCGGCTCCGCTCATTCCGCTGCTGCCGTCGCCAGCACCTCCGGCGTCCGGCGCGGACGTCCACTCGTCCAACACGAGCGTGTAATCACGGTCAGCGCGGACGGCGGGCGCTTTCGGCTCGACGATGAGCACGCCGTACAGGCCGCGGTCGACCTGTTCCGCACTCGTCTGATGGGAGTGGTACCAATAGGTCCCCGGAACCGTCGCCTTGAACTCGTAAAGAAAAGCCTTCCCAGGCGCGACGGCGTTTTGCGTCACGCCCGGCACCCCGTCCATGGCGTTGGGCACCGGCACGCCGTGCCAGTGGATGCTGACGGGGACGGGCAGCCGGTTGACGAGCTTGACGGACACCGTGTCGCCCTCGGTGACACGGAGGACCGTACCGGGGATGGTACCGTTGAACGTCCACGCCTTGAACGAGAGGCCCGGCTTGACCGTCCAATCCGTTTCTTCTGCGACGATGGTGGCCGTCTTGCCGTCCGGAACCTCGTCCGGATCGGGCTGGCGAACGGCGACGGTCCGCCCGGTCGTGGCGGGCGCGGTCGGCTGCTGGACGTCGCCGCTTTGGCGGATGGCCCAGACGAACCCTGCCATCGCGGCCACGGCGAGCCAAAGAATCCAGCGACGTGGAAACTTTTGCACGGACGTCACCTCTTACTCGTGGATGGTCGAAGACGCACGGCCTCGACCTTCGAGTACAGTCGGGCCGCCCGCGACCGACCGCCGGCACATTCACTACATTTCGTAGTGTACGACTGCGGTGATACTTTGTCCACGTGGGGGCGACGACCGCAACGGAGGCATCACAAAGGCCTAAACGGGCGCGGCGCACCGGAGCGCATAATGCGCTGGATGCGGCCATGAAAGCCGCTCCGTGGCGAAGCCCGCCGCTTCCAGGAGCCGTTCGGCATCGGCGGCGGCGATCCGGTCCTCAAAAGGGGGTCCGATCTCCATCGGAGCCCGTTCCCAGTCCACGACGAGGAGCGCACCCCCGGGTTTAAGGACGCGGCGCACTTCGGCCAGAGACGCGCGGGCGTCGCTCAACTCGTGCAGGACGTTGACCATCAGCGCCCGGTCGACCGCCCCGTCCGGGAGGTCGATGCGCGTCTCCTCCGCCTTCAGCGTGCGCACGTTGGCGAGGCCGGCCTCCTGGGCGCGCTGGCGGAGCAACTCCAGGGCGTCCTCCGAGATGTCGGCCGCCCAGACCCAGCCGTCCGGTCCGGCGGCCTCCGCGAGCGGGAGCGTCAGGTATCCCGGTCCGGCGCCGAGGTCGAGCACCGTCTCGCCCGGCCGGACACCCAGGACCTCTAAGACCTTCGCCGGCGGCACCAGCTTTTTCCGTTCCTCGGCCAGCAGGCGCTGCCAGGATCCGCGCTGCTCAAACTTATGGGGCAACCCGCTCACCTCACCGTTCCAGAGGGTGCCCGCGCCGCGCCCACTCGTAGACGCCGCCGCGCACGTTGATGGGCGCGCGGAAGCCGCGCGCCTGCAAAAGCTGGGCGGCGTAGGCGCTCCGGTTGCCGCTCGCGCAGATGAGCGCATACGGACGTTCGGGGTCGAGCTCCGCCATGCGGGCCTCCAGCTGGTCCAAAGGGATGTGCTTCGCACCCTGGATGTGGCCCATGCGCCATTCGTAGGGCTCCCGCACATCGATCACCTCCGGCGCCTCCGGGGACTGCAGGCGCGCCGCCAACTCGTCCACATCCCACTCCTCGACGCGGTCGACCGTCAACCCGGCGCTCTCCCAGGATTCCGGCGCGCCGTGCGCGTGGCCGGCGACGCGGAAACCCGCCTGCTCCAGCTCCTGCGCCGCCGCGCGCGCGACGACGTCCGAATCCGCCAGCACTGCTAGGGTGTACTCCGCAGGGTCCAGCTGCGCCCGCACCAGCGTGCCGAAGACGCGCCGGCGGTAGGGCGCGTTCACGGTCCCGCGCACGTGTGCGGCCGTGAACTCGTCTGCAGGCCGCACGTCCAGCACCAGGACGCTCCCATCGTTTAAGAGGTTCCGGATCTCTTCCGCAGTCAGGATCGTCTCCGCCGCACTCATGTGGACGACGGCACCTCCAGCCCCAGGTTCCTGCGCTTGATGGCCTTGTAGTTCTCCGGCTGCGGCCGCAGGTTCTCCATCACGTACCGCTCGAACGCCTCCAGGTCCTTCTGCTGGAGCGCCTCGTTGTACCGCCGCTCGAAACCGATCGTCGAGCAGGCCTTCTCGTTCAACCGCTGGCCGCCGCACGTGGAGGCCCCGAAGTGGCCGGGGTACACCTCCACGGTATCCGGGAGCGAGAGGAACTTCTCGTGGAGCGTTCGGTAGAGCGTGGCGGCGCGCCGCTCGATCTCCTCCTGCCCCTCATCCAGCACGAGATCCGGGCGCGCCACGTCCCCCACGAGCAGGCTGTCGCCCGTGAGGACGAACCACGGCTCTTCGTCCGTGCGCGTCCGATCCTTGACGAGGAGCGAGATGCTCTCCGGCGTGTGGCCCGGCGTCTCCCACACCTCGATCTCCACATGGCCGATGCGGATGCGGTCGCCTTCCTTCAACGGGTGAAACGCGTACTCGGCGCGCGTCTTCGCGCCCATCATCAGCTGCGCGCCGGTCTTCTCCGCCAGCTCCCTCGCCGCTGAGACGTGGTCCGCGTGGACATGCGTGTCGATGACGTACCGGACCTTCAACCCCCGGTCCGCGGCTTCGAGGATGTACTCATCCGCCCCGAGGGCCTGGAGCGGGTCGATGACCGCAGCCTGGCCTTCCACGGTGCAGCCGATGATGTACGACGCGCAGCCGTTGACCCCGTCCAACATCTGCTTGAAGAACACGGTCGCTCACCCCCATCATGGTGGTCCGATATGCTGATGTTTCCCCCTCACCGCCATATACACCGTGGGGTATGATGCATGACGAGGAGGGACATGCCATGACCAGCCTCGACATTGAACCCGACAAGCTCCGCTCGATGATCCACCGCCTGCGCCGCATCGAAGGGCAGGCCCGCGGCCTGCAGAAGATGCTGGAAGAAGGCCGTCCTTGTGAGGACATCATCACACAGCTGGCCGCCATGCGCTCCGCCCTCAACAAGGTCGGCCTCTCCCTCGTGGCCGAGAACCTCGCCCAGTGCTTTCAGATCGAGGATGAAAACCGGCGCCGCGAGGCCCTTGAGCGCGTGCGCAAGTCCTTCCTGCAGCTCTTGTGACCTCGTGGGGTGAAGCCGCAGGCGGCCTCAGACGTTCTCGATGGCGCGCTGCAGGCGCTCTCTCACTTCCGCGGCGATGGGCGCCAGAGCCGGGTTGTCGACGATGCTGAGCGCCCGGACCGGATCGAGGACGGCGACGTGCACCTCGCCGCCCTTGTCTTCGTACACGATGGCGTTGCAGGGAAGGAGCAGGCCCAGTTCGGGTTCCGCCTCCAGCGCCCTGTGGGCGAACTGCGGGTTGCAGGCGCCCAGGATCAGGTATCGTTCCGTGTCCAGGCCCAGCTTTTTCTTAAGAGTGGCTTGGACGTCGATCGTCGTGAGGACGCCGAAGCCTTCGCGCTGAAGCGCGTCCGTGACCTTCTCCACGGCCTCGTCGAAGCCCATCGCCACCGTCTTGCTGAAACCGTAGGATGACATTCCCTCAGTCCCCCGTTCCGCTGCGGCGGGCGCTCAGAGCTCCGCCGTGGCCAGGATTTCACTACGGGAAAGAATGCGCAATTCGCGCCCGTCCACCTTCACAACGGTTCCGCTGAACTTGGCGAACACGACGACGTCACCGGGGCGGACGAGTTTCTGAACTTCCTCGTCCGTGCCGACTTCCACGACCTTGCCCATCTGCGGCTGCTCCTTCGCCGCGTCCGGGAGGACGATCCCGGACGGCGTCCGTGTCTCAGGCTCGATGGGCTCGACGAGAATGCGATCGTCCACGGGCTTCAAACGCACGCTCGCCACCTCCGCGACTCTCCGGTCCGGTCACCGCAACCCCAGCGCGCGCTGCAGGCGGGCGACGTCGAAACCGATGATCCACTCCCCGTTGACTTCGATGACCGGCACGCCGGTCTGCCCCGTCTTCCGCACCAGCTCCACCGCGGCGCGGGGATCCCGCGCCACGTCCACCTCCCGGAAGGGCACGCCGCGCTCCTGGAGGTAGCGCTTGGCGCTTCTGCAGTAGGGGCACGTCGGCGTCGTGTAGATGGTGACCGCCATGCCGACCCTCCTTCCCCGGTTGTGTCGTCCAAAGATTGCCCACAGGGCGATGATAACATACCCCATGGGGTATTTAAAGCCTGGACCGCGGGCGGCCACGCGGTGAGCGTACCCGGCCGCGCGCCGGGCGATCGCCTCCGAGACGGGCGCGCCCTACCGTGCGGCCGCATGCTACGCTGGGCACGAGGAGGCACGCCGATGAACGCGTCGTTGGGGGAGACCCTGCTGCAGGCCGTGACGTCGGAATTCCGCCGGCAGAAGAAACTCGCGGAGGACGCCATCGCCCAGCTCTCGCCGCAGGAGTGGACGTACGCTCCTGGGCAGGAATCGAACAGCATCGCCGTTCTGATGAAACATGTGGGCGGCAACCTGCGCTCCCGCTGGACCGACTTCCTCACCACGGACGGCGAAAAGCCGGACCGCGACCGGGACGCGGAATTCGAGGCCGGCGAGCGCGATACCCCCGAGACCCTGAGGGCGGTGTGGGAGGCCGGCTGGTCGGCGCTCTTCCACACGTTGGAATCGCTGAAGGACGAGGATCTCCTCCGCACCGTCACCATCCGCGGCGAACCGCACTCCGTGCCGCTCGCCCTGGAGCGCTCCCTCGCGCACACCGCCTACCACGTGGGCCAGATCGTCTACCTCGCCAAGATGCTGCGTGACGCCGAATGGCGCACGCTCAGCATCCCGCGCCGTCCGCGCCCCAGGTGAAGCCCGGGGCGGCGTCGAACCTTCCGCCCG
>JADBKN010000022.1 GCA_014896375.1 Bacillota bacterium | reverse complement strand
CGGCGCGCCTCGGAGCTCGAAAGGCGCGGCAGCCGCGCCGCCGCCGTCCAGACGGCTCTCAGCACTTTCGACGTGTGCCGTGGAACGACGGGAGCGGCGGAGCAGATGGCCCTCCCGGTGTGTGGGTATCGCACTCAACCCTTGACGCTTCTGCCGCTCTCTTCCTTCACCACACACTGATCGATCTAGAGCCCCGTTGGCGGAATTAGGCATACGGTGCGCCTTATGCCCCATGGGCCTTTCGTTATGTCAACTGATAAGGACGAAATTGCGACTTTGCCTCGGGCCCGCGGACGAGCGGGGCCGCGGCTGCGCGCCCGCACCGGGCCCGCGTCTCCCGCGCCCCCCGGCCGCCACCCACGCCCCCGTACCCCGCGCCTCACTCCCCGCCGTTCAGCACCCGGCTCACGGCCGCCTCGCACGTGCTGTGGTCCCCGAACTTCGGCAACGGCGGCGCGTTCGGATCGGGCTTGAGCGCGTCGGGCTTGTAGCAGTTGGCCGCGTTCCAGAGGAGCCAGCCCACGGCGCCGTGGCGCTCCGCGGCGTCGATCTCCGCGCGCACCATTTCCGGCGTGTAGTGCACGCCGTAGAGGCTGAAGTCCTGGAGCCACGGCCGCACCAGCGCCCCGCCCGGCGGCCGGCGGCGGATGGCGTCGTCCATGGTGTGCGCCACCGTCTCCGCCGGCGCCGCGTTGGGGTTGGGCAGCCCGAAGGTGCGCGGCGCGTAGTGGGAGGGGTAGGCCATGGGGGAGATGAAGTGGACAGCGGCGGCCGCCTCCTCCCAGTGCTGGCCGATCATCTGGTCGTCCAGGGCGGTCGGGATGAGGCCGAAGATATCGGCCGAGACCGGAACCCCCATGCGGCCGAGCTCCGTCCGCGCCCGCTCCAGGAAGCCGGTGATGGCCTCCACGCGTGTGCGGCCGTTCGCGCCGGGGTAGCGCGCCTGGCGGATGGCGCCGTCGCTCGGGAAGCGGACGTAGTCGAACTGAATCTCGTCGAAGCCGAGCCGCACCGCCTCCTTGGCGATGGCGATGTTGTACTCCCACACGTTCTCGTTGTACGCGTTCATCCACGCGGCGCCGGTGCGGTCGCGCCAGACGCCGCCGCGCGCGTCCTGAACCGCCCACTCCGGGTGCGCCTTGGCGAGGCCGCTGTCCTTGAACGTGACGATGCGCGCGATGGCGTAGATGTGCTTCTGGTGCAGCTCGTCGAGCTGCTCCTTGAGACGCGGGATCTCCACCTTGATCGCGCCCACGGACCGCACCAAGGGATCCTGGCTGTCATAGAGGACGTGGCCGTCCTCCTTGACATCGATCACGACCGCGTTGAGCTCCGTGCGCTCCACGAGGTGGATGAGCGTGTTCCACATGCGCGGCGTGCCGGCGGTGGCGCCGGAAATGTAGATGCCGCGATGGTCCTTCGGGTGGTTGGCCTCATACGAGGCGATCACCCGGCGGAACTCTTCGGAGCTCAGCGGCGGCTGGGCTGGTTCCGCGGCGGCTTCGCTCGCCTTGCCGCCTGCGGGCTCGCTTGAGCGCTCGCTCGCGGCCTCGCTCTCCGAGCCGCTGCTCCCGGCGCCGGACGGCACCGCGGCCGACGGCGACCCACCAAGCCACACACCGCCGTGCGGCAGCGCGTACCACGCTCCAGCGGCGCTGGCGAGAAGGAGCGTCGCGAGGCCGAGGACAAGGAGCGGCAACCGGCGCCGGTTGAGGCGCCGCCTGGATTTCCGTTGCGGCGGGGTCGGCGTGGCGATGACGCATCACCTTTCCGGGGACGACGGCCGGCGATGGCGTTCGAATGCCGGCTCGGAGATTGGACGTCGGACGATTCATCGCGGTGCCCGCCGCATCCTTCCGACCTCAGCGCGCGCCCGGCAGGGAATCGCTGGCGCGCGGCCCAGGCGCTGTCACACGGCGCCGCGCGCCGCTGCGGCCACCCGAGGGCGCCCGCGCGCACCCGCCGAGCCGCGCTCTCAGCCGGCGCCTGTCCGCCGCCTAGCGCCCGCCGCCGCCGGTGCCGCCCGTCCCCGTCCCGAAAAGGAGCGCCAAGCGCGCCCGCGCGGCGTCCAGCGCGGCGGCTGCCCCGTCCGGGGGCCAGGTCGTCGCCTGGGCGAGCCCGGCCGCCCAGCGCGCCACCTCCGGATGATGCGCCGCGTACGCCCGCCAGGTGGCCGTGTCGAGCGCCTTTCGGGAGGCGGGCAGGCGGCCGGTTTGCGCCGCCCACACGGCCTGGGGCTCCGGTTCCTCAAGAAAAGCGGCGAACGCGGCCGCCGCCGCGCGGCTGCGCGGCGGGCCGTAGGGCAGGAGCGCGAGCACCCGCACGCGCGCCGGCATGCCCGGCAACGTGCCCGTCATGAAAGACGCGTGCCCGCCGAGGGCCGCCTCGATGGGGCCGATGGCGGACGCCGGGGCGAGGATGGCGCCGGCGCGTCCGTCCGTGAAGGCCGCGACGGGATCCGCCGCGGGCCAGAGGTCGCCGTCGTGCAGCCAGCGGGAGATCTGCGACGCGGCGGCGTCGCCCGCGGGCCCGTCGAGCGCCGCGGCATCGGGCGCGGGCGCGGCCGCGGCCGGCGGAGCCCCGTACGCTGCGGCGAGCCCGGCGATCAGCGCAGCGTCGTCCCGGCCGACGGCGAGGCCGGGTTGCAACCGGCCACCGGCCTGCGCCACGGCCGGCGCGCTGGCCCGGCCGAGCCCCGAAATCTGTGACCACGAGGCGGGAGCCGCCGGCAGGAAGCCGACGCGGACGTAGACGACGTCGATGTCGACATCCAGCGGCAGCGCCACCCGCGCTCCGGCCGCGGCACCGACCGCCGGCGCGGGGCGCGCCAGCGCCGCCGCCTGCGCCGCGGCCCGCTGCAGCTCCGCGCCCGCGGCCGCCGGGGGCGGCGCGAGGGCACCGGCCGCCAGCAGCCGGTCCAGCGCGGCCGCGTCCGCGGCGGGCCGTCGGGGTAGCCGGGTAAACAAAGCCGACGATCTCGCCTTTTCCCCGAGGTGAAGAAATCCCCGCACCTTCCGGGTGGTACGTCTTTTTCCCGGTCCGCCCCGTGCGGCGCGCGGAGCCGTTCCCGGAGGCGCGCGTGCCGGCGATCAAGCTGTGGATCGACTTCGGCCCGCTCGGGGAGAAGCGATCCAGCGCGCAGATCACGCGCCGCTATGATCCGGAGGCGCTCGTCGGCCGCCAGGTGGTGGCCGTCGTGAACTTCCCCCCGAAGCGCATCGCCGGCTTCTCCTCCGAGGTCCTGGTCCTTGGCGGCATCCCCGAGGAGGGCGATGTCGTCCTTTTGCGCCCGGACGCCCCGGTGCCGGACGGCACTCCCGTGGCGTGAGGCGCTCGCCGGCGCTGGGACAGCCCCGGGGCCGCATAGGCTGCGCCGGGGGAATCGCGCGTGCTCGCCTTGCGGTGGGGCACGGCCTGGCGCTGGGCGGTAGCGGCGGCGCTCCTTGCGGCCGCCGCGGGGGCGTGGTTGGGGGCGCGGCACGGGGGGAGCGGCTTAGTGCGGGGCGACCTGGAAACGTTCGGTGCCGGGCCGCCGCGGGTGCTGCTCATCCACACGCACGCGTGGGAGGGGTACGCCGCCGGAACGCCGCCTGCCGCGCCGGCGGATGTCGTCGAGGCGGCCGCGCTTCTCGGCCGTGCGCTGGCCGCGCGCGGCGTGACGGCCGTCCACGACCGCGGCTTCGGGCGCCCGCTGGCGGGCGGCCCGCGCTTGCTGCCCGCTGACGACCCGTACGCCGCCGTGCGGCCGCGCCTGCGGCGCCTCCTTCAGGCGTTTCCGTCGGTGGAGCTCGTCCTCGATGTGCACCGTGATGCGCTGGACCACGCCGAGGCCACGGGGGAGTTGCGCGGCTGGCCCGCCGCGCGGCTCCTCTGGGTGGTCGGCTCGCGTCCCGCGCGCGGAATGGACTGGTGGCCGAACCTGCGTGCCGCGGCGCTTCTCACAGAGCGTCTGCAGCGGACGGCGCCGGGCCTTGTGCGGGGCATCTGGGTGAAGCCGGGGCCGTACAACCAGGACGCGGGCCGCCTCTCGGCGCTGATCGAGATCGGCGGCGACGGCAGCCGCCCGGAAGAGGTGGAGCGCGCCATCGCACCGCTCGCCGACGCCGTCGCATGGCTGCTGGACCCGTCGCGCGCCGGCGTCTCCGCCCGCCTCGCGCCGCCCTAGGGCAGCCGCATCCCCACGCCGCCGCGCTAGCGCCAAAGCACGAGCGCGGAGCCCGCGGCCACAGCGAGGGCAGGCAGGATGCGGCCGCGCAGCCGCTCCCCGTAGACGGCGCGGCCGAGGTAGGCCGAGACAAGGAGGGAGAGGCTCGTCACCGGCTCCAGCACCGTCACCGGGAACTCGTCGAGCAGCGCCACAAGCGCCGCGTAGGAGCCGACGTTCGTGGCGGCGCTGCCCAGGGCGGGCAGGGGCCGCCGCCGGAGGAGGGCCACGGTGGCGCCCCAGCCTCCCCGGGCTGTGAGCCAGGCGGCGAGCGCAGCCGTCACGGTGGTGAACATCGTCCAGGTGTAGGCCACGGGCGGCGCGCCGGCGCCGCCGCGCTGGTCGATGAGCCTCTCCGCCGCCAGAAGCGCCGCGTACGCGACCATGTAGACGCCGGAGCGGCGCCGCGCGAGCCCCATGAGCCCACGCCAGCCGGCGCCCTCGAGAGCCGCCACGCCGCCGAGGATGAGGAGCGTGCCCAGCGCCTGCGCCGCCCCCACGGGGGCGGCGTCGAGCGCGGCGGCCAGCGCCAGCGTGAACACGTCCGCCAGCCCGCCGAGCGGCGCCACACGCGAGAGCTCATCAAGGGCGAGGGAACGAAGGTAAAAGAGGAAGGCGACCGAGAAGACGAGGCCGCTCATCACGGCCGCGGCGCGCGCGGGCGGGGCCAGCGGCTGGGCCAGCCCCCAGGGCGTGAGCGCGGCGGCGCCCAGCGCGAAGAAGAGGAAGGTCGCGGCCGCCGCGCTGGCACCGCGGCCCAGCGCCTTCAGAAGAAGCCGCTCCACGCCGATCAGGCCGATGCGCGCACCCAAGAGGAGCCACGCCACGTCCGCGCCCCACCCCGGGGTGAACCTATGTGGGCGGGCGCCGTGCCAGGACCGCGCCCGCGCGAGGAATGAGGCGCCGCCGGCGCGAATGAACCGTGGTTATCGGACAAGCGAACGCGTGTCCCACGCGCCACCGGAAGGAGCATGACCGTGCAGCGCATCGACCTGCGCAGCGACACCGTCACCACGCCGACCGAAGAGATGCGCCGCGCCATGGCGGCCGCGGAGGTCGGGGACGACGTCTACGGCGAGGATCCGACCGTCCTCCGCCTGGAGGAGGCCGCCGCCGAACGCATGGGCAAGGAGGCCGCTCTCTTCGTGCCCAGCGGTACGATGGGGAACCTCGTCGCCGTGCTCACCCACACCACCCGCGGCGACGAGATCCTCCTGGAGGCGGAGAGTCACATCTACGACTACGAGGTGGGCGGCCTCTCCGCGGTGGCCGGCGCCGTGCCCCGCCTCATCGAGGGGCGCCGCGGCAAGTTCGGTCCGGACGACGTGCGCGCCGCCGTGCGCGCGCCCAACATCCACTTCCCGCGGCCGTCGCTCCTGTGCATCGAGAACACGCACAACCGCGCCGGCGGCACCGTCTGGACGCCTGAGGAGGTGCGGGCCGTGGCCCGGGCCGCGCAGGACCTCGGCCTGCGCGTGCACATGGACGGTGCGCGCATCTTCAACGCCGCCGTGGCGCTCGGCTGCAGCGCGGCGGAGCTGGCGGCGCCCGTGGACAGCGTGATGTTCTGCATCTCCAAGGGTCTCGGCGCGCCGGTCGGTTCGCTCCTCTGCGGCTCCCGGGAGTTCATCCTGGCCGCGCGCAAGAACCGCAAGATGGTGGGCGGCGGCATGCGCCAGGCGGGCGTGATCGCGGCCGCCGGGCTGGTGGCGCTGGACACGATGGTGGAGCGGCTGGCCGAAGACCACGAGAACGCGCGCCGCCTTGCGGAGGGCCTCAGCTCCATCCCCGGCTTCCGCGTGGAGCCGGAGGCCGTGCAGACGAACATGGTGATGGCGGACGTCACCGGCACAGGGCGCGACGCCCCCACGGTGGTGGCGATGCTCGCGGACGAGGGCGTTTTGGCCAACGCCATGGACTCGCGTGTGGTGCGCTTTGTGACGCACAAGGATGTCTCCGCGGCCGACATCGACGCAGCGCTCGCCGCCATCGGCCGCGCCGTCGCCACGCTGCGCTGACGGTGCGCTCTGGGCCGCGGCCCCGCCCGGGCATGCTAGAACCGGCGCCGCAGGCAGAGCGGCGCTGGAAAGGCGGGGCCGCATGCTGGAACCCGGGACGCTGCTGGAAGAGTCGATCGCCCAGGCGCGCGCGTTGGGCGCCTCGGACCTTCACATCACGGTGGAGTCCCCGCCGTGCGTGCGCGTGGATGGCGCGCTGCGCCGGCTGGAGATGGACCCCTTGCCGCCGGCGGCCGTCGAGGCGCTCGTGCGCACGGTGATGAAGCCGGAGCGGGGGCGCGAACTCGAGGCCCGCGGCAGCGCCAACTTCGCGTTCGGCTCGGCGGGGGAGGGGCGCTACCGCGCGCACGTCTTCCGGCAGCGCGGCGCCCTCGCGCTGGCCGTGCGCCTCATCCCGCCGGAGCCGCCGGCGCTGGAGACCCTGGAGTTGCCGGAGATCGTCGCCGAGCTGGCCATGCGCCCGCACGGGCTCGTGCTCGTCGCGGGGCCCGCGGGCAGCGGCAAGTCGACCACGCTGGCGGGCATGGTCGACCGCATCAACCGCATGCGCTCCTGTCATGTCGTCACGCTGGAGGACCCGGTCGAGTACCTCCACCGGCACCGCATGAGCATCGTCCACCAGCGGGAGATCGGCGACGACGCCCCGTCCTTCGCCGAGGGGTTGGCCGCGGCCCTGCGCCAGGATCCGGACGTCCTCCTGATCGCGGAGCTGCGGGACCCGGAGACGATCGCCGCGGCGCTCGCCGCTGCGGAGACGGGCCACCTGGTGCTGGCGAGCGTGCGCGCGAGAGGCGCGGCTTCGGCCGTGGAGAGGATCGTCGACGCCTTCCCGCCGCACCGGCAGAACCGCGCGCGACTGCAACTCGCCGACACGCTGCAGGGCGTCGTGGCGCAGGCCCTCCTGCCGCGCCCGGAGGGCGGCCGCACGGCCGTCGCGGAGGTGCTGGTGGGCATACCCAAGGTGCGCGACCTCATCCGCGCGGGGAAGGAGCGCCAACTCTCCAGCCTCATGCAGGCGGGCGCGCGCTTCGGCATGCAGACGATGGCCGGCGCCCTCGATCGCGCCGTGGAGGAGGGGCGCGTGCGCCGTGCCGACGCCGAGAATCTCAAGGAAGCCTGGCCGGCGCTGGCGGGCCGGCGCTGACCTGCCGCCGGGCGCGGAAGCGGCTGCCGCCGGGCGCGGACACGGCCGCCACTGGGTGAGCCTTAGCGCCGCTGGCGTTGCTTGACGGCGTACATCGCCTGGTCAGCGCGGCGGAAGAGGGACTCATAGTCCACGCCGTCGTCCGGGCAGCGCGACCAACCGACTGAAGCTGAGATTTCCAGCGGCGGCTGGTCCGGCAGGACGACCGGCTCCCCGCGGATGGCTTCATCCAGCTGCCGGGCGCGCTCCGCGAGCGCCTCCTGCGTGACGTCCGGCAACAGCACGGCGAACTCCTCGCCGCCGATCCGGTAGACGCGGTCCCCCTCGCGCACGCGGTGGCGGATGCGCTGCGCGACCACCGTCAACACGGCGTTGCCGACATCGTGGCCGTACTCGTCGTTGAGCTGTTTGAAGCGGTCGAGATCGAGCACGATGACGCCGAAGGGCCGGCCCAGCCGGCGGTGGTCTTCCAGCGCCTCCTCAAAATCCGTGACGAAGCCGCGTAAGTTGCGCGTGTGCGTGAGCGGGTCCCGGGTGGTTTCGGAGATCGCGTCGGAGAGGCGGCGCGTGATCATGCCGAACATGACGATGAGCGCGAGCCCCGCGCCCAGCCCGGGCAGGTTGCCCGCCGCAGCCTCCGTGACGAGGAGGACGCTGCCCAGCACCTCCAGCGCCTGCAGCTGCACGGCATCCCGGGCGCTGCGCAGGAACTGCATGAAGGTCGGCAGGTCCTGTGAAAGGCGGACCATTAGAGTGACTAGAGCAAAATTCAGGACGAGGTACGAGGCCGCCGCAGCGGCCGCCGCCGTGGAGGTGTGGAGGGCGGGGGCCAGCTCCTCGTACACGCGGCTGCCAAGGGCCGCGCAGAGCAGCATCTGGCCGACGTTGAAGGTCCGCTGCAGCCACGTGCGCTTGGGATTCAGCTGAACGCGGTAGGCGTTGTCGACGACGGTCAGCCAGAGGGCACCAGCGGGCCCTCCGACGGCCGCGCCCGCCAAGATCACGGGGACAGTGAGGGAATAGGCGAGGTCGGCCGGCATGCGCAGGTGGAAGCGCTCGACAAGGTAGAGCCCGGCAGCGAGAAAGGCGAGAAGCGCGGGACGTTCAGGGAAGCCCGAGGAGACGAGCGCGGCGAGCCCCGCGGCCACCAAGAGCGCCACAAACGCCGCCTGCACGAGTCGGATCACGGCCCCGCCCCTTCATGGCTGGACGATTCGGCCAGGATGAAGAAAATTCCTATCCAAATTGTCGTCGATCGGTGAGAGAAATTTCCACCCGTGCCGTCGAGACGCGCCCGCACTGCGGCCGTCCATCCGCCTTTGCGCGGGGAAGGGAAGAGGATCTTCCAGGTCGTATTATAGATAGGAAATTCTGGCAGAGCGCAAGCGGACGCGCGGCCTGCGGAATCCGCGCCCGCGCCGGCGGCGACGGAAGGTTGCGATCCCATCACCCCCGTGCCCGTCGTTCTGGTCTCCAGCGCCCTCCTTGGGCTCCTTGCCGGCGGCTTCCTCCATGTCGCCATCGAGCGCCTGCCGCGGGGCGAGCCGCTCATCACCGCGGCTTCCCGGTGTACCCGTTGCGGGCGGGTCCTCACCCCAGCGGAGAGGGTGCCGCTTATGGGCTTCGCCCTCCAGCGCGGGCGCTGCCCGGGGTGCGGGGCGCCGAGCGGCTGGACACGCCCCCTGGTGGAGCTCGGCGCGGCTGCGGCCTTCTCCTGTGCGGCCGCGGCCGGCGGGACGGGGCCGCGCGGGGCGGCGCTGGCGGCGCTCTTCGGCACGCTCATCGTGGCCGTCTTCACGGACCTGCGCCACCGCATCATCCCCAACGCCGTCAGCCTCTGGGGGTTCGTTCTGGTTCTGGCCGCCGACGCTTGGGGCGGGCCGGCGATGCTCCTCCGGGGCTTGGAGGGAGCCGCCGCGGCCGGGGGCATCATGCTTTTGCTGAATGTGGTCAGCGGCGGCCGCATGGGTATGGGCGACGTCAAACTCAGCGCGGTCATCGGCGCCGCTCTAGGCGTGGAGCTGGGGCTTCTCGCCCTCCTCATCGGCTTTCTCGCCGGCTCCGCGGCAGGATTGGCGCTGGTCGCAGCTCGAAAGAAGCGGCTGAAGGACTACATCCCCTTCGGACCCGCGCTCGCCTTCGGGGCGTGGACGGCGGCCCTTTGGGGCCCCCGCCTCCTGGCGTGGTACGCGGCCCTGGGCAGGGTGTCCTGACCGGAGCGCCCGCGCCGCGGCCGGTGGCGCGGCCATCCGGGGGAGGGAAGTGTCGGCCATGGATGAACGCTCCGCGCCGCCGCCAGACCCCGGCCCAGCGCACGAGCCGCTGGCGGCGCGCATGCGGCCGCGCACCTTGGATGAGGTCGTGGGCCAGGCGCATCTCGTGGGCCCGGGCCGCATCCTGCGCCGCATGCTGGAATCCGGCGCGCTCCGCTCGCTCATCCTCTTCGGCCCGCCCGGGACGGGCAAGACGAGCCTCGTGCACATCATCGCGCGCGCCGCGGGCCGGCCGTTCGTCTCGCTGAACGCCGTCCAGAGCGGCGTGAAGGAGCTGCGGGAGGCCATCGAGGCGGCCGGGCCGGGCGGCCTCCTCCTCCACGTGGACGAGGTCCACCGCTTCGCGCGCAACCAGGTGGAGACGCTCCTGCCGGCCGTGGAGGACGGCCGCGTGATCTTCATCGGCACGACGACCGAGAACCCCTATCTCTCGCTGCCCCCGGCCCTGCGCAGCCGTTCGACCATCCTGGAGCTCAAGCCGCTTTCGCCGGAAGACATCGAGGCTGTGCTGCGGCGCGCGCTCGCCGACCCGGAACGCGGCCTCGCGCGGTGGCGGCCGGTGGTGGACGAGGCGCTCTTGAAGAAGCTGGCCGGCGCCGTGGGCGGCGACCTGCGCGAGGCCCTCAACGCGTTGGAGCTCGCTGTGCTGACGGCGCCGGAGACGCCGGCCGGACGCCGGGTGGAGGAGGAGCGCCTCTGGGAGTGCCTGCGCGAGGAGCTGCAGACGTTCTCGGAGTCCGACGGCTACGATCTCCTCAGCGCCCTGCAAAAGAGCGTGCGCGGCAGCGACCCGGACGCGGCCCTCTTCTATCTCGCGCGGCTGGTCTCGGTGCGCTTCGACCTCGCCACCATCGGCCGGCGGCTCGTCGTCATGGCCGCGGAGGATGTGGGCAACGCCTACCCGCAGGCGACGTCCATCGCGCTCGCGGCGGCGCAGGCGGCGCTGATGGTGGGCTATCCTGAGGCGCGCATCCCGCTGGCGCAGGCCGTGGCCTTTCTCGCCGCCTGTCCGAAGTCGAACGCCGCCTACGCCGGCTTGGAGAAGGCGCTCGGCCACATCGCCGCCGGGCGCGGGCTGTCGGTGCCGCCCCACCTGCGCGACGCGCACTACCAGGGCGCTCAGCGGCTGGGCCGCGGCGCCGGCTACCTGTACCCTCACGACTACCCGGGCAATTGGGTGGACCAGGACTACCTTCCGGAAGACGTCCGCGACGAGCGCTATTACGAACCCACGGCCAACGGCATGGAGCAGCAGATCCGCGAGCGCCTCGAACGCCTGCGCGCGCAGCGGCGCCGGCGCGATCCGCGGCCGCCTTCCTCTCATTGACGACGCCGGCGGCGAACCCGTACGATGAAGACAAATCGGTGCGTTCACCCGGAATTTGTGCCGGTGCGCGGCCTGCGCGCGGCGGCGCGGGCGCGCCGGCACGCGGGCGCGGCCGAGCCACCCGCGCCGGCGACGGCACGAGGAGAGGAGTGGCGGCGTGTACATCACCACAAAAGGCCGGTACGGCACGAAGGCGCTGTTTGAGCTCGCCCTGCGCTACGGCGAGGGCCCCGTACCGCTGCGCGAGATCGCGGAGAAGCAGGGCCTTTCCGAGCATTATCTGGAACAGCTTTTCGCGCCGCTGCGCAAGGCGGGCCTCGTGCAGAGCGTGCGCGGCGCGCAGGGCGGCTACATGCTGGCGCGCGATCCGCAGGATATTACGGTCGGAGACGTGTTGCGCGTCTTAGAGGGCCCGATCGCGCCCACGGAGTGCTCGCTGGGCGGCCCGGACTACGCCTACCGGTTCTGCGGGGAGAAGACGGTGTGCGTCGCCCAAGACGTGTGGATCAAGGTGCGGCGCGCCATCGAGGACGTCGTCGACCACATCACCCTCGCGGATCTCGTCGAACAGGACCGCGAGGCGCGGCAGCGGATGGCTCACATGTATTACATCTAAAGGAGCGGCCGGCATGGGGCAGCTGTACCTCGACTACGCGGCCACGACCCCGGTCCACCCGGACGTGGCCGCCGTCATGTTGGAGATGTTGCGGGAGCGCTGGGGCAACCCCTCCAGCATCCACGCCACCGGCCGCGAGGCGCGCCGGGCGTTGGACGAGGCGCGCCGCCGCGTGGCGGAGCTCGTCGGCGCGCCGCACTACCGCGACATCATCTTCACGAGCGGCGGCACGGAGGCCGACAACCTCGCCGTGCTCGGCGCCGCGCGCGCGCGGGCGGAGGAGGGAAGGCGCCACGTCGTCACGAGCGCCGTCGAGCATCACGCCGTGCTCGACGCCTGCCGCGCCCTGAGCGCCGAGGGCTTCGACGTCACCATCGTGCCGGTCGACGGCGAGGGGTTCGTCGACCCTGACGAGGTCCGCCGCGCGCTGCGGCCGGACACGGCGCTCGTCACGGTGATGCTCGCGAACAACGAGGTCGGCACCATCCAGCCGGTGGCGGAGATCGCGCGCGCCGCGCACGAGGTGGGCGCGTGGGTCCACACCGACGCCGTGCAGGCCGCCGGCCAGATCCCGATCGACGTGCAGGCGCTCGATGTGGACCTCCTCTCCCTCTCCGCGCACAAGATCTACGGTCCGAAGGGCGCCGGCGCGCTGTACGTGCGCAGCGGGTTGAGGCTCAAGCCGCTCGTCTTCGGGGGCGGGCAGGAGCGGGCCTGGCGGCCGGGGACGGAGAACGCGGCCGGCCTCGTGGGCCTCGGCAAGGCGGCCGAGCTGGCGCGCGCGGCGCTGGAGGCGGGGGAGCCCGCGCGCCTCACCGCGTTGCGCGACCGCCTCATCGACGGCATCCTGGAGCGGGTGCCCGGCGCGCGCCTCAACGGGCCGCGCGGCCGCGGCCGCCTGCCGAACAACGTTCACGTAAGCCTTGAGGACGTCGACGGCGAGGCGCTGCTCGTCCACCTCGACCTGGCGGGCCTCGCCGCCTCGAGCGGCTCCGCCTGCACGTCGGGCAGCCTGGAGCCGTCGCATGTGCTCCTCGCGCTCGGGCTTCCCAGGGAGCTCGCGGCCGCCGGGCTGCGCCTCACGCTCGGCCGGCCGACCACCGAGGACGAGATCGAGCGCGCGCTGGCCATCCTTGAGGGGGCCGTGGCGCGCGTGCGAAAGGTGCGATCCGCATGAGCCGCGGCGTGGTCGTGGCCGCGATGAGCGGCGGGGTCGACAGCTCGGTGGCCGCCGCCCTGCTGAAGGAGCAGGGCTACGAGGTCATCGGCGTCACCATGAACCTCTGGCCGGAGGACGAGCCGGGCGTCGTGCAGGAGCGCGGCGGCTGCTGCGGGCTGGGGGCCGTGTTCGACGCGCGCGCCGTGGCCGACCGCCTCGGTATCCCGTACTACGTGTTGAACTTCCGCGACGTCTTCGAGGAGCAGGTCATCGACCGCTTCGCCGCCGACTACGCGCGCGGCCGAACGCCGAACCCCTGCCTCCTCTGCAATCGCTACATCAAGTTCGAGGCGCTCCTTAAAAAGGCGCGGCAGATGGGCGCCGACTACGTGGCGACGGGCCATTACGCGCGCGTGGACCGCGACCCGCTCACGGGCCGCTACCGCCTGCGCCGCGCCGTCGACGCGCGAAAGGACCAGTCCTACGCGCTGTACGCCCTCACGCAGGACCAGCTCGCGCAGACGCTCCTGCCGCTCGGGGCCTTCACCAAGCCCGAGGTGCGTCGCATGGCCGCGGAGCGCGGCCTCTTCGTGGCGACGAAGCCCGACAGCCAGGAGATCTGCTTCGTCGCCAGCGGCCGCTACACCGAGGTGGTGCAGGCGCGCGCGCCTGAAGGCATGCGCCCCGGTCCCATCCTCGACCTCGACGGGCGCGAGATCGGCCGCCACCCCGGTCTCGCCGCCTTCACCGTGGGCCAGCGCCGCGGCTTGGGTCTGCAGGGCGGGCGCCCGCTTTACGTCGTGGCCCTGGATCCCGAGCGCAACGCCGTCATCGTGGGGCCGGAGGAGGCACTAGAGAGCGAGGGCCTCCTTGCGGAGGACGTGCACTGGATCGCCGGCGCGCCGCCTGAGGAGCCGCGGCGCGTGCAGGCCAAGATCCGCTATCAGGGCCGCCTCGTGCCCGGCGTGGTGCAGGCGGAGCCCGGCGGGCGGGCGCGCCTCGACTTCGATGAGCCGGCGCGCGCCGTCACCCCCGGCCAGGCCGTCGTCTTCTACGACGGCGACGAGGTCCTCGGGGGCGGTACCATCGTGTCCGCCCTGCACGGCGCTGACCATCCCCTCGCCCGGCTCGCCTTGGCGCGCTGAGCTCCGCCCCGCCGCCCGCGCCCGCCCCGCCCCGCCGCCCGCCCACGGCGCCGCGCACACCTGCAGGCGGAGCCGCGTCCCGGGCACACTAGGCCCGGAGGGACGCGCATGGAGCGGCGTCGCCGTTCGGAAGTCGTCGGCCTGCCCGTGCTCACGCTGGAAGACGCCCGCCTCGTCGGGCGCGTGGCCGATATCCTCATCGGCCAGGGTGGCGCGCGCGTGGTCGGGCTCCTCCTCGACGGCGGCGGGATCTGGCGCGGGCGCGGCATCGTTCCATACGAGGAAGTGGTGGAGATCGGGCCCGCGGCCGTGCTCGTGCGCGCGGGCGTCGTGCTGCGCGCCGGGCGCGAGCGGCAGGAGCGGCTGGAGGCGATGCTGCGCCGCCACCGCTCGGCGCTGGGCACGCGGCTTGTGGATGAGCGCGGCCGCGACCAAGGCACGATCGACGACATCGTCTTCTCTCCGGCGGATGGACGTGTCCTCGGGTACAGCGTGAGCCTCGGTTTCATCCGCGACATCCTCGACGGGCAGGGCTTTCTACCCGTGGACGGGCGGCTGGTGTGGTCCGGCGGCGAGGTGGCCATCCTGCGCACGCCCGACGGGGACACGAGCGACGGGCCCCGCGGCGGCGGGGGCGACGCCCCGCACGGCGCCGCGGGCGCGGCCCGGGCCGGCCAGCACGGTTAAAGGCTCGTCCTTTCAGGCACACTGTGCCTGACGTCCCGTCGCCACACTCGGGACACGGAAGAAGGGCCTCAGTTGGACTGTCCGCGGTGCGGCGGGCGCCGGACCGGCAGGATCGCGGCGGAGCAGTTCTTCTGTTGGGACTGCTGCGTGGAGTTCGGCTGGCACGGCGGCCGCCTGGCGGTGTACAGCGTGGACGAAGAGGGCGAGCTGGTGCCGCTCGACGGCGCTGCTGACGGCGGGGCGGAGCGCGCGGCGGAGGTGAGACAGTGATGCGACGCTTCTGGCAGGGGATGCTGGCCGGCGGCATGGTCGTCGCCGGGCTGGCCTGGTACATGAACGAGAGGCGCCGGCGCTACCGCCTGGCGCTCCGCATCTTGCGGCAGGGCAGCATGGCGGCGCGCATGGCGCGGCGCGGCTGGCGCGAGGCGGGACGGCGCATGAGCCGCGCCGGCCGCCGGCTGCGCTTCGCCTGGCGGGCTCTCAAAGACTAGACGAAGGGCCGGAAGCCTTTGCAGTTGCGAGCGTGGCTGGCGCGACCGGCCGTGCGCTGGGGCGCGGGGGCGGCGGCGGTGGGGACGGCCGCCGGGCTGGCGTACGCCCTGCGCGGGACGCTCGCCCCCTTCCTGCTGGCCGCCGGCCTGGCCTACCTGCTCGCGCCGCTCGTCGAGTGGGCCGTGCGCCACGGCCTCGGCCGCGCGTGGGCGGTGCTGCTCGTGTACGCGCTGGTGGGCGTGGTGCTGGCGGCGCTCGTCGCCTTTGCCGTGCCCGTCTTCGTCAACGAGGTGCAGAACCTGGCCGACCGCCTGCCGCAGTACACGCGCCAGGTTCAGGCGGGCGTGCGGCACGTGCAGAAGGACTACGCGCGCGCCGCCCTGCCGCCCACAGTGCGCGACGCGGTCGACGCCGCCGTGGAGCGGGCGGAAGCGTCCCTGCAGGCGCGCCTCCGGGCGTTTCTCGCCGGGCTCGTGGGGCTTGTGCGCGATCTGGCGCTTTTGGCCATCGCCCCCGTACTGGCCTTCTACATGCTCGTCGACCTGCCCCGCCTGAAGCGGGCCTCCGTGCGCTGGCTGCCTCCCGAGGCGCGCCACTCGCTCGTGCGCTATTTCGCGGAGCTCGACGCCATGCTCTCCGGCTACGTGCGCGGCCAGCTCATGCTGGCGTTCATCGTGGGCGCGCTGGCGACGCTCGCGCTCGCCGTCCTCGGCGTGCCCTACGCGCTCCTTCTAGGCGCCTTCGCCGGTTTGGGCGAGCTCATCCCGTACTTCGGTCCGGTGGCGGGTGCCGTGCCGTCCGTGGCCGTGGCGCTCACCGTCTCTTCACGGCTGGCGCTTTCGGTGATCGTCGCCTTCGTCATCATCCAGCAACTGGAGAGCGCGGTGGTGGGACCGTTCGTGATGCGCACGACGCTCGGCCTGCACCCGCTGCTCGTGATCTTCTCGCTATTGGCCGGCGGTCAGCTGGCCGGCCTCGCCGGCGTCATCCTGTCCGTGCCGTTCATGGGGTTCCTCGTCGTCACGGGGCGCTTCCTCTACCGCATCCTCGTCCGTTGAGTAGCTCCGGCGGGGGACCGGCACGCCCAGGTGCTTGGGCTCCGACGAACGGGACGCTGGGGCGGGCGGCGCGCGGTGGACAGCCGGGCGGCCGTCCGGTAGAATGCAGCCAGTTGCAGGGCCAAAGGCATCCAACGGAACACTGAGGGCGATGCGGACCGCGAGGCCGCGGAGGCGCGGGCGCCAGCGAGGGGCAGACGGTGAAAGGCCCTGTCCGTGCGGCGGCCGGCCCGGTCCAAGCTCCGGACGGTAGGCCGCGGGTGCGCCCGCGTGCTGAAGTCCGGCGCGCGCGCCGCGATACGGCGCATGCGACCCGCCCGGGTGCGCCGCGGCGCACGGGGCGGGCCGTCGAGGCGGTTGCCGCGAGGCAGCCGCGAAGCAGGGTGGTACCGCGAAGATTTCGCCCCTCGGCCGCGACGGCCGGGGGCATTTTTATCGGGGAGTGATCCGCCGATGTCGAAGACCTTGGCGCGGCCGCGCACGTCAGCCGAGATCCGCCGCGCGTTCCTGGAGTTCTTCGAGCAGCGGGGCCATGCGCGCGTGCCGAGCTCGTCGCTCGTGCCGGCCGACGACCCGACCCTCCTCTTCACGAACGCCGGCATGGTGCAGTTCAAGGACGTGTTCACCGGCAAGCGCCAGGTGCCCTACCGGCGCGCGACGACGGCGCAAAAGTGCGTGCGCGCCGGCGGCAAGCACAACGACCTCGAAAACGTCGGCAAGACGGCGCGCCACCACACGTTCTTCGAGATGCTGGGCAACTTCTCGTTCGGCGACTACTTCAAGCGCGAGGCCATCGCCTACGCGTGGGAGCTCGTCACGGGCGTCTTCGGCCTGCCGAAGGAGAGCCTCTGGGCGACCGTCTACCGCGAGGACGACGAGGCTGCGCGGCTCTGGCAGGAGATCGCCGGCCTACCGGAGGAGCGCATCGTCCGCCTTGGGGAGAAGGACAACTTCTGGGCCATGGGCGACACCGGCCCCTGCGGTCCCTGCAGCGAGATCCTCGTCGACCGCGGCGCGCGCTACGCGTGCGACGCGCCCGTCTGCGGCATCGGGCGCTGCGACTGCGACCGCTGGCTCGAGATCTGGAACCTCGTCTTCATGCAGTACGAGCGTTCCGCGGACGGCACGCTCACACCGCTCCCCAAGCCGAGCGTCGATACCGGCATGGGGCTGGAGCGGATCGCGTCGGTCCTCCAGGGCGTGGACACGAACTGGGACACCGACCTCTTCCAGCCGCTGCTGCGCCGCGTGGAGCAGCTCAGCGGCCGTTCGTACGACCGCGGTCCGGACGGCTTCCCCTTCCGCGTGATCGCCGACCACGCGCGCGCCTGCACCTTCCTCATCGCTGACGGCGTCCTGCCCTCCAACGAGGGCCGCGGGCACGTGCTGCGCCGCATCCTGCGCCGCGCCGTGCGCTTTGGGCGTAGGCTCGGCCTCGACCGGCCCTTCCTCTTTGAGATGGTGCCGGCCGTGGTGGAGGTGATGGGGGAGGCGTACCCGGAGATCGCAGCCGCCCGGGAATTCGTGCAGAGCGTGATCCGCCAGGAGGAGGAGCGCTTCGGCCAGACGCTGGAGCAGGGCATGGCGCTGCTCGATGAGCTCGTGGCCCAGGCGAAGCGCTCCGGGAGCGGCCGCATCTCCGGGGAGGACGCCTTCCGCCTGTACGACACCTACGGCTTCCCCCTCGACCTCACGGTGGACGCGGCGGAAGAGGCCGGCCTGGCCGTGGACCGCGAGGGCTTCGAGGCCGTCATGCAGGAGCAGCGCCGGCGCGCGCGCGCGGACTGGCAGGCGAAGATCGGCGCCGCCGGACAGGGCGGCGAGTGGGCGGAGGGCCTGCCGGCCACGGAGTTTCTGGGGTATGAGCGCCTCGCGGCCGAGGCGGAGGTGCTGGCCATCGCCGCCGGCGGCGAGGGCCGGCCGGAGGCGCGGCAGGGGGAGCGCGTGCTCGTCGTGCTCTCCGCCACGCCCTTCTACGCCGAGTCCGGCGGCCAGGTGGGC
Organism: Bacillota bacterium; assembly: GCA_014896375.1. Lineage (GTDB taxonomy): Bacteria > Bacillota > Sulfobacillia > RBS10-35 > Bu92 > Bu92. The sequence continues at coordinate 40,033 of JADBKN010000022.1, read as the reverse complement.
GACACCGGCTGGCTCGAGGGCCCGGCCGGCCGCGCGCGCGTGGAGGACACGCGCAAGGCGGCGGGCGTCTTCCTACACACGGCCACGATCGTCGAGGGGCGCCTGACCGTCGGCGACATCGTCCAGGCGCGCGTCGACGAGGCGCGGCGGCGCGACATCATGCGCAACCACAGCGCGACGCACCTCCTGCACCGCGCGCTCAAGGATGTGCTCGGCGAGCATGCCAACCAGGCCGGCTCGCTTGTGGCCCCGGACCGGCTGCGCTTCGACTTCACGGCGCTGGCGGCGCCCACCCCGGAGCAGCTCGCGGAGGTCGAGGCGCGCGTGAACGAGGCCGTCTTGGCCGCTCATCCCGTGCAGGTGCGCCACATGCGGCTCGATGAGGCGAAGGCGCTGGGGGCCGTGGCGCTCTTCGGGGAAAAGTACGGGGAGATCGTGCGCGTCGTGGCCATGGGCCCGTCGATCGAGCTCTGCGGCGGTACGCACGTGTCGAACACGGCGGAGGTCGGTCTCTTCCTGCTGACCTCCGAGGGCAGCGTGGGCAGCGGCGTGCGGCGCGTGGAGGCGGTGACGGGCCGCGGCGCATACGATTACGTCCGGCGGCGCGAGGCGCTGCTGAGCGCGGCGGCCGCCGCGGCGAAGGCACCCGTGGAGGAGTTGGCCGCGCGCGTGCAGGAATGGGCGGCGCGGCTGCGGGAGCGGGAGCGCGAGCTGGCCGCCCTGCGCGCCCAGGCGGCGCGCGCAGAGGCGGAGCGGCTGGCGGCGGCGGCGGAGACGGTGCACGGTCTCCCCGTGGTCTTCGCCGAGGTGGAGGGCACGGACGCCGAGGCGCTGCGCAGCCTGGCCGACGGCGTCCGCGACCGCCTGCGTTCGGGCGGCGTGGTGCTGGCCGCGCCGGTGGAGGGCCGGGCCCTGCTCCTCGCCACCTTCACGAAGGACGCGGTGCAGCGCGGCGCTCACGCGGGCGAGGTCGTGGCGCGCGCGGCGCGCGCCATCGGCGGCGGCGGGGGTGGCCGCCCGGACTTCGCGCAGGCGGGCGCGCGCGACGCCGCGCGCCTCGGCGAGGCGCTGCGCGCGGCCCGAGAGGCTTTGGAGGCCATGCTCCGCCCCGCCTAAGAGGCGGGCGGGCGAGGGGGTAGAGGATCTGGTTCCGCTGCGGGACAGCGTGCCGTCGGGGCGGTTTCCGTGGGTGACCGTGGCGCTCATCGCCGCGAACCTCTACATCTTTGTGCGCCAGTGGCTGCTCCCGCCGGAGGCGGCGCAAGCGCTGATCGCCCAGTGGGGGGTGATCCCGGCGCGCGTGGACGAGGCCTGGCGGGCCGGGGCGCTCGCGGATCCGGCCGCGCTGGCCACCCTGCTCACGGCCACCTTCCTCCACGGCGGGTGGCTGCACGTGCTGGGCAACATGCTCTTCCTCTGGGTGTTCGGCGACAACATCGAGGCGCGCCTCGGCTCCGTGCGCTACCTCGCCTTCTATCTGGCGGCCGGGGTGACCGGCAACGTGGCGCACGTGCTGGCGAACCCCGGCTCCATGGTGCCGGCCATCGGCGCGAGCGGCGCCGTGGCCGGCGTGCTGGGCGCCTACCTCGTGCTCTACCCGCGTTCGCGCGTGCGCACGCTGCTCTTTCTCGGGATCTTCATCACAGTCATCGAGGTGCCGGCGCTCCTCCTGCTCCTCTACTGGTTCCTCGTGCAGCTGGTGAACGGCCTCGCGGCGGTGAGCATGCCCGGCGTGGCGACGGTCGCCTACTGGGCGCACGTGGGTGGCTTCGCCCTGGGGGTGGTGGTGGCGCGCCTCCTGCCGAGGCCCTCGTGGAGGGGGTGGTGAGGTGCGCGTCCTCGCGCTGGATGTGGGCGACCGCACCCTGGGCGTGGCCGTGAGCGACCCCTTCGGGTGGACGGCGCAGAGCCTCGGCACCCTGCGCCGCACGCGGGATGAGCGCGACTTCGAAGCCGTCCTGGAGCTGGTGCGCCGCTACGGCGCGGAGCGCGTGGTGGTGGGCCTGCCGCGCAACATGGACGGGACGGAGGGCCCGCGAGCGCTGCGCACGCGCCGCTTTGCGGAGGCGCTGCGGCGGCGGCTGCCTGTGCCGGTCGAGGAATGGGACGAACGCCTGACGACCGTCCAGGCGGAGCGAGCCCTGCTGGATGCGGACGTCTCCCGCGCGCGCCGCCGGCGTGTCATCGACGGCATGGCCGCTGCCCTCATCCTCCAGAGCTACCTGGAGCGGCGCCGCGCCGGCGGCGGCTGAGGGGCGCGGCCGGCCGTCCCGGCGCCCGTGCCGCGCCGAAAATCTTGCTTTATGGTGCCCAGGGATTCGGATACACTACGCGTAGCACCGACGAGGAGGTGACTCGGACGTGGCCAACGACAGCTACGACGAGGAGTACTTGGAGGACGAGCACATCGTCCTGACGGACGACGAAGGCCAGGAACACACCTTCGAACTGCTCGACGTCATCGATGTCGACGGCAAGCGCTACGCCGTGCTGACTCCTGAAGAGGAAGAGGACGACGAGGCCGTCGTGCTGCGCATCGAGGAGGACGAGGACGGAGAAGAGGTGCTCGTCGACATCGAGGACGATGCCGAGTGGGAACGGGTCGCCGCTCGTTGGGAAGAGATCCAGTCGGAGTGGGAAGACGAAGACGAGGCCTACGGCACGTACGAGGACGAATCCGAAGAAGAAGAGGACGAGGACGAGGGAGACTGGAAGTAACCGCCGCGTCGCCGCGCGGACCCCGTCCGGACGTGAACCGCCCTCTAGGGCGGTTCATGCTATAATTGGGGGGATTTTCCGGCCGGGAAGCGGGGGACGGCGGTGCGGCGTTGGGCCTGGGCAGGCGTGCTGGCCGCGGCCGCGCTCGTCGCCGTGCTGGTCTCCGCCGCCGCCCTTTCCCTGGTGGCCCCCGCAGACCCGCACGCGCAGAGCGAGGTTCTCGTCCACATCCCGGAGGGCGCCAGCACGGAGGAGATCGCCCGCATCCTCGCGGAGCGGCGCATCGTCAAGAACGCCCTCGCCTTCCGCCTCGCCGCCCGCTTCGACGGCCTCGCCGGCCGCCTCCAGGCCGGCTGGTACCGGCTCAGCCCCGCCCTGACCACACACGAGATCCTCGTCCGCCTGGCCGCCGGCCACGTGGCCACGGTGCGCTTCACCGTGCCGGAGGGGTATACGGTCGCGCAGGTGCGGGCGCTGCTCATCCATGAGGGGTTCGGCGACGCGGCGGAGGTGGAGCGCGCCACGCGCGCACGCGAGGTCGTGGCCGCCTGGTTGCCGGCCGGCGCGGAGGTGAAGGAGCCGCTCGAAGGCTACCTCTTTCCCGATACGTACACGCTGCCCTACGGTAGTGGCGCGGAGGCGGCCGTGCGCGCCATGACGCGCCGCTTCGCCAAGGTGTGGACGCCGGAGATGGAGGCGCGCCGCCGCGCGCTGGGGCTCACCGTCCACGAGGCGGTGACGCTCGCCTCGATCATCGAGCTTGAGACGAAGTTCCCCGAGGATCGGCCCCTTGTCTCCGCCGTCTTCCACAACCGGCTGAAGCGGGGCATGCCGCTCGGCAGCGACGTGACGGTGGCCTACGCCGTGGGAAAGCCGGCGGCGGAGCTGACGCGCGCCGATTTCGCCGACCCTTCCCCGTTCAACACCTATGTACACACCGGCCTGCCGCCCGGCCCGATCTGCAATCCCGGCATCGACGCGCTGCGGGCCGCTCTGGAGCCGGCCGACGTGCCCTATCTGTACTTTGTCGCCCTGCCGGACGGCCATCTCCTCTACGCCCGCACCATCGCGGAACACCAGGAGAACGTGCGCAAAGCGAGGTCGATGGGAAGCCGATGAACGCGAATCCGGTCCGCGCGGTGTTCTTTGATCTCGACGGAACGCTGGTGGAGACGACGGCCGCCTTTTACCGCCGCTACTTCGAGCTCCTGGCCGCCGAATTCCCAGGAGGCCGCGGTGCGGAACTGGTCCAGGCCGTGATGGCGGCCACGGAGGAGGTGCGCCGGGAGGGGGAGCGGGCGGAGCCGGTGGGCGAGCGCATCCTCCAGGGGATGGCACGGCGCATGGCGATGGAGGTCGGGACGCTGAGCCGCTTTTTCGACCGTTTTTACGCCACCGTGTTCTCGAGCCTCGCCGGTACGGTGCACCCGATCCCTGGCGTGGCGCGCCTACTGGACGCCGCGCGTGGCCTGGGCGTGCCGCTCGGCGTGGCGAGCGACCCCGTCTTCCCGAAGGACGTCATCCTCCAGCGCCTACGCTGGGGCGGCCTCGACCCGGCATGGTTCGAGCTCACCCTCGGCGCTGAGGCGGCGCGCGCGCTCAAGCCCGCGCGCGCGTATTTCCTGCAACTGGCGGAGATCGCCGGGGTGTCGCCCGAAGCGTGCGCCTTTTTGGGCAACGATCCGGACCACGACGGCGCCGCACGTGCGGCAGGGATGCGCGTCTTCCTCCTGCGCGGGGCGGCCCACGCCGTCACCCACCGCAACGCCGGCGAGACCGTCCCCGAAGGCGCCGCGGCGGGCAGCTTGGACGACGCCGTCCGCTGGCTTTCCGCACTGCCCACCCCGTAAGAGGATCACGGCGGGCCGGACCGAAATTTTCCGGAAGACGATTCCCGGCCGGATCCCACGGAGGTGCCCCTTTGCACTTCGACCCCCTGGACTTCCCTTATCCCTCGCGCCGCCACCCCGTCTACGCGACCCGCGGCATGGTGGCCACATCCCAGCCGCTCGCCGCGCAGGCGGGGCTCTCCGTGCTCGCTGCCGGCGGCAACGCCATCGATGCAGCCGTCGCCACGGCGGCCGCGCTGACGGTGCTGGAGCCGACATCGAACGGCATCGGAGCGGATGCGTTCGCCCTCGTGTGGAGCGGCGGCCGCCTCTATGGCTTGAACGCCAGCGGGCCGGCGCCGCGGCGGCTTTCCCTGGAGGCCTTGCGGCGGGACGGCTTGGAGGAGTTGCCCGCATACGGGTGGGCACCGGTGACGGTGCCGGGCGCGCCTGCGGCGTGGGCGGAACTTTCGAGGCGCTTCGGCCGTGTAGGGCTGGAACGCGCTCTGGCGCCCGCCGTCGAGTACGCGGAGCGCGGCTACCCGATCTCGCCCCGTGTGGGCGCCGCCTGGCAACGTGACTTCGAAACCTATGCCCGCCTCCCAGAGCGCGAGTTGTTCCGCGCCTGGTTCGAGACGTTCGCTCCTCTCGGGCGCGCGCCGCGCATCGGCGAGGTCTGGCGCTCGCCGGACCACGCGCGTACCCTGCAACGCATCGCGGAGACGGATGCCGAGGACTTCTACCAGGGTGAACTGGCGGGGCGCATCGACCGCACTTCGCGCGAACAGGGCGGCTATCTCCGTAAGGAGGACTTGGAAGCCTTCCGCCCGGAATGGGTCGAACCGATCCACGTGCACTACCGCGGCTACGATGTGTGGGAGCTGCCGCCGAACGGCCAGGGGCTCGTCGCCCTTATGGCGCTGCAGATCCTCTCCGGCTTCGAGCTGCACGCCCGGGAGACGGTGGAGACGTACCACCTCCAGATCGAGGCGCTGAAGCTGGCCTTCGCGGACGGCCTGCGCTACATCGCCGACCCGCGCCACATGTCCGTGCGCGTCGAGGACCTCCTCTCGCCGGCCTATGCGGAGGAGCGGCGCCACCAGATCGGCGCGGCGGCCCTGGATCCCGCCCCCGGCCGGCCGCCGGCCGGCGGCACGGTCTACCTGTGCACGGCCGACGCGGAAGGCCAGATGGTGTCCTACATCCAAAGCAATTACATGGGCTTTGGCTCCGGGGTGGTCGTTCCCGGCACGGGCATCGCCCTGCAGAACCGGGGCCACTGCTTCAGCCTGGATCCGTCCCACGACAACTGCCTGGCTCCGGGCAAGCGGCCGTATCACACGATCATCCCCGGGTTTCTTACGCGGGACGGGGAAGCGGTGGGGCCCTTCGGCGTGATGGGCGGCTTCATGCAGCCCCAGGGCCACCTGCAGGTGGTCTCCAGCCTCATCGACTTCCACATGAACCCGCAGGCGGCGCTCGATGCGCCGCGGTGGCAGTGGGTGGAGGGACGGGTGGTGGAGTTCGAAGCCGGCGTGCCGCGTCACATCGTGGAGGGCCTCGCGCGGCGCGGCCACGCCGCGCGCTGGGCGCTCGGATCCGGCGGTTTCGGGCGCGGCCAGATCATCGTGCGCCTGGAGGACGGCGTGCTCGTCGGCGCGAGCGAGCCGCGCGCGGACGGCCAGGTGGCCGCGTTCTGAACGCGTCCGCGAACTGAGAGGTAAAAGGGGAGGGAAGGCCATGGCGCTGGAACCGGAAAGGGAGATCGAACCCACGGAGGCGGAGATCGCCGTCCACTGGAAGGAGGAGGAGTACTACCAGCCGCCGGCGTCGTTCATCGCCCAGGCGAACCTCACGGATCCGTCGATGTATGAACGGTTCAGCCTGGAGAACTTCCCGGAGTGCTTCAAGGCGTACGCCGATCTTCTCGACTGGTACAAGTACTGGCACACCACGCTGGACACCAGCCATCCGCCCTTCTGGCGCTGGTTCGTGGGCGGGCAGCTGAACGCCAGCCACAACTGCGTGGACCGCCACCTGCCGAGGTACCGTAACAAAACGGCCATCCACTTCGTGCCGGAGCCGGAGGACGAGCCCATCCACCATATGACCTACCAGGAACTGTGGATGCGCGTGAACGAGTTCGCCGCGCTCCTGCGCGACTTCGCGGGGGTCCAGAAGGGCGACCGCGTCACCATCCACATGCCCATGGTGGCGGAGCTGCCGGTGGCGATGCTCGCCTGCGCGCGCCTGGGCGCGATCCACTCCGTCGTCTTCGGCGGGTTCAGCGGCAAGGCGTGCGCGGAGCGCGCGGCGGATTGCGGCAGCAAGGTGCTCGTCACCATGGACGCCTACTGGCGCAGCGGCACGCTCCTCGACCACAAGGAGAAGGCGGACATCGCCGTCGAGGAGGCGAGGAAGCTCGGGCTGCAGATCGAGAAGGTCCTCATCTGGCAGCGTTACCCGGGCCGGTACTCCAGCCGCACGCCGCTCGTGGAGGGGCGGGACTTCATCGTCAACGACCTCCTTCGCGAGTATCGCCATCGCACCGTGGAGCCGGTGCGGGTCCACGCCGAGGATCCGCTCTTCCTCATGTACACGAGCGGCTCCACCGGAAAGCCCAAGGGGGTGCAGCACAGCACCGGCGGCTACCTCGCGTACGTGGCCGGCACGGCGAAGTACTACCAGGACATCCACCCCGAGGACGTCTACTGGTGCATGGCGGACATCGGCTGGATCACCGGCCACTCCTACATCGTCTACGGCCCCCTGGCGCTGGGCGCTTCCACAGTGGTGTACGAGGGCACGCCCACCCATCCGGACGCCGGCCGGCCGTGGCGCATCGCGGAGGAGCTCGGCGTGAACATCTTCCACACCTCCCCCACGGCCATCCGCGCGCTGCGCAAGGCCGGCCCGGACGAGCCGAAGAAGTACAACCACCACTTCAAGCACATGACGACGGTCGGCGAGCCGATCGAGCCGGACGTCTGGCGGTGGTACTACCAGGTCGTCGGCAAGGGAGAGGCCGTCATCGTCGACACGTGGTGGCAGACGGAGACGGGCGGCTTCCTCTGCACGACAGCGCCCGCCCTGCACCCGATGAAGCCGGGCAGCGCCGGCCCTGGCGTGCTCGGCATCCATCCCGTCATCTACGACGAGGACGGCCACGAGATCCCGGCCGGGTCCGGCCGCGCCGGTTACCTCTGCATCCGCAACCCCTGGCCTGGGCAAATGCAGACCATCTGGGGCGATCCGGACCGTTACGTGCGCACCTACTTCGCGAAGTTCTGCAAGGATCCCAACAGCCGCGACTGGCGCGACTGGCCCTACATGGCGGGCGACGGCGCGGTGCAGGCGGCGGACGGCTACATCCGCATCCTCGGCCGCATCGACGACGTCATCAATGTGGCCGGGCACCGCCTGGGCACGAAGGAGATCGAGAACGCGGCCCTCCAGGTCCAAGAGGTGGCGGAGGCGGCCGTCGTGGCCGCGCGGGACGAGATCAAGGGCATCATGCCGGAGCTCTACGTGGTCCTGCACCCGGGTCACCAGCCGAGCGAGGAGCTGAAGCGGCGTATCATCGATACGATCGCGCGCGAGATCAGTCCCATCGCCAAGCCGCGCAACGTCTACGTGGTGCCGGACATGCCGAAGACGCGCTCCGGCAAGATCATGCGCCGCATCCTCGCCGCCATCTCGAACGGCCGCGAGGATGTGGGCGACGTGACGACGCTGTCGAATCCGGAAGTCGTGCAGGCCATCAAGGAGATCGTGAAGAGCGGCAGGGCGTAGCGCCCTGCCGCTGAACTTCATTCGACACCCGGTCTGGGGCCGCACTCAACGTGAGCCCGCCACGGTTCGGGGCCGTGGCGGGCTCGGCTTCCGGTTCGAACCCCTCCGGGAGCGGGCCGCCGTCGACGACGGTAAAGTCGGCCGGCGCTTCCGAACTCGTGACGCCGCCAGGCGGCGGCTCAGACGCGCGTGCTTCTGATGAGACGGGAACGCCGATCCGGCTGCCGCATGCGGACAGAGCGACGACGACGACGCAAAGCAGGGCGAGAGACTGGATTCCTCGCCGTACACGGAGCATTGGGTTTCGCCTCCGCGGCATTCGACGCGCGCATGGGGGAGGCGGGTTCCGCATCATGAGCGGCGAGGCCGGCCACTCGGGTTCGCCCCGACCGTGCCTTCCACAACGGGACCCGCAGATGCGCCTAGCCGGCGATCCCGTCGCGACCACCAACCGTCGTCTCCAGAGAGCGCCAGGCGATGACACCCGCAAGGGCGATCGCTGCAAGCACCTCCCACAGCGTCCCGTGGGCCCCGAGCGTCAGGGCGACGAGAGTCGGCGCGACCGTCTCCGAGACGGGCCAGGCGAGCTGGTGGATCGCGGCGTACCGGCCCTGAAGGTTGGGTGGCGCGAGGGCTGCAGCGAGCGCATCGGCCGTCGGGGCGTAGACCGCCTCCCCGATCCCGAAGAGAATTGCCGCAAAGAGCAGCGTCGCGAACGCGACGGCGGGTGCAAGCGGTGCCAGCAGCAGCGATGCGCAGGCGATCGCCCACAGCGAGGCGGCGAGCTGGAGATTGCGCAATCGCCGGCGTCCCCGCACAAGGCGTTGACTCCAGACCAGTCCGATCGCGGTCGTCGCGGTGATGAGTCCGGTCACGATGCCGGGCAGCCAAGCGGGAAGGTGCAGGTGGTCAAGCGCGAAGACGGGTATCGCCATGACCGGCGCGGTGAGCAGCAGCGTCGGGATGACGTTCAGCCCCGCGAGCGCCAGGTTGACCCGATCGGCGAGCACGACGCCGTACCCGGAAGCCGTCTCCCCGTGCTCCCGGTCCTTCGGGCCTCGCGCCCCGCGAGAAGCGAGCAGCACGAGGATGAGCGAGGCCACGAAACTCACCGCGTTGGCGGCGACGATCAGGCGTAGACCGGCCTCCTGTCCGGCGAGGAATGCGACACCGGAGAGGCTTTGTCCCGCCGAGATCCCGGCGAGCCGGGCACCGCGGATCCTCCCGAACCACGACTCAAGCTCATGGGGAGCCGCGATGCTCGCCACGAGCGGCGTGAACGCCCCCCAGAAGACGCGCATGCCGGCACCGAGAAGGAACGCGCCCAGAGCGTATCCCCAGGCACTGGGCCAGAGCAGGAGCGACGCGCATCCGGCGGCGCCGAGGAGATCCGCCGCGGCAACAACCCGCGCAGGGCTTGTGCGGTCCGCCGCCGCTCCTGCCAGGGGCCCGATGGCGACGCCGCACGCGGCGGCGATCGAGAGGATGAGTCCCGCGGTTGCAAGCGAGAGGTGAGAGATCCGCATCGCGTACACCAGCTCGAACGGCGCGAAAAGGCCTCCGCCGACGGTGTCCACGAGCATGGCTGCGACCAACAGCCGCCTCTGCCATGTCACGCCGAGCCAAGTCGGCGCTTCCTGCATTCCCACGGCGCTCATCGAGCGGACACCTCCCACTCCGTTCACCTGGGTCCACGGCTCGTGACACCGCTCAACCGGGGGCGGACGCCTTTCAAACCGGTCGCGACGGCCATGATAGAACTTAAAGTGCACTTGAAGGCAAGGGCCCCTAACGGGTACCATGAGACCCACATGCAGTTGACACTCACGCTCTTCTGACGATCGGGGAGCTGGCAAAGCGCACGGGGGTGACCGCCTCGGCGCTGAGGTTCTACGAGGCGCGGGGCCTCGTTCAGCCAGGCGGCGATGCCGTTCTGTGACCTTGGCGTGGGCTTTTCTGCCGCGGCGGAAATCCACGCCCCGCCTTACCGGTTGGCCGACGCCAGGGAACGGGAACGGCGGACGGTGGCGTGGATCGCGCTTTTCAACGCCGCCGCCGCCTAGGGCGTCCAGATCGACGTGTTCACGGCCCACGGCCCGATTGGCGACATCCGGGCGCCTCCCGAGGCGAATGCGACTTTTGAGGACATCCCACCCGCCCTGCGGGACATCGCGGTTGCGCGGCTGAACTATTGGATCCGCGACGCTGCGATGGCGGGTTACGAAACGCGCGTCGTCGTCAGGTTGACGACGGGTGTCAAGGACGCGGGCCAAGCGTGGCAGCGCTTTCAGGCGTGCCGCTCGGCCTTTGTGGGGTCCGGCGGCGGGCTTGGTTGGGAATCGCAGGACACGGGCCGCGGTTCATGGCGCGGCGGATGGGATCCCAGGGCGGGCCGTTCGAGCCCGGTGAGGTGGTGCGCTGATGCAGGACGGCTGGACGAACGTTCTGGTGAGGCTGGTGTCGTTCAGCGTGATGATCGTGGCCGTGGTGCTGCTCAAGTTGCGGGACCGGCGGCGGTGATGCGTGTTGCGCCGGCCACGCAAGACGGGCTTGCCGGCATCCGAGTCAGATGGGGTCGCAGTTGTACGGGGACCGGACGCAACCCTTGGCGGCCTCTGCCCTCCACCCTTGTCGGGAAGGGCGAAATGATGGATTATTGCTCCAATCGCCCTCGTGTGCTAGACACAATTGAGAGCCCAGGGCAGTACGAGCATAGCGCGATGCCTTCTGCGCTAGTTTCCTGAGGACCGGCGCGCGCATGCGGTGGCGGGTCGGGAGCAGGAGGAGGAAGATCAGCCATGGACGTGATCATTCGCCCGGTTCGCGTCGAGGATGCCGAAGCGATTCATGAAATGCGCACGCGCCCGCGCTGCATGTGGGGGACCCTGCAGATCCCGTCGCTCACCGTCGAACAGGTGCGCAAGCAGATCGCGGAGATGCCGGACACGATGCACTCGTTTGTCGCCGAGGTTGACGGGCGCGTGGTGGGGCAGATTAGCCTCCACACCAGACGCGGCCGCAGCGCTCATTGCGCGGAGATCGGCATGATGGTTCACGACGACTACCAGGGACGCGGCATCGGCACGCGCCTGATGGAGGCGATCGTCGACCTGGCCGACCGGTGGCTAGGGCTTCAGCGGCTCGAGCTTGAGGTGTACCCGGACAACGAACCTGCCGTGCGCCTATACCGTCGCTTCGGCTTCGTGGAGGAAGGGCGGCGACGCGCGGCGGCATGGCGGGGCGGCGCCTTCACCGACACCCTGATCATGGGGCGACTGCGGCCCGGGAGCGAAGCGGCTGCGCAGGCGGAGGGGAGTGACTGAAGCTGGTCTCCGCCGTGCTGTGGCGGGCGAGCGAACGCCGGCGGCGGGAGCAGGTCAGAGAGCACGAGCAGAAGCAGCTGCAACGTTACATGGAGGAGCGGCAACGGCAGAAGGCAGCGCAGAAGGAGGCTCCGGCCGGCCATCCTGGCCGGTATTCGCTTTCTAATAGGCGGAAATGGCCTGTGCGCTCGCAACGGCGCGGATTCCAGCCTGTGCGGCGGGCGGGTCGTCGAGCGTTTGGCGAAAAAGAAGACTGCAACCGCAAAGATCGCCCATGGCCGCGCCAGTATCGCCCGGGGCGGAAGCATGCACGCGACGCATCGTCGAACGCGCCGCGCGCTGGCCGTCTTGGCCGCTGTGGAGGCTGCACTTGGGTTTATTCCTTTCGTGCTCAACCGCGGAACGGGGGTCAACGGAGATCCACGTCTGTCCATTTGGTGAACATGCCTGGGCGTATCCGCCCAGCCTCAAGCGCACGGGCTAATACCGCAGACTGATGGGCGGCCGTGTTGCGGTACAATTCGAGTCACACGACTCCCGTGTGCTCGGCTTCGGTGTCAAAAACGAGCTTGCCAAAGTCCTTATCGCAGGTCACGACAACCGCACCGGTGCGTGCAGCCTCCTTCAAAATAGCTTCATCGGGCACACCGGGCGCAGCCAGATCGACTTCATGACCTAGTTGGCGAAGAGTTCTTGCCACGTTGGGGCTCACGTTTTGATTAAGTATGAACCTCAACGCACATCCCGTGTTTCATGGAGAATCTTGGCCGCGTGATGCAAGGCTGCCTCGATGTCTTCCTCGCTTAGCGCGGGATATGACTCAAGGATTTCGTTCTTGGACATGCCGGCAAGACACTCCAGAATGAACGCCACCGAAATGCGAGTGCCGCGGATGACCGGCTTTCCGTTGAGGATCCGGGGGTCTGTGACAATCCGGCCGTCGGTGATCTCGTTCTGGACCATGGCCATACGTATGCACCCCCTGCCAAGGATTATACGCCACGATTGGGAGACTGCTGGGAGTTGGCCAAGACGGTGCGAGTGGTTTCGAAAGATAGGGCGGCCCTTGTGGCCGCCCTTTCCCCTTTCTACGGGAGTGATGCAAGCATGCGAGCGAAGCATCGTCGAACCCGTCGCGCGCTCTCGTCCATCGCAACCCTGGCGGCGGTCGTGGCCGGGCTTCTTCTTGCCGCCGCCGGCATGGGCGGCGTCGTCCGGCGGATCGCCCACGTACCGCACGACTACTCGCGCAGCGGCGCGGTCGTTGATCCGAACCTGCCGGCCAGCGTGGTGCTGTCGGACCGGCCGTGGGTCGTGCCGGTGCCGGGGGAATCCCTTGAGACGCCCGTCACCTGGGGCGGCACCATGTACATGGTGACGCACAACGCTGACGCCACTCGCGCGACGCTATGGGCGATCGACATTTCGACCGATCCGCCGGGTCCCGCAAAAGCCGTATTCACGGTGACGGCGCTCAAAGGCGAGGATTTCGGCGTGCATTCGACGATGGGCCTGGGCGTCAGCCCCGACGGCCAGTACATCGCGCTCGCCGCGGGCCGGCGGCTGTTTTGGGCACCCAGGGCGCAAGCCGGGGACCGGGGGGCGTGGAAGTCCAAGTACATGTTCGGTCCGAACACGGCGCGAACGAGAGATCGGAGCTCGTCCGACCCGGTGTTCGTTCCTGTCCCGTCATCCGTGGATCCGTCGGGCTACGCCGTGTGCGGGGCGGATTGGAACGGGAGTTTGTGGTGTTATGGGGTAGCCGACCAGCACCCGTTGCCCCTAGCTCCGTACTACGTGACATCGGACCAACCGCGACGACACCTACGCCGTTATTACGGCCGTGCCGACGGTGTTGCCGGAGGGTGTTGGGGTCGGCGGGACAGAAGTCTGCGCCGGCGTGAGCGGCACGAACCACCCGCGAATCGCGTGCGTCCATCCCGATGGCAGCCCGTACGCCGGGGGCAAGCCGTACCGCATCATCGGCAACGGGCAGTTTTACAAGTACAGGGGCTGGTCCAGCGGCGTGGCCACGGCCGCCATCCTGGACGCCGGGCGGCCGGGGGCAGGGGCGTACCGGTCGCACCCGAACCTGATCGTGCAGGACCTGCGGGGCGGGCTCTACCGGTTCGATCCGCAGACGGGGAACCTGCTGGCCAGGACCGATGCGCTCGCGACGCCCGGCGACCTGACGATCGCGGCGCCAGCCGTCTATGAGGGCATCATCGTCGCAGTGGGTCACGGTTGGAACACGATCTGCATCCTGTCCGAGTACAACCTTGAGGCTGCGGACCCCGGCCACGACTGCTACGACGGCCTGGCCATGGGGCTGCGGCCGCCGACGATCATCGAAGACGCGCGCGGCCCGGACATAGGAGTTCCTGCCGGTGGAAGCGTCGCGGGGCGACGGGAACTATAGCTGGTCGGCGCCCGTGGCGGATGTGGGGCCGCTGCATTATGTCGCCACTGGGGGAATCGGGCGGCGAGGCCGAGTTGGCCCGGCACGTACGGGATGAGCCAGGCGTCCGGCTGCTTCTGTCGATCACCGGCGTGGGCATCGTCACGGCGGCGACGCTTTGGGCCTACATCGGCGACCCTGCGCGGTTCCGGACCGCCAAGCAGGTGACGCGATACGCGGGTTTGGATGCCTCGGTGCACCAGTCCGGCGAACGGGAGCGTCATGGCCGGATCAGCCGCAATGGGTGTAGGCTGCTCCGGACGGCCGTAGTTGAAGCGGCCCACAGCGTTGCGCGGCACGACCTCGGCCCGCTCGGTCTCTGCTACCGGCGTAAGCAACGCCAGATCGGGCGGCACAAGGCCGTCGTAGCCCTGGCGCGCAAGCTGCTGGTCGTGGCGTGGCGGATGCTCCTGACGGGGAAAGTGTATCAGGCGACCAAGCCAGCGCTCGTCGAACAGAAGCAGAGGCAGCTCGAGGAGTGGTTGGAGGCTGCTTTGGATTGGGAGGCTGTGCTTCGGTAACTGTGGCGTGCCAAGAAGGCACGGCGCAGGCGAAGCACATGTGCGGCATAACCCGCGGGAGGGCTTGATGGAATGATCACACAGGTCCGCTGACCTTCAAGCTGGCGGAGTTCTTGGGCTACAAGGCTGGGTGGCACCGTCTTCATTTTCCAAAGTAGCGGTCGATGGCTGTGCGCCATTCGTGCCACGAGAAGGCGCTCTGAGAGGGAAATCGTGCGCGTCGCACCTTGACGTTGAAGTCTTGGAGACTACGTGTGTTCACAGTCAAGCCTCTGGCTTGGTCGGCGGCTGCCTTACTGAAATCGGCTGCGGCTCTTCGCAAGTCTGGCCACAACTCGTCAAGACGGGACCCCTGAATCTCTTCTCGCGCATCCTGCGACACAAATGGGCCCAGAATCGCCACAAACTGCGCACGTATCTCGGCATCGTGGATGACCGAAGAGATCGACCACAACTGGCTACTATCGGACCAATTCGACTTCTGTGCGGAATCAAGAAGTTGATTTAGACCGACCATGTCTCCGGATACGAGTTTGGCATAACCTTCGGCGATGTCCGTGAGCTGGGCAGAGAGCATATGGAGAGAATACCACAAGTAAACGTTTATAATGAGGGAGAGGGTTATAGTTACAACGGCGATTGGTCGTATCGACTTATAACTCCTCTCCCCCATACGTTTCCCCTTCTCTATTCTGTCCTACTTGACAGTATGGTGCCCGCCAGCGTAATTGGGCCACCAGAACCAGGGAAATGACCCCTGATATGATATAGTATACACGATCTTGGACTGCATCCACAAGTGAAGGAGGTGTTGTCGGTCTATTCAAAGGATTTGTTGGCCGATGCGCTAATCACATTCATTTTCATGCCCGTATTCGTTCCGGCTGGGAAGGAGATTATAAAGTGGCCCAGGGCGAGTTAGTCCGAACATTACTTTCCGTCCGGTGGCACCAAGATCATCAATGTCTATGGCGAGTACATCGGCTACTACGATGATGAGGGAGTCTGGAACCTATATCAGTCGTTAACGATTAGGTGAACGCGAGGGGACATGGCAGGGCGCCTGCCATGTCCCTGCACGAAATGGAGGGCAATGCGTGGCCACATGGTTGACCAGGGTACCTAGGCGGAGCGTTGGACGGATCACGTTCAGCCAAGACCCTATCAACGGTCCTCTCCCTGTGGACATCCTGGTGGCGATCCCGGCGTTCCGCGTGCGCGGTTTCGACATCGTGTACGCGAACCCACGGAGCCTGAGTGCACGACCCTTGAATGTCGTGGAGCAGTATGTCGTCGCCACCTTCATCCGCGCGCCCTGGACCGAACACCATTTTGATAACATCAACGGCGATCCGGCCGTTGATGAGGTTCTGTCCCGGCTCCTCGACATGACACGCCGGGGTAAGGTCTGGAAGGACGATGACGGCCACATCAGTCTTCATATCAAGGGAACCAGCGAGAGCGCCAGGAGGGCGTACGACGACCTTAGGAACTCTGGAAGGGAAAGTCCGGCCATACGCCTTCTGCTGGGTCAAGCTATCTGGCCTGGACCATATTGATGGCCTGTCTCCAGATGAACAGCTGGTTTGGTTTCGGCCTACACAAGGCCGCGACATGTTTTACGTTGCGTTAGTCCGGAAACGTCATGACATTGTTTCGTATAGATGGAGCCGTATAAATGCTTTGCTCGATCGCGGGAAAGCCCGGAGTGACGCGGCCCTCCACCGCAAAAATGTGTGCCATGTTTGTGCCGGAGCCCGCAGAATTCGGCGGACTGGAACAGACTTATGTAGACGCTCCCAGACAATGGAAAATCCCGCCAGCCCTTGTGGCTAGCGGGATTTCCGCGTCAAATCTGGTGGAGACGAGGGGACTCGAACCCCCGACCTCTAGAGTGCGATTCTAGCGCTCTCCCAACTGAGCTACGTCCCCAAAAACCGCCAAAAAATTGCGGCGACGCGCGCCGCGTACACATTCTATCCCCGCGGCCGGCGGAGCGTCAAGGAACGCGCGACGGCGTCGTGGCCTGCCAAACTTTCCAGCCGAGCCACAAGAGCGCGACGCCGGCCGGCAGCTGCGTGGCGAGAAGGATAGGGAGGGCGGCAGGCGGATGGGCGGCTGCGGCTGCGAGACCCGCCAGGGCGAGCGCGGCGGGCCAAGCGCCCCGCGCGCGAAGACGGCCGCCGCTCCCGCCCTTGGCGGCGCGGCCGGCGGCGGCCGCACACACGATTCCCCCCGCCATCCACAAGACGGACGCGGCCACGTATCCGAGGAGCAGGTCGCGGCCACCGTGCGCGCGGCCCACGGCCAGAAGCGCCGCCTGCACGGCCGCGTCCCGAGACTGAGCGTAGGCCGCGGCGAGCGCGGTCATGCCCAGCGCCTCATCGATCAGCACATCGAGCCACAAGGCCAGCTGCGCGGCCAGGAGCACCCTGGCGGCCACGCCGGCGGGGCGGGTCGCATCCGGCCCGACGGCCGCGCAGGCTCCGGCCAGCCCCAGAGACATGAGCAGCTCGCCGGCGGCGATGGCCCAATGGAGCGCGCCGTAATACGGCGTGGCGGCGATCACGAGGAGCTCCCGCCGGGCCGCGGCCGGATCCAGGAGCGGTGGGTGCAGCGCCGTGGCGCCGGCGAAGAGCAGTGTGCCCGCCCAGAGGGCGATGGCCCACGCGCGTCGCGGCATGCCGCCACCTCTTCCGTGTTCATTTTGCCCCAAGACCTTGCAGGAGATGTCGCTGTGGGGGAGAATAGGCGCACTAAAGTGGTGGAAAGTGGTGTAAAGTGGTGGCAACGGGGGCGCCGGCCATGTTCATGGGGGAGTACCGCCACACCCTGGATGAGAAGGGCCGCCTCATCATGCCGGCGCGCTTTCGGGAGGGTCTGGGGGAGACGTTCGTCGTGACGAAGGGGCTGGACGCCTGCCTCTTCGCGTACCCCATGGCGGAGTGGCAGGCGCTGGAGCGCAAGCTGCGCGCGCTGCCCTTCACCCAGGCCAATGCGCGGGCGTTCGTACGCTTCTTCTTCTCGGGCGCCATCGAATGCCAGCTGGACAAGCAGGGACGCGCGCTGATCCCGCCCCACCTGAGGGAGTACGCAAAGCTGGAGCGGGAGGCTGTCGTCATCGGCGTCGCCTCCCGGGTGGAGATCTGGAGCCAGGCCGAGTGGGAGCGCTACACCGACCGGGCCGCGGCGGACTACGCGGCCATCGCGGAGCAACTGGCCGGCTTCGACCTGGACCTGAACGCATGAGCGGCCGGCCGGCGATGGCGGCGCCGATCAGGGGAACGCTGGGAGGGACGAGAGCGTGGGCCTCTTATTGGGGGCGGCGGACGAGATGATCTACACGCACGTGCCGGTCCTTCTGGACGATGTGGTGCGCCTTCTGGCGCCGCGCGACGGCGAACTCATCCTCGACTGCACCGTGGGCTCCGGCGGCCACGCCGCCGCCCTCCTGCATGCGGCCGGCCCCCGCGCGCGGCTCGTGGGCATCGACCGCGACCCGGAGGCCCTGGAGCGCGCGGCGCGGCAGCTGGCGCCCTTCGGGGACCGCGTGCGCCTCGTGCAGGCCAACTACGCGCGGCTGGAGACGGTGCTGGACCGCGAGGGCGTGGAGCGCGTGGACCGCGTGCTCTTCGACCTCGGCGTCTCCTCCCCGCAGCTGGACGACCCCGACCGCGGTTTCACGTATCGCGCCGATGCGCCGCTCGACATGCGCATGGATCCCACGGAGCCGACGACCGCCTACCACCTCGTCAACGGGCTCACGGAGGCGGAGCTCACGCGCCTGCTGCGCGACTACGGAGAGGAGCGCTGGGCGGCGCGCATCGCTCACTTCATCGTCGAGGAGCGGGCGCGGGAGCCGATCGCCACCACGGGGCAACTCGTAGAGATCGTCAAGCGCGCCGTGCCGGCCGCGGCGCGTCGCCACGGGCCGCACCCGGCGCGGCGCACCTTCCAGGCGCTGCGCATCGCCGTCAACCGGGAGCTGGACGCGCTCGCGGCGGGGCTCGACGCCGCCCACCGGCGGCTCGCGCCGGGCGGGCGGCTGGCCGTCATCAGCTTCCATTCCCTGGAGGACCGCATCGTCAAGCACCGCTTCCGGCAGTGGGAGAAGGGCTGCCAGTGCCCGCCCGGGGCCCCGGTCTGCCGCTGCGGGGCGCGGCCCAGCGTGCGCGTATTGACGCGCAAGCCGGTGACGGCGGGGCCGGCCGAGGCGGCTGCCAATCCCCGCGCGCGCAGCGCCAAGCTGCGCGCCGCCGAGCGCCTCGCGGAGGAACCCGTTCTAGGTGAGACAAGGGGAGAATAGCGTGGTGAGGACTCGTCGTGGAAGGCACGCGGGTGCGCCGGTGACGGCCAGCGCGGGCACGTCCGCCCTGGCGGCGCCGGCTTTGGCGACTGCCTGGGGCGGCCCGGGCGCTCTCGCGGAGGCGCCGCTGCGCCGGGACGAGTGGGAGCGCCTGCGCCGGCGCGAGGCGGCTGAGCGCGAGGCCGAGGCTCGCCGCCTGGAGACGGCGCGCAAGCTGGAGCGCGCGCGGAGGCGGGCGCTGGCGGGACGCGCCTGGCGCCAGTTCCTCGGCTCGGCTTTGGCCATCGGCTTCGCCTTCGCCGTGCTCGTCGCCGTGGTGGCGCGCGGGTACCTCGTGATCGAGGCCGGTTACCGCCTGGACGACCTGCAGGCGAAGGTGGCGGCGGCCCGCTGGGAGGAGCAGCGGCTGGAGGCGGCCGTGGGGCAGGCGCAGTCGCCGGCCGTGGTGGAGGCGGCCGCGGCCGCGCGCCTCAGCATGGCCGTGCCGGCGCGCATGGTGAAGATCGCCGTCCACCCGGCGGCCCCTGAGGCCGCGGCCGCGCCCGCGGGCCGCGAGGCGACCGTCGCCCTTGCCCCGGCACCCGCGCCACGCGAGCGGATCGACGTCTGGACGGCCCTGAACGCCTGGCTGTACTCCTGGTTCTCCGGAGGTGCGGTGGAAGCCCGCACCCTTCCGTAGGACCGGCCGCCGGGGTCAGGCCCCAGGCGGCCCACCGGGTGGGAGGAGACGTCGTCCGTGCCCGTGCGCACCGTCCGGCGCCGCATCCTCTTCGCGCTCTTCGCCACATTCGCGGCCCTCGTCTTCCTGCTGGGGAGGCTCGCGTGGATCCAGTTCGTCGAGGGTGCCTCCCTTCAAAAGCGCGCGATGCAGTCGCGCACCTTCTCCGTGCCCGTGCAGGCCAAGCGCGGCGACATCCTCGACCGCAACGGCCGGCCGCTGGCGCTGAGCATGGACCTGGAGAGCGTGTGGGCCAATCCGGCCGAGATCCCGCCGGAGAAGGTCGACGCGATCGCCGCGCAGCTCTCGCCGCTCCTCGGCATCGGCGAGAAGACGCTGCAGGCGCGCCTTTCGCAGCCCTCCGCCTTCGTCTGGCTGAAGCACGCGTTGGACGACGCCACCGCGCAGAAGGTGCGCGCGCTGGACCTGCCCGGCATCCACTTCACTCGGGAGACCGGTCGCGTATATCCGGAGGGCAGCCTGGCGGCGCACGTGCTGGGTTTCGCCACCGTGTTCAACGCCTTCTACGGCGTGGAGCAGCAGTACAATAAGGAGCTCGCCGGCACTCAGGGGAGCATCCAGCTGCAGCGCGACGCTCTGGGACGGCCCATCGCCGGCGCGGAGCACGAGGTGGTGGCGCCCAAGGACGGCGAGACGCTCGTGCTCTCCATCGACGCGACGATCCAGTACATCTGCGAGCGCGAGCTCGACAAGGCGGTGCTGGCGAGCCACGCCGCCGCCGGGTACGTCGTGGCCATGGACCCCTCGACCGGCGAGATCCTCTGCCTGGCCAACCGGCCGACGTTCGACCCCAACCGCTACGAGGACTACCCCCAGGCCAACTACCGGAACCGCGTGGTGACCGACACCCTCTCGCCCGGCTCGACCTTCAAGCCGATCACGGCCGCGGCGGCGCTGGCGGAGGGCGTCGTCACGCCGGACACGAGCTTCTACGACAGCGGCGCGTACACCCTTTTCGGCCACACGATCCACAACTGGAACGGGGCGGGCCTCGGGGCGACCACGTTCGCGAAGGGCTTCTGGGAGTCGGCTAACACGATCTTCGCACGCGTGGCCGTGATGACGGGCAAGGAGAAGTTCTACACCTACCTCGAAAGGTTCGGCCTGACGAAGCCGACGGGCATCGACCTGCCCGGCGAGGCGTCCGGCATCCGGCCCGCGCAGAAGAGCGCCACCGACCTGGACCTGGCGATCATGGGCTTCGGCCAGACGCTCACTGTGACGCCGATCCAGCTGGTGAACGCCATCGCCGCCATCGCGAACGGCGGCGAGCTCATGTGGCCTCACGTGGCCAAGGCCTTCCTCGACTCGCAGGGGCACCTCGTGCGCACGGTGCAGCCGAAGGCCGTGCGCCGCGTGATTCCGGAAGCGACGGCCGCCCAACTGCGCGACCTCATGCGGAAGGTCGTCGACGAGGGCACCGGCCAGCTGGCGCAGATCCCCTGTTACGCGATCGCCGGCAAGACAGGCACGACACAGAAGGTGGTCAACGGCCGCGTGATCGGCAGCGGCGCCTACATCGCGTCCTTCGTGGGCTTCGCCCCCGCCGACAGGCCGCGCGTGGTGCTGTACGTGGCCATCGACGAGCCCAAGGGGGTGTTCTACGGCGGGCAGGTGGCGGCGCCGGTCTTCGAGGCGATCATGCGCGACGTGCTCCGCTACCTGAATGTGCCGCCGCAATGCAAGCCGGGCGAGGAACGCCCGGCATCGGAGGCGGCGCCGGAACTGGTGGTGCCGTCGCTCGTGAACCTGCCGATCCCGGAGGCGCTCGCCGCGGCGCAGGAGGCGGGCTTCACGGCGGTCGTCAAGGGGTCCGGGTTCCACATCGCGCGCCAGACGCCGCCGGCCGGCGCGAAGGTGGCGCCCGGCACGACGATCATCGCCTACACCGACGACTCGCCGCCTCCGGCGGGCGGCCAGGTGACGGTGCCGGACCTGCGCGGCCAGACGATGCGCGAGGCGGCGCGGCTCCTGGCGCTGGAGGGGCTGAAGCTCGAGTTTGCGCCCGGCAGCACGGGGCTCGTGGTGAGCCAGGACCCCGCCCCCCTCACCCTCGTGGATCCCGGCACCGCGGTGCGCGTCGTGTTCCAGCCGCCGGCCGGCAGCGAGACGGCGCCCGATGGTTTACGATGAGGACGATTCTGAAGGGTTGACGCTCATGGACGACTGGCGGCAGCTGACGGACGGGTTGGGACGGCGCCTGGGGCCGGAGCCGGAGCGCATCGCCGGGCTCGCCTACGACAGCCGTCGCGTGGAGCCGGGTTTCTGCTTCATCGCGGTGCCCGGCTTCCGCCTGGACGGCCATGACTTCATTCCCGAGGCGCTGGCGCGCGGCGCGCGGGCGCTCGTGGTACAGCGCGCGGAGGCCGTGCCGGAGGGCGTGGCGGCGCTCGTCGTGGAGGACGCGCGCGCCGCCATGGCGCGCCTCGCCGCGCGCTTTTACGACCACCCGTCGCGGGAGCTGGGCCTCGTGGGCGTGACCGGGACGAACGGCAAGACGACGACAACCTACATGAGCCGCGCGGTGCTGGAGACGGCGGCGCCCACGGGGCTCATCGGCACGGTGCAGACCATCGTGGGACGGCGGGCGTTGCCGGCGGAGCGCACCACGCCGGAGGCGCCCGATCTCCAACGCCTGTTGCGGGCGATGCGCGTGGCGGGCGACCGCTTCGCCGTCATGGAGGTGTCGTCGGAGGGGCTCGCGCTGCACCGCGCCGACGCGCTGGACTTCAACGTGGCCGTCTTCACGAACCTCACGCAGGACCACCTCAACTTCCACGGCACCATGGAGGCGTACTTCGAGGCCAAGGCGCGCCTCTTCGACATGCTGGCCGAGGTGCCGGAGGGGGGGCGCGGCGGGGGGCCTCGCGGCGCGGTGATCAACGCGGACGACGCCTACGGGCGGCGGCTCCTCGGCCGCTGCCGCGTGCCGGTGGTGACGTACGGGCTCGAGCGGCCGGCGGACATCCACGCGTTGGACGTGGCGGCCGGCAGCGAGGGGCTCGCCTTCACGCTCGCCTACCCTGGCGGAGCCCTGCCCGTGCGGCTCAAGGTGGGCGGTCGATTCAACGTGTACAACGCCCTCGCCGCCTTCGGCGTGGGATGGCTCTTCGGCATCGAGCCGGAGCGGGCGGTGGCGGCCCTGGCGCGTGTGGAGGGCGTGCCCGGCCGCTTTGAGCACGTGCGCGCCGGGCAGGCGTTCACCGTCGTGGTGGACTACGCCCACTCACCCGATGGGCTGGAGAACGTGCTGCGGTCCGCGCGCGAGGTGGCGTCGGGGCGCGTGATCGCCGTCTTCGGCGCCGGGGGCGACCGAGACCGCACCAAGCGGCCGCTCATGGGGCGGGTGGCGGCGCGGTTGGCGGACGTGGTCGTGCTCACCTCGGACAACCCGCGCAGCGAGGATCCGGAGCGCATCCTCGACGACATCGCCGCCGGCGCGCAGGAGGAGGCGGCGGCGTCCGGTGCCCGCATCCTGCGTGAGGTCGACCGGCGCGCGGGCATCCGTCGCGCGCTGGAGGAGGCCCGGGCGGGCGACATCGTCGTCATCGCCGGCAAGGGGCATGAGACGTACCAGATCTTCCGCGACCGCACGATCCACTTCGACGACCGCGAGGTCGCGCTGGAGGAGCTGCGGGCGCTGGGCTACGGGGAAGGCGGCGGGCAAGGGTGACGCTTGAGGGCGGCGCGCCCGGCGCGCGCCATGCGGCGGGCTGGACGGTGGGAGAGCTCGCGGCGGCCACGGGCGGCCGTCTCGTGGGGGCGGGGGCGGCGGCGGAGGCACTGCGCTTCCGCCACGTGGCCATCGACAGCCGCGCCGTGGAGCCGGGCGGGTGCTTTGTGGCGCTGCGCGGGGCACGCGCCGACGGCCACGAGTTCCTTCCCGCGGTGCGGGCGGCGGGCGCGGCGGTGGCGCTGGTGGAGCGGATCCCGGAGGGAGCGCCCGGGGACCTCCCATACGTCGTCGTGCCGGATACGGTCGCGGCCCTGGGGCGCTTCGCGGCCTGGCACCGGCGACGTCACCGGCTGCGGGTCGTCGGGGTCACGGGGAGCGTGGGCAAGACGACCTGCAAGGACATGGCAGCCGCCGTCCTGGCGCGCCGCTACCGCACGTTCAAGTCGCCGGGCAACCTCAACAGCGAGACCGGCCTGCCGCTCGCGCTCCTGCAGCTCGATGCGAGTCACGAGGCCGCCGTGCTGGAGATGGCGATGCGCGGCCCCGGTCAGATCGCCTACCTCTCTTCGCTGGCGGAGCCGGAAGTCGGCGTGATCACGCGGATCGGCGAGTCGCACCTGGAGCTCTTGGGCACGGTGGAGCGCATCGCGCAGGCGAAGTTCGAGCTCGTGCGCAGCCTGCCGCCCGGGGGACGGGCCGTGCTCAACGCCGACGACCCCTGGCAGCGCCGGCTGGCGGCCGAGCTCGAGGTACCCGTGACGTGGTACGGGCGCGGCGGGACGGCGGAGGTGCGCGCCGTCGACGTCGTTCCTCTTGGGACGCAGGGCACGCGCTTCCGGCTCGTCACGCCGGCCGGCGAGGCGGCGGTGAGGCTGCCGCAGCCGGGACCGCACCTCGTGCAGAACGCGCTGGCGGCGGCGGCGGTGGGCCACGTGCTGGGAGTGGGTCCGGAAGAGGCGGCCGAGGGTCTCGGCAGCTACGAGCCCTCAGGCATGCGCATGGCCGTGCTGCGCCTCGGAGGCATCACGGTGCTCGATGACAGCTACAACGCCAGCCCCACCTCCACGCGCGCCGCGCTGCGCACGTTGGTGGAGGTGGCGGGGGAGGAGCGGCGGCTGGCGGTGCTTGGGGACATGTTGGAGTTGGGGCCGGAGGCGCCGCGCCTGCATGAGGAGTTGGGGGCGGAGTGCGCGGGCCTCGACGGCCTCGTCACCGTGGGCGGGCTGGCGCGGCACATCGGTGAGGGGGCGCTGCGCGCGGGCCTGCCGCCGGAGCGCTGGACGCACGCCCCGGACGTGGAGGCGGCGGCCCTGTGCGTCACCGCCATGGCACGGCGCGGGGACGTGGTGCTCGTCAAGGCGTCGCGCGGGTTGCGGTTCGAGCGCCTGGTGGAGCGCCTGGCGCAGGAATGGGGTCGGGACGCGTGAGCGCGGACGTGTGGGCCGCTCTGGCGGTCGCGGCGGCGGCGGCCGTCCTCACGGCCGCGCTTGTGTGGCTGCTCCTGCCGCTCCTGCGGCGGTTGAAGGTCGGCCAGCCTTCCCGGGAGTTTGACCCGGAGGCGTACAAGGGCAAGCGCGGCACGCCCACCATGGGCGGGCTGGCCTTCATCTTGGGCGCCTCGGCCGTCGCCCTTGCGGCGGGACCGCTGACGCCCGGCATGGTGCTGGCGCTCGTGATGTACGCGGGCTACGGCCTCCTGGGGTTCCTCGACGATTACATCAAGGTCGTGCACCAGCGTCCGGTCGGCCTCAAGGCGCGGCACAAGCTCCTTGGGGAGACGGCGCTCGGCCTCTTCCTCGCCTGGGGCGTGGCCGAGTGGGCCGGCGCGCCCACATGGGTGGGCGTTCCCTTCACGGCGCTGCACATCGACCTGGGCGCATTCTACTACCCGTTCCTCGTGCTCGCGGCGATCGCCACGGCGAACGGCACGAACCTCACGGACGGCGCCGACGGCCTCCTGGCGGGCGCCACGCTGCCCGTGGCGGCGGCGCTCGGCGCGTACGCGTGGTGGCAGGGGCAGCCGGACGTCACCGTGCTCGCCGCCGCGCTCGCGGGCGCGCTGCTGGGCTTCCTGTGCTGGAACGCGCACCCCGCGCGTATCTTCATGGGAGACACGGGCTCCATGGCCATCGGCGGCCTTCTCACGGCGCTGGCCGCCCTCACCAAGACGGAGCTCTGGCTCGTCGTGTACGGCGGCCTCTATGTGGTGGAGACGCTCTCCGTCATCATCCAGGTGTTCTCCTTCCGCGTCTTCGGGCGGCGCGTGATCCGCATGAGCCCGCTGCACTACCACTTCCTCGTGGGCGGCTGGCCGGAGCGGCGGGTGGTGCGGATGTTCTGGGCTTTCTCGGCGGCCTGCGCGGGCGTCGCGCTCTGGAGCCTTCTGCAGGGAGGGGCCTAGGTGCCGGAACGGCGCGGGGTGCCGGACTACACGCTGCTCACGGCCACGCTGGCGCTGCTCGCCTTCGGCATCGTCATGGTCTTCTCCGCGAGCTCCGTGGTGGCCGGCGACAGCCTGGGCGACCCGGCCTACTTCCTCAAGCGGCAGCTGGCGTGGTCGGCCATCGGCCTCGTCGGGCTGGCGGTCGGCGCTCACGTGCCGTACTGGTTCTGGCGCCGCCACGCGCGCACCATCTTCCTCGTCACCGTGGGGCTGCTCGTGCTCGTGCTCACGCCCGTCGGCATCACGAGCCACGGCTCGAGCCGCTGGCTGGGTTTCGGCAACCTCAACTTCCAGCCGTCGGAGATGGCCAAGCTCTCCTGTGTGATGTTCTACGCCTACTGGCTGACGAAGCAGGGGCCGCGGCTCAAGCGCTTCTTCTCCGGAACCGTGCCCTTCATGCTGACGCTCGGCCTCGTGGCCGCGCTCATCCTCCTGGAGCCGGACCTCGGCACCGCGGCGGCGCTCAGCGCCACGGCGTTCGTCATGCTCTTCTTCGCCGGCGTGCCGGTGGGGCACCTCGTGGCGCTCGCGCTTCTCTCCGCGCCGGCGGCCGTCTACGCGATCTTCGCCGAGACGTACCGGCGGGAGCGCTTCTTCGCCTTTCTCAACCCGTTCGCCGATCCGCTCGGCAACGGCTATCACATCATCCAGGGCCTTTACGCACTCGGCTCGGGGGGCCTCTTCGGCGTGGGGCTGGGCGGCTCGGTGCTCAAGCGGTATTATCTGCCCGAACGGCACACGGACTTCATCTTCGCGATCGTCGGCGAGGAACTGGGCTTCTTCGGCGGGTTCCTCATCATCGCGCTCTTCGCGGTCATCGCCTGGCGGGGCTACCGCATCGCCGTGATGGCGCCGGACACGTTCGCGGCGCTGCTCGCGGCGGGCATCACAACGATGATCGCCCTCCAGGCGCTCATCAACATGGGCGTCGTGATGTCGGTCCTGCCCATCACGGGCATCACGCTGCCGTTCGTGAGCTTCGGGGGCTCCAGCCTCGTCTTCAGCCTGGCGGGCGTGGGCGTCCTCTTGAACGTCTCGCGTTACGTCCATTGATGCGAACACGCGTGCGCCGGCCGGGAGCGGCGATGCCGCCGGCGCGGGGGAGGTGGTGGCGGTGCGGCTTCTTGTCACCGGCGGCGGCACGGGCGGCCACATCTATCCCGCCATCGCCATCGCGCAGCGGGTGCGGGAAAAGGTGCCGCAGTGCGAGGTGCTGTTCGCCGGCACGCCCGAGGGCATGGAGCGCGAGCTGGCGGCCCGCGCGGGGCTGCCCTTCGCGGCCGTGCCGGCACGCGGGGTGGTGGGCAAGTCGCCCGTCGACCAGCTGCGCGGCGCCGCCGCGGCCGCCGCGGGCCTCGCCGCCGCCTGGCGCCTCGTCCGCCGCTTCCGCCCGGACGTGGCCGTCGGTACGGGCGGTTACGCCTCCGGCCCCGTGATGGCCGCCGCCGCCGCCCTGCGCCGGCCCACCTTGGTCCACGAGCAGAACGTCTTCCCGGGCGTCACGAACCGCCTGCTCTCCCGTGTGGTCACGTGCGTCGCCATCCCGCACCGGGAGGCGGCGCGCCACTTCCCGCGGGGCGCGCGCCTCTGGCTCACCGGCAACCCCGTGCGTCCGGAGGTGCTGCGCGCCGACCGCGCCGCGGCGCGCCGGCGGCTCGGCCTGCGCCCGGACGAGAAGCTGCTCCTCATCGTCATGGGCAGCCGCGGCTCCGCGACCGTCAACCGCGTCGTGGCCGAGGCCCTGCCGGCGCTCCTCGAGGACCCGCGCCTCTTCGTGTTCTGGGTGACGGGCGCGGCCCACCACGAGGCCGCGCGCCGCATGGCGGACTCACGGATGCCGGCGGAAATTCAGGGAAAATTACGCATCGAAGCTTACGTTCACGACCTGCCGGACGTGATGGCGGCCAGCGACCTCGTCCTGGCGCGCGCCAGCGCCATCACCCTGGCAGAGATCGCGGCCCTCGGGCGCCCGGCCATCCTCGTGCCGTCGCCGTACGTGGCCCAGCGCCACCAGGACCACAACGCCCGCCCCTTCGCGCGCGAGGGCGCCGCCCTCGTGGTGGCGGAGGCGCAGCTCGACGGCGCGGGCCTCGCGGCGCGCGCGCTGGAGCTCCTGCGGGACGGTCCGCGGCTGGAGGCCATGGCCGCGGCGGCGCGGCGCCTCGCGCGGCCGGAGGCGCTCGAGACGCTTGCCGACGGCGTCGTGGCCCTCGCGCACGGGCGGCTCCCGGACGGGCTGCATCACACATAAACTTATGCGTGTACGCATGCGGATCAGAAAGAGGACGCCCTTTGAACGAACGCGAATCGTGGCACTTCATCGGTATCGGCGGCGCGGGGATGAGCGGCCTCGCGCACATTCTTTTGAGCCTGGGGGAGCGCGTCAGCGGCTGCGACGCCGCCGACGGCCCGGCGCTCGACCGGCTGCGGGCGCGTGGCGCCGCCGTCTCCATCGGCCACGACCCGGATCACCTGCGGGACGGCATGCGCGTCGTCGTCTCCTCCGCCATCCGGCCGGATGAGCCGGAACTGCTGGCGGCGCGCGCCAGGGGCCTGGAGGTCGTCCACCGCGGCGACCTGCTCGCCGACCTCTTCCGCACGCGGCGCGGCGTGGCCGTCTGCGGGACGCACGGCAAGTCGACGACCACAGGACTCACGGCCATGGTGCTGCGCGCGGCCGGCCTCGACCCGACGATCGTCGCCGGCGCCGACCTGCCGGACGTGGGCGGCAACGCCCACCTGGGGCGCGATCCATGGATCGTGGCGGAGGCGGACGAGAGCGACGGCTCGTTTACGAAGATCGCGCCGACGGTCGCCGTCGTGACGAACATCGACGACGACCACCTCGACCACTACGGCACCGTCGAGAGCCTCATCGACGCCTTTCGCACCTTCGTGCGCCGCGTGCCGCCCGACGGCTGCGCCGTCGTCTGCGGCGACGACCCGCACAGCCGCTCCCTGGCGCCTCTCGCGCCGTCGATCGTCTACGGTCTGAGGGAGCCGGCCGAGCTCACCGCGACCGACATCGACTCCGACGGCTGGGGCTCGCGCTTCACCGTGCGGCGCGGCGGCCGCGCGCTGGGGCGGGCGGAGATCCGCCTGCCGGGCCTGCACAACGTCTCGAACGCGCTCGCGGCGCTCGCCGCCGGCCTGGCCCTGGGCCTGCCGGCGGAGGCGCTCATCCCCGGCCTCGCCACCTTCCACGGCGCGCGCCGCCGCTTTCAGGTCCTTGGTCGCGTCGACGGCGTCACCGTCGTCGACGATTACGCCCACCACCCGACGGAGATCGCCACCACGCTGCGGGCGGCGCGCGCCGTGGCCCAGGGGCGCGTGATCGTCCTTTTCCAACCGCACCGCTACACGCGCACGCGCATCCTCGCGGCCGAGTTCGGCCCGGCCTTCGCCGACGCCGACCTCCTCTTCCTCGCGCCCATCTACTCCGCCGGAGAGCCGCCCCTGCCCGGCGTCGACTCCTCCCTCATCCTGGATGCGGTGCGCCGTTTCGGCCGGCCTGAGGTGGAGCTCTTCGCCGATCGCGAGGCCATGGTGCGGCGTGCGGCGGCCGAGGCGCGTCCCGGAGACCTCATCCTGTCCATGGGCGCAGGGGACATCCGCCGCGACGGCGAGCGCCTCGTGGCGCTTCTGAGCGCGGGAGAGGAGCGCGTGCCGCGGTGACGACCCGTCCGGAACGCGCCCCCGGGAGCCTGCATAGCATGCTGCGCGGCCGCGTGGTGGAGGGAGAGCCGCTCAGCCGCCACACCACCATCCGCATCGGCGGGCCGGCGCGCTGGTTCGTGGAGCCGGCCGATGCCGAAGACCTGCACCGGGTGCTTGAGTGGTGCCGCACCCACGGCGTGCCGTACACCGTCATCGGCCTGGGCAGCAACCTCCTCGTGCCCGACGAAGGCTACGACGGCGTCGTGATCTCGCTCCAGAAGGCCGCCGGCTGGGTGCGCTTCGACGGCACCACGGTGGAGGCGGGGGCGGGCTACCCGATCTCGCGCCTCGTTCAGGAGGCGGCGCGGCGCGGGCTGGCGGGGCTCCTCGGCCTGGCCGGAGTGCCGGGCACGGTGGGCGGAGCTGTGGCGATGAACGCCGGCACGCCCCACGGTGAGATGAAGGATGTCGTGCAGAGCGTGCGCTACCTGGCGCCCGACGGCCGCGTGGTGGAGGCGCCGCGCGAGGCACTGCGCTTCGGCTACCGGCACAGCCGGTTCCTCGAGGAGCCGTCCATCGTCCTGGCGGCCCGCCTGGAACTCCGGCCGGCGGACGCGGAGACGGAGGTCCGCCGCCTGCGCGAGCACCTCGCCCGCCGCAACGCCATGCAGCCCGTGGAATGGCCCAACACCGGCAGCGTGTGGACGAACCCGCCCGGCGAGTACGCCGGACGCCTGATCGAAGAGGCCGGCCTCAAGGGCGCCCGCCGCGGCGGCGCGCAGATCTCGCCGAAGCACGCGAACTTCATCATCAACCTGGGCGGCGCGAGCGCCGGCGACGTCCTCGGGCTCATGGCGCAGGCGCGCGCGGCCGTGCTCAAGCGGCACGGAATCTTGCTCCAGCCGGAGGTCCGCTGGCTGGAGGGCCAGGAGGCACTGGAACGGCGTCTCGCCGAGCCTCCTGGCGACTGAACGGGAGGCTCGCGCGATGGACCATCTCCTCGTGCAAGGCGGCCGGTCCCTGGAAGGCGAAACGGCCGTCGGCGGAGCGAAGAACGCCGTCCTGCCGGCCCTCGCTGCGGCGGTCCTGGCCGCCGACACCACCACCCTCGTGAACGTTCCCCGCCTGCGCGACGTCGACGCGATGACGGCCATCCTTCGGGGCCTCGGCGCCACGGTGGAGGAATCCCTGGAGGCGGGCGAGCGCGCGCTGACGGTGGATGCGCGCCGCCTGGCGGCCGTGTCCGTGCCGGACGCCCTCATGCGCCAGATGCGCTCCTCGATCTTCATCATGGGCGCGCTCCTCGCGCGCTGCGGCGAGGTCACCGTCACCCAGCCCGGTGGCTGCGCCATCGGTCCGCGGCCCATCGACCTGCACCTCTCAGGCCTGCGGCGCATGGGGGCCGAGATCGAGGAGGCAGGCGGCTACCTGCGGGCGCGCGCGCGCAAGCTGTACGGCGCCGACATCACCCTCGCGTTCCCGAGCGTGGGGGCCACGGAGAACCTCATGATGGCCGCGACCCTCGCCGAGGGTGTGACGGTGCTGCACAACGCCGCACGGGAGCCGGAGATCGTGAGCCTGGCGGAGCTGCTCAACGCCATGGGTGCCGACGTGCGCGGCGCCGGCGGCGACACGATCGTCATCCGCGGCGTGCGGCGCGTGCACGGCGCGCGGCAGCGCGTCATCCCCGACCGCATCGAGGCCGGTACCTATCTCCTGGCCGTCGCCGCCACGGGCGGCCGGGCGCTGGTCCGCGGCGCGCGCGCCGACCATCTCGACGCCGTGCTCGCCTTCCTGCGCGACACCGGCGCGGAGGTGGAGGCGTCGGCGGACGGCATCCGCGTGCGCGGGCCGCGCCGCCCGCTGGCCGCCGACCTGCGCACGCTGCCGTACCCCGGCTTTCCCACCGACCTGCAGAACCCCGCCCTCGCGTATCTCCTGCGCGCGGAGGGCACGAGCGTGGTGACGGAGACCGTCTTTGAGAGCCGCTTCCGCGTGGCCGACGAGCTGCGCCGCATGGGCGCCTCCCTGCACGTCGACGGGCGCACGGCGATCGTCCGCGGCGCGCAGCGCCTCACCGGCGCGTGGGTGGAGGCGCACGAGCTGCGCGGCGGCGCGGCGCTCGTCATCGCCGCGCTCTCGGCGGAGGGGGAGAGCCGCATCGACGGCCTCCAGCACATCGACCGCGGCTACGAGCGCATCGAGGAGAAGCTGCGCGCGCTCGGGGCGGAGATCGAGCGCCGCACGGAGGGAGCCTGAAGCGCCGCCCCCGCCCGGCGCCGCGCTTGCCGCGGCGAGGGGGAACCCGTACACTGGCCGTGCGGGGAGGCGGCGGCATGGCGGACGTCGACGGCTGGGCCAAGGAGCCCTTCGTGCGGGACCTCTTCAACCAGATCGCGCGCCGCTACGACGCGATGAACCTCATCATGACGGGCGGCGCCTACCGCTACTGGCAGCGGCGCTTCCGCCGGCTTGCGGCCCTCGCCGGCCATGAGCGCGTGCTGGACGTCGGCACCGGCACGGCGGACCTCTGCCTTCTCCTCGCGCCGGACCTGCGCCGCGGCGGCCGCATCACCGGCCTCGACCTCGCGGAGGAGATGCTGCGCGTGGCGGCCGCGAAGGTGGCGCGCAGCCCGTACCGCGACCGCATCGAGCTCCTCCAGGGAAACGCACTCTCGCTGCCGTTCCCCGACGCCTCCTTCGACGTCGTCACCACCGCCTTCGCGATGCGCAACTTCGCCGGGCTGGAGCGGGCGCTGGCGGAGATGCGGCGCGTGCTGAAGCCGGGCGGGCGCCTCCTGGCGATGGAGCTGACGCACCCGCCTTCGAGCCTCGTGCGCGTGCCCTACTTCTTCTATTTCCGCCGCGTGCTGCCGCTCCTCGGGTTCTGGGCGAAGAAGACCGGGCCCTACGCGCCCTACGCCTGGCTGCCCGCCTCGCTCCAGCACCACCCGGACGCGCCCGAACTCGCCCGCATGCTGCGGGTGGGCGGCTGGCGCGACGTGCGTTGGACGTACCTCACGTTCGGTATCGTCGCCGTCCACCAGGCAACGCGCTGACCGCGCCGGCGCCGCCCGGCCGGCCCTACCCGCGACGGCGGCGGCAGGACGTCATGCACGGCCCATGAGCCGCAGGAACTCCATGCGCGCCGCCTCGCTCTCCGCGAAGAGGCCGCGCACGGCCGTCGTCGTCGTGATGGTGCCGGGCTTCTGCACGCCGCGCATCGTCATGCAGAAGTGCTCCGCCTCGACGACGACCATCACGCCCTTCGGCCGCAAGACGGACACGATGGCATCGGCCACCTCCGTGGTGAGCCGTTCCTGGATCGTCATGCGGCGCGCAGCCCGCTCCACGAGGCGCGCGAGCTTGGACAGCCCCACGACGCGGCCGTCCGGCAGGTAACCCACGTGCGCCTGGCCGAAGAAGGGCATGAGGTGGTGCTCGCAGAGCGCGTAGAAGGGGATGGCGCGCACCATCACGAGCTCCCGGTGGTCCTCGGCGAAAGTGGTGGAGAGCTCCGCCTTGAGATCCGCGCCCTGGCCGACGAGCAGTTCCTCAAGGTACATCTTGGCCACGCGCCGGGGCGTCTCCCGCAGCCCCTCGCGCTCCGGATCCTCGCCGAGGTCGCGCAGCAGCCGGCGGATGTCCTCCTCCACCTGGCGCAGGCGCTCCTCGTGGGCGCCGGCCGCGGGCGCGGCCGCGTCCAGCGGGCCGGGCCGGGAGAGGTGGGCGTCGTTCATCGTTCATCCCCGCTTTCCATGGGCGTTCCCTGGGACCAAGCGTGCTCAAACGCCGCCTCGAGCCAGCGGACGAGGCCGGGCACATCGCCGTAGACGGCCGCGGGCGGCGTGGCGCCGAGGTCGGCCCACAGCGCCGCGCGGCCGTCCTGGAGGAGCAGGAGCGTGTGCGGCGGCAGGACCTGGGGCGCGCGCACGATCTGCCCGCGGCAGGCGCCGCACGGCCGCGCGCAGCCGGCGAGGCAGAGCGTGCGCAGGCGCACGCCGCGGCCGGCGGCCGCTTCCACGGCCGCCGCCAGCGGCCGCGCCTCCGAGGGCGTGGGCGTGAGCAGCGCCTCCCGCCGCGCGCCGGCGAGCAGCCCGCGCGCCAGGTGCAGCACGGCTTCGGCATCGTGCGTCTGGCCGAAGAGGCAGGGGCGTCCGGGCGCGCGCCGCTCCGCGAGGCGCCGGCGCACGCCGTCGAGCAGCTGGGCGTAGTCGTCGACCATGCGGCGCGAGAGCTCCTCAAATGGGACGGAGCGGCAGGCGCCCCTCTCCCCGCGCAGGACGGCGCCGCGCCGCTCCAGGCGCTCCAGCGCGGCGTAGACGTTCGCGCGTGCGAGGTTCGTGCGCTTGGCGAGCTCGTAGCCGGTGGCCTCGCCCAGCTCGGCGAGCGCCAGGTAGACGCGCGCCTCCGTCTCCGTCCAGCCGGCGGCCACGAGCGCCTTGACGGCCTCCACGGGCGACGCCTCCCGTAGTTGCGTCGAAAACTACTAGTGAACCCACTGTCACCTTCGCGCAAGCCGGGCCGTTTGTCAAACGCAAGATGGGCCGTTCGGCCGGGTCGGACGCCGGTTGCGGCCGCTTGCGCGCTTGGCCTAAGATGGGTGCGCCGGAGGCGAGGCCTGTGCATCTCTTCCTTTTGGGCATCAGTCACCGCCAGGCGCCCCTGGCCGTCCGGGAGCGCTTCTCCCTCAGCCCGGACGCGGTGCCCGCATTCCTGAAGACGGTCTCCCAGCGGGCGGACCTGCGCGAGGCTGTCGTGCTCTCCACCTGCAACCGCTTCGAACTGTACGCCGTGGCGGAGCGGCGCGCGGCGGCTCAGGCCGCGCGCGCTACGCTGCTGGAGCTCTTCGGCCAGCCGCCGGAGGCCGGCCGGCATTTCTACGTCCTCGACGGCGTGGAGGCGGTGCGCCACCTCTTCCGCGTGACGGCGGGCCTCGATTCCCAGGTGCTCGGGGAGACGCAGATCCTCGGGCAGGTGCGGGAAGCGTACTCGCTGGCGCAGGATGCGGCCTCCGTGGGCAAGGTGCTGCACGCGCTCTTCAACCAGGCGTTGGCCAGCGCCAAGCGCGTCCACACCGAGACGGCCGTCTCGCGCCGCCCTGTGAGCGTGGCCTCCGTGGCCGCGGCGCAGCTGCGCGAGGCGCTCGGCGGGCTGACGGGCCGCACGGTGCACGTGTGGGGCGCCGGGGAGACGGCGGCGGATGTCGTCGCCCACCTTGCGGACGCGGGCGCGCGCGTCACCGTCTTCAACCGCACGGCGGCGCGCGCGGAGGCGCTCGCCGCGCGCTTCGGCGCCGCCGCCGGCAGGTGGCGCGCGCGCCTCCAGGCGCTTTCGGCCGCGCAGGCGCTCGTCACCGCCACCGCGGCCCGCCGCCCGGTGCTGCGCGAGCGGGAGGCGCGGGCCGCACTGGGCGGCGCGCGCCTTTTCATCCTCGACCTGGCCGTGCCGCGGGACGTGGAACCCGCCGTGGGCAGGCTCCCTGGCGTGCAGCTCCATGATCTCGACGCCCTCCAGGTGGTGCTGGCGCGCAACCTTGCGTCCCGGCAGCGCGCCGCCCGTAAGGCGGAGCGCCTCCTCGAGGCCGACGTGGCCGCGTTCTCCGACTGGGTGCGCAGCCTCGCCGTCGTGCCGCTGATCCGCTCCCTGCGGGAGAAGGCGGAGGAGATCCGGCGCGCGGAGCTCGAGCGCGCCCTCCGCCGCCTGCCGGACCTGACGGAGCGGCAGCGCGCGGTCGTGGAACAGCTGACGGCGACGATCGTCAATAAGCTCCTCAACGATCCCACCGTGCGGCTCAAGGAACTGGCTGGCGACGGCCACGAGGAGAAGTATCTGAAGGCGTTCACGGAACTCTTCAAGCTGGGCGAGGAGGAAGCGGGCGGCGCGGACGCCGGTGCGGGGCAGGTCGCTTCCGCCGCGGCCGGGGACGCCGGCGGGGCTGCAGGGGGCGGGCCTCTGCAGGCCGGCGCCCCCCGCGTGGCCGGGCCGGCGGAGGCGCGATGAAGCCGCTGCGCCTGGGCACGCGCGGCAGCCGCCTGGCGCTGCGCCAGGCCGAGTCCGTGGCGCGGCTCATCGCCGAGCGCCTCCCGGGGGTGCGCGTGGAGCTCGTCCCCGTGCGCACCACGGGCGATGCGCACCGCGGCCCGCTCACCGCCCTGGGTCCCACCGTGGGCGTGTTCGTCAAGGAGCTCCAGGAGGCACTCCTGCGCGGGGAGATCGACCTCGCCGTGCACAGCGCCAAGGACCTTCCGACAGCCTCCCCTGAAGGGTTGGTCGTGGCGGCCTATCCCCTGCGCGCGGACCCCCGCGACGCGCTCTGCGGGGGGCGCTCCCTGGCGGAATTGCCGCCGGGCGCCGCCGTGGGCACGTCCAGCCCGCGCCGCGCGGCGCAGCTGCGCGCCGCGCGGCCGGACCTGAACATCGTGCCGCTGCGCGGCAACGTGGACACGCGCCTGGAGCGCGTGGCGGGCGGGGAGCTGGACGCGGCCGTGCTGGCGGCGGCGGGCCTTGAGCGGCTGGGGCTCGCCGACCGGATCCGGGAGATGCTCGACCCGGACACCGTGTGCCCGGCGCCCGCCCAAGGGGCGCTGGCCGTGGAGGCGCGGGCCGGCGACGAAGAGGCGCTCGCGGTGGCGCGTGCCCTGGATGACGCGCGCGTGCGCCGGGCGGTGCAGGCTGAACGGTCCGTCCTGGCGGCCCTGGGCGGCGGCTGCTTCCTGCCGCTGGGAGCGCTTGCGGAGCCGGCGGAGCCGGACGGCGGGGACGCGCCGGGGTCCCTGCCCGCGCCGGACGGCCCTCTGGCCGGCCGCGAACCGCGGCTGCGCCTGCGCGCGGCCCTCGCGGGTCCGCGCAGCGGCGCCGTGGTGCGGGTCGGGGCCTTTTCGGAGCCCGGAGAGCCGCCGGAGGCGTTCGGCGCGCGCGTGGCGCGGGCGCTTTTAGAGCGCGGCGCCGGGCCGCTTCTGGAGGAGGCGCGCGCGTCTTGGGGCCCGTGAGCGGCGCGCCGCGTGCTCTTGAGGGCGTGCTTGTCTGGAACACGCGTCCACGGGCGGCGGAGGAGGAGGCGGACGGCGCCGGCGGCGAAGCGTTCTCACAGGCGCTCGCCGCCGCCGGGGCGCGGGAGCTGCGCCTGCCCACCGCGCGCGTGCGGCCCGCGTCGCATGTGCCGGAGCTGGACGCCGCTTTCCTTGAAGCCGGCCGCATCCTCGCCTGGATCTTCACCAGCGCGCGCGCCGCGCGCCTCGCGGGCGCACGCGCGCAGGCGCTGGGCGCGCGCCTGGCGGTGGAAGGAGGGGCGCTGCCGGCGGTGTGGGCGGTGGGTCCGCAGACGGCAGCGGCCTTGGCCGCCGGACCGTTTGCGGCGCTGCCGCGGCGCGAGCTGGGCGGCGCCGGAGGGCGGGAGCTGTGGCCGGCGTTGCGCCGCGCGCTGCCGCCGCCCGCGCCGGGCCGCGACACGCTTGTGTGGCCGCGCTCGTCCCTCGCCGCCTTGGAGGGCTGGCAGGCGCTCCTCGCGCTCGGCTACCGCGGCCTCGCGCCGGTCGTGTACCAGACCGAAGCCGTGCCGGAGGATCCGGAGGCGGTGCGCCGCGCCGCCCAGGACCCGCGCGGCGGTGTGGTGTGGCTCGCCAGCCCGTCGGCGGCGCGGGGCCTAGCGCTGGCGGCCGCGCCGGCCGGCGGGAGCGCCCGCGGCGCGGAGGCGGTCGCGGCGCTCGGCGCCTGGCGCGTCGCCTGCATCGGCCGCACGACGGCCGCGGCCGCCCGCGCCGCGGGCCTGCCGGTGCACGCCGTGGCCGCCTCGCCCGCGCCCGCGGATGCCGTCGCGGCGCTGGCCGCCGCCCTCGCCGCGGAACCCGGTGCCGGCGGCCCCGGAATGCGCCATCGCACGGAGAAAGGGTGACAGCCCATGGCTTTCCCCGTCCACCGTCCGCGCCGCCTGCGCCGCACGCCGGCCCTGCGCCGCCTCGCGGCGGAGACGCGCCTCTCGCCGGACGCCTTCGTCCTGCCGCTCTTCGTCGTCGAGGCGGAGGATGTCCGGGAACCGATCGCCTCCTTGCCGGGCCATTTCCGCTACAGCCCCGACCGCGTCGTCGAGGCCGCCCGGGAGGCGGCCGCGCTCGGCCTTCCTGCCGTGCTCCTCTTCGGCGTGCCGGCGCGCAAGGACGCCGCCGGCAGCGGCGCGTACGCGGAGGACGGCGTCGTCCAGCAGGCGGTGCGCCGGCTGAAGGACGCGCTGCCCGACCTCGTCGTGATCACGGACGTCTGCCTCTGCGAGTACACCGACCACGGCCACTGCGGCCTCCTGGCGGAGCGCCGCGGCCGCCTCACCGTCGACAACGACCCCACCCTCGAGCTCCTCGCGCGCACGGCCGTCTCCCACGCGCGCGCGGGCGCGGACATCGTGGCGCCCTCGGACATGATGGACGGGCGCGTGGGCGCGATCCGCCGCGCGCTGGACGCGGAGGGTTTCACGGACGTGGCCATTCTCTCCTATGCGGCCAAGTACGCCTCCGCCTTCTACGGCCCGTTCCGCGAGGCGGCGGAGTCGGCGCCGGCCTTCGGCGACCGGCGCGGCTACCAGATGGACCCGGCCAACGCGCGGGAGGCCTTGAGGGAGATGCGGCTCGACCTCGAGGAGGGCGCCGACATGCTGATGGTCAAGCCGGCCGGGCCCTACCTGGATGTGCTGCGCGCCGCCCGTGAGGCCTTCGACGTGCCGCTGGCCGCCTACCAGGTGAGCGGTGAGTACGCGATGATCCACGCCGCCGCGGAGCGGGGCTGGCTCGACCGCGAGGCCGCCATGTGGGAGTCGCTCACCGGCATCGCGCGCGCGGGCGCGGACATCCTCATCACCTACTTCGCGCTGGAGGCGGCGCGGCGGCTGCAGTCGGGCGGCCGCGGGCCGGCCGGCGCGGGTGCCCCCGGCGCCAGAGCGGCGGCGCCCGGCGTGTCTCCAGCCGGCGGCGCGGAAGGGGAGCGGGACGCGCCGTGAGGCCGGCGGCGCGCTTTCTGGAGGTGGATCTCGCGTCCCCGGAGATCGAGCTCAGCCCGGTGCTGGCCGAGACCCTCGCCGCCACCGCGGCCGCGGAGGGCCGGCCGGTCGTGCTCCTCCGGCGGCAGCGGCCGTACGTGCTCCTCGGGCCGCGCGACCGCCGCCTGCCCCGCCTCGCCGACGGGCTGCGCTGGCTCGCGGCGCGCGGGCTGCCGGTCTACCAGCGCATCGGCGGCGGCAGCGCCGTGTGGCTCGACGAGACGTGCCTGAGCTTCGCCGTGGCGCGCCCCTGCCGCGACTTCACCGAGACGGAGCGCAACTTTCTGGAGCTGGCGGACGGGGTGCGGCGCGGCCTCGCGCGCCTGGGGCTGGCCGCGCGCTTCGGCGCCGCCCCGGGCTCCTATTGCGAGGGACCGTTCGACCTCGTCGTGGGGGAGCCGCCGAGGAAGCTGGCCGGCGTGGCCCAGGCCATCCGCGGCGGCTTCGCGCTGGTGAGCGGCATGGTGCTCGTGGCGCAGGATCCGGCGCGCGCCACCGCGCTCCTGCAGGGCTTCTACCGCGCGTCCGGGGACGGCCGCCGCCTGGACGCGGCCGCGGTGACATCCGTGGAGCGGGAACTCGGCCGCGCGGTGGACCCGGCCGAGGCGGCCGCCGCCCTGCGCGCCGGCTTCTCCGAGCTCTTCGCGCTCGAAGAGCGGCCGCTCTCCGCACTGGAGCTCGAGCGCGCCCGCCGCCTGGCCGCCGAGCGCCGCCTCGCTTGAAGGCGGCGCGGGCGGGATGCGCGCCGGGCCGCCACGGCCGCCCGGGGACCGGCGCCGCGCGGCCGCCCCGAGGGACGCCGGAGCCCCGAACCGCCTATGGTAATCTAGAATGTGGTAGATTCCGCCTTCTGGGCGGCTGGAGGCGAGCCCCATGGCCGTGACGCGGCCGACCGACCGTGACGACGCGTTTGTCACCCTCTCCGGGCTGCCCGTGAAACGGGTCTACGGGCCGGAGGATCTCGCCGGCTTCGACCCCCAAAGAGACCTGGGCGAGCCGGGACAGTTCCCCTTCACCCGCGGCATCCACGAGACGATGTACCGCGGCCGGCTCTGGACAATGCGCCAGTTCGCCGGCTACGGCACCGCCGAGGAGACGAACGCGCGCTTCAAGTACCTCCTTGAGCAGGGCCAGACCGGGCTCTCCTGCGCGTTCGACTTCCCCACGCTCCTCGGCTGGGACTCCGACAGCCCGCGCGCGGAGGGGGAGGTGGGGCGGCTCGGCGTCGCCGTCGACACCCTCGCCGACATGGAACGCCTCTTCGACGGCATCCCCCTCGACCAGGTGAGCACCTCCTTCACAATCAACTCGTCCGCGCAGATCATCCTCGCCATGTACCTGGTGGTGGCGGAGAAGCAGGGCGTGTCCTGGGACAAGGTGCGCGGCACGGTGCAGAACGACATCCTGAAGGAATACACGGCGCAGAAGACCTATATCTACCCGCCGAAGCCGAGCCTGCGCATCATCACGGACATGTTCGCCTTCTGCTCCAAGCACGTGCCGAACTTCAACACGATCAGCATCTCCGGCTACCACATCCGCGAGG
>JADBKN010000021.1 GCA_014896375.1 Bacillota bacterium | reverse complement strand
GCGAGATTTGAACTCGCGACCTCCGCGTCCCGAACGCGGCGCCCTGCCAAGCTGGGCCACATCCCGACGTGCGTGGTCATTATACGGACGGCCGTCTTGAGTGTCAATTTGCGCGGACGGAAAGCGGTGGTGCGCGTGTCGTGGTTTTCGCTGGCGGTCGGCGCCGCGTGGGTCGGCGGCGGCCTCTTCTTCATCCTGGTCCCGCGCTCGCGCTGGTACGCGCGCCGGCTTGAGGACGTCTTCGGCGAGCGCGCCGCGGAGGTGCGCGCGGAGCGCGTGCGCTGGTACGCTCTGATCGGATACCTGTGCTTGTTGCTCGGACTCTTCCGCATCGTGACGGCGTGAGGGGACGTTCCATGGAGGAGCGCGCGCAGATCATCGTGGGCACCGCCGGGCACGTGGATCACGGCAAGACGGCGCTCGTCCGCGCCCTCACCGGGCAGGACCCGGACCGCCTGCCGGACGAGAAGCGGCGCGGCATCACGATCGACATCGGCTTCGCGCATCTGGACCTTCCCGGCGGCCGGCGCCTCTCGTTCATCGACGTGCCCGGCCACGAGCGTTTCGTGCGCAACATGGTCGCCGGCGTGCACGGCATCGACGCCTGCCTCCTCGTCGTGGCGGCCGATGAAGGCGTGATGCCGCAGACGCGCGAGCACCTCGACATCCTCCGGCTTCTCGGCGTCGACCGCGGCCTTGTGGCGATCACGAAGCGCGACCTCGTCGATGACGACTGGCTCGAGCTGGTGCGGGAGGAAGTTTTCGGCCTTCTTGAGGGCACGGGCCTCGCCGGCGCGCCGCTCGTCGCCGTCTCCAGCCGGACGGGAGAGGGGCTTGAGCAGTTGCGCGCCGAGCTGGAGCGGCTCTTCGCGCTGGCGGGGGGGCGCCCGGCGCACGGGCCGGTGCGGCTGCCGGTCGACCGCTCCTTCACCGTGGCCGGCTTCGGCACCGTGGTGACGGGCACGCTGGTGTCGGGCACGCTGCGCGAGGGCGACCGCCTGGAGCTATTGCCTGCGGGCCGGCCGGTGCGCGTGCGCGGGCTGCAGGTGCACGGCCGTGCCACGCCGGAGGCGCGCGCCGGCCAGCGCGTGGCCGTCAACCTGGCCGGCTTGGAATGGCGGGAGGTGCGCCGCGGCGACGTCCTCGCCACGCCCTCCGCCTTCCGCGCCGAGACCCTCTTCGCCGCACGCGTGCAGCTTCTGCCCTCGGCGGCGGGCGGGCTGCGGGACGGCTCCCGCGTGCGCCTGCACGCCGGCACGCAGGAGACGGTGGCGCGCGTCGTCTGGCTGGAGGACGTGCCGCAGGGGACGCTCGCGCCCGGCGGCGCGGCGCTCGCCCGCCTCCATGCCGCACGGCCGGTGGTGGCGGCGTACGGCGACCGCTTTCTCCTGCGCTCGCTCTCCCCGGCGTCCACCCTTGGCGGCGGCGTCGTGCTGGACGCCGGAAGGCGGTACAGAAAGAGGTCGGCGGAAGACCTGAACCGCCTTGAGGCGCTGGAACGGCGGGAGGCGGGCGCGCTGCTCCTGCCGGCGCTGGAGGAGGCGCCGCAGGAGGTGGCGGCGCTCCTGCGCCAGGCGGGCGCGTCCGCCGGAGACGGCCGGCGGGCGCTGGAGGCCTGGGCGGCGGAGGGCCGCGTGCGGCTCCTGCTGGACGGCGAGGTCGCGGCCGGCGCGCGGCGCTGGTCGTCTCTTCTTGAGGCGGCGGCGGACGGCGCCGTGCGCTACCTGGAGCTTCACCCCCTGCGTCGCGGCTGGCCCAGGGAGGAAGCCTGGCGGGCGCTCTGGCCTCATCTGGACCGGCGCCTCGGCAACCGGCTCCTTCTGGAGGCAGAGCGCGACGGTGCCATCGTGCTGCGCGGCGACGTCGTCCTGCCGCCGCCGGAGCGCGTGCCGCCGATGCCCGAGGCGCTGGTCTCGGCCGTCGAGCGCGTGGCGGCTGCGTTTTCGGCCGCCGGCCTGGCGCCTCCTTCCCTGGAGGAGGTGCAGGCCGAACTGGGCGACGCCGCGCCGGCGCTGGAGGTGGTTCAGCATCTCGTGGAAGAGGAGCGCCTCGTGCCGGTGGCGGACGGACTCTGGTTCGCGCGGGAGGCGGTCGAGGCGGCCGCAGCGCGTGTGCGCGCGCACCTCGCAGGCGGC
Organism: Bacillota bacterium; assembly: GCA_014896375.1. Lineage (GTDB taxonomy): Bacteria > Bacillota > Sulfobacillia > RBS10-35 > Bu92 > Bu92. The sequence goes on along the minus strand of JADBKN010000021.1, from coordinate 80,797 downwards.
GGCGCGGCCTCGATGTCGGAGCTGCGCGAGGTCCTCGGCACTTCGCGCAAGTATGCCGTCCCCTTGGCGGAGTACTTCGACCGCATCCGCCTCACGCGCCGCGAGGGAGACGTCCGCCGTCTGGCCTCACCCTGACCGCGCGCCCTCACACCTCGCCCCCGTGGCGCTTCACCGTCTCCTCGACGCGCCGCCGCATGGCATCGTCCGCCACCGGCACAGTGAGACGCCACACGGCGCGCGCGAGGCGCCCGGCCGGCACGTGGGCCGCGTCCTGCAGCCCGCCGCCCTCGCCCTGCGGCACGACGGCGTTCGCCGCCGGCTCTTCGAGCAGCGTGCGCGGGAAGGCCTCCGCACGCGGCTGGCGCAGGTCGGAGCGGTCGACGGGCGCCCCGCTGACCTGGACCAGGTCGACCTGGTATCCTTGATCGCGCAACTCGCGCGCAGCCTCCCGCGCCGCGCGCGGGTCGGCAAATGACGCCATGACGGAGCGGGCAAGGTATTGCGGCGGGCCCCCGGGAATGTACTCCCTCGGGTCCATGCGTCATCGCCCCTTCGTCTCCATCCTGCCGCGCGGCACGCCGTCTCATGCGCGCCGCCGGCCTGCGGCGAGGTGAGAGCGTGGCCGCGGAGACGCGCGTCGTCACGTTGGAAGAGGTCATGGCCAACGCCGAGATCCGGGATCTCATCGAACAGGCCAACGCCCACCTGGGGGCGATGGGCTTCACGGAGCACGGCCAGCGGCACGTGCGCCTCGTCAGCCGCATCTCCTACAACATCCTGAAGCGCCTCGGCTTTCCGGAGCGGGAGGCGGAGCTCGCCGCGATCGCCGGCTACCTGCACGACATCGGCAACGTCGTGAGCCGGCATGACCACCCGGAGACCGGCGCGGCCATGGTGTACGTGCTTCTGCGGGAGATGGGCATGCCGCCGCAGGAGCTGGGCAAGGTGCTCGGCGCCATCGGCAACCACGAGGAACCGTACGGCGAGGTGGTGAACAACATCGGCGCGGCCGTGATCCTCGCCGACAAGTCGGACGTGCACCGCACGCGGGTGCGCAACACCGACCCGGCCACCTTCGACATCCACGACCGCGTCAACTATGCCGTGTTGAAGTCGTTCCTCGACGTGCGGCCGGAGGCGAGGGCGGTGAACCTCGAGTTGCAGATCGACACGGCGATCTCGCCGGTGATGGAGTATTTTGAGATTTTTCTCTCACGGATGGTGATGTGCCGGCGGGCGGCCTCGTTTTTGGGCTGCCAGTTCGAGCTGACGATCAACAACACGCGCCTGCTTTGACAAGCTCGCGCGCGCATTCCTATAATGAACCTTGTCCTGCCGGCCGTCCCGGATGGCGGTCGGGATTTTTTGTGGCCGGTGGACGTTCCTGGCCGATGATGCCAGCGGGAGGTTCCCAGCATGAGAGCGAAGCGGCAGAGGCGCAGCCTGATCACGCTCTTGCTGCTGTTCGTCGTCGTCACGGCCGGCCTGCTCTACGCCGTATTGCCGCAGAGGAGCGGCGGCTACGGCCTCTGGGGGCGCATCAATAAGGGCCTCGACCTCGTCGGGGGCGTGCACATCGTCTTCCAGGCGCATCCCACCGAAAAGACCAAGGTGGACGACGACTCGATGAACGCGGCCGTGGCGATCCTGACCAAGCGCGTCAACGGCCTCGGGCTCACGGAGCCCGTGATCCAGCGCGAGGGCAAGGATCGCATCGTGCTCGACCTGCCGGGCGTCAAGAACCCGGAGGAGGTGGCGACGAGCATCGGCCGCACGGCCGTCCTGGAGTTCCGCGACCCGGCCACGAACAAGCCCTTCCTCACGGGCAAGAACCTCATCAAGGCCACGCCGGCGTATGACCAGCAGCAGGGCTGGGTCGTCCAGCTGCAGTTCGACCAGGAAGGCGCGAAGGCCATGGACGCCTTCACAAAGACGCACATCGGCCAGCCGATGCCGATCTATCTCGACAACCAGCTGTTGCAGGCGCCGCGGGTCATCAGCGAGATTCCGAACGGCAACGGCGTGATCACCGGATACGAGTCGCTCGATGCCGCGAAGAACATCGCGGTGGCGCTCAACTCGGGCGCGCTGCCCCTGAAGCTGGACATCATCGAGAACCGCACCGTCTCGGCCTCGCTGGGGCAGGACTCTCTGGCCGCGAGCCAGAAGGCGATCATCCTCGGGGCGGCCCTGGTGGTGGCGTTCATGTTCGTGGTGTACCGCATCCCGGGGTTCTGGGCGGACTTCGCCCTCGCCCTCTACGCCGTGCTGCTGCTCGCCGTGCTCTACGGCCTGCACGCGACCTTGACGCTGCCGGGCATCACGGGCATCGTGCTGTCCCTCGGCATGGCGGTCGACGCGAACGTCATCATCTATGAGCGCATCAAGGAGGAGCTGCGCTTGGGCCGCACGCTGAGAAACGCGGTCGACGCCGGGTTCAAGAACGGCTTCCGGGCCGTCTTCGACTCCAACGCCACCACCGTGCTGGCGGCGGCCGTGCTCTTCTGGCTCGGCACCGGCCCCGTGCGCGGCTTCGCCGTCACGGTGGCGCTGGGTGTGCTGCTCTCCATGTTCACGGCCATCACCTTCACGCGCTGGATCCTGCACCTGCAGGTGGACGCCGGCGCGCGGCCGGGGCCATGGTTCTTCCAGCGCCGGGCTGAGGAGGCGGAGGCGCGATGAACGAGGCCCGTTTCCACTTTCCCTTCATGCGCTGGCGGAAGTACTGGATCGGCGTCTCGGCGGCGATGCTCCTCGTGACGGTCGTGGCCCTGATCATCAACGCGGCCACCCTCGGCATGCCGCTCAACTTCGGCATCGACTTCACGGGCGGCACGCTGATCGACGTCAAGTTCGGCCAGCCGGCGACGCTCGCGGACATCCGCGCGGCCTACACCGCGCACGGCGTGCACGATATCGTCGTGCAGGCCTTCGAGAGCTCGCACAACCGCGAGTTCAAGCTGACGACGCCCGCCATCCCGGAGGAGCAGGAGAAGGCGATCTTCGACGAGCTCGGCGGCAAGTTCGGCGGGTATGAGATCGTCAGCAAGGACAAGGTCTCCCCGGTGATCGGCGCGGAGCTGCGGCGGGACGCCGTCCTGGCCGTGGGCCTGGCGACGGTCGCGATGATCGTCTACCTGACGATCCGCTTCGAGATCCGCTTCGCCGTGGCGGCGATCGTCGCCATGCTGCACGACATCCTCCTTACGGTCGGCGCCTTCGCCGTCTTCCGGCTGCCGGTGGACACCTCGTTCGTGGTGGCGGTGCTCACCGTCTACGGGTACTCCGTCAACGACACGATCATCATCTTCGACCGCATCCGGGAGCGCCTGCACGCGCGCCGCAAGGAGCCGCTGGAGGAGCTCATCAACGTGAGCATCAACCAGACGCTCTCGCGCACGATCAACACGGTCGTCACGGTGCTGCTCGCGCTCCTCGCCGTGCTCGTCTTCGGCGGCTCCTCCGTGCATGTGCTGGCGCTGGCGCTGATCATCGGCATCATCCTGGGCACCTACTCCTCGATCTTCATCGCCAGCCCGGTCTACCTGTACCTCGTGCAGCGCACGGAGCGGCGCGCCCACGGCAAGCTCGCCCGGGCATCCTAGCCGGAGGGGATGGCGCATGGCCCCCGCCTCACAGGGGCTCGCCGGGCGGCGGCCGCTGCACCGGGCCGCTTGGGTGGCGCTGTGGGTGAACCTGGCCCTCGCCGCCGGCAAGGGGGTGGCGGGGCTCGTCTTCGCCAGCCACGCGCTGGTGGCGGACGCCCTGCACTCCTTAGGCGACGCGGCCGGATCGTTCGCCGTCGTCTTCGGCGTGCGCGTGGCCGAGCTGCCGCCGGACCGCCAGCACCGCTACGGTCACGCCAAGGCGGAATCCCTGGCGGGGCTGGCGGTGGCGGCGCTGCTCATCCTTGCCGGCCTCGCCATCGGCGGCGAGGCGCTCGTGGCGCTTTTCTCCCGCAGCCGCGCGGAGCCCGACTGGGCGGCGGCCTACGCCGCGGCCGGCGCGCTCGTCGTCAAGGAAGGCCTCTACCAGTGGAACGTGCGCCTGGGGCGCCGCCTGCGCTCGCCCGCGCTGCTCGCCAACGCAGCCGACCATCGCTCGGACGAGTGGACCTCCGCGGCCGCCGTCCTGGGTGTCCTGGGCGCGCGGCTGGGGCTGCCGCTGGCCGATCCCCTGGCCGCGCTCGTCGTGGCGGCGCTCGTGCTGGTCTACGCCGTGCGCCTGGCCGGCGACCACGTCGATGAGCTCCTCGACCGCGAGGCCGACAGTCCCACGCGCGCGCTGGTGCGGGAGACGGCCCTCTCCGTGCATGGCGTGCGCGAGGTGCAGCGCCTGCGCACGCGCCGCTCCGGCCCCTTCGTGCACGTCGACCTCGAAATCGGCGTCGACGGCCATCTCTCCCTTGTGGAAGCCGACCGCCTGGCCCACGACGTGATCGACGCCGTCGAACGGCTCGACGTCGTCCAGGACGTCGTCGTGCACGTCAACCCCATCGAAGCCCCCGGCCGCGATTCCTCCCGAGCGTGACCGCGTGGCTGGCCCCGCTTGCCAGCCGGCCCCGGCGACCGTATACTTCTTCCCGATAACGTCGAGTCATATGACCTGTTACTAAGAACGGGCGGGAACCGTGAACATGGAACTCGATCGCCCGGCGGCCTCCCTTCCACGGCGCGAGCGCCAGCGCGCGCTGCGGGAGACGCTGCTCCGGGAGCCGCTTCTCACGGACGAGGAGCTGGCCGAGCGCTTCCACGTCAGCGTGCCCACCATCCGGCTGGACCGGGCCACCCTTGGGCTTCCGGACGTGCGCGAGCGGGCGCGGGAGCTGGCGAGCCAGGCGTTGGGCCGCGTGCGGGCGCTGGGGCCGCGGGAGATCGTGGGCGAGATCGTCGATGTGGAGCTCGGCCGCCACGCCGTCTCCATCCTTGAGGCGGAGCCCTCCCACGCCTTCGAGCGCCACGCCACCGTGCGCGGCCAGCATTTGTACGCGCAGGCCGAGTCCCTGGCCATGGCCGTCGTCGACGCCGCGGACGCGCTCCCGGAGGTCGTCAACGTGAAGTTCAAGCGGCCGGTGCGCATCGGGGAGCGCGTCGTGGCGAAGGCGGAGGTGCTGCGCCAGCCGCGCCCCGGGCAGTGGGTGGTGCTCGTGCAGTCGCGCGTGCAGCAGGAGATCGTTTTCCGCGGCAAGTTCCTCATCGCGCAGATCCCGCCGGAGGGGACGCCCCGGTGAGCGCACTCACCCTGGCCCTCGACGCCATGGGCGGCGACCACGCGCCGCAGGCCACGGTGGCGGGCGCGCTGCAGGCCCTCGCGGCCGACCCGCAACTGCGCCTCTTGCTCGTGGGGGAGCGCACTGTGGTGGAGGCGGAACTGCGCCGCGCGGGAGCCTCGCCGTCGTCCCGGCTCGAGATCCGCCACGCCGGTGAGGTCATCGGCTACGACGAGGAACCGGTGCAGGCCTTCCGGCGGAAGCGCGACTCGTCGATCGCCGTGGGCCTGCGGCTCGTGCGCGATGGCCAGGCGTCCGCCTTCGTCTCCGCGGGCAGCACGGGGGCGCTGATGGCCGGCTCGCTCTTCACGTTCGGCCGCATCCAGGGCGTGCGGCGGCCGGCCCTCGTGCAGGTCATGCCCACGCTCTCCGGGCCGGGGTTGGTCTTCCTCGACATGGGCGCGACGGTCGCGGCCGCGGCCGAGGACCTCGTGCAGTGGGCGCTCATGGGCGCGATCTACGCGGAGACGGTGCTGGGCCGCCCGGCGCCGCGCGTGGCGCTCCTCAACGTGGGTACGGAGGCCGAGAAGGGTCCGGAGGAAGTGAAGAAGGCCTACCAGACACTCTCGCGGCTGCGGCTGAACTTCATCGGCAACATCGAGGCGCGGGAGCTCTTGAGCGGCGCCGCGGACGTCGTCGTCGTCGACGGCTTCGCGGGCAACATTGCCCTGAAGACGGTCGAGGGGCTGGCGCGCGACCTCATGCGCGCCTTGAAGCGCGAGCTCGGCTCGAGCCTCCGCACAAAGCTCGGCGCGTGGCTCGCGCTGCCGGCCCTGCGGCGCCTGGCGGCGCGCTTCGACGCCCAAGAGGCCGGCGGCGCCCCATTGCTCGGCGTGAACGGCCTCTGCGTGAAGTGCCACGGCAACTCGACGCCGCGCGCCATCGCCGCCGGGCTGCGCGTCGGCGCGGGCGCCGCGCGCGGCCGGCTTGTGGAAGCGATCGCGCGGCGCCTGGCGGAAAGGGAAAGCGGGGAGACGGACGAGTGACGACGTTGCGGCAGCATCCGTGGGGAGTGGCGGTGCGAGGGCTGGGGCGGGGCCTTCCGGAGCGCGTGGTGACGAACCGCGACCTGGAAGCCGTGCTCGACACGAGCGACGAGTGGATCCGCACGCGCACGGGCATCGCCGAGCGGCGCGTGGCCGCGCCGGAGCAGGCGACGAGCGACCTGGCCGTCATCGCCGCGAAGGAGGCGCTGGCCGCGGCCGGCTGGACTCCCCAGGATCTCGACCTCCTGGTGGTGGCCACGGCCACGCCGGACATGATCTTCCCGAGCACCGCGTGCGTCGTGCAGGCGGCGCTGGGCGCGTATCAGGCCGGGGCATGCGACATCTCCGCCGCCTGCAGCGGCTTCGTCTACGCGCTCTCCTCCGTGGCGGCGCAGATTCGCGCCGGCGCGGCGCGGCGTGCGCTCGTCATCGGCGCGGAGACTCTCTCCAAGATCGTCAACTGGCAGGACCGCTCGACGGCCGTGCTGCTCGGCGACGGCGCCGGGGCCGTGGCGCTGGAGCGCGTCGAGGACGGTGCGGGCGAAGGGCTCCTGAGCGTGTACCTGGGCGCCGACGGCCGCGGCGGCGACCTCCTAAAGCAGCCGGCGGGCGGCTCGCGCCTGCCGGCCTCCGCGGAGACGGTGGCGCAGGGCCTGCACTACCTCCAGATGAACGGCCGCGAGGTGTTCAAGTTCGCCGTGCAGATCATGGGCGACGCCGCCGAGGAGGCCCTGCGGCGCGCAGGCCTGACCTTCGCGGACGTCGACCTTTACGTCCCGCACCAGGCGAACGTGCGCATCATCGAGGCCTCCGCCAAGCGCTTCGGGCTTCCCATGGAGAAGGTGTGGGTCAATATCGACCGCTACGGCAACACCTCCTCCGCCTCGATCCCGATCGCGCTCTATGAGGCGCACCAGGCCGGGCGGCTTCATCCCGGGGACGTCGTGCTGCTTGTCGCTTTTGGCGGCGGGCTCACCTGGGGCGCGGCCGTGCTGCGGTGGGGAGCGGGCCGATGAGCGCCTGGCGCGTGGCGGCCGTCTTCCCCGGCCAGGGGGCGCAGTTCGTGGGCATGGGCCGCGCGGCGTACGAGGCCTTCCCCGAGGTGCGCGACATCTTTGAGCGGGCGGACCGCGCGCTCGGCTTCTCCATCACGCGTCTCTGCTTCGAGGGCCCGGCGGAGGAACTGCAGCGCACGGAGATCACGCAGCCGGCCATCCTCACCGTCAGCTGCGCGCTGTATGCGGTGCTGGCGGCGCGCGGCTTCCGGCCGGACGTGACGGCCGGCCTCTCGCTGGGCGAGTACTCGGCGGCGGTGGCGGCCGGGGCGCTGGACTTCGAGGACGCCGTGCGTCTCGTGCGCCGCCGCGGCCGCTACATGCAGGAGGCCGTGCCGGAGGGCCGGGGCGCCATGGCGGCCATTCTGGGCCTTCCGGACGAGGTCGTCGAGGCCGTCTGCGCCGAGGCGGCCGCAGGGGAAACGGTCCGCGCCGCCAATTACAATTGCCCGGGGCAGGTCGTCATCTCCGGCACGCGCGCGGCGGTGGAGCGGGCCGTGGCCCTCGCGCGCGAGCGCGGCGCGCGGCGCGCGGTGGCGCTTCCGGTGAGCGCACCCTTCCACTGCGAGCTGATGCGGCCGGCGGCCGCGAGGCTGGCGCCGGAGCTGAAGGCGCTTCCCTGGAGGGAGCCCACCTGCCCGGTGGTGGCGAACGTCGACGCGCAGCCGCGCGCCACCGCGGACGGCCTCCGGGAGGCGCTCCTGCGCCAGGTGGAGGCTCCCGTGCGCTGGTCCCAGAGCGTGCGGGAGATGGCGGACCGCGGTGTGCGGCTCTTCGTGGAGATCGGGCCCGGCACGGCGCTCACGGGGTTCGTGCGGCGCATCGCGCCTGAGGCCGAAGCCGTGTCCTGCCAGGGGCCGGAAGACCTGGGAAACGTGTTTGCCTCGATTTCAGGGGGTCTGCTAAAGTGAGTCTGGCTCAGGAGGCGCGCGTCGCCGTCGTCACGGGAGGATCTCGCGGCATCGGGCGGGCTGTCGCCCTGGCCCTCGCGGAGGCCGGCATGGACGTGGCCGTCACCTACGTCTCCCGCCCGGAGGCGGCGGCGGAGGTGGTGGCGGAGATCGAGCGCCGCGGCCGCCGCGGCCTCGCCCTGGCGGGCGACGTCGCGCAGGAGGGCACCGCGGAGAGCTGGGTCGACGCCGTCCTGGAACAATTCGGGCGCCTGGACGTGTGGGTGAATAACGCCGGCATCACGCGGGACAACGTCTTTCTGCGCCTCCGGCCGCAGGACTGGACGGCCGTCATCGACACGAACCTCACGGGCGTGTTCTGGGGGGTGAAGGCGGCCAGCCGGGCGATGCTCAAACGCCGCAGCGGCCGCATCATCAACATCGCGTCCGTCGCGGGCATCGTCGGCAACGCCGGCCAGGCGAACTACAGCGCCGCCAAAGCCGGCGTCATCGGCCTCACGAAGGCGGTGGCGAAGGAGCTGGCCTCCCGCCAGATCACGGTCAACGCCGTCGCGCCCGGCTTCATCGAGACGGAGATGACGGGCGCGCTGCCGGAGGCGGCGCGGGAGCGGGCGGCGCAGCAGATCCCGCTCGGGCGCTTCGGCCGCCCGGAGGACGTCGCCGCGGCGGTGGCCTTCCTCGCATCGGAGGCGGCCGGCTACATCACCGGCCAGGTGATCGTCGTCGACGGCGGCCTGTGCACGGCGCTGTTCTGAGGTTTTCCGAGTTTGGGCGGCCTGGAGCCGCGCTGGGAAGGGGGTGCCCCCGTGGCCGACGAGATTTTCCAACGGATCAAGAAGATCATCGTCGAACAGCTGGGCGTCGAAGAGGACCAGGTCACGCCTGAATCCTCGTTCATCGACGACCTCGGCGCCGACTCGCTCGACATCGTGGAGCTCGTCATGGCGCTTGAGGAAGAGTTCGACATGGAAATCCCGGACGAGGACGCCGAGAAGATCACGACGGTCGGCGACGCCGTGAAGTACGTGCAGTCGCACAGCTAGTCCGGCCTCGTACAGTCCCAGGCGCTTCCCGGGCGAGCGGTCGGGTGGACTCGGCGCTCGCCCTTTCTTCCTCGACCGAGCAGGGGGAGTCCCGGTGCAGGAACGGACACGCGTGGTCGTGACGGGCATGGGCGTCGTCACGCCGGTGGGCGTGGGTGTCGACGCCTTTTGGGAGGGCTTGGTGAGCGGACGCTCGGGTGTGGGGCGCATCACGCGCTTCGACCCGAGTGCCTTCGATGTGCGCATCGGCGCCGAAGTGCGCGACTTCGACCCGCTGCAGTACATGGACCGCAAGGAGGCGCGCCGCACCGACCGCTACGCGCAGTTCTTCGTGGCGGCCGTGCGCATGGCCGTCGAGGCCTCCGGCATCGACTTCTCCAAGGTGGACGGCGAGCGCGTGGGCGTGGCCTTCGGCAGCGGCATCGGCGGCATGGAGACGCTCTACCAGCAGGTCCAGCTGCTCCTTGAGCGCGGCCCCGACCGCGTGAGCCCCTTCCTCGTCCCCATGATGATCGCCAACATCGCCGCCGGCCAGGCGGCCATCGACTACGGGCTGCGCGGCCCCAACGCCACGTACGTCACGGCTTGCGCCTCTTCCGCGCACGCCATCGGGGAGGCCCTGCGCATCCTTCAGCGCGGCGACGCGGACGTGATGGTGGTCGGCGGCAGCGAGGCGGCCTTCGTGCCGATCGCCATCGCCGGCTTCTCCAGCATGAAGGCGCTCTCCACGCGCAACGACGATCCCGAGCGCGCCTCGCGCCCCTTCGACGCGGAACGCGACGGCTTCGTCATGGGCGAGGGCGCCGGGGCGCTCATCCTCGAGACCGAGGCGCATGCGCGCCGCCGCGGCGCGCGCATCCTGGCCGAGCTCTGCGGCTACGGCTCCACGGCCGACGCCTACCACATCACGCAGCCGGCGCCGGGCGGCGAGGGCGGGGCGCGCGCCATGAAGCTCGCCCTCAAGGACGCCGGCCTGCGGCCCGAGGACATCGACTACATCAACGCCCACGCGACCTCGACGCCCGTCGGCGACGCCGCCGAGACGGCGGCCATCAAGTCGGTCTTTGGGGAGCACGCGCACCGGCTGGCCGTGAGCTCGACGAAGTCGATGACCGGCCACCTCCTCGGGGCCGCGGGGGCGGTGGAGGCGATCGTCTGCGTGAAGGCCCTCCTTGAGCAGGTGCTGCCGCCGACGATCAACTACGAGCACCCCGACCCCGAATGCGACCTCGACTACGTGCCCAACCGCGCGCGGCCGGCGGCCGTGCGCGCGGCGCTGACGAACTCCTTCGGCTTCGGCGGCCACAACGTGTCGCTCGTCTTCCGCCGCTGGGAGCCCTAGGGGGCGGTTGCGCACGGACGAGGCGGCCCCTCTCACGAAGGACGCGGTCGAGGCGATCGTCGGGGAGCCGGTCGGCGACCTGGCGCTCTATCGCCTCGCCTTCACGCACGCGTCCCGCGCCTTCGAGCGCGGCGACCCGGTCTCCACGGGCTCTTACGAGCGGCTCGAGTTCCTCGGCGATGCCGTCATCCAGCTGGCGGTGAGCGACGCCCTCGTGCGCCGCTTCCCGGACGCGTCTGAGGGGGAGTTGACGCATTGGCGCGCCGCCGCCGTGCGCGCCCACGCGCTGGCCGAGGCCGCCGCGCGCCTTGAGCTGCCCCGCTTCGCCGTGCTCGGACGCAGCGAGGAGGCGACCGGCGGCCGGCGCCGCCGCAAGCTGCTCACGGACCTCTTCGAGTCTTTCGTGGGGGCGCTCTACCTGGACCGCGGCTGGGAGAGCGCGCGCCGCTTCGTCCAGCGGGAGCTGGAGGAGACGATCGCCGCGGCCGCCAGCCGTCCGCCGGCGAATGCGCGCGGCCAGCTCCAGGAGATCCTGCAGCGCGAGGGCCCCGCGCCCATCGAGTACGTGGTGGTGGGCGAGGAGGGGCCGCCGCACCGGCGCCGCTTCACCGTCGAGGTGCGCGTCGAGGGGCGCCCGCTGGGGCGCGGCGAGGGCGCCTCGAAGAAGGAGGCGGCGCAGCGCGCGGCGGCGGAAGCCCTGCGCCTCCTGGGCGGCGGCCGGCCGTTTCCTTCATTTGACTCGCCCGACTTGTCACGCCGCGGCAGGTGATTTCCGTAAATTGGCGAATGGCCTTTCACATCCACGCGGCCGGATGACAGGCGTCAACGCGGAGGTCGGGAGGTCGAAGCAACGTGGAAGTCTTGAAAGTGTCGGCCAATTCGAACCCCAAGGCGGTCGCCGGCGCGTTGGCCGCAGTGTTGCGGGAGCGGCGCTCCGCGGAGATCCAGGCCGTGGGCGCGGGCGCCGTCAACCAGGCTGTCAAGGCGATCGCCATCACGCGCGGTTTCGTCGCCCCGAACGGCATCGACATCGTCGCCATCCCCGCCTTCGCCGAGATCCAGATCGACGGCGAGGGCCGCACGGCGATCAAGTTCATCGTCGAGGAGCGCTGACGCCGCGCGCCTTGGCCCCTCCGGCGGACCTGTGCGGTACAATTCCGCACAGGTTCTCTTTCTTTCTGGGGCGGAGAGGGGTATCGGCCTGCGCCTTCGCCGGTTGCAGATCATCGGTTTCAAGTCGTTCGCCGACCGCACGGTGCTGGAGTTCGGCCCAGGCCTGACGGCCGTCGTGGGGCCGAACGGCAGCGGCAAGAGCAACATCGCCGACGCCATCCGCTGGGTCACGGGGGAGCACAACGCCCGCCACCTGCGTGGCGCGCGCCTGGATGACATCATCTTCGCCGGCACGGAGACGCGCCGCCAGGCCGGCTGGGCGGAGGTGGAGCTCGTCCTCGACAACGCCGACGGCCTCCTGCCCGTGCCGGCGGCCGAGGTGGCGGTGGCGCGTCGCGTGGACCGCGCCGGCGGCAGCGAGGCGCTGATCAACGGCACGCCCTGCCGTACGCGGGATATCGTCGACCTCTTCTCCGGCACGGGCGTGGGCCCGCGCGCCTACGCGTTTGTGGGGCAGGGGCAAGTGGAGACCGTCCTCGACGGCCGCCCCGAGGACCGGCGCACGCTCGTGGAGGAGGCGGCCGGCATCACGCGTTATCGCGCCCGCTGCCTCGAGGCGGAGCGCCACCTGCAGCGCGTGGAGCCGCTCATCGAGCGGCTGCGGGAGCGCGTGAGGGAACTCGAGGCACGCCTCCTGCCGCTGGCGCGGCAGGCGGAGCGCGCGCGGCGGCGGGAGGCGCTGGACGCGGAGGCGCGGCGCCTGGGCATCGGCCTCCTGCGCGCGGAGTGGGAGGAGCTGCGCCGGAGGCTCGAGCGCCTGGAGGAGCGCGCGGCGCGGGAGAGCGAGGCGCTGGCGGCGCACCGCCGCGAGGCGGAGGAACTGGAGGCGGAGCTGGCCGCCCGGCAAGCGGAGCGGGAGGCCGCTGAGGCGGAGGAGGCGCAGGCCGTGGCGGCGGCCGAGGCGCTGCGCCGCGAGCTGGATTCGGCGGCGCGGCGGCTCGCGCAGGCGCGGGAGCAGTTCTCGCTGCGGTCGGCGCAGCGGCGGCAGGTGGAGGCGCGGCTGGACGCGCTCCGCCAGAGCCTCGCGCGCGCCCAGGAGCGCCGCTCCGAGGAGGAGGCGCGCTGGGCCGAGGCGCGGGCCGCGCTTGAGGCCGTGGAGCGGGAGGCTGAGCCGGCCCTCGCACGGCGTGAGGCAGCCGACACTGAACTGGCGGAGGCCCGCCGGCGGCTGCGCGCTGCGCAGGAAGAGCTTCTTGAGGCGGAGCGCCGGCTCGCTTCCCTGGAGGCGGACGCGCGCGGCCTGGAGGAGCGGGAGCGCGAGGAGGCGGCGCGGCGGCAGGAGCGGCTGGCCGAGGCCGCGCGGCGCCTTGAAGAGGCGGAGAAGGAGCTGCGCCGCGCGGAGGCGGAGCTGGAAGCCGCGCGGCGGCGCGACGACGAGAGCCGCGCGGCGTGGCTGGCCGCGGAGGAGCGGCGCGAGCGCGCGGAGGCGGAGCTGCGGGCGGCGCAGGAGGAGCTGGCGGCGGCGCAGCGCCGCGAGGCGGAGGCGCGCTCGCGCGCCGAGGTCTGGGAGGACGTGCGCCGCAGCGCGGCCGGCTACGCCGACGGGCCGCGTGCGGTGCTGCAGGCGTGGCGCCGCGGCCACCCGGATCTGGCGGAGGTCCTTGGCGCTGTGGCCGAACTCGTCCGCGTGCCCGCAGAGCTCGAGCGCGCCATCGAGGTGGCTTTGGGCGGCAGCGCGCAGGACATCGTGGTGAGGAGCGGCGCCGGGGCGGAGCGCGCGATCGCCTGGCTGAAGCGGGAGAAGGCGGGGCGGGCGACCTTCCTGCCGCTCGACGGCCTACGGTCCACCGCGCCCGCGGAGAGGGAGCGGGAGCTGGCGCGCCGGCCGGAGGCGGTGGGCTGGGCGGCCGAGCTCGTCGCCGCGCCGCCGGAGGTGGAGCCGGCCGTGCGGCACCTCCTTGGGCGCGTGCTGGTCGCGCGCACGCTTGAGGCGGCGCGCCGGCTGGCGGCCGCGTCGGGCTACCGCGTGCGCGTCGTGACCCTCGAGGGCGACGTCGTCCACCCGGGAGGGGCGATGACCGGCGGCGAGGCGCGGCGCGCGGGCCCGGGTCTCGTGGCACGGGAGCGCGCCGCGGCCGAGGCGGCCGCCGCCCTGCGCGCCGCGGCGCAGGAGTCCGCCGCCGCGGCCGCGACCGCGCGCCGGGCCGCCGCCGCGCTGGAGGCGGCGCGCGCGGAGGCGGCGCGTCTCGCGTCCGCCGCGCGGGACGCCGAGCGCGCGCGCGCCTTCGCCGAGCGGGCGCACGCGGAGGCCGCCGAGGCCGTGGAGCGGGCCCGCGCGGCGGCGGAGGACGCCCGCTCGGCGGCGGCGGCGGCCCGCGGCGGCGCCGCCGCCTCGGAAGACGACGCCGCCGCGCGCCGGGCCGAGGCCGAGGAGCGGCGGCGGCAGGCGCGGGAGGCGGCGGCCGCGGCCGCGGCGGCGGTGGAGCGGGCGGAGGCCGCGGTGCGGGCGGCGGCCGAGCGCGCGCTGGCCGCGGGGGCCCGGCGCGCGGAGGCGGCGGCCGCCGTGCAGGCGGCGGAGCGCGCACGGGAGCGGGCGGCGGCGGAGGCGGCCGCCCTGGAGCGGGAGACGGCTGCGCTGCGAGACGAGCTCGCAGCCGCCGAGACCGGGCTGGCGCCGCTGCGCGAGGAGGTCGCGTCCGCGGAGGAGGAGCGCGCGCGCCTGGAGGCGGCCCTGGAGGCGGCCGAGGACGGGCTGCGGGAGCGCCGGCGGCGCCGCCTGGAAGTGCAGGCGGCGCTGGCGGAGCTGGAGCGCGACCGGCGCAGCCTGGAGCAGGCGCTGCACGAGGCGTCTCAGGCCGCCCACGAGACAGCGCTCCAGGCGGCCCAGGCGCAGGCCCGCCTGGATGCGCTCCTCTCTCGCGCGCGAGAGCTCTATGACATCGACGAGGCGGCCCTCGCGCGCGCCGAGGCGGTGCGCGACCCCGGCGCGCCCTCGCGCCTGGCCGCGCTGCGCGCCGAGCTCAGCGCGCTCGGCGCGGTGGACCGCGACGCCGTCACGCTCTATGAGCAGGAACGGGCGCGCTACGAGGAGGCGCGGCAGGATCTCGCCGACCTCGAAGCCGCGCGCGATGCGCTCCAGGCGGTGCTGGAAGCCCTGAAGCGGCGCATGGACGCCGTGTTCAGGGAGACGCTGCGCGCGGTGCGCGCCGCCTTCCGGGAGACGTTCCAGGAGCTCTTCGGCGGCGGCGAGGCGGATCTCGTGCCGCTCGCCCCCGGAGAGCGTGAGGAGGATGCCGAGGCCGCCGTGGGCGAGGCCCGGCCCGAGGCCGGGGGCGAGCGTCCCCGGGCGGAGGGCGGTCGTGAGAGCGGGTCCGCCGCCGCGCACGCCCCGGCACCGGACGAGCCGGTCGCCGGCCTCGTCGTACGGGCGCGGCCGCCGGGCAAGCGCACGGACCGGCTGACGCTCTTGTCCGGTGGGGAGCGCGCGCTGACGGCCATCGCGCTGCTCTTCGCCCTTCTCAAGGTGCAGCCGGCGCCCTTCTGCGTGCTGGACGAGATCGACGCGGCGCTGGACGAGGCGAATGTCGGCCGTTTCGCGGAGTTCCTTAGGGAGATGAGCCGCCGCACGCAGTTTCTCATCATCACGCACCAGCGGGGCACCATGGAAGCGGCGGATCGCCTCTTCGGCGTGACGATGTCGGAGCGCGGCGTCTCTCAGGTGGTATCGGTGACGTTGACGGATGCGGACCGGCCGGCGTCGGCCTGATGGCGGGCAAGGCCGATCCGCGGAAAGCGGGGGTCGCGTTGGCGGGGAACTGGTTTGCGCGCCTGCGGGACGGGCTTGCGCGCACGCGGGAGCGGCTGGCGTCGCGCGTCTACGCGGCGGTGGCGCACCGCATCATCGACGAGTCGCTGTACGAGGAACTGGAAGAGGCGCTCATCGCCGCGGATGTCGGCGTGCCGGCCACGGCCGCGCTTCTTGAGGAGTTGAGGCAGCGCGTGCGGGCGGAGCGCCTGCGCGATGCCGCCCGCCTGCCGGAGCTCCTGCGGGACGCCATGCGCGGTCTCCTCGCGTCCGCCGGTGAGCCGCCGGCCGACGGGCTGCGCTGGGCGCCGCAGCCGCCGACCGTCGTCATGGTGGTGGGGGTCAACGGCGTCGGCAAGACGACGACGATCGGCAAGCTCGCCGCCTGGGCGGCGGCGCGCGGCCGCCGGCCGCTTTTGGCCGCCGGCGACACCTTCCGCGCGGCGGCGGCGGAGCAGCTCGCCGAGTGGGCGCGGCGCGCCGGGGCGGACCTCGTCCGCCACGCCGAAGGCGCCGACGCCGCCGCCGTCGTCTTCGACGCCATCCAGGCGGCCGCGGCGCGCGGCCGCGACCTGGTCCTGGCCGACACCGCGGGCCGGCTGCACACGAAGTCGAACCTCATGGAAGAGTTGAAGAAGGTCCGGCGCGTCATGGGGCGCGCCTGCGAGGGCGCTCCCCATGACGTGCTGCTCGTGCTCGACGCCACGACCGGCCAGAACGCGATCCAGCAGGCGCGCGCCTTCCACGAGGCCGTGGGGGTCGACGGCATCGTCCTCACGAAGCTCGACGGCACGGCCAAGGGCGGCGTGGCGCTCGCGGTGGTCAAGGAGCTGGGCCTGCCGATCCGCTGGGTGGGCGTGGGCGAGGGCGTGGAGGACCTGCGGCCCTTCGACGCGGAAGCGTTCATCGACGCGCTGCTGCCCGATGAGGAGTCAAGTAAAGTCACTTGACAGCGCTGGATGCACAAGACGACAATGGCATCGTGGCATCACAGCCGGCGGGACAAGACGGGAGGAGCCGCCCTGCGCGTGGAGGAAGTGGGCGAGGTCGCGCTTCTGTACGACTTCTACGGTGGCCTGCTGACGCCGAAGCAGCGCCAGGTGCTGGACCTGTATTACCAGATGGACCTCTCTCTTGGAGAGATCGCGGAGAACGCCGGGGTCAGCCGCCAGGCCGTGCACGATGTCATCCGGCGCGCCATGCAGGCGTTGCGCCGCTATGAGGACCTCCTCGGGCTCGTGCGCCGCTACCGCGAGGAGCGCCGGCAGTTGGAAGCGCTCTCCGCGGAGCTGGAGGGCCTGCGGCGGGAGCTTGTGGAGGCGCTCGACGGGCATGGCGCGGACTTCGCCGCGCCCGCGCTCGACCGCGTGCGGAGGGCGGAGCGGATCGTCTACCGCCTTCTTGAAGAATGAGGCCGCGCGGCGGCCGGAGGGGTGAAGAGCGGTGTTCGAGGGCCTGACGGAGCGCTTGCAGGGCGTCTTCGCGCGCCTGCGCGGCCGCGGCCGCCTCAGCGAGGAGGACGTGCAGGCGGCGCTGCGGGAGATCCGGCTGGCGCTCCTTGAGGCGGACGTGCACTTTAAGGTGGTGCGGGACTTCGTGGAGCGCGTGCGCCAGCGCGCCGTGGGCCAGGAGGTCCTGCAAAGCCTCACCCCCGCGCAGCAGGTCGTCAAGATCGTCCATGAGGAGCTCGCGCGTCTCCTCGGCGAGGGGGCGGAGGCGCGGCTCGCGGCCGCCCCGAAGCCGCCGCTCGTCGTGCTCATGGTGGGCCTGCAGGGCTCCGGCAAGACGACGACCACGGCCAAGCTCGGCCTGCACCTTAAGCGGCAGGGCAAGCGCCCGTTGCTTGTGGCGGCGGACGTGCAGCGCCCCGCGGCGGCGGACCAACTGGAGAAGCTCGGCCGCGCGCTGGAGATCCCCGTCTTCCGCCGCGACGGCGCCGTGCCGGAGGCCATCGCGGCCGCCTCGCTGGAGGAGGCCGAGCGCACCGGGCGCGACGCCGTGCTCATCGACACCGCCGGCCGCCTGCACGTGGACGAGGAGCTGATGGAGGAGCTGCTGCGCCTGCACGCGCTCTGCCGGCCGCACGAGACGCTTCTCGTCGTCGACGCCATGACCGGCCAGGATGCGGTGAGCGTGGCGGAGGGCTTCTGCTCGCGGCTGCCCGTGACGGGCATCATCCTGACGAAGCTCGACGGCGACGCGCGCGGCGGCGCGGCCCTCTCGGTGCGCGCCGTGACCGGCCGGCCGATCAAGTTCGCCGGGGTGGGCGAGAAGCCGGAGGCCCTTGAGCCCTTCCACCCGGACCGCATGGCCTCCCGCATCCTGGGGATGGGCGACGTGCTCACGCTCATCGAGCGCGCGCAGGCCGCCGTGGATGCGGACAAGACGCGCGCGCTGGAGGCGAGGCTGCGCAGCGCCGAGTTCACGCTTGAAGACTTTCTCGACCAGATGCAGCAGCTGCGCCGCATGGGCCCTCTTGAGCAGATCCTCGGCATGCTGCCGGGCATGGGCCAGCTGCGCCAGCTGCGCGGCGCGGGGCTCGATGAGCGCGAACTCTCGCGGGTCGAGGCGATCATCCGCTCGATGACGCCCGAGGAGCGGCGGCGGCCGCAGATCATCGACGGCAGCCGCAAGCGGCGCATCGCCCGCGGTTCCGGCACCCAGGTGCAGGACGTGAACCGCCTGTTGAAACAGTTCGAGGAGCTGCGCAAGCTCATGCGGATGATGTCCCGCCCGGGCCGGCGCCCGCACCCGGGACGGCTCCCGTTCGGCCGCTGAGGCCGGCGGGCGCCGCCCACCCTTTGAAGGAGGTGAAGCCATGGCCGTGAAGATCCGCCTTCGCCGCATGGGTGCGCATAAGCACCCGTTCTACCGCATCGTCGTCGCCGACTCGCGTTCGCCGCGCGACGGCCGCTTCATCGAGGAGATCGGCTACTACAACCCCTCGGCGGAGCCGGTCGAGCTGAGCATCAAGGAGGACCGCGCCATCGAGTGGTTGAAGCGCGGTGCTCAGCCGTCGGAGACGGCGCGCGCGCTGCTCTCGAAGGCCGGCATCCTGCAGAAGCTCGCCGAGACCCGGCGCGCTCAGACCGGGGAGGCGTGAGGTGTGAGCCGCATCGGCGACCTGGTCGCCTTCCTCGCACGCAGCGTCGTGGACCAGCCGGACGCCGTCCGCATCCGTGAGACGGCGCGGGACGAGGTCCTGGAGGTCGAGCTGCAGGTGGCCAAGGACGACCTCGGCAAGGTCATCGGCCGGCAGGGCCGCACCATCCAGGCCATCCGCCAGCTCGCGAAGGCCGCGGCCGCGCGCCAGAACCGGCGCGTGCGCGTCGAGGTCCCCGACCGCCCGTGAAGCCGGACTACGTCTCCGTGGGTGAGGTCGTCGCGCCGCACGGCATCCGCGGCGACGTGCGCCTGCGCCCGGAGACGGACTTCCCTGAGCGCTTCCCGGGGCGGCGCGTGCGTCTTGGGATGGAGGGGCCGTGGCGGCGCATCCTCGACGCCCGCCCGCACCGTGGCGGCCTCTGGATCCTGCGCCTCGAAGGCGTGTCCAGCCGCGAGGCGGCGGAGGCGCTGCGCGGCGCCCGGCTGTGGGTGGCCACGGCGGAGCTGCCGACCTTGCCGGCCGGGCGCTACTACCACCATGAGCTCATCGGCCTCGCGGTGAGGACGGTCGACGGGCGCGATCTGGGCCGGCTCGCGGAGATCCTGCGCACGGGCGCGAACGACGTCTTCGTCGTGCGCGGCCCGCTGGGCGAGGTGCTCCTGCCGGCGCTGAGATCCGTGGTGGCGTCCGTCGACCTCGCCGCCGGAGCGATGACCGTCGCGCCCCCGCCGGGCAGCCTGCCCGGCGAGGACGAGAAGGCGTGAGGCCGCGCCGGCGGCCGCCGGCGGCGTCGGTGGAGGAGCGGGGTGGGACGCGGTGCGCATCGACATCTTGACGATCATGCCCGGGATGTTCGACGGGCCCTTCCGCCACGGCATGCTCTGGAAGGCTCAGGTGCGCGGTCTGGTCGAGATCCGCATCGTCGACATCCGCGACTTCACCGACGACCGCCACCGCACGACGGACGACTATCCCTTCGGCGGCGGCCCGGGCATGGTGATGAAGCCGGAGCCGATCGCGCGCGCCGTGGCGCACTGTCGCGACGAGGCCGGCGAGGGTCGGCCGCGGGTGCTCCTGACCTCGCCGCAGGGGCGCCGCTTCGACCAGGCGTACGCCTTCGAGCTTGCGAAAGAGGCGCACCTCATCTTCATCTGCGGCCGCTACGAGGGAGTGGACGAGCGCGTGCGGCTCACCCTGGTGGACGACGAGATCTCCATCGGGGACTATGTCCTCACGGGCGGCGAGCTGCCGGCGATGGTGGTCGTGGACGCCGTGGTGCGCCTCCTGCCGGGCGTGCTCGGCGCGGAGCGCGGGCCGTACGAGGACTCGTTCGCCAGCGGCCTCCTGGAGGGGCCGCAGTACACGCGCCCGCGCGTGTGGAACGGGCTGGCCGTGCCGGACGTGCTGCTCTCCGGCAACCACGCGGAGATCGCGCGCTGGCGGCGGCAAATGGCCCTGCGCCGCACGTGGGAGCGGCGCCCGGACCTCCTGGAGAAGGCCCCGCTCACGGAGGAGGACCGGCGCTTTCTGGCGTCTCTTGAAGAAGAGGCGCGCCGGCCGTCCGGCGGGGACGGAATGCTATAATAGACCGCGGTTTGTCTGGAACCCGAGGAGGACGCGCATGGACATCATCCGCACGCTGGAGAAGGAGCAGCTGCGCACGGACATCCCCGACTTCCGCCCTGGGGACACGGTGCGCGTGCACGTGAAGGTCGTCGAAGGCGGCCGCGAGCGCATCCAGGTCTTCGAGGGCACCGTCCTGGCGCGCAAGGGGCGCGGCGTCTCGGAGACCTTCACCGTGCGCCGGGTCAGCTACGGCGTCGGCGTGGAGCGGACGTTTCCGGTCCACTCGCCCCGCATTGAGAAGATCGAGGTCGTGCGGCAGGGACGCGTGCGCCGCGCGAAGCTCTACTACCTTCGCAACCTGAGCGGCAAGGCGGCGCGCATCAAGGAGAAGCGCCGCGACGTCTGATCGCGCCCCGGGGGCGGCCCCCGCCCCTTCCCGTGACAGCCCTGCCGAAGGAAGGCGAAGCGTTGGAAGGTTCGTCGGAGCGGGCGCAGGTGCGCGGCGCGGGCCGCTTCATCTGGGAAACGGTCGAGACGGTCCTCATCGCGCTGGTGCTCGCCGTGCTCATCCGGCACTACGCGGTGGAGTCGTTCGTCGTCGAAGGGCCGTCGATGCAGCCCACGCTGCACTCCGGGGAGCGCCTGCTCGTCAATAAGCTCATCTACCGCCTGCGCCCGCCGCAGCCGGGGGAGATCATCGTCTTCCGCCCGCCGAAGGCGACGGACAAGGACTACATCAAGCGCGTGATCGCCGTGGGCGGGGACGTCGTCCAGCTGCGCGACGGCTGGGTGTACGTCAACGGCCGGCGCCTCTCCGAACCCTACGTGGCCTACCGATCCGGCGGCACGACGCCTCCCTTCCAGGTGCCGCCCGGCACCGTCTGGGTGCTGGGCGACAACCGTCCCGACAGCGAGGACAGCCGCTCCTTCGGCGAGGTTCCGCTGGCCAACGTCAAGGGTGAGGCCCTCTTCGTCTGGTGGCCGCTATCAGAGGCGCACATCCTCCACTGAGGCGGCCCTGGAGGCCGCCCCACTCCAGCTGCCCCCGGTGCGCCGATGTCTTCATGGGCGGCGGTGACGGAGATCTTCGAGGGAATTCTCCAGAAGTTCGAGCCACGAGTGGTACAGCTCCCCTCCGTCCTGGCGGATCGAGGCCAGGTTGGCGAGGAAGATGCGCTGCAGGCGTGAGCGCATCTCGTCGTCGCGCATGGCGGCCTGCTCCAGCTGATCCAACCAGGCCGAGGCGGCATCGGAGCCAAGGACGGCCGCGGCCAGGGAGGTCGTGCCCTTTGCGGCCTCCGCATCGGATGTCGGGTGTGTCACGTGATCGCCCCCGCCGCTTAGCATGGTTGGATGCGGCGGGCCGGTATGCACGGCGCACGCGGCGGCGCCGCGGCTCCCGGCTGCTGTAGAATACCGGCGAGGAGGCGCGAGATGAGCCAGCGCGGCGTGCTCGTGGGGCACATGGCGCGCGTCCGCGGCCGGCTGCGCCAGCTGGCGCGCGCCGTCGACCTCGTCTGGGAGGTCGTCGACGCGCGGGCGCCCTGGTCCACGCGCAACGTTCAACTCGCCGGAGAGTTCGGCGGCCGGCCGCGCTGGCTGGTGCTCGCCAAGGCCGACCTGGCGGACGAGGCCCGCACGGCGGAGTGGCTGCGCTACTTTTCCGCGCGCGACGTGACCGCCGTGGCCGTGGCCGCCGCCGGGCCGCGCCCCGACGTGGAGCCGCTCCTTCTCCGCGCTCGGGAGGCGCGCGGTGCGGGACCACGCCTGCGCGTGCTCGTGGCCGGCATTCCGAACGTCGGCAAGTCCTCGCTCATCAACCGCCTGGCCGGCCGCGCCAAGGCGGCGACGGGCGCCCGCCCGGGCATCACGCGCGGCGAGCAGTGGATCCGCCTCGATGACTTCGACCTGCTCGACACCCCAGGCATTCTGCCGCCCACCGTGGGGCGGGGTGAGCGGGCGGCCAAGCTGCGCGCCCTGGACTGCCTTTCCGAAGAACAGTGGCCGGCCGAGGAAGCCGCCGTGTGGCTCATCGCCTTCTTCCAACGGGAGCGGCCGCGCACTCTGGAAGTGCATTACGGGCTTGAGGACGAGCGCGGCGAGCCGGCGGATGTGCTCGCGGCCATCGGCCGGCGGCGGGGTGCGCTGGCGGCCGGGGGCCAGGTCGACATCGCCCGCGCCGCGGAGATCCTCCTTGGGGATTTCCGCCGGGGGAAGTTGGGCGCCGTCACCCTGGAGACGCCCGGAGATGCCGCGCTCCCCGCGGATGGGAGCGATGCCGCGGGGGCGCGCGCGAAAGGCGCCGGCGCGCCGTGACCGGGCGCCGGCCGCTTGAGGAGTACGCGAAGGAACTGGAGAGCGCGCGCGGCGCGCACCGCCGGGCGCTCCTGAAGGAGCTCGAGGCGGACCCTCGCCGGGGGGCGCGCATCCTTCTGGAGCGCGAGCGGCGGCGCGAGCGCGCGGAGCGGGAGGCGCGGCGCGCCTTCCAGCGGCGCTTCACGTTTGAGCGGCGCCTCTGGGCCGCCGGCTTCCGCCGCGTGGCCGGCGTGGACGAGGTCGGCCGCGGTCCGCTGGCCGGGCCGGTCGTGACGGCCGCCGTCATCCTGCGGCCGGACGCCCACATTCCGGGTCTCGACGACTCCAAACGCCTCGATCCCATGGAGCGCGCGCGGCTTGTGGAGCCGATCCGCCGCCAGGCCCTCGCCTGGTCCGTCGTCACCGTGCCGCCGGCGCTGATCGATGAGCTGAACATCGCCCAGGCCGTCTTCCTGGGGATGCGGCGCGCGCTGGAGACGCTGCGCGTACCGCCGGACGCGGTGCTCGTCGACGGCTTTCGCATCCCGGGCCTGGCGCTGCCGCAGGAGGCGATCGTCGGCGGCGACGGCCTTTCGAACAGCATCGCGGCCGCCTCGGTGCTCGCGAAGGTGCACCGCGACCGGCTGATGGAGATCTGGGACCGGCGCCTGCCGGGCTACGGCTTCGCCCGCCACAAGGGGTACGCGACGGCCGAGCACCTCGCCGCCCTCCGCGCCCTCGGCCCCTCGCCCATCCACCGCCGCAGCTTCCGCTGGGGCGCGGAGACGGCCGCATCGGCCGAGCAACTCGTCTGGCCGCTGGAGGAGGGCTCCGCGCGCGCCGGGAACGGAGAGGGCGGGGGAGCGTGACCACCGCGGCGGGGGGCGAGGGAAGCGGCGAGGACCGCGTCGCCTTCGGCCGGCGCGCGGAGGCGGCGGCCGCGGCGGCGGCGGAGGCTCGCGGCTACCGGGTCGTGGGGCGGAACTGGCGGTGCCGCGCGGGGGAGCTCGACCTCGTCGTGAAGGACGGCGACACATGGGTGGCTGTCGAGGTGCGCGCGCGGCGGACGCGGGCGGCCGGCACGCCCGCCGAATCGGTCACGCCGGCCAAGCGGGGGCGCCTCGTGCGCGCCGCGCGCTGGTTTGCGGCTGCGCACGGCTGCCTCGACGCCCCCTGGCGCTTCGACGTCTGCGCCGTCACGGTGGAGAGAGGACGCCTGGCCGTGGAGTGGATCGAGGACGCGTTCGCCGCCGGCGATTGACGCGAAGCGGTAAGATAGCGATGTGAGAGGGTGACGGGCCATGGCCATTCAGTTTACCCCTGAAGCCGTGAAAGAGCTGAAGGAACTTCTGAAGCAGGAAGGCGACCCGAAACCGGACCTGCGCATCCACATCCAGCACCGCTGCGGCTGCGGCAACGTCCACTTCGGCATGGGGTGGGACGAGAGGCGGCCGGAGGACGAGGTCGTGGAGCAGGACGGGTTCCGCGTCGTGTTCGACAAGGAGACGGCGCAGTACCTCGACGACGCGGAGGTCGACTTCGAGGAGCGCGGCGTGCAGCGCGGCTTCGTCATCCGGCGCCCGAACGCCGGCCACTGCTGCGGCCACTGACGCGCTCGCAGCGCCGTAAGTGAATGAAGCCGGGCTATGCCCGGCTTCATTCATCTTCTCCGGCAAAGCGGTAGTGCAGCGCCTCCAGCACATGCTCCTCCCGCACGCCCGCGCTGCCCTCCAGATCGGCGATGGTGCGCGCCACCCTCAGGACGCGCACGCGCCCCCGCATGCCGAGGCCGTGGCGGGTCCAGGCGTCGGCCAGGCGGCGCTCCGCCGCGCGGTCGGGCGCGGCCCAGCGGTCGAGCTCCGCCAGGGTGAGGTGCGCGTTGAGCCCTCCCTGCCCGCGCGCCGCCTGGCGGGCGCGGGCCGCCTCCACGCGGGCGCGCAGCTCCCGTGTGGAGGCGCCTTGTGGGCGCGCGGCGTCGGCGTAGGCCGGGCGCGGCACGCGGAGGAAGAGATCGAGCCGGTCGCGCAGCGGTCCGGAGAGGCGCGCGCGGTACTGGCGGAGCTGCGCGGCCGAGCAGCGGCAGGCGCACGGGCCGCGCGGCTCGCCGTGCCAGCCGCAGGGGCAGGGGTTGTCCGCGAGGACGAGCTGCGTCCGCGCGGGAAAGCGCACGGAGCCGCGGTGGCGTGCGATCACCACCTCGCCGTCCTCCAGGGGAGCCCGCAGTGCTTCCAGCACAGCCGGAGCGAAGCGCGCCGCCTCGTCCAGGAAGAGCACGCCGCCGTGCCCCAGGGACAGCTCCCCGGGCCGCAGCGACGCTCCGCCGCCCATGAGCGCCACGAGGGTGGCGCCCGGAGACGGCGAGCGGAAGGGCGGCCGCCGCAGCAGCCCGGATCCGGGCGGCAGCACGCCGGCGGCGCTGTGCACGGCCGTGACCTCCAGCGCCGTGGCCGCGTCCAGGTCCGGGAGGAGGCCGGCCAGGCGGCGCGCGAGCATCGTCTTTCCTGAGCCGGGCGGCCCGATGAGGAGCACGTTGTGCCCGCCGGCGGCGGCCACCTCCAGTGCGCGCTTGGCCGTCTCCTGGCCGCGCACCTCCGCGAGGTCGCCGTCCGGCAGCCCTTCCCCGCCTGCTGCGCTCCCTCCTTGAGGAGACGCTGCCGAGCCGACGCCCGCTGCCGGCGGCGGCCCGCCGGCGAGCCAGCGCGCCGCGTCCTCAAGGGAACGGGCGCCGACGACGTCCAGCTCCCCGACGGCCCGTGCCTCCCCGGCGTTCGCGGCGGGCACGAGGAGATGGCGCGCGCCGGCCCGGCGCGCCGCCAGGGCGAAGGGCAGCACGCCCGGCACGGGCCGCAAGGCGCCGTCCAGGGCGAGCTCCCCGGCCGCCCACACGCCCTCGCGACCCGGCGGCACCTGCCCCGTGGCCAGGAGCACGCACAGGGCGATCGGCAGGTCATAATGCGAGCCGGCCTTCCTCACGTGGCCGGGAGCCAGGTTGACCGTCACGCGGCGCGGGGGGAACGACCAGCCCCCATTGCGGATCGCGCTCCGCACCCGGTCCTTGGACTCCTTCACGCCGGCCCCCGGCAGGCCCACGAGCTCCAGGGAAGGCAGGCCGTTGTGGACGTCCACCTCCACGGAGACCGGCACCGCCTCCACGCCTTCCAGCGCCGCCGTCCAACCACGGGCGAGCACCGGCATCCCTCCTCGTCTCGAGGGCTTCGACGCTGGACTGGAAAATCCTGGGCAAAGGGACGCGGGGCAGGGCGGGGAATGAGTGGACACAGCACGTCTCCAGCGGGGGCGACGGCGAGGGGGGAACGGTGTGCCCGAAGGGAAGGGTGCGGGTCCGTCGCGCCCGCCGCGGCGGGGCGGGCTGGACGGCGGCACGCAGGGTCTCCTCATCATGCTGGCCGGGGCGGCGGTCGTGTGGCAGGCGGAGCGCCTCGCGGCCGCGCTCCACGTGGAGCCGGCGCTCATCGCCAGCGTGGGCCTCTTCATCTCCGCCTCGGGGCTCGTCGTGCAGCGGCGCGGACGCGATCGCGGCCGCTAGGGCGGGCCCGTTCTTTCGAAACCCGAAGGAGTTTCGCGCAGGAGAGCGTATCATGGAGGCATGAACGTTCTCTGGCGTCTCCTCCGGTACTCGCGCCCCTACCGGCGTTCGCTGGCGGTGGGCCTGGGCGGGCTGGTCGTGGGCACGTCGATGGATCTCTCCGTGCCCTACATCACGCGCCACGTGATCGACTTCGTCTTGCGCGAAGGTCATTACGCGTGGCTGCCGTGGCTCGCCTCGGCCGTCGTCGCCGTCGCGGCCGTCAAGGGCGCGTTCTGGTTCTTCCAGCGCTACGCCATGGCGTTCATGTCGCAGCGCATCATCTTCGACGTGCGCGGGGAGCTGTACGCGCACCTCCAGGCGCTGTCCTTCCGCTTCTACGACCGCGCCCAGACGGGGCAGATCATGAGCCGCGTGGCGCAGGACGTCGAGCTCCTGCGGCGCTTTCTCGGCTTCGGCCTTCTCATGATGGCCAACCAGCTGCTCCTCTTCGCGGCGGTGCTGGTCTACCTCTTCTCGCTGGACGCTCTTTTGACGGCGCTCGTCCTGCCGGTGCTGCCGGTCCTCGTGCTCGTCATCGTCCAGTTCAACCGGCGCGTGCGCCCCAAATACCAGGAGATCCAGCAGCGACAGGCGGAGATCACCGCCATCCTTCAGGAGAACGTCACGGGCGTGCGCGTGGTGCGGGCCTTCACGGCCGAGCCCTACGAGGTGGAGAAGTTCGGCCGCGCCAACTGGCGTTACCTGGAGCAGAACCTGGACGCCATGCGCCAGCGTGCCTTCTGGTTCCCCCTCATGAGCCTCACGGCCGACCTCGGCACCGTGCTCGCCCTCGGGGTGGGCGGCTGGCGCGTCGTCACCGGCGTCATCACGCTGGGCACGCTCGTCGCCTTCCTGCAGCTGCTCGGCATGCTCTTCTTCCCGCTGCGCCAGCTCGGCTGGCTCGTGAACATGGGCTCCCGCGCCATCGCGGCCGCCACGCGGGTCTTCGACCTCCTGGACGAGCGCCCGGACGTCGTCGAGCGCCCGAACGCGCGCCGGCTGCCGTCCGTGCGCGGCGAGGTCGCCTTTGAGCGGGTGCGCTTCCGCTACGAGCCGGAGGGCCCGTGGGTGCTCGACGACGTCTCCTTCCACGTGGAGCCGGGCGAGACGATCGCGCTCCTCGGCACGACGGGATCCGGCAAGAGCACGATCATGCACCTCATCCCGCGTTTCTACGATGTCGAAGAGGGGCGCGTGCTCGTCGACGGCCATGATGTGCGCGATCTGAAACTGGCCGACCTCCGCCGCCACATCGGCATCGTGCCGCAGGAGACGTTCCTCTTCTCGGCCTCCATCGCCGAGAACATCGCCTACGGGCGCCCTGACGCGAGCCGAGCGGAGATCGTCGCGGCGGCGAAGGCGGCCCAGATCCACGACTTCATCATGAGCCTGCCGCAGGGTTATGACACGGTCGTCGGCGAGCGCGGCGTGGGGCTCTCCGGAGGCCAGAAGCAGCGCGTGGCCATCGCGCGCGCGCTGCTCCTTGACCCGCGCATCCTCATCCTGGACGAGGCCACCTCCAGCGTCGACACGAAGACGGAGGAGCTGATCCGCGAGGCGCTGCGGCGGCTCATGTCCGGGCGCACGTCGTTCGTCGTCGCCCACCGCGCCTCCACGATCCGTCTCGCGGACCGGGTGATCGTGCTCGACCGCGGCCGCATCGTGCAGATGGGCACGCCGGCCGAGCTGGAGGCGCAACCGGGCCTCTTCCGCGAGATCATCCGCCTCCAGGAGGAGGAGACGGCGCGCGCCGCGCCGGCCGGGCGCGACGCCGCGGGCTGATGCCGGTGACGGTCGGAGGGAGGACAGGTCATGCCGCCGCGCCGCGATGACGTGCTTGCCGACCGCGCACCTTTCAACGGGGCGGTGTTCCGCCGCCTGCTGCGGTATCTCGCGCCCTACCGCCGGGACTTCCTCCTGGCGTCGCTGGCGCTCTTGGTGGGCACCGTGGCCACCCAGGCGGGGCCCTACCTGACCGCCATCGCCATCGACCGCTACATCGTGCCGGCGGCGCGCGCCACGTCTCAGGGAGGCGCGCTCCCGCCAGGGGTGCCCGGCGGCATCGCTGCGCTCGCCGCCCTTTATCTGTGCGCCTCCCTAGTCTCCTGGGGCGCGCAGTACACGCAGACCTACTTCATGTCCTGGGCCGGCCAGAACGCGATCTACGCGCTGCGTGCGGAGCTCTATGCGCACCTGCAGCGCCTTTCCTTCCGCTTCTTCGACAGCCAGCCGGCGGGCGTGATCATGTCGCGCGTCACCAACGACGTCAACACGATCGAGGAGATGCTCACGCAGAGCGTCCTGACGATCGTCGGCAGCGTCGTCAGCCTCGTGACGATCGTGGCGGCGATGGTCAGCCTCGATGCGCGTCTGGCGCTCGCCTCGTTCGCGGTGCTGCCGATCCTGGCCGCCGTCGTCTTCCGCTTCAGCGAGCGCGTGCGCCGCGCCTATGGCGAGGTCCGCAACACGATCGCGGACGTCTACGCGAACCTACAGGAGAGCATTTCCGGGATGCGCGTGACGCAGTCCTTCTCGCGGGAAGACCGCAACCTGGAGCGCTTCACGGGCGTCAACGAGCGCAACTTCCGCGCCAACATGCAGGCGGAGGGGCTGAACGCGCTCTTCATGCCGACCGTCGACCTCATCGGCGCCCTCGGCACGGCGCTCATCCTCTGGTACGGCGGCCGCCTGGAGATCGCGCGGGCCGTCGACATCGGCGTGCTCGTCGCGTTTGTGCAGTACATGGACCGTTTCTACCGCCCGATGCGCGACATGGCGCAGTTCTACACGCAGATGCAACAGGCCATGGCTGCGGCGGAGAAGATCTTCCGCGTGCTTGACACGCCGCCCGAGATCACCGACCGACCGGACGCGCGCCCGCTGCGTCGCGTGCGCGGCCGCGTGGAGTTCGAGGACGTGCGCTTCGGCTACGAGGAGGGCAAGGAGGTCCTGCACGGCATCTCCTTCGTGGCGGAGCCCGGCCAACGGGTGGCGCTCGTCGGCCACACGGGCGCCGGCAAGTCGAGCGTCATCAATCTCCTCGCGCGCTTCTACGACCCTTGGAGCGGTCGCATCCTCGTCGACGGCGTGGACATCCGCGACGTCCCGCAACGGGAGCTGCGCGCGCACATGGGCATCGTCCTGCAGGACAACTTCCTCTTCTCCGGCACCGTGGCGGAGAACATCCGCTACGGCCGCCCAGGCGCCTCGGACGAGGAGGTCGTGGCGGCGGCGTGCGCGGTGGGCGCCCACGAGTTCATCGAGCGGCTGCCCCACGGCTACGCCACCGTGGTGCACGAGCGCGGCGCGAGCCTCTCCGCCGGCCAGCGCCAGCTCGTCGCCTTCGCGCGTGCGCTTCTGAGGGATCCTCGCATCCTCATCCTCGACGAGGCCACCTCCAACATCGACGCCGCCACGGAGGTCATAATCCAGAAGGCGCTGGCGCGGCTGACGGAGGGCCGCACGTCCATCGTGATCGCGCACCGCCTGTCGACCGTCCGCGACGCCGATCTGATCCTGGTGCTTGAAGAAGGCCGGATTGTCGAAGCGGGCCGCCACGCGGAGCTCCTTGCCCGTGGCGGCCGCTACGCCGAATTCCACCGCGCGCAGATCGAGAGCGTCCCCCGCATGGCCGGCGGCTAGGCGGCAGGAACCCGTCACGAACCCAGCGAATCACCCAAAATATGGAACTCCAGTGTGAGGAAGCGTTTTTGCCGGAGCGGGCGGACGGCTGGCGGCTCCAGGGCCATCCCGAGCGTCTCCCGGCGTGGCTGGAGCTGCACGCCGGCGCCCTTTGGATGCCGTCCGTCGCACGGCGCGTGATCCGAGCGTTTCCGGACCCCGGTGCGGCCCTGGCGTCCGGGATGGGTGCGGGTCCAGCCGGTCTCCGGGCACCTGGGGAAGCCGGCGCCGGCGTCACGGGCGGCCCGGCGCGCGGGCGCGGCGAGGACCTGGTTCGCCGTTGCCGGGAAATCGGTGCGACCGTCGTCACCGCGTTCGACGGTGCCTACCCGCGTCGCCTCCTGCGCCTGGCGCAGGCGCACGAGAACGTCGGGCCACCCGTGCTCCTGTACGTGCGGGGCGCACTGCCCGACACGCCGTGCGTGGCCATCGTCGGCGCGCGCCGCGCGGATGCCTACGGGCTGCGCATGGCCCGTCAGCTCGCGAGGGACCTGGCCGGCGCGGGCGTGTGCGTCGTCTCGGGCCTCGCGCGGGGTGTTGACGCCGCCGCGCACCGGGGCGCGCTGGAGGCCGGCGGGTTCACGGTCGCCGTGCTGGGCGCGGGCATGGACCGCACGTACCCGCCGGAGCATGAGGGCCTGGCCGCGGCCGTGGCGGAGCAGGGCGCGGTGCTGAGCGAGTTTCCGCTCGGCTTTCGCCCGCGGAAAGAGACGTTCCCCCTGCGAAACCGGGTCATCGCGGCGCTCGCGAGCGCCGTGGTCGTCGTCGAAGCCGGCGAGCGGAGCGGGTCGCTGGTCACCGCGCGGCACGCGCTGGAGCTCGGCGTCGCCGTGGGCGCGGTGCCGGGGGACGTCGACCGCGCCCTGTCCAGGGGCTCGAACGCACTGCTGGCGGACGGCGCGGCGACGGTCACCGGCTCCGAGGACGTGATCCGCATGCTGGACGAACGGGACCGGGAGCGCCTGGGGGAGCGCCCTCGATCGGCAGGAGGCGCGGGCGCGGGAGCGGAGGAGCCGCCGGCGCTGCGAGGGCTGGCCGATCCTTCCGCGACCGCCGTGTACCGCGCCGTGACGTCGCGGCCACAATCCGTCGACGTCCTGGCCGAAAGGACCGGGTTGACGGTGCCGGCCGCGCTCGTCGCCCTGTCCCGCCTGGAGCTGGCGGGGCTCGTCGAGCGCACCGAGGCGGGCTACGCCCGTTCGCCATGGGAGTGACGGAGCGACGGCACGCGTCCTGCGGCTAGGCGTCCGGAGTGAACACGATCTTCACGGCACCCGAAGCGCGCCGGTCCAGGGCCGCCCGCAGGGCGTCACGGTAGCGCCGCAGGGGGAACCGGTGGGTGATCATCCGCTCCACGGGCATCTCGGGATGTTCGGCCAACGCCTCCAACACCAGCTCGAACGTGTGCGCGCGGCGCTCGCCGACCCGTTCCGTTCCGTACCCCACGGAGCCGACGATCGTCAGCTCCCGCATCCAGACGAAGCTCCAGTCCAGGCGGCCGATCTCGCCCGCGCCGCCCAGGACCACCACGGTGCCGCCCTCTCGGGCGACGCGCAGGGCGTCGTCCAGGGAGCGGCGGGTGCCGACGCAGTCGAAGACGAAATCGAAGCCGCCGCGATAGACCTCCCGGCCGATGAGCGGCTGGAAGGGCCGGGCGCCGGCGTCGCGGGCGGCGGCGCCGATGTCCCGGGACGGGACCACCGCGTCGGCGCCCAGGGCCCGGGCGAGTTCGGCCTGAATGCCGTGACGGGCCGCGACGGTGACGTGGGCGTCGACCCCAAGAAGCTTCAGGGCGGCGAGAGTGCACAGCCCGATGGTGCCGGCCCCGATGACCAGGACGCGTGCGCCCGGCGCGGGCGTCCGTCGCAACACGCCGTGGAACGAGACGGCGAGGGGTTCCACCAGTACGGCGCGCTCGTCCGACACGGCGTCGGGAACCGCGTGAAGCTGGGAGGCATGCGCCACCGTGCGCTCCGCCCAACCGCCGGGCAGGTCACGGCAGAAGCCGACCAGGAATCCGGGCGAGAGATCTCCCTCGGTGCAACGCCGGCACAGGTAGGGCAGACCCTCGGCGCAGGCGGGACAGGGCGGCAGGCCGCGCATGGCGCAGGTGATGGAGGGGTCCACGACCACCCGCGTCCCAGCGGGCAGGGGGACTCCAGAGCCGGATCGCTCGATGACGCCGTAGATCTCGTGGCCCAGCACCGCCGGGAAGGAGCTGAAGGGCGAGGCGGAGGGGCTCGAGTGTGCAGTGAGCACGCCCAGGTCGGACCCGCAGACGCCAGCCAGCCGCGGGCGCACGACCGCCCAGTCGTCGCCCGGAGGCTGCGGGTCGGGCAGCCGCGTGTAGGCCAGCGGGCCCGCCGGGCCGTAGACCAGCCACCGGAAGCGCGGGCCCAGCAGCCTCGTCAGCACCACGCGGGGGAGGGACAGGCGATAGACCAGCGCGTCCACCCGGGGTATCCTCCGTCAGACCATCGGCACCTGGCGCTGGACGCGGCCCTCGATGCGCTCGAAGATATCGTCCAGCGACCGACCGGTGATGGTGAGGCCGTGGTTCTTCAGCCCGATGACGGCCGCGGCCGGGTCGGGTGCGCGGCGCACGAGCTCTGCCACCGACGTGGCCAGCTCGTACGTGCCGCACGGGTAATTGATCTCGGTGGAAGGCACGCCGTCCATCCAGGCGTGGATGTGAATGATGGCGCCCACTTCCGGATGCTCGCGGTAGATCATCCAGTGCTCGATGGCGTCCACCGACACGCGCCGCGGTTCGCGATCGGCCGCCACGCTGAGGATCATCGCCTGGCGTTCGGGGTCGTAACCCTTGACGAGGAGAATGTCGCGGCCGACAACTTCCATTTGCGACTTGTCGATGCCGCTGGCGCTCATCCAGAAGGTGTCGCCCTCGTGGCGGGCGCTGAGGTTGCCGTAGCTCAGCCCGCCAATCCCGTAAAGGAGCTTGAGATGGCGCAGGTCACGCGGCGAAAGGTACTGGTCCAGGGGGAAGGGCGCGGGCAGGAGATCCAGGGCGGCCAGGCGCCGGCCGGCCTCGGCCAGGGCGCGCGTGGTCTCGTTACCGTCCCAGAGCTCCCGCGGCAGGTCGGGTTCGAAGATGTTGTCGAGGACGAAGCGCGACTGGGCCAAAGGCTTGAGACGGCGGTACACTTCCTCGAAGAACGCCGACTCCTCGGCCGCGTCGTAGCCCACCTGGTAGTGGCCCAACTCAGGCGTGACGAAGTGGAGCGTGCGCCGGCCGCCGGTGTCCGTGACGTAGACCAGGAGGTTGGAGAGCGTCCGCACCAGATACGGGTAGGCGCGCTGCAGCAGGTTGTCCCCGTCCTCGCCCTCCATGATGGTGACCACGAAGGTGCCCCGCGACTGACGCCGGAAGGGCCGCGGCTCCGCCGGGTCGGCGACCTGGATGGCGAGGCCGAGGTCGGGATCGTCGGCGTCCGCACGGATGTGGCCGTGCAGGTCGAGGACGGCCTGCAGGCCGGTGAGCAGCCGGCCGAGAAATCCATCGTCCGACGACTTCAGGATGGTGTAGCGCATCGACGCGAACCCCTCCTCTTACTAATTACTAATGATAAACAGGCGACATCGGCTCAAAGCTAAGGGGACAATTCTGGGGCGGGACAGGCCGTTTCCTGCTCCGTCGAGCGACCGGCGGCGCGGCGGGCGGCGCGTCCGGCCGGCGCGCCGGGCGCGCAACGCCCGCGGCGGGCGGAACGGGGTCGCATTGGCAGCGGCGGAACGATGGGACTATAATGCCAGGACGAACGGAGCGATGCTTTGTCCAAGGCAATTGTGATCGTGGAGTCGCCGGCGAAGGCCAAGACCATCGAGAAGTTCCTTGGCCGCAAGTTTTCCGTGGTCGCGTCGATGGGGCACGTCCGGGACCTGCCGAAGAGCCAGCTGGGCGTGGACATCGAGCACGGGTTCGAGCCGCGGTACATCACCATCCGCGGCAAGGGTCCGGTCATCAAGAAGATCCGCGACGGTCTCAAGAAGGCGAGCGGCGTCTTCCTCGCCACGGACCCGGATCGCGAGGGCGAGGCCATCAGCTGGCACCTTACCCAGCTCCTCGACCTCGACCCGAGCCAACCGCTGCGCATCACCTTCAACGAGATCACGAAGACGGCCGTGGAGCGCGCCGTCAAGGAGCCCCGGCCCATCGACGAGCGCCTCGTCGACGCCCAGCAGGCGCGCCGCGTATTGGACCGCCTCGTCGGCTACAAGCTCAGCCCCCTTCTCTGGCGGAAGGTGCGCGGCGGGCTCTCCGCCGGGCGCGTGCAGTCCGTGGCCGTGCGGCTCGTCGTCGACCGCGAACGCGAGATCGAGGCCTTCGTGCCGCAGGAGTACTGGACGATCGACGCGCTCCTGCGCGCCGCCGCCGGCGCGGCGCCCTTCCCCGCCCGCTACGTGGGTGAGGGCGAGGAGAAGCGCGACCTGCCCGACCGCGCGGCCGTGGACGAGGTCCTGCGCCGCGTAGAGGGGGCCTCCTTCCGGGTCGTGGCGGTGCAGCGCAAGGAGAGGCACCGCAACCCGGCGCCCGCCTTCACCACGAGCACCCTGCAGCAGGAGGCCTCGCGCAAGCTCGGCTTCACGGCCCAGCGCACGATGCGCGTCGCCCAGCAACTGTACGAGGGGCTCGAGGTGCCCGGGGAGGGCCCTGTGGGCCTCGTGACCTACATCCGTACGGACAGCACGCGCATCTCCCAGGAAGCCCAGGCGGAGGCGCAAGCGTACATCCGCAGCCAGTGGGGCGAGGCCTTCTCGCAGCGGCGCGCGGGCGGCGGCGGCGCGCAGGACGCGCACGAGGCCATCCGTCCCACGCGGGCCGCGCGTCACCCGGAGACGTTGAAGGCGAGCCTCACCCGGGACCAGTACCGCCTCTACCGCCTCATCTGGGAGCGCTTTGTGGCCAGCCAGATGGCGCCCGCCGTCTACGACGCCGTGGCGGTCGACATCGAGGCCGCCGGCCACCGCTTCCGCGCGACCGGGTCGACGCTCAAATTCCCGGGTTTCATGGTCCTCTACACAGAGGGGCGCGACGAGGAGAACGGCGAGGAGGGCGAGGCGCGCCTGCCGGAGCTCGTCGAGGGTCAGGAGCTGGAGCTCGTCGAACTGAAACCGGAGCAGCACTTCACGCAGCCGCCGCCGCGCTACACGGAGGCGATGCTCATCCGGGCCTTGGAGGAGAAGGGCATCGGCCGGCCGAGCACCTACGCGCCGATCATCGAGACCATCCAGGAGCGCGGCTATGTCCGCAAGGAGGAGAAGCGCTTCCGGCCGACGGAGCTCGGCGTCGTCGTCACCGACCTCTTGAAGGAGTTCTTCCCGGAGGTCGTCGACGTCGAGTTCACCGCGGCCATGGAGGCCGATCTGGATAAAATCGAGGCGGGAGAGGCCGACTGGCGCGAGGTCGTGGCCGGCTTCTACCAGCGGTTCGCGGCGGAGCTCGACCGCGCCGAGGACAGCATCGGCCGCGTGGAGCTCACCCCAGAAGTGACGGACGAGAAGTGCGAGAAGTGCGGCCGTCCGATGGTGGTGAAGCATGGCCGCTTCGGCCCGTTCCTCGCCTGCTCGGGGTATCCCGAGTGCCAGAACACGCGGCCCCTGCTGCAGAAGATCGGGGTGGCCTGCCCGGTGTGCGGCGGGGACCTCGTCCAGCGGCAGAGCCGCAAGGGGCGCGTCTTCTACGGTTGCACGAACTATCCCAGGTGCACCTTCGTGGTCTGGGACAAACCGACCGGCGAGAAGTGCCCCACCTGCGGCAGCCTCCTTGTGGAGAAGCGCGCCCGCGGCGGTGGGCGGTACAAGGCCTGCAGCAATCGGGAGTGCTCCGCGCGGGTGACGGTGGGCAGCCAGACGTGAGTCGAGCGTCCATGGAGCGCAAAGGAGGGGTGGGTCGACGATGCCGGATTTCGACGTGACGGTCGTCGGCGGGGGCCTCGCCGGCAGCGAGGCCGCCTGGCAGCTGGCGCAGCGCGGCTTCCGCGTGCGTCTTGTGGAGATGCGGCCGGCGCGCAGCACGCCGGCCCACCATACGGGATACCTCGCGGAGCTCGTGTGCACGAACTCGTTCCGCTCCAACTCTTTGGAGAATGCGGTCGGCCTCGTGAAGGAAGAGATGCGGCGGCTGGGGTCGCTCATCATCGCGCTGGGCGACCGCCACGCCATCCCCGGCGGCGCCGCCCTGGCCATCGACCGCGAGGCGTTCTCTCAAGACGTCACGCGCTGTCTCGAGGAGCACCCCAACGTCACCATCGTGCGTGAGGAGCAGACGGAGATCCCCGAGGGCCCGGCGATCATCGCCACCGGCCCTTTGACCTCGCCCGCGCTGCACCAGGCCCTCCTGGAGTTCACGGGCGAGGGGGAGCTCGCCTACTATGACGCCGCCGCGCCGATCGTCACGGCGGAGTCGATCGACTGGGACAAGGTCTTCTGGGGCAGCCGCTACGGCAAGGGCGATCCGCAGTCGTACGCGAACTGCCCGCTCACCGAGGAGGAATACGTCGCCTTCTGGGAGGCGTTGCGCACCGCGGAGCGCCACCCGCGGGAGCCGTTCGAGGAGGAGAAGTACTTCGAGGCCTGCCTGCCCATCGAGGTGATGGCGGAGCGCGGCCGCGACACGATGCGCTTCGGCCCCCTGCGCCCGGTGGGTCTGATCGACCCCCGCACCGGGCGGCGGCCGTACGCCGTGGTGCAGCTGCGGCGCGAGAACGCGGCCGGCACGCTCTTCAACATCGTGGGGTTCCAGACGAGCCTCAAATGGGGCGAGCAGAAGCGCGTCTTCCGCATGATCCCGGCGCTCGCGCACGCGGAGTTCGAGCGCTACGGGGTGATCCACCGCAACACCTTCCTTAAGAGCCCGAAGGTCCTACGGCCGACGCTGCAGAGCCGTCGCCGCGACGACCTCTTCTTCGCCGGGCAGATCGTGGGCACCGAAGGGTACGTGGAGGCGGCGATGGACGGCCTCGTCGCCGGCATCAACATGGCGCGCCTCCTGCGCGGCCGGGAGCCCCTCGTCTTCCCGCCGGTGACGGCCATCGGCGGACTTCTCCGCTACGTGACGAGCGCCGACCCGGACACCTTCCAGCCGATGCACGTGTCCTTCGGCCTCATGGACCCGCTGGAGAACCCGCCCAAAGACAAGCTGCAGCGCAAGCTGGCGCTCGCCCGGCGGGCCCTGGAAGGGTTGGCGGCCTTGCAGGCCGAACACGGGCTCGAGCCGGTCCCGGGACCGGCGGCCGGCGCCGCGGACGCGCCGGGGCTCACCGTGAGGATGTGAGTGGCATGGCGGACGCCCCGGACTGGCTGGAGGGCTTCCTCGACCACCTTCGCGCGGAACGGGGCGCCTCGCCGCACACGCTGGCGGCCTACCGCCGCGACCTGATCCAGTTCTTCGAGGTGCTCGGCGTGGGCCCGCGGCCGGAGGCGCGCGTGCTCGGCGCCGTGCAGGCCGCGGCCGTGCGCCACTACCTGGCGAGCCTGCAGGAGTCCGGCTACGCGCGCAAGTCCGTGGGCCGCAAGATCGCCGCCGTGCGCTCCTTCTTCCGCTACCTTGTGCGGGAGGGCGTACTCGCCGCCAACCCCGCGAAGGCGGTGGCCACGCCCAAACAGGGCCGTCCCTTGCCGCGCGTGCTGAACGAGCCGGAGGCCGAGGCGCTCGTGGAGGCGCCCTCCGGGGACGATCCGCTCTCCCTGCGGGACCGCGCCATCCTGGAGACGCTCTACGCGTCCGGCGTGCGCGTGGCGGAACTGGCGGGGCTGTCGCTCGGCGACCTGGACCTGAGCCTCGGCTTCGCTCGCGTCACGGGCAAGGGCGGCAGGGAGCGGCTCGTGCCGCTGGGCAGCGAGGCCATCGCCGCCATCGACCGTTACATGCGCCTGGGCCGCCCGGCGCTCGCCGCGCGGCGGCGCGCGGCCGCGGTCGGGAGCGGGGCGCGCGCGGACGGTGAGGCGCTCTTCCTCAACCATCGCGGCCGGCGCCTCTCCGACCGCGGCATCCGCGACATCGTCCAGCGCTACGCCCCGCGCCTGCTCCCGGGCCGGCGCGTCACGCCCCACACCTTCCGCCACTCCTTCGCCACGCACCTCCTGGACCACGGCGCCGACCTGCGCTCCGTGCAGGAGTGGCTCGGCCACGCCAACCTCTCGACGACGCAGATCTACACGCACGTCACGCGCGCGCGCCTGCGGCAGGTCTACCGCGACGCGCACCCCAGAGCCTGACCGTCCCGCGGGACGACGAGGAGGAGACGCCCATGCACGCCACGACGATCGTCGCCGTCCGCCATCGCGGCCGCGTGGCCATGGCCGGCGACGGGCAAGTCACCCAAGAGGCCCAGCATATCGTGTGGAAGCACCGCGCGCGCAAGGTCCACCGCCTGCACGGCGGGCGCGTCCTCTGCGGCTTCGCCGGCGCCGCCGCCGACGCTGTGACGCTGATGGAGCGCTTCGAGGCGAAGCTGGAGGAACACGCCGGCCAGCTCCTGCGGGCGGCCGTGGAGCTCGCCAAGGAGTGGCGCGGCGATCGCGTGTTGCGGCGGCTGGAGGCGCTGATGCTCGTCGCCGACGCCGACCGCCTGCTCCTGCTTTCGGGCGCCGGAGAAGTGGTGGAGCCGGACGACGGCGTGGCCGCCATCGGCTCCGGCGGCGCCTACGCCCTGGCGGCGGCGCGCGCCCTCGTGCGCCACACCGACATGACGGCGGCCGAGGTCTGCCGCGAGGCCCTGCGCATCGCCGCCGAGATCTGCGTGTATACGAACGACCAGATCACGGTCGAGGAGCTGTGAGGTCATGGAGCTGACACCCCGCGCCATCGTGGCGGAGCTCGACAAATACATCGTGGGCCAAGCGCAGGCCAAGCGCGCGGTGGCCGTGGCCCTGCGCAACCGCGTGCGCCGGCGCCGCCTGCCGCCGGATGTGGCCGAGGAGGTCACTCCCAAGAATATCCTCATGATCGGCCCCACAGGCGTCGGGAAGACCGAGATCGCCCGCCGCATGGCCCGCCTTGTCAACGCCCCCTTCATCAAGGTGGAGGCGACGAAGTTCACGGAAGTGGGCTATGTGGGGCGCGATGTGGACTCCATCATCCGCGACCTCGTGGAGACGGCCGTGCGCATGGTGAAGGCGGAGAAGGCGGAGGCCGTCCAGGACGAAGCCCAGAGCCTCGCGGAGGAGCGCCTGCTCGACGCCCTGGCGCCCATGCCGCAGCGCCCGCCGGCCTTCCGCAACCCCTTTGAGGCGCTCTTCGGCGGCCGTCTGCGTACAGATCCGGAGGAAGACCCGGACTTCGCCGAGCAGCGGCGCGCGCGGCAGGAGGAGCGCGCGCGCCTGCGCCAGCGCCTGGCGGCCGGGGAGCTTGAGGGGGAGATGGTCGAGATCGAGGTCGAGGACGCCTCCACGCCCATGCTGGAGGTGTTCACCGGCCAAGGCATCGAGGAGCTCGGCATCAACCTCAAGGACATGTTCGGCAACCTCCTGCCCACGCGCCGCAAGAAGCGCCGCGTGACCGTGGCCGAAGCGCGCCGGCTGCTCGCGGCGGAGGAGGCGCAGAAGCTCATCGACCACGACCAGGCGGTGGCCGAGGCCATCCGCCGCGTGGAGCAGGACGGCATCGTCTTCCTCGACGAGATCGACAAGATCGCGGGCCGCGACGCCGGACCCGGCCCCGACGTCTCGCGCGAGGGCGTGCAGCGCGACATCCTGCCGATCGTCGAGGGCAGCACGGTGATGACGAAGTACGGCCCGGTGCGCACCGACCACATCCTCTTCATCGCCGCGGGAGCGTTCCACGTGGCGAAGCCCTCGGACCTCATCCCGGAGCTGCAGGGCCGCTTCCCCATCCGCGTGGAGCTCGAACCGCTCACGCGCGCGGACCTGCGCCGCATCCTGGCCGAGCCGGAGAACTCCCTGACGAAGCAGTACCAAGCCCTTCTCAAGGTGGACGGCGTGGAGCTCGTGTTCACAGATGACGGGCTCGACGCCATCGCGGAGATCGCCGAGGCTGTCAACCAGCAGGCGGAGAACATCGGCGCGCGGCGCCTGCACACCGTGATGGAGCGCCTCCTTGAGGACGTCGCCTTCCGCGCTCCGGAAGAGGGCGGCGAGGTCCGCATCGACCGCGCCTTCGTAGAGGCCCGCCTGGCCGGGCTCGTGCGGGACCGCGACCTCAGCCGTTACATCTTGTAAGGCTGGGCGGAGCCGGGAGCCCTCGGGGCCGGACCCTTGATGTCGAAAATTGTCGAACGATTGTGGCCGTCTTTCGCCCCAGGGATGCAGGATTCGCCAACGGAGGAAAGAAATAGGGTCGGCGATCCAGGGAACCGTCCCTGAGATCGCATACAGGTCAACATAAGATTTTTCCGATAAAGGCAAACCTGTCCGAAAGGCAGGGGCGCAAAGCCACGGGCCCTCGGGGTCACCCAGGGCAGCCGGGTTGCCGGAAACAAGGGGCTTATCCGCCCTCGTGCCGGTCCCGGCGCGGGGGCGGTTCGTTTTTGGGAGAGGGAGGTGCCGTGACCGACATGGACGGAGGGGCCATCTTTCAGACGCCGGACGTGGCCGCGCTCTCCGCGGGACTTGAGGTGCTGTCCCTGCGCCAGCGGCTCATCGCCCAGAACCTCGCGAACGTCGACACACCCGGCTATGCGCGCCTCGACCTGGACTTCGGCCAGGCGTTCGCGGCCGCGCTGGCCGCTGAGACGGGCACCGCGGGGTCCCCTGGGGCGACGGCCCTGGCCGGGCCCGCCGGCGTCCCCGGGGCGACGGTTTTGGCTTCGGCCGCGCCGGCGCTGCCCGCGGGAGCCTCACTCGCGGGCGCGGTGCAGCCGGCCGCCGGCCTGGCGTTCAAGGTCGACGGCAACGGCGTGGACCTCGACCAGGAGATGGTCGAGCTCGCTGAGACAGGCATGCAGTATGAGGCGGCGAGCCAGCTTTTGGCGCTCGCCTTCGGCCGGTTGCGCACGGCCGTGACGGGGAGGTCGTAAGCCTTGAGTCTCTTCGGACCCCTGGACATCAGCGCCTCCGGGCTCACAGCGGAACGGCTGCGGCTCGACCTGGTGGCGAACAACCTCGCCAACGCCGACACGACGCGCACGCCGGGCGGCGGGCCGTACCGGCGACAGCTGCCGGTGTTCGCGCCCGGCGGGGTGGCGGACGGCGTCCTGGCCGCGGCGGCCGGCGCCGCCATTCCAGGTGCGGGGGAGGCGGCCGGCGTGACGGTCGTCGGCATCGTCAGCGACCCCGCCCCGGGCCCGCTGCGCTACGACCCCACGCACCCGGACGCCGGTCCCGACGGCTTTGTGCGCCTGCCGAACGTCGACCCCACCAAGGAGATGGTCGACCTCGTGGCGGCGTCCCGCGCCTACCAGGCGAACGTGACCGCGTTCGAGGCCGGCAAGAACATGTTCCGCGCCGGTCTGGACATCGCGAGGGGGTGAGACGGGGTGTCGATGCCCATCGGAGGACTGCCGCCGATCCCGCTCTGGCAGCCCGGCAGCCGCCTGCCGGATCCGGTGCCCGCCGCCGGCTCCGCAGCCGCCGGGTCCGGCGCCCCGCAGGGCGCCGCCGCTGCGGGAGACGGAGCCCGCTTCCTCCAGGAGCTGCAGAAGGCGCTGCAACAGGTGAACGACCTGCAACTCCAGGCGGAGAGGGCCGGCGCCGGGCTCGCCAGCGGCAGCATCGATGACGTGGCGCGGGCCATGATCGCGGCGCAGAAGGCCAGCCTGGCCCTCGACCTGACGGTGGAAGTGCGCAACCGCGCGCTGGAAGCGTACCAGGAAATCATGCGCATGCAGGTCTAGGCGGAGGTGACGGCGGATGACGCCGGCGGCGGAGGCGGTGCGCAAGGCGTTCGGAGGGTGGACACGCCCGCAGGCGGTGCTGGCCGCGGGCCTCGGCGCGGCCGCGCTTCTGGCGGTCGGAGCATGGCTCTGGCTGCGCGGCGCGGACGGCGCGATGCAGCCGCTCTTCACGAACCTGCAACCGGCCGACGCCGCCGCCGTGGTGCAGGTGCTCGAGGGCGAGCACGTGCCGTACAAGCTCGACGACAACGGCGCCACGATCCTCGTCCCGGCGGCCGACGTCTACCGGCTGCGCCTGGAGCTCGCCTCGCAGGGCCTGCCCGCGAGCGGCAGCGTCGGCTTCGAGGTGATGGACAAGCTCGGCCTCGCCGCCACCGACTTCGACCGCCAGGTCGCCCTTCTGCGCGCCACGCAAGGGGAACTTGAGCGCACCATCGAGCAGATCCAGGGCGTGGCGCGGGCGCGGGTGCACATCGTCATGCCCAAAGACACCGTCTTTGCCGGCGAGAGCCAACCGGCGAGCGCCGCGGTGCTTGTCGAGATGAAGCCGGGCGAGACGCTGGAGGCGCGCACCGTGCAGGGCATCGTCCACCTGGTCGCGGCGAGCGTGCCGAACCTCTCGCCGGACCAGGTGACGGTGCTCGACCAGACGGGCCGTATCCTCTCCTCGGCGGCCGCCGCCGCGGACGACACAGCCGGCGGCGCCCAGGACAACATGGCCGTGCAGGCGCGCTTCCAGGCCGACCTGCAGTCGCGCCTGCAGGACCTCCTCACGCAGATCTTCGGGCCCGGCAACGTCGTCGCGCAGGTCTCGGCGGAGCTCAACTTCGACCGCACGACGACGGTTTCCGACCTCTTCACGGCGCCCACGGACCAAGGCGGGCTCCTCAGAAGCATCACGGAGCTGCGCCGCAGCGTGCAGGGGCAGTCGACGGCCGCCGGTGGCGTGCCCGGAGACAGCAACTTCCCCACGTACCCGGCGACGACCGGCGGCAACCAGACGAGCTCGACCACCGAAGACCAGTCGACGCGCAACTACGAGCTGAACGAGACGAAGACGACGACCCAGGTGGCGCCCGGCAGCGTCAAGCGCCTCTCGGTGGCCGTCGTCGTCAACAAGCCCCTCGACGCCCAGCAGCAGCAGCAGGTGGAGCAGCTCGTGGCCGCGGCCATCGGCGCCGATCCCGCCCGTCAGGACACGATCAGCGTGACGAGCATGCCCTTCGACCGCAGCCTCCTCCAGGCGCTGCAACCTTCCGAGACGACGCCGCCCACCGGCCGCGCGGTGCCGCTCTGGGCGTGGGCGGCCGCCGGCGCGGCGGTCGTGCTGCTCGCTGCGGTGTGGATCGTGCTCGCCGGCCGGAGGCGGGCGGCGCGCCGCCGCGCCGAGGAGGAAGCGCTGGCGCTGGCGCGCCTCGAGGCGCAACGCGCGGCCGAGGAGCAGGGGACGCCGGCGGCCAACGGCACCATCCACGACTTGAAGACCTACTCCCGCGAGCGCCCGGAACAGGTGGCCCGCGCGCTGCGCGTGTGGCTGGCGGAGGACTGAACGATGGCGATCATCGAGTCGGCGCGGCGGCAGGCGTTCAGCGGCCGGCAGAAGGCGGCCATCTTCCTCATCAGCATGGGTCCGGACGTGTCCGCCCAGGTGATGAAGCACCTGAACGAGGAAGAGATCGAGACCCTCACCCTGGAGATCGCGAACGTGCGCCGGATCGACCCGAACGTGCGCGAACAGGTGCTGGAGGAGTTCAAGCACCTCGTCGAGGCGCAGGTGCACATCGACCAGGGCGGCATCGCGTACGCGCGCCAGCTGTTGGAGAAGGCGCTCGGGGCCGCCAAGGCGCACGAGGTCATCGAGCGCCTCACAGCCACGCTGCAGGTGCGGCCCTTCGAGTTCATCCGCCACAGCGAGCCGGGCCAGATCCTGAACTTCATCCAGAACGAGCACCCGCAGACGATCGCGCTCATCCTCGCCTACCTGAACCCGGAGCAGGCGGGCGCCGTCCTCTCCGCCCTCCCCCCGGAGCGGCAGGCGGACATCGCGCGGCGCATCGCCATCATGGACACGACCTCGCCGGAAGTCGTGCGCGAGATCGAGGACCTCCTCGAGTCGCGCTTCGCGGCGCTGATGACGGAGGGTTCGGCGCGCGTTGGCGGCATCGACACGGCCGTGGCGGTGCTCAACCGCGTCGACCGTGCCACGGAGCGCACGATCATGGAGGCGCTCGAGTCCGCCGATCCGGAACTGGCCGACGAGATCAAGAAGCGCATGTTCGTCTTCGAGGACCTGGTCCTGCTCGACGACCGCTCCCTGCAGCGGGTGCTGCGGGAGATCGACCTGCAGGGCGACCTGCCGCTGGCGCTCAAGGTGGCGAGCGAGGACGTCAAGGCGGCGATCCTGCGCAACCTCTCCAAGCGCGCCCAGGAGAACCTCGAGGAGTCGATTTCCTACCTTGGGCCCGTGCGGCTGCGTGACGTGGAAGAGGCGCAGCAGCGGATCGTCAACGTGGTGCGGCGCCTTGAGGAGCAGGGCGAGATCGTGGTGAGCCGGGGTGGCGACGATGAACTGGTGGTCTGAGGTCGCTGCGCCGCCCCAGGCACCGCGCCCGGCCGAGTGGCCCGTCGTCACGCTGCCGCCGGCGGCGCGCGCCGGCGCGGACGGCGCGCCGGCCGGAGCCGCGCCCGACGCCGTCGTGCAGAGGCGCCTCGAGGCGCTCGTGGAGGCGGAGGTGGCGCGCCGCCGCGCCGCCTGGCAGCGCGAGGCGTACGCGCAGGGGTACGAGGCCGGCGTGGCCGCGGGGCAGCGGATGTTGGAGGAGGCGCAGGCGCTCATGGCCGCCGTGGAGCGGGAGCGCGCGGAGCTGGCTGGCTGGCTGGACGCGGCCGCGCGCCGCCTGGAGGAGGAGGCCCTTTGCCTCGCGGCGGAGCTCGCGGAGGCCGCCCTGGGCCGGGAGCTGGCGGAGCCGGGCCGCGAGGCGCTGCGGGCCGCCCGGGAGCTTCTCGCCGAGGGCGCGGCCGCGCGGCTCTGGACGGCGCCGGAGGCGAGCGCGCCGGTGGCGGCGGCGCTCGAGGCGGAGG
This sequence comes from Bacillota bacterium, assembly GCA_014896375.1. GTDB lineage: Bacteria > Bacillota > Sulfobacillia > RBS10-35 > Bu92 > Bu92. The sequence goes on along the minus strand of JADBKN010000021.1, from coordinate 36,142 downwards.
GGCGGGACGTGCCCGTGCGGGCCGACGCCTGTGTGGGCGCGGCCGATGCCTGGGCCGAGGACGAGAGCGGCTTCCGCGTGGCCGGACCGGGCTGGCGCTGGCGGCGCCTTGTGGCCGCCCTGAGGGAGGAGGCAAGCGCCGATGGCTCTCCCGGACGTTGAACAGGCGGCCGCGCGGGTGCAAGAGCGGGTGCGGCGGGCGCTCGCGTCCGTGCCGCGCCACGGGCGCGCGGGCCGCGTGGAGGAAGCGCTGGGGCTCGTCGTCGCGGCGCACGGGCCGCGGGCGCGCGTGGGCGAGGTGTGCCGCGTGGAGGCTCCCGGCGGGCCGGTGCCGGCGGAGGTCGTCGGCTTCCGCCGCGGCCGCACGCTCCTCATGCCGCTCGGCCGCATGGACGGCGTGGAGCCCGGCGCCTGGGTGGAGGCGCTTGATCGCGCGCTCACCGTGCGCGTGGGCGCCGGCATCCTGGGGCGCATCGTCGGACCCCTGGGCGAGCCGGCGGACGGGGGCCCCATGTGGCGCGTCGAGGAGGAGCGGCCGCTCGCGGCGCGGCCGCCGGAGGCGCTCGCCCGCCCGCCGATCCGCGAGCGGCTGTGGGTGGGCGTGCGGGCCATCGACCACCTGCTCACCTGCGGGCGCGGCCAGCGGCTCGGCATCTTCGCTGGCAGTGGCGTGGGCAAGAGCACGCTGCTCGGCATGATCGCGCGCCACAACCGCGCAGCTGTGACGGTCCTGGCGCTGATCGGCGAGCGGGGCCGAGAGGTGCGCGAGTTCCTGGAGCACGAGCTGGGCGAGGAGGGGCGGCGGCGCGCCGTGGCGGTGGTGGCGACGAGCGACGAGCCGCCGCTCCTGCGGCTCAAGGCGGCCGAGACGGCGACGGCCATCGCCGAGTTCTTCCGCGACCGCGGCGAGGATGTGGTGCTGCTCATGGACTCGCTCACTCGCTACGCCATGGCCGGGCGGGAGGTGGGGCTGGCGGCCGGGGAGCCGCCGGCCACGCGCGGCTACCCGCCGAGCGTCTTCGCCGGCCTGCCGCGGCTTGTGGAGCGGGCGGGGCCCGCGGCGCGCGGCTCGATCACGGCCTTCTACACCGTGCTCGTCGAGGGTGACGACATGAACGAGCCGGTCGCCGACGCCGTGCGCGGTCTCCTGGACGGTCACATCGTCCTCTCCCGGCGCCTCGCCTCAGAGCACCAGTTCCCGGCGATCGACGTGCTGGAGAGCGTGAGCCGCCTCATGCCCAAGGTGGCGGACACGCGCACGTTGGAGGCCGCGGAGCGGGTGCGGCGGCTCCTGGCCGTCTACCGCGACGCCGCCGACCTCATCCAGGTGGGCGCCTACCAGCCGGGCAGCGACCCGGAGGTCGACGCCGCCCGGGCGCTGAGGCCGCGCATTCTGGCCTTCCTCCGGCAGCGGCCGGAGGAGCCGCCGGGCACCGTCGCGCTTGCCGACGTGCTGGAGGCGGCCTCATGAGGCGCTTTCGCTTCCGTCTCGAGCGGCTGGCGCGTCTGGCCGCACAGGGCGAGCGCCGCGCGGGCCTCGCGATGGCGCGCGCCGCGCGGGAGCGCGAGGGCGCCGGCCGGCGGCGCGCGGCCGCCGAGGCGGCGTGCGCGGAGTGGACGGCCGCCTGGCGCCGGCGGCTGGTGGAGGGAGCCGCCGCGGAGGAGCTTCTCTGGCTGCGCGGCGCGCGGGAGCGGGCGCTCCGGGCGGTGGACGAGGCCGCGCGGGTGCAGGAGGCGGCCGAGGCGGCTTTCGCCGCGGCGCGCGCGGCTTGGGAGGAGGCGCGCCGGCGGCGCGAGGTCTACCGCCGGCTGGAGGAGCGGCGCCGCGCCGTGTACGCGGTGGAGGTGCGGCGCGCGGAGCAGGCGGAGCTCGACGAGTGGTCGGGTGCGCGCTTGAAGGGAGGTGATGAGCGATGACGACACGGATGGCGATGGCGACGAGCGCCGCGGCGCGCGAGCGCCGGGACGAGGCGCGGCCGGCGGCGCCGGCGGTGCCCGAAGGCGATGCGCAACGCTGGCGGGAGGCGCTGGCTTTGGCCAGCGCGGCCGGGCTGGTCGCTGCCCCGGCGTGGCCGCTGCCCGCCCCGGCGCCTCAAGCCGCGGGGCATTCCCTGGGAAAGCCCGCGGGCAAGGCGGCCGGGAGCATCGACGCCCTGAACGGACGCAGCGAGGCGGCGGAGAGGAGAGCGGCCGGCCGCCTGGCGGGGCCCGCCGCGCACGCGGCGGCGGACCCGGAGCCCGCGGCCGTGCGCTCTGCGCGTGAGGCGGGCGAGGAGCGGCGGGCTTCATCCGCCGGGCACCCGGACCCGGGTGCGGGCGCGGCGCGCGACGAGCGGCCGGCCGGCGGCGGGCGCGTCCAGCCGACGGCGGCGCCTCGAGCCGCTCTCGAGCGACCGGACGCGTCGCAGGCCGCGCAGGGGACGGAGGCGGCGACGAGCGCCGCCGGTGACGGCCCCGCGCAGGAGGCGCCGCAGGGTGCGGCACCGGCGGGCGCGGCGAAGGACGCGCCGGCGGGCGGCCCGGACGGCGGTGCAGCGGCGGGTGCGGTCGGCGCGGCGGCCTTTTCGGAAGCGACCGACGCCGCCGGGTCGGCACCGGTGAACGCCGCGGCGGCGACGGACGCGCAGCCCAAGGACGCGGGGGCCGTGCCGCGCGGTCGGGGTGCGCAGGATGCGCCCGCGGCGGCAGGAGCCGGCCTGGGCGGCGGGAGCGCGGCGCCGGCGGCATTTCCGGCAGGCGCCGGCAGCGACGCCGGACAGACCGGCAGTGCGGGCGGTGCGGGCGCCATGGGCGGCGGCCAGCCGGCTGGAGCCGCCCCGGACCCGCTGGCGGGCCAGGCGGCCGTCATGCCGTTCGCGGGAGGCGCCCTCGTGCACGCCGTGGGCGGTGAGGCCCGGCAGGGTGGTGGGCCGTCTCATGGCGCGAGCGACCGCACAGTGGCGCGCAGCGATGGGAGCGGCGGCCTGATGACGGGCGGCGGAGCGACGGCCGGTGGAGAGACGGCCGGCCCCGCGGCGGCGGGAGACGCCGGGGCGGTGCCAGCCGGTCCGGGGGCGGCTCCGGTGGCCGTGACGGCGGCCGTGGCCGTGAACGCGGGGGCCGGGATCGACGGCGCGTCCGGAGGTGCCGCGGCGGCGGGCGGCGCGAAGGCGGCTGGCACGAGCGAGCCTGCGCCCGCGCCGGCGGCGGGCCGCACCAAGGACGCGGCCGCGCGGGGTGCGGCGCCTGGATACGGGGCGGAGGGCAGCGCGCCGGCGGCCGGTCACGGTCTGGCGCTGCCGGCCGAGGCCGCGCGCGGCGGTCCGGCTCGCGCACCCCATGGCGGCATGCCGGCCGGCGGAACCAAGTGGCCCACGGAAGCCGCGGAGACCGGGGCGGAGGCTGCGCACCCGGACCCGCTGGCGGCCGCGTTGCGCAGCGGTCCGGGCGCGTCGTGGCGCATGCGCCTGGACGGCGGGCCGCTCGGGCCGTTGGGAGTGCACGTGGAGGCGCGTCATGCGCTGGTGGCGGCGCATTTCCAGGCCCAGCCGGACGCGGCGGCGCTCCTGCGCCAGACGGCCGCCCAGCTGGCCGCAGGGCTCGCCCAGGAGGGGCTGTCCCTCGCGCAGTTCGGCGTGAACGACCAGGCCTGGCGCCGCCCGGAGGGCGGCCGCGGCGGCGAGGCACCCGCCCGCGGCGACGGTCCGGCGCGCGCGGCGCCCGCGGTCCTGCTGGGTGCGGCAGGGGGCGCGGCAGCGCGAAGCGCGCGGGAGTGGCGGCGCCCGCGCAGGGGACGCCCGCACCGTGACGGGGAGGCGGCGGACATGACGGATCCCATGGCCGTGTCGCCGGCGGTCTCGTCCAGGGTGGACGCCGTCGCGGACATCGAACGCAGGGCCGTCCGCCCGGCACTGGAGGGGGCGGCCGGCGCAGAGGGTTTCGGCGCCGTCCTGGCGCGCACGCTGGCTGCGGGCGGCGCCGCGACGGCCACGGCCAAGGCGCCGCAAGCCGCGCCGGCGGCCGATGCAGACGGGTCCGGGCGTCTCCGGCTCTCGGCGCACGCGGCCCACCGCCTGCAGGCGGCCGGCATCGATTTCGAGGGGCCGGAGCGCCGTGCGGTGGAAGCCGCCGCGGCCCGCGCGGCCGCGCGCGGCGGGCGGGACTGCCTGGCGCTGACAGCGCGGGCGGCGTACATCGTCCACCTGCCGAGCGGCACGGTGGTGACGGCGGTGGCGGGAGAGCGCATGCGGGAAGGCGTGTTCACGGGCATCGACAGCGCGGTGATCGCGGCGGAGGAAGGGCTGGACCGCTGAACGGCGGGGGCCCCGCGCCGCGGAACGACCGAAGCGGCGCCAGCGATCGCCGCGGGGCGCCCCGGAGGGGGCGCCGGCGCAGGCAGGATGGGCGAACCCAAGACAAGGAGGCGGTCGAGATGATGCGGGCCCTCTTTTCCGGGGTCTCGGGGTTGCAGAACCACCAGCTGCGGATGGATGTGGTGGCGAACAACATCGCCAACGTCAACACCATCGGCTTCAAGGCGAGCCGCGCGCTCTTCACGGAGGCCATGAACCAGGCCCTGCGCGGCGCCAGCGCCCCGCAGCAGAACCGCGGCGGCACAAACCCTGCGCAGGTGGGGCTGGGCGTGGCGCTCGCGAGCATCGACACGATCCTCTCGCCCGGCAACACGCAGGTGACGGGCGAGAACACCGATCTGGCCATCCAGGGGAACGGCTACTTCGTCCTCGACACGGGCTCGGGCCGCGTCTACACGCGTGCAGGCGCCTTCAAGCTCGACGGCAACGGGTACCTGGTCGACGCCGGCACGGGCGACCGCGTGCTCGGCTGGCAGGCGAACGGCGGCGTGCTGCCGGCCACGAACGAGACGAACCTCGCCGCCATCCGCATCCCGGCGGACGTCACCCTCGCGGCCCAAGCCTCGACGCAGGTGACATTCACGGGCAACTTGGACGCGTCCCAGCCGACCGGCGCGACGCGCGACCTGACCGTCGACGTCGTCGACTCGCTCGGCCAGACGCACAAACTCCGCATCACGCTGACGAAGAGCGCAGCGAACACGTGGGATTGGACGGTGTACGACCCGTCCCTCAATCCGATCGGCAATAGCGGCGCCACACCCGTCGTCTTCGATCCCACGGGCAAGGTGCAGTCGGGCGGCACGGGCACCGTGACTTATGCGCCCGGCGGCGGCGCCAGCTCGATGACCCTCAACCTCGACTTCTCCGCCCTTACGCAATACGCGCAGGAGTCGACGGCCATTGGCTCGTCCGACGGCTACGGTGCCGGCTCGCTCGTGGGCTTCAGCGTCGATCCGACAGGCACGATCACCGGCATATTCTCGAACTCCCGCAAGCTCGTGCTCGGCCAGGTGGCGCTCGCCACCTTTACCAACCCCGGCGGGCTGCAGCGCGCGGGCGGGGGCATGTTCCAGGAGTCGGCCAACTCCGGCAAGGCGGACATCGGCGCGCCGGGCACCGGCACGCGCGGGTCCATTGCGCCGGGCAGCCTGGAGATGTCGAACGTCGACCTCGCCCAGCAGTTCACCGACATGATCACGACGGAGCGCGGCTTCCAGGCCAACTCCCGCGTGATCACGACGGCCGACGAGATGTTGCAGGAACTGGCGAACCTCAAGCGGTAGGCCGCGCCGGCCGCCGGGGGCGGGCGACCGCCCCCGGCGCGGCCGGGGCGCCGCAGGGATGGGGAGAGGGGTCAGGGTCGTGGAGAAGGGGAAGAAGGGCAAGCGCTGGCTCATCCCGCTGCTGCTGGCCGCCGCAGTGCTGGGGGCGGGGGGCGGGTTCGCCTATGTGCACTTCGCCAACGCCTCGCCCAAGGAGGTCCCCGGGGTGGACGTCTCCCTCGGGGAGTTCACGACGAATTTGGCCGACGCCGACCAGCGTCGGATCATTCAGATCCAGGTCACGGTGGAAGCGGCCGGGGCGGAGGGCCAGAAGCTCCTGCAGGAGCGGCAGGCCGCCATCCAGGACGCCGTCACGCGCACGCTGCGCTCCTTCCGTGCCGACGATCTCGCCGGGGATGCCGGCGCCGACCGCCTCAAGGCGGCGCTCCTGCCGGCGATCAACGGCGCGGCCGGGAAGCCGGTGGTGCGGGCCGTGTTCCTGACGCGCATGGTCATCCAGTGAGCGGGAGGGAGGTGCGGCGTGGAACCGACGCTCAGCAGCGAGGAACTGGACGTGCTGCTCTCGTCCCTTGAGCCCGGCGCGGAGCGCGTGCCGGCCTCGGCGCGGCTGCGGCGCTACAACTTCCGCCTGCCGGACAAGTTCTCCAAGGACCAGCTGCGCACGATCCTCATGCTGCACGACAGCTTCGCCCGCGGGGCGACGACCGCGCTCTCGGCGCACCTGCGCTCCATGGTGCAGGTGTCGACCGAGACGGTGGAGCAGACGACGTACCGCCAGTTCACGCAGGGCGTGACGGAGCCGGCGATCCTCGCGGTGGTGGCCATGCCCCCGCTGCCGGCGCGCACGCTCTGGGAGCTCGACCCGGCCCTGGCCTTCGCGCTCATCGACCGCGTGCTCGGCGGGCCGGGCGTCTGGCCCGAGAGCGCGCGCGCCCTCACGGACATCGAGGGCGCCGTCGTGCGCCGGCTCTTCGCGGGCCTCCTCAGCGCCTGGCGGGAAGCCTGGAAGAACGTGGAGGACGTGGCGCCGCGCCTCGACGCTGTGGAGAGCAACCCGCTCTTCGCGCAGGTGTGCGCGCCCGAGGACATCGTGCTCGTGGTGCACCAAAGCGTGGAGCTCGGCGGGCGGCGCGCGCCCCTGCGCCTCTGTCTGCCCTACCGCACGCTGGAACCGGTGCTGCCGCGCCTCTCGGCGAGGGAGTGGCTGGGCCACGAGCCGGCGCGCCACCCCAGCCACCGCGCGGCCGTGCGCCAGCATATCGCCGAGACGAGCATCCCGCTTTGGGTGGAGCTCGGGCGGGCCCGCCTCACCTTGAGGGAACTGCTCGCCCTGCAGCCGGGCGACATCGTCCGGCTCGACCGCGGCCCGGACGACGCCCTGCGCCTCTTCGTGGCCCAGCGGCCGGCCTTCCGCGGCCGGCCGGGCCGCCGCGGGCGGCGCCTGGTCTTCACGCTCGAAGGGAGGGAGATGGCCGATGACTGAGCAGCCGGCCTCTGAAGACATCCGGGAGTTGGTGGAGTCGCTCGACGACGCCGAGTGGCCGCCGCAGGGCGCGCCGCCGGAGGCGGAGGGCGAGACGCAGGCGGCGCGGGACGAGGTCGCGGCCGCGGCAGCGGCCGCGGCGGCGCGGCCCTGGGCGCCCGCGGGCGCGGGGCGCGCGGCGGCGGGGACGCCTGTGGGGCTCGAGATCGTCATGGACGTGCCGCTTGAGGTGACGGTCGAGCTCGGCCGCACGCACCAGCGCGTGCGGGACGTGCTGGAGCTCGGTCCGGGAGCGGTGATCGAGCTCGACCGCATGGCGGGCGAGCCGGTCGACGTGCTCGTCAACGGGCGGCTCGTGGCCAAGGGCGAGGTGGTCGTCGTCGACGAGGCGTTCGGCGTGCGCATCACCGAGATCCTCAGCCCGGAGCAGCGCCTGGAGCGCCTGAGCTGAGAGAGGGGAGGCGGCGGCGGTGGAGGGTGTGTGGCTCTTTCTGCGGACGCTCGGCGCCCTGGCGGTCGTGGTGGCCGCCATCGTGTGGGCGGCGCGCGCGCTCGGGCGCCTGCCGGCGCAGCGGGAGCGCGGGCGCATGGAGATCCTGGGCGCGCTCCCCCTCGGCGGCCGCCGCAGCCTGGCGCTCGTCCGCGTGGGCCGGCGGGCGCTGGTCGTGGGCGTGGGGGAGCGCGAGGTGGCGTGTCTCTACGCCATCGAGGACCCGGAGGAGGTGGCCGAGCTGGCCGGCGAGCGCTGGATGTCGCTGGACGAGGCTGCGCGCGCCGAGCCGGCGGCGCCGCTTTGGGATTGGGCCGCGCTGCGCGCGCGGCTGCGGCGGGGAGGCGGGGGCCGGCCGTGACGATCACCATCGGCGGCTCGGGCGGCCTCGCGCCGGCCTTGCAGATCGTCCTCTTCCTCACCGCCCTGGCGCTCGTGCCGGCGGCGCTCGTAATGATGACGGCCTTCACGCGCATCCTCGTCGTGCTCTCTTTCGTGAGGACGGCCGTGGGTGCGGGGCAGGTGCCGCCGAACGCCGTGATCATCGGGCTGGCGCTCTTCCTGACGATCTTCGTCATGGCGCCCGTGGGCCAGGCCGTGTACCGGGACGCGTGGGTGCCGCTGCGCGCCGGGCAGATCGACGAGGCCACGGCGCTGCGCCGCGCCGAGGGGCCGGCCCGCGACTTCATGCTCAAGGAGACGCGGGAGAGCGACCTGGCGCTCTTTTGGAGGCTTTCCGGCCACACGGGCCAGGTGAGGCGCGAGGACGTGCCGCTCACGGCGCTCGTGCCGGCCTTCGCCATCAGCGAGCTCAAGACGGCCTTCGAGATGGGCTTTCTCATCTACATTCCGTTTCTCGTGATCGACATGGTTGTGGCCAGCACGCTCATGTCGATGGGCATGCTCATGCTCCCGCCGGTTCTGGTCTCGCTGCCGTTCAAGGTGCTGCTCTTCGTGCTCGTCGACGGCTGGCACCTCGTGGCGCAGAACCTGGTGCAGGGGTATTAGGGGGACGCCGATGACGGACGGGTTGGTCATCCAGCTCTCGCGCGAGGCCATCGTGACCGGGCTCCTTGTGGCCGCGCCTGTCCTGGGGCTCGGCATGGCGGTGGGGCTTATCGTCAGCCTCTTCCAGGCGACGACGCAGATCAACGAGCAGACGCTGGCCTTCGTGCCCAAGATCCTGGCCATGCTCGGCGCGCTCGCGCTCTTCGGGCCATGGATGCTGCACGTGCTCATCGACTACACGGCGCGGGTGTGGAACCTTCTGCCGGCGCTGGGCGGGGGGGCGTGAGGGGCGTGGACCTCGCGGGGCTCTGGCCGGTGCCGCTCGACCGCTGGCTCGTGTTCTGGGCGGTGGCGGCGCGCGCCGCGGCCGTCACGGCCACGGCGCCGGTCTTCGGCGCGTCGTTCGTCCCCGGCGTGCTGCGCGTGGGGCTGGCGCTGGGCGTCAGCTACGCGCTCTGGCCGTCCGTGCGCGCGCCCGTGCCGCCCGCCGACCTCTGGGGCGACGCGGCCTTCGTGCTGGGGGAGGCCGTGACCGGCCTGGCCATCGGCCTCATGAGCCGCATGGCCTTCGCGGCTGTTCAGGCGATGGGCTCGCTCCTCGACCTCGACCTGGGCTTCGGCGCGGCGAGCCTCCTCGACCCGGCCTCGGAGCAGCCGCTGCCCCTTCTGGGCAACTTCATGAACCTCTTCGCGACCGTCGTCTACCTGCTCTCCAACGCCCACTACGTGCTGCTCGCGGCCCTCGCCGAGAGCTTCCGCGTGCTCCCGCCCGGCACCTGGGCGGCGCCGTCCTTCGCGCGCCCGCTCGTCGACGCCTTCGCCGCCGCCTTCCTCACCGCGGTGCAGCTGGCGGTGCCGGTCCTGGCCGCCTCCTTCCTCGTGACGGTGGCGCTGGCCGTGCTCTCCCGGGCGGTGCCGCAGCTCAACGTGTTCCTCCTGGGGCTGCCGGTGAAGTCGGCCGTCGGGCTCTTGGGTCTGGCGCTCCTCCTGCCGATCTACGCGGGGATGATGCAGCGCCTCTTCCCGGCGGACGCGGGGGCCCTCCTCGGCCCCCTGGGAGGAGGTTGACGATGGACCTGCAGCTCTTCGCGGAGGAGCGCCGCTTTCCGGCGACGCCGAAACGCCGCCGCGAGGCGCGGCGGCGCGGCCAAGTGGCGCACAGCGGCGACCTCTCGGCGGCGGCGGTGCTGCTCGGCACGGCGGCGGCGGTGCAGTGGTGGGCGCCCGAAGCCGCGCGGCGCCTGGCGGCCTTCGCGGTGCGGGTCTGGTCGGCGCCGCAGGGCGGGGCGGGCGCGCCCGACCCCCTGAGCGTGCTGCCGGGGGCGGCCGCCGCCTTCTTGGGCGCCGCGGCGCCGCTCCTCGCGGCGGGGGCGGTCGTGGGCGCGGCCGCGGGCCTGGCGCAGTCCGGCTTCGGCTTCAGCCTCAGCGCGGCCGCGCCGCAGTGGTCGCGCGTGAACCCGCTGGCAGGCATGGCGCGCCTCTTCTCCAGCCGCTCGCTCGTGGAGCTCGTCAAGTCGCTCCTGAAGCTCGCGGTGGTGGGGGCGCTGACGTACGTGAGCGTGGCGCGCACGCTGGCCGACATGCCCGTCTGGCTGGAGAGCGGACCGGGCGCAGCCGTGGCGCAGGTGGCCCGCGCCGCCGCCGGCCTCGTCTGGCGCCTCGGGCTGGCCTTCCTGCTCCTCGCCGCGGCCGACTACGCCTACCAGCGCGCCGTCTTCGAGCGCAACCTGCGCATGACGCGCCAGGAACTGCGGGAGGAGACGCGCGAGTCCGAGGGCGATCCGCAACTGCGCGCCCGCATCCGCCGGCGCCAGCGGGAGATCGCGCGGCGGCGCATGCTGCAGGACGTGCGCCGCGCGGACGTCGTCGTCACGAACCCGACGCACTACGCGGTGGCGCTGCGCTACCGGCCGGGCGTGGAGGCGGCGCCGGTCGTCGTGGCCAAGGGGAAGGGCTGGCTGGCCCAGCGCATCCGGGAGATCGCGCGCGCGCACGGGGTGACGGTGATGGAGGATCCGCCGCTCGCGCGGGCGCTCTACGCCGGCACCAAGGTGGGCCAGGCCATTCCGATCGAGCTCTACCAGGCGGTGGCGCAGGTGCTGGCCTACGTCTGGCGGCTGAAAGGGAGGGTGTCCTGAGTGATCGCGCGCGTGTGGTCGTCGGCGCGGCGCTTCGGTGCGAGCGACCTCGTCCTCGCGGGGGCCGTCGTCGTCGTCGTGCTCATGATGGTCATCCCGCTGCCGGCGGGTATCCTGAGCCTCCTCATCTCGCTCAACATCGCGGTGGCGCTGGCCATCCTCCTGGCCACCACCTACCTCACGGACCCCCTGGAGCTCTCGGTCTTCCCGAGCCTCCTGCTCATCACGACGCTCTACCGCCTGGCGCTGAACGTGTCCAGCACGCGCCTCATCCTTCTCTACGGCGACGCCGGGGAGGTCGTGCGCAAGTTCGGCGAGTTCGTCGTCGGCGGCAACCCGGTCGTGGGCTTCGTCGTCTTCCTCATCCTCGTCCTCATCCAGTTCCTCGTCATCACGCGCGGCGCCGAGCGCGTGGCCGAGGTGGCGGCGCGCTTCACGCTGGACGCCATGCCGGGGAAGCAGATGGCCATCGACGCCGACCTCAACGCCGGACTCATCGACGACCGCGAGGCGCGCCGCCGCCGGCGGGAGATCGAGCGCGAGGCCGACTTCTACGGCGCCATGGACGGCGCCAGCAAGTTCGTCAAGGGCGACGCCATCGCGGCGCTCGTCATCATCGCCATCAACGTCGTCGGCGGCTTCGCCGTCGGCATGTGGCAGCACGGCCTCTCCTGGAACGAGGCGCTCCTCAAGTACACGCTCCTCACCGTCGGCGAGGGCATCTCCGCGCAGATCCCGGCCCTCCTCATCTCCACGGCGACGGGCATCGTCGTCACGCGCGCGGCCAGCGCCGACAACCTGGGCGAGGAGATGCGCGCGCAGGTGCTGACGCGCCGCCGGCCGCTGGCCATCGCCGCCCTCACCCTCGGGCTGCTCGGCCTCGTGCCGGGCCTGCCCAAGCTGCCCTTCTTCATCCTCGCCGCCGTGCTCGGCTTCGCGGCCTGGAGGATGCGGGAAGAGGCGGCGGCGCCGGCGCCGGGCGAGGCGGAGGCGCCGGCCGCGCCGGCGCCCACCACGCCGGAGCAGGCCGCGGCGATGGTGGCGGTCGACCCCATGGAGGTGGAGCTCGGCTACAGCCTCCTGCCGCTCGCCGAAGGCGACCACGGCGGCGAGCTGATGGCGCGTATCGGCGCCATCCGGCGCCAGGTGGCGACCGACCTCGGTCTCGTGCTGCCGCTCGTCCGCGTGCGGGACAACGTCCAGCTGGCACCCCAGGAGTACGCCGTAAAAGTGCGCGGCGTGGCCGTGGGCCGCGGCGAGCTCTACCTGGACCGCTTCCTCGCCATCGATCCGGGCGGCGTGCAGGACGAGTTTCCGGGCATCCCCACGAGGGAACCGGCCTTCGGCCTGCCGGCGATGTGGATCCGCGGTGAGGACCGCGACCGCGCGGAGGCCGCGGGGTACACGGTCGTCGATCCAGCCTCCGTGCTGGCCACGCACCTCATGGAGATCGTGCGGCGCCACGCGGCCGACCTCCTCACGCGCCAGGAGGTCAAGGCGATGCTCGATGTGCTGAGGGAGCGCTCCCCGGCCGTCGTCGACGAGATCGTGCCCGGCGTGCTGCCGCTCGGCACGGTGCACCGTGTGCTCCAGAACCTCCTGCGCGAGCGCGTGCCGATCCGCGACCTCGTCACGATCCTTGAGACGCTCGCGGACGCCGGACAGGCGACGAAGGACGCCGACGCCCTCACGGAGGCGGTGCGCGCCGCCCTGGCGCGGCAGATCAGCGCCGCGCTGCCCGTGGAGGGCGGCTACCTGCCGGTCGTGGCGCTCGCGCCCGAGGTGGAGGATGAGCTGGCGCGCGCGGCCGCCGCCGGGGCTGCGGTCGATGCGCAGCGGCTGCAGGAGATCCGCAGGAAGGCGCACGACGCCATCCAGCGCGTGCGCGCGGAGGGCCTGCGGCCCGTCGTGCTCTGCTCTCCGGGCGTGCGGCTGGCCTTCCGCCGCCTCATCGAGCGCCAGCACGCCGACGTGCAGGTCCTGGCCTACCACGAGCTGGCGGGCGACATCCCGGTGAAAGCCGTTCAGGTGGTGGACTGAGGTGAACATCCGCAAGTTCCGCGCCGCGACCCTGCAGGAGGCTCTAGAGGAGGTGCGCCGGGCGTTCGGTCCGGACGCGGTGGTGCTGCAGACGCGCCGCGGGGCCGACGGGCTTCTGTGGGCGCGGCGCCCCTGGGTGGAAGTGACGGCGGCCCCGGCTGCGGCGGCGCGGCCGGCCGCCCGTGCGGCGGGAGCCGGCACGCGGCATGGAGAGAGCGGCGGCGGCGCTCGATTGGGGCGAAGCGGCGGCGCGCGGTTGGACCGTGCCGACACGAGCGACGCGTCCCTCATGGAGTTGCGACGCGCGTCGCTTTCCGGCGCGGCGCCTGCGGCGCCGGGGGCGCGTGGGCACTCCGGCGCCCTGATGCCCGCTGTCTCCGCGGCGGCGGCGGCCGCGGCGGCTACAGCGGGTGTGATCACCTCCGGCCCGGCGGCGCCGGGCGGCGCGCCGTCCTCGGTCCTGCCCCCCGCCCCGCCCGCCGCACCGGCGGGCGCGCCGGCGCCCGCGGCCGCGCCCGCGCTCCCGTCGCGCCCGGCCGCCGCCGTCCCGGCAGCCGTCCCTGCGGAGCCGGCGGCCGCGCCGGCGCCCGCGCCTCAGCGCCTGGCGCTCTGCCGCGTGGCGGCCGTCATGGGTCCGTCCGGCGCCGGCAAGACGACGGCCGCCGCGTCCCTCGCCGGCCAGGCGGCGCGCCTCGGCCGTCGCGTGCGGCTGCTGGCGGCCGGCGCGTACCGGCCCGGTGCGGCCGCGCAGTTGCGCGCCCTGGCGCGCGCGCTCGGCGTGGACGTGCGGGAGACGCCCACGCCGGGCGCGCTGCGGGCGGAGCTTGAGGCGCCGGACGTCGATCTGACGGTCGTCGATTTCGCGGCCGCCAACCGTCTTGATCCGCGCGCCTGGTCGGAGTTCGCGGCCTTGCTGCGCGCGCTGCCGCCCGGCACTTGGCGGCTCCTCGCCGTGCCCGCCGGCTGGCAGGGACGGGACGCGGAGGCCGCGTTGGACGCCTACCGCGCCCTCGGGCCCTGCGACCTCATCCTTACGAAGTGTGACGAGACCGAGGACGAAGGGGCGCTCCTGCGCCTGGCCGCGCCGCGCGGCCTGGGCGTCGCCTTCTTCGGCGTCTCGCCCGCCGTGCCTCTGGGGCTGCGCCCGGCCGGCGGGGCTCCCGGACAGGGGGTGGCCGTGCCGTGACCAGCGTCCCGCCGCGGCTGCGCCAGCGGGCCATCGCCGTCACGAGCGGCAAGGGCGGCGTGGGCAAGAGCAACATCTCCCTGAACCTCGCCCTCGCCTGGGCGGAGCGCGGCAGCCGCGTGCTCGTCGTCGACGCCGACTTCGGCCTCGGCACCCTCGAGGTGCTGCTCGACGTGCTGCCCACGCGCCACCTCGGGGACTGGCTGGACGGGCGGGCCACGTTTGAGCAGATCCGGCTGCCCGTCGCCGAGCGCGTCGACCTGATGGCGGCCGGCTCCGGCCTCTGGGAGCTGGCCTCGCTCCCCGGTGAGCGCGTCAGCACCGCCATTCTGCAGATGGCCGGCGCCTGCCGCGAGTACGACCTCGTCCTCCTGGACACGGGTGCGGGCGTCGGCCCGCAGGTGCTCGGCATCCTCGCGGCCGTGGGCGAGGTGCTCGTCGTCACGACGCCGGAGCCGACGGCCGTCACGGAGGCCTACACGATGTTCAAGGCGCTCCGCCACGTCAACCCGGACGCGGCCGTCTACCTCCTCGTGAACCAGGCGACGGACGCCTCCGGGCGGGAGACGGCGGAGCAGCTCGCGCTGGCGACGCAGCGCTTCCTGGACTGGCAGCCCACCTACGTGGGAGCCGTGCCCAATGACTTCCAGGTCGGCCTGGCCGTGCAGGAACGGCGCCCCTTCCTGCTGCGCTTCCCGCAGGCGCCGGCGGCGCGCGCGCTGCGGCGCGTGGCGGAGCGGCTGCGGGAGACGCCCGTGCGCCCGCGCAGCCTGCCGGCGGTGCTCGGCCGCGTGTGGCTCTCATCTCTGGAGGCGGAGGGCGCGCGTGGCCCGGCGGCGGTCGGCGGCACGGGCGGAGAGGAGCGCGATGCGCTCGAGGAAGCTCGCGGCAGCGGGCGGCTGGGGGCGGGCGCGGAGCCCGAGACCGCGGCGGCGCGCGAGGCGGCGGCGGCCGGCGGCGCGGAGGCGCCGGCTCCTGAGTGGATGGAGATCCCCATCGACCAGCTGCGCCTTTCGCCGAACCAGCGCATCGAGCTCGTCATGGAGGATGGCACGCACTACCAGACCTGGGCGGAGGCGATGGAGGAGGGACGGCTGCGCGTGGCGGCGCCCATGCGGCGCGGCAACTGGGTCCGGCTGCCGCTTGGCGCGCAGATGACGGTGCGCTTCCACGACCCGGTGGCGAGCTACGAGGTGCCGGCCGCGCTGGAGAGCCGGGAGGACGGCGTCTGGCACCTGCGCCTCGGGGAGACGGCCCGCCGGCAGCAGCGGCGCCACCACGTGCGCTGGGCCTGCTCGCTGCCGGTGCGGTTCTACTGGTGGGCCGGCGACCACGACGGCGCCTCCACGGCGTCGGGCAGCGGCCGCGGCCGCACAGGCGACATCAGCGGCGGCGGCATGCTGCTCATCACGGAGCAGCTTCTGCCTGTGGGAGCGCAGCTCGATGTGCAGGTGGACCTCGACCACCGCACGATCGCCGCCTCCTGCCGCGTGCTGCGCCTGACGAAGTCGGTGCGGCGCACGGCGGAGCGCGAGGAGCACTGGTACGGCGTGGAGTGGACGGCGATCTCGCGCCGCGACCGGGACGCCATCGTGGCCTTCATCTTCGACCAGCAGCGGCGGGCGCGCCGCAAGGGGCTCCTGTGAGCGCGCGCGCGGGAGGGGGAGGTGACGACGTTGACCCAAGGTGAGCGCCCGGCCGCGGAGGCGTGGCAGGCCTACCGCCAGTCGCAGGACGCGGCGGACAAGGACGCGCTCGTGGAGCGCTACCTGCCTCTTGTGAAGCATGTGGCCGGCCGCCTGGCCGTCGGGCTGCCCCAGCACATCGACCCGGAAGACCTGTACAGTTACGGGGTCTTCGGCCTGCTCGACGCCATCGCCAAGTTCGATCCCAGCCGCGGCGTCAAGTTCGAGACGTACGCCTACACGCGCATCCGCGGCTCCATGCTCGACGGCCTGCGGGACATGGACTGGGTGCCGGCGTCGCTGCGGCAGAAGGCGCGCCAGCTGGAGCGCGCTTACGGGGAACTCGAGGCGCGCCTGGGGCGCGCCGCCACGGACGAGGAGGTGGCGGCGGCCCTGGGGATGGACCCGCAGGCCCTGCAGGAGCTCCTGCGCGACGTGGCCCGCGTGACGGTCGTCTCCCTGGATGACGCCGCCTGGAGCCACGAGGAGGGCGACGGCGAGGTCGCGCTCCAAGAGATCGTGGCCGACGGCCGCGCACGCGACCCTCTGGAGAGCGCCTACCTCCAGGAGCGGAAGCGCATCCTGGCGGAGGCCATCGACAAGCTGCCGCCCAAGGAGCGCACGGTGGTGGCGCTCTACTACTATGAAGGCCTGACGGCCACGGAGATCGCGCACGTCATGGGCCTTTCGGTGTCGCGGATCTCGCAGCTGCACTCGAAGGCCATCCTGCGCCTGCGCGGCCGCCTGGCTCGACAAAAGGAGGCGCTGCGGTGAAACCGGTGGAGGGGCAGGGGGCGGTGCCGGCCGCCGGGGCGGTGGAGCGCGCCGAGCACGCCTGGCGGGCCGGGGCGGAAGCCCAGCTGGCCGGACAACAAGCGGCGGAGGCGGCCCGGCGGCGGCGCGGCGAGCGCGCCGTGGCGCGGCCGCCCCAGGCGGAGGCGCGCATAGGCGGCGCCCCGCTGGGCATAGTATCCAGAGGCTGTCCAAGCCTCAGCGGGGAGGCTCTGCCTTGCGTTGGATGTTCATCAAGGGTGTGCTTTGGGGGATCGCGCTCGCCCTGGCGGCCGGTGCCGCGGGCGCGGCGTACG
This sequence comes from Bacillota bacterium, assembly GCA_014896375.1. GTDB lineage: Bacteria > Bacillota > Sulfobacillia > RBS10-35 > Bu92 > Bu92. Next base: position 19,387 of record JADBKN010000021.1, on the reverse strand, counting down.
TGGTGCGCCACGGCGTGGTGGCGAAGGTCGACGCCGCGCCGCTCACGGCGGACGTGCAGGCGGAGATCCGGCGGCAGGTGCTGGCCGAGATGCCGCGTGTGATCGCCGCCGTCAAGGCGCAGGTGCCCGCCAAGGTGGCGGAGGAAGTGAATAGGCAGCTCGGCGACGCATCCTTCGTCCTCTACGGCGTGCGCGTCGACCTGCCGGCGCAGGCCACGCAATCGTTGCGCGACCACCTGCGCGACGAGATCACGCAGGAGTTTCAGAAACAGCTCGACCAGATCGACGTCGACGGCCTGGCCACGGCGTGGGCGGACGAGGCCGCGAAGACGATCGCGCGCACGCTGCATGACCGCCTCGCGGGGCGCCAGCTTCCGGTGGAAGTGGCGCCTGGCGTGGCGGTGCCCATCTTCATCGACATCCGTTGAAACGATGTGATATAGTCCTGCCGGATCGGGCGGCTTTTCGCCCGGCCGAATTCTCACGCTTTCCCCCGTCCCGTGCGGACGGCCCCCGGCGCGTCGCGGGGTGGTGCAGCGCGCTCCGGTGCCACGGCCCGGCCGTGGTTCGCGCGCAATGGGAAGCGGCGGTTCAACCGGAAGGAGGTGAAGACGCGTGCCCGTCGTGCAGATGAAGCAACTCCTCGAGGCCGGCGTGCACTTCGGCCACCAGACCCGCCGTTGGAACCCCAAGATGAAGCCCTACATCTTCACGGAGCGCAACGGCATCTACATCATCGACCTCCAGAAGACCGTGCGGCTCATCGAGGATGCCTACAGCTTTGTGCGGGACGTCGTCTTCCAAGGGGACGACGTGCTCTTTGTCGGCACTAAGAAGCAGGCCCAGGAGACGATCGCGGACGAGGCGCGCCGCTGCGGCATGCCGTACGTGAACCAGCGCTGGCTGGGCGGCATGCTGACGAACTTCCAGACGATCCGCTCGCGCCTGCAGCGGTTGGAAGAACTCGACGAGATGGAGGAGAGCGGCTACTTCGAGCGCCTCAGCAAGAAGGAAGCCGCGCGCCTGCGCCACGAGAAGGAGAAGCTCGAGAAGTTCCTCGGCGGCATCCGCGGCATGAAGCGCCTGCCCGGCGCCGTCTATGTCGTGGACCCGCGGAAGGAGAACATCGCCGTCACGGAGGCGCGCAAGCTCGGCATTCCCGTCGTGGCCATCGTCGACACGAACTGCGACCCGGACGAGGTCGACTACATCATCCCGGGGAACGACGACGCCATCCGCGCCGTGCGGCTCATCACGTCGAAGATGGCGGATGCGGTGCTCGAAGGCAAGCAGGGCGTCCAGGTCACGGCGTAAGCCGGGTTCCGGACGGGCGGCCCGCGGCGCCGCGGGCCTGAAGAGCGGGGGGCAAGAGCGCGGCGCGCTTTTGCCCCCCTTCACGCGACTCACGAAGCCGGGGAGGAACGAGCATGGCGGAGATCTCGGCCGCGCTGGTGAAGGAGCTGCGGGAGCGCACCGGCGCCGGCATGATGGACTGCAAGAAGGCGCTGCAGGAAACGGGCGGCGACCTCGACCGCGCCGTCGACTGGCTGCGCCAGAAGGGGCTTTCCCAGGCGGCGAAGCTCGCCTCGCGCACCGCCAACGAGGGCCTCGTCGACGCGTACATTCATATGGGCGGCAAGATCGGGGTGCTCGTGGAGATCTCGTGCGAGACGGACTTCGTCGCCAAGACGCCGGACTTCAAGGAACTCCTGCACGATGTGGCCATGCACATCGCCGCCGCCGCGCCGCGCTACGTGCGGCGGGAGGACGTGCCGCCCGATGTGGTGGAGGCGGAGCGCCGCATCCAGCTGGCGCGCGTGCGGGAAGAGGGGAAGCCGGAGCACGTCGCCGAAAAGATCGTGGCGGGCCGCATGGAGAAGTTCTTCCAGGAGATCTGCTTGGAGGAGCAGCCGTTTGTCAAGGACCCGTCGAAGACGGTCAAGGAGCGCGTGCAGGAGACCAGCGCCAAGCTGGGCGAAAAGATGGAGATCCGCCGCTTCGCGCGCTTCCAGGTCGGGCAGTGACGCCCAATCGTTGAGCCGGGGGGTTCCCGCTTGCCAGAGTCGGAGTTGGAGCCGAAGTACCGGCGCGTCGTGCTGAAGCTCAGCGGCGAGGCGCTCGCCGGGCCGCGCGGCTTCGGCATCGACCCGACGGTCGTGGAGTCGATCGCCGCCGAGGTGCGGGATGTCGTGCGCCTCGGCGTGGCGGTGAGCATCGTCGTCGGCGGCGGCAACATCTGGCGCGGCCAGAGCGGCAGCGCCCAGGGGATGGACCGCGCGACGGCCGATTACATGGGGATGCTGGCCACGGTGATCAACGCGCTGGCGCTCCAGGACGCCTTGGAGCAGCTGGGCGTGGACACCCGCGTGCAGACGGCCATCGAGATGCGGCAGATCGCCGAGCCGTTCATCCGCCGGCGCGCCGTGCGGCACCTGGAGAAGGGCCGGGTCGTGATCTTCGCGGCCGGGACCGGCAACCCGTACTTCACCACCGACACGACGGCCGCCCTCAGGGCCGCGGAGGTGGAGGCGGACGTGATGTTCAAGGCCACCAACGAAGCCGGCGTCTACGACGACGACCCGCGCTCGAACCCGGCCGCCCGCCTCCTGCGGTCCCTGAGCTACCTGGACGTGCTGAAGATGGGCCTGCGCGTCATGGATTCCACGGCCGTGTCTCTCTGCATGGAGAACCGCATCCCCATCCTCGTCTTCGACATCGCCGGTCCCGGAAACATCCGCCGCGCCGTGCTGGGGGAGCCCATCGGCACGCTGATCACGGCCGATGCCGCGGCCACGCCCGCGGATTGACGGCGGGGAATCGAGGGCGAAAGCGAGGGGAGCGCCGTGACGGAAGAGGTCTTGAAAGACGCGGAAGAGCGCATGAAGCACAGCCTGGACGCGTTTCGCCGGGAGCTCGCCGGCGTCCGCGCCGGACGCGCCACGCCCGCGCTGCTGGAGAAGGTGCGCGTGGACTACTACGGCACGCCGACCCCGATTCAGCAGCTGGCGACGATCCACATCCCGGAGCCGCGGCTGATCGTCATCCAGCCGTGGGACAAGAGCCAGATCGGCGCCATCGAGCGCGCCATCCAGAAGTCGGACCTGGGCCTGCAGCCGACGAGCGACGGGCAGGTGATCCGCCTCGCCCTGCCGCAGCTCACGGAACAGCGCCGCCAGGAGCTGGTGAAGCTGGTGCGCAACCTGGCCGAGTCGGCGCGCGTGGCCGTGCGCAACATCCGCCGGGAGAGCAACGACACCCTCAAGGAGCTCGCCAAGGAGGGCGAGATCTCGGAGGATGAGGCGCGCGCCGCGCAGGACCGCGTCCAGAAGCTCACCGACCGCTTCATCGCGCAGATCGCGGAGTTCCTGGAGGCCAAGGAAAAGGAGATCATGGAAGTCTGACGTGGACGCGGAAGACGTGCTGCTGTGGGAGGCGGAGCGCGCCCGGCGGGCCCTTGAGGCGGCTGGCCGGCGCGTGCGGGTCTTGGCTCTAGAGGAGTCCGGGCCCGGCGTGCCGCAGGCGGGGACGGTGAGCCGCGTGGTGCGCGCGCGCTCTTTGGGGGAGGTTGTGGAGCTCTCCGTGGCGGCCTTCCCGGCGGCGAGGTCCGCGGTGCCATGACGCGCTGGACGGACGGCGCGCGGCCGGGAGAGGCGCCTCCTTGGGAGGCCTTCGGCGTGGACGCGGCGCGCCTGCCGCGGCATGTGGCCGTGATCATGGACGGGAACGGGCGCTGGGCGCGTCAGCGCGGCCTGGAACGTTCCGAGGGGCACCGCGCGGGCGTGGAGGCGGTGAGGCGCGTGGTGCGGGCGGCGTCGCGCCTAGGCATCCCCGCGTTGACGCTCTACGCCTTCTCCGCGGAGAACTGGAAGCGCCCGGCCGCCGAGGTGCAGTTTCTCTGGCAGCTCCTCGCGGACACCTTCCGCCGCGACCTGCCGGAGTTGAAGGAGAACGGCGTGCGCGTGCGCGTCTTGGGAGAGCGCGGGGGGCTGCCGGAGCCGGTGCAGGCCGCGCTGAGCGCCGCGGAGGAGGAGACGGCGGCCAACGATGGCCTCACGGCGGCCTTTGCCGTCAACTACGGCGGCCGCCAGGACATCCTGCGCGCCGTGCGCACGGCCGTGCGCGAGGCGCAGGAGGGGCGGCTGCAGCCGGACGAGGTGGATGAGGCGTGGATGGCCGCACGGCTGGCGACGGCCGGCCTGCCGGAGCTCGACCTCCTCATCCGCTCGGGCGGGGAGATGCGCGTGAGCAATTTTCTTCTTTGGGAGCTCGCCTACGCGGAGTTCTGGAGCACCCCGGTCCTCTGGCCCGACTTCACGGCGGAGGACTTCTACCGGGCGATCGCCGACTTCCAACAGCGCGAGCGCCGCTTCGGCGGGCTGCCGGAATGAGCGAGCTGGCGCGTCGCGTATGGACGGCGGCTGTGGGGGCGCCCCTCGTGCTGGCGGCGGTCTATGTGGGCGGCGCGGCCGCGTTCGCGCTCGTGTGGGCGGCAGCCACGGCCGTCGCCTTCGAGTTCGCCGGTGTGGCGCGCGCCGTGTGGGGCGCGTGGTGGCCGCTGCCGTCGATGGCGGCCGGCTGGCTGGTGCTGGCCGGCGCTTGGCGGGACGGCCTGCGCGGCTGGGCGCTGGGCGCCACGGCCGGCGTGCTCCTCCTCGGGGTCTGGTGCGTGTGGCGCGCCGCTCGCCGCGATCCGGCCGTGGCGGCGCGCGCCTGGGCGGCGGCCGCGGCCTACCTGCTCGTGGCGCCCATCCCCTACGCCTATTTCGTGCTCCTGCGCCAGACCGGCCGGCCCCAGCTTCTCTGGGCGGTCCTGGTGATCTGGGCGGCGGACATGGCCGCATACTTCATAGGCAAGGCGTGGGGGCGCCACCGCCTCGCGCCGCGCGTGAGCCCGGGGAAGTCCTGGGAGGGCCTGGCGGCGGCCCTGGCCGCGGGGGCCGCGGCCGGCTGGGGGGTGGCGCGGCTCGCCGGATGGCCGGAGGGTCCTCTGGCGGCGGCGAGCGCCCTCCTCGTGGCCGCAGGCACGGTCGGAGACCTTTTTGAGTCGGCCTTCAAGCGTGCCGCCGGTCTCAAGGACGCGGGCGGCCTCCTTCCGGGCCACGGCGGCGTGTGGGATCGCTTCGACAGCCTCGCCTTCGCCCTGCCGGCGGCCTACTGGTTCTGGCAGTTGTGGCGGCCGTGAGGGCGCGGGCGCCGGGGGGCCGGGGGCGTGGACGTCTACGCGCGTGTGGGTCTTGCGGCGCTGGCGGTGGCAGCCGCCGTGCGCTACGGGTCCCTGGTGCTGGGCCCGTTCGCGGTGGCGGCGGTGCTTGTGGCACTGCTCTCTCCGGCCGTCGACTGGGCCGAGGCGCGGGGCCTGCCGCGGCGCTGGGCGGCGGCCCTGGCCATGACGCTCGCGGGCGCGGGGCTCGTCTTGGGCGGGATGGCCGTCGTGGTTGCTCTCACGGCCGAGACCGGCCGCTTCGTGGCGCACGTGCCCGAGTGGTACGCGCAGGCGGAGCGCCTCGCGGCCGCGTGGTGGCGGGTGCTGCAGGGTACGCTGGCCGGGCTGCCGCCTTCCCTGGAGCCGTACTGGCGGGAGGTGGGCGGCGCCCTCGTGCTCGCCGTGCAGAAGCTGGCGGTCTGGAGCCTGCACGGGCTGCAGGCGCTTCTCGCCGCGCTGCCGCGGGCGCTGGCGGTGCTCGTCTTCGGGCTGGCCTTCGGCTTTTTGGCCCTCAGCGACCCTCACGGCGTGACGCAGCTCGCGCTGGCGGCCTTGCCGCCGGGCTGGCGGGACGGGGCGCGCCTCCTTGGGCGGCGCGTGTGGACATCGTGTGCGCGCCTCTTCTGGGCCTCGGTCGCGCTCGCCGGGGTCACGTTCGCCTTCGTGTGGGCGGCTCTCGCCGTGGCGGGCGCTCCGTACGCGCTCCTCGCGGCGGCGGCGGCCGGTGCCTTCGACCTCCTTCCCGTCCTGGGACCGGGCCTGGTGCTCCTCCCCTGGGCGGCCGTGGAGGCTCTGAACGGCCATGCCGGCGCCGCGCTGGCGCTGCTCCTCATCCACGCCGCCGCCTCGGCCCTGCGCTGGGTGCTGCAGAGCGCCGTGCTGCACGGCTCCTTCGGGCTGCACCCGGCGGTGGCGCTGGCCGCCCTGTACGTAGGAGCCGCGGTCTTGGGACCGGCCGGCCTTCTGGCCGGCCCGCTCTTCGTGGTGACGGTGCAGGCGATGGCCGAGACCGGCATGCTGGCCTGGCCGGGCCGGCCGCGCGGCTCCTGATCGTCGCCGCCGGCGGCGGGGTGGGGGGATGATCGTGAAGCGGCTGGCGATCGTCGGCGCAAGCGGCTCCATCGGCCGGCAAACTCTGGAGGTGGCGCGGCTCCACGCCGATCGCCTCCGCGTGGTGGCGGCGGCCGCGCAGGCCGACGACGCCTTCCTGGCGGAAGTGGCCGAGGCGCTGAGCCTTGAGGCGGTCGCGCTGGACGACGAGGCCGCGGCGGAGCGCCTGGCGGCGCGCCTTGCGCGCCAGGCCCCGAGGACGCGTGTCTTCGCCGGGTCGGAGGGCGTGCGCCGCATCGCCGCCTGGCCCGCGGCCGACATGACCGTCTCCGCCGCCTGGGGAGCCGCGGGCCTCGACGCCACCCTGGCGGCGCTTGAGGCCGGCAAGGACGTGGCTCTGGCGAACAAGGAGTCGCTCGTCGCCGGCGGGGAGCTCGTGATGCGCGCCGCGCGGCGGACCGGCGCCCGCATCCTGCCCGTGGACAGCGAGCACAGCGCCGCCTTCCAACTGCTGGCCGGGCGTGAGGACGAGCTGCGCCGCCTCTGGATCACGGCCTCGGGCGGCCCCTTCCGCGGCTGGACGGTCGAGGCGATGCGCCGCGCCGCGCCGGAAGACGCGCTGCGCCACCCCACCTGGCGCATGGGGGCGCGCATCACCGTCGACTCGGCCACGCTCTTCAACAAGGGGCTTGAGGTGATCGAGGCGCACTGGCTCTTCGGCCTCGACTACGACGACATCGCGGTGGTCGTCCACCCGCAGAGCGTGGTGCACGCGCTCCTTGAGCTGCGGGACGGCTCCTTCCTCGCGCACGCGGGGCCGCCGGACATGCGCCTGCCGATCCAACACGCGCTCTCGCACCCGGAGCGCTGGGCGCCGCCCGTCGCGCCCCTGCCGCCCGACAAATGGGGTATCCTTTCTTTTGAAGCGCCGGATCTGGAGGCGTTCCCCGCGCTGCGCCTCGCGTACGCGGCCGGGCGCGCCGGCGGGACGGCGCCGGCCGTGCTCAACGCGGCCAAGGAGGAAGCCGTCCTCGCCTTCCTCGACCGGCGTCTCGCCTTCACGGACATCGCGGCCTGCGTGGCGCATGTGCTGGCGGAGCACGAGACGGGACCGGCGGGGACCCTGGAGGCGGTCCGCCGGGCCGACGCATGGGCGCGGGAGCGGGCGCGCGTGTGGATCGCGGCACGCGGTCCGGGTGCGCCCGGGGACGGGATGTGACGCCGGTGCAGTGGATCGCAGTCGTCGTCGTGCTGGGCGGCCTGGTCTTCTTCCACGAGCTCGGCCACTTCCTTGCGGCGAAGCGCGCCGGCGTGCAGGTGGACGAGTTCGCCCTCGGCTTCGGGCCGCTGCTCTTCGGGCGGCGCCGCGGCGAGACGCTCTACAGCCTGCGCCTTCTGCCGCTCGGCGGCTTCGTGCGCATGGCCGGCATGTATCCGGAGGGGGAGCTGCCGCCGGACGAGCGCCTCGCCGCCGCGGGGGCGCGGCCGCAGCCCGTGGCGCCGGGGCGCGGCTTCAACGACAAGCCCGTCGGTACACGCATGTTCATCATCGCCGCCGGGCCCCTCATGAACGTGGTGCTGGCCATCGCCCTCTTCATCGTGGCCTACGGAGTGCTCGGCGTGCCGCAGCCCACGTTGACGGTCGACGGCGTCGTGGCCGGCATGCCGGCCGCCGAGGCCGGCCTGGGCCCCGGCGACCGCCTCATCGCCATCGACGGCCGCACGCTGCACACCTGGGACGACCTGCGCCGCATGGTGCAGGCGGCGCCCGGCCGGCCGCTCACCTTCACCGTGGAGCGCGACGGCGCGCGCCGCGAGGTGCGCATCACGCCCGCGAGCGAAGCCGGGCGCGGCGTGATCGGCGTCTACCCGCGCTTCGCCAACCGCCGCTTCGGCCTCGTGGAGGCCGTCGCGCGCGGCCTGGCCGACACGGCGGCCGTCGTCGCCGGCTGGTTCGTGGGCATCGCGGGCGTCATCGCCGGCCACGGGCAGGGCGGCGTGATGGGGCCCGTCGGCATCGCCGACACGATCGCCCAAGCCAGCCAGGCAGGCATCGTCAACCTCCTCTTGCTCGCCGCCGTGATCAGCGTCAACCTGGGATTGGTCAACATCCTGCCGATCCCGGCGCTCGACGGCAGCCGCCTGGTGTTCCTCGCTTGGGAGCGGCTGCGCGGCAAGCCGATCGACCCGGAAAAGGAAGGGTTCATCCACTTCATCGGCTTCGCCATGCTGATCCTCTTGATCCTCGTGATCACCTACCACGACGTGCTCCGCCTGTCGGCGGACTGAGGGGAGACTGACGGTGGAACCGCTGGCACAAAGGCGCCCCACCCGACCCGTCAAGGTGGGCGATGTGCAGATCGGCGGCGGCGCGCCCGTCTCCGTGCAGACGATGACGAAGACGGACACACGCGACGTGTGGGCGACGGTCGACGAGATCCGCCGCCTGCACGTGGCGGGCGCGGACATCGTGCGCCTCGCCGTACCGGATGACGAAGCGGCGGAGGCGCTGGCGAAGATCGTGCCCCACAGCCCCCTGCCGATCGTCGCCGACATCCACTTCCACTACAAGCTGGCGCTCAAGGCGCTGGAGGCGGGCGTGCACAAGCTGCGCCTCAACCCCGGCAACATCGGCGGGCCTGAGCGCGTGCGCGCTGTCGTGAAGGAGGCGAAGGCGCGCGGCGTGCCGATCCGCATCGGCGTGAACGCCGGCTCCCTGGAGAAGGACCTCCTGGAGAAGCACGGCCGCGTGCCCGAGGCCCTCGTGGAGAGCGCCCAGCGCCATGTGAAGATCCTTGAGGACATGGACTTTTTCGATATCGTCATCTCCCTCAAGGCCTCCGACGTGCCCACGATGGTGCGCGCGTACGAGCTCATGGCCAAGGAGAGCCCCTACCCGCTGCACCTCGGCGTGACGGAAGCCGGCCCGGGCCTGCCGGGGATCGTCAAGAGCGTGGCCGGCATCGGTCACCTGCTCGCCCAGGGCATCGGCGACACCATCCGCGTCTCCCTCACGGAGGAGTCGGCGCAGGAGGTGCTCGTGGGGCTGGAGATCCTCTACGCCCTCGGCCTCCGCCAGCGGCGGCTGGAGATCGTCGCCTGCCCCTCCTGCGGGCGCTGCGAGATCGACCTCTTCAAGGCCGTGCGGGAGGCGGAGAAGGAGCTTGCGGACGTGAAGACGCCCATCAAGGTGGCGATCATGGGCTGCGTCGTCAACGGGCCGGGCGAGGCGCGGGAGGCGGACGTGGGCGTCGCCGGCGGCCACGGCTACGCGGTGCTTTTCAAGAACGGCCGCATGGAGCGCCGCGTCACCGAGGAGGAGATGATCCCCGCGCTCGTCGAGGAAGTACGCAAGATCGCCGCCGAGCGCGCGCAGGAGGGCGGCGCCGCCGCCGGCTGAGCGCCGCGCGGCCGGCCTCAGCCGGCCGTGGTGCGCGTGTCGGCGGCGCCGGCCACCTCCGCCACGAAGTCGAGGATCTCCTGCGGCCACTTGGCCTCCCGGCTGTACAGGCGGTCGACGAGCCGTCCGCCCTCGAAGACGAGCAGCGTGGGGATGCCGCGGATGTCGAAGCGGGCGGCCACTTCCATGGCCTCCTCCGTGTCGACGTCCGCGAAGCGGATGTGCGGGTAGCGCTCCGGGAGCGATGCCAGGACGGGCTGCACGCGCTTGCAGTCGGCGCACCAGGGCGCGTGGAAGGTGACGATCACCGTGCCTGGCGTGCGGCGCAGGAACTCGTCGAACGTGTCGTCGGTGAGGTGGGTCGAAACCATGCGCAACACCTCCGGCTGTGGCGTGAGGGGTTGGGTCCGCCTCTTGGTATGCCCATTCGCCGCCGGGACTTGCACGCCTGGGGCGGACCGCGACGCGCGCGGGGACCGGGCCGGTCTGCCGCGGCGCGCTGGACGCGTATGGTAAGATAGTAGCACTTTGTCGCCGGGGCAAGCCCCGGGCGCAGGAAGCGCCTGCGCCCGGCCCGAAAATACGGCAGCGGTATGCTTGCAGAAGCGGAGATGCCGGGCTTGACGATCGCCGCGATCATTCCTGCGTACAACGAGGAGCTCACGCTGGGGGATGTCGTCCGGGTCGTCAAGGAGAGCGGTCTTGTGGACCGCATCCTCGTCATCAGCGACGGCTCCACGGACCGGACGGCCGAGCGCGCCCGGGAGGCGGGCGCGGAGTGCATCGAACTGGAGCAGAACGTCGGCAAGGGCGGCGCCCTCAAGATGGGCATCGACCAGGCCGACGCGGACATCTTCCTCTTCTTGGACGCCGACCTCATCGGCCTGCGCGTGGACCACGTGCGCGCGCTGCTCATGCCGGTCATCGAGGGCCGCGCGGAGATGACGCTCGGCGTGCTGCGCCACGGGCGCCCGGCCACCGATCTCGCCCACGTGGTGGCGCCCTACCTCTCCGGGCAGCGGGCCGTCCGCCGGCGCGTGCTGCAAGACGTGTCCGGCCTGGAGATGGCGCGGTTCGGCGTGGAGGTGGCCCTGACGCGCCACCTCAAGGAACACCGCATCCCGGTGCTGGAGGTGCCGCTGGACCACGTCACGCACCGCATGAAGGAGGAAAAGTACGGCCTCCTGCGGGGCTTCCTCGCGCGCATGAAGATGTATTGGGAGATCGTGAAGTACACCTCGCACGTGAAGTCGTGACGGGAGGCGCGCCGTGGACGCATGGGAAATGGCGGCCCGGCTGCTCGCCGCCGCCGCCGCGGGGGCGCTCATCGGCTGGGAGCGGGAGCGGAGCCGTCATCCCGCGGGACTGCGCACGCACATCCTCGTCGCGTTGGGCGCATGCCTCGTCATGCTCGTCTCTATTGAGGCGGCGCGGCCGTACCTCGGCTCGCGTGCGGACCCGACGCGCATCGCCGCCCAGGTGGTGAGCGGCATCGGTTTCCTCGGCGCCGGCACGATCATGCGCGAGGGGCTGACGATCCGCGGCCTCACCACCGCCGCCAGCCTCTGGCTCGTCTCGGCTCTGGGGCTCGCGGCCGGTGCGGGGCTCTACCTGGTGGCGCTCTTCTCCACTGCCATCGCGCTCGTCACGCTGGTGCTGCTCTCCAGCGTGGAGGCGCGCATGGCGGACGGGACGCGGCGCGCGCGTATCTCGCTCGTCACGCTCGACCAGCCGGGTCAGCTGGGCAAGGTGGCCGACATCCTCGGCGCGCACCGGCTGAACATCCGGCAGGTGCACATGGAAGACAGCGGTGAAGGTCAGGTGGAACTCGTGTTCACAGTCGTCGCCCAGCGGGATGTGGACCTGCAGGAAGCGGTACGCGACCTCGCCGATCAGCCGGGGATCTCCCGCCTGACGCGCGAATGAGGCGCATCGTCCGCATCCGGCCGGCCGTAAGGGGGCTGGCCCCCGGCCTCGCGGGAGAGGCCGTGGACGCTCGGGAGGCGCTGGCCGGCCTCGAGCTCGTGCACGTGTGGGTGGACACCGGCCGGCGCACCGTGCGCGTCGTCGTCGCCGTGCCGGAGGGCGCGCCGGCGCCCGATCCCGAAACGCTGGCCGGGCTCCTCGCCGAAGGCCTGCCGGGCCGTGTGGAGGTGGAGCTGCGCTCGCCGTTCGAGGCCGCCTGGGAACGCGCGGTGGCGGAACTCATGCGGGAGTCGGCGGCCGCGGGCATGCTCGCGGCGGCGCGCGCGCGGCTCGAGGACGGCACGGTGCGCGTGGAGCTGAGCACGGAGGCGGAGCGGGAGATCGCGCGGCGCCACCGGCTGGGGCCGCGCCTGGAGGCGGCGCTGGCGGCGGCCGGCGTGCCGGCGCGCGTGCGCTGGAGCGTGGCGCCGCAGGGACGTGCGGCGCCGCCGGCGGAGGCGGAGGAGGAGGTCGTGCGGCGCGCCGCCGAGGCGCTGGCCACGCGCCGCCGGCGCGCGCCTGAGGAAGGCGAGCGCCTCTGGGGCGAGTCCGTGCCGGAGCGCACCGTGCCCATCGCCGAGTGCACGGAGGAGGGAGCGCGCGTCACGGTGCGCGGCCGCGTCTGTCACGTGGAGACGCGGGAGCTGCGGGGCGGCCGGCACATGTGCCGCCTGGACATCTGGGACGGCACGGACACGATCTCGGCCCGCCTCTTCGGTGAGGCGGAGGAGATCCGCCGCGTGGCGGAGCGGCTCGCCGCGCCCAGCGAGGTGCGCGCGCGCGGAACGCTGGCCTACGACGCGCGCCGGCAGGAGCTGCAGCTGAACGTCGAGGCGCTCCTGCGCTTCGAGGTCGAGGAGCGTCTCGACACGGCTCCGGAAAAGCGCGTGGAGCTTCACGTGCACACGCGCATGAGCGCCATGGACGGGCTCGCGGATGTGGAGCGCCTCGTGGAGCGCGCCGCGCGCTGGGGCCACCGCGCTGTGGGGGTCACGGACCACGGCGTGGTGCAGGCGTTCCCGGAGGCGCACGAGGCCGGCCGCCGCCACGGGGTGAAGATCCTCTACGGCATGGAGGCGTACGTCGTCGACGACCGCCCGCCGCTCGTGCTGCGCCCCGACCACCGCCCGGCCGCGGGTCGCTTCGTCTCGCTGGACCTTGAGACGACGGGGCTCTCGCCGCGCGCCCACGACATCATCGAGATCGGCGCCGTGCGCTGGGAGGCGGGCGAGCCGGTCGAGCGCTTCCAGACCTTCGTGGACTGCGGCCGGCCCATTCCGCCGGAGGTGCAGGAGCTGACGGGCATCCGGCCGGAGATGCTCGCCGGCGCGCCGCCCGCGGCGGAGGCGCTGCGCGCCTTCCTCGACTTCGCCGGCGACGACCCCCTTGTGGCCCACAACGCCGCCTTCGACGCCGGCTTCCTTTACCGTCAGGTGCAACGCCACTTGGGAGGGGAGTACCGCCCTCCGGTCATCGACACGATGTGGCTCGCGCGCGCGCTGCTTCCGGAACTCTCCGGGCACGGGCTCGGGCCGGTGGCGGCCGCCCTCCGCGTGCCGCTCCCGCAGCACCACCGCGCCCTGGCCGACGCCGAGACAGCGGGCGGCGTCTACGTTCGCCTGCTGGAGAAGGCTCGCGAGACGGCGGAGGTCGTTTCCCTGGAGGATCTCGAGACCCTTGCGGACCGGGTGCCCAGCCGCCTGGGGCGCCCCTTCCACGCCACCGTCTTCGCCGCCAGCGAGGAGGGGTTGCGGACCCTCTACCGGCTCGTCACGCGCAGCCACCTGGAGTTCTTCCACCGCGTGCCGCGCCTGCCGCGCTCGCTGCTCGCGGAGGCACGCGCGGGGCTCCTCATCGGCGCCGGCTGCGCGGAGAGCGAGGTGGTCGACGCCTGGCTCAGCGGCGAGCCGGACGACGAGTGGCTGCGCCGCCTCGCCTTCTACGACTTCCTTGAGGTGGTGCCGCGCGACGCCCTGCGCCACCTCTGCCCCTCCGCCCTCGCAGGCGAGGAGGATCTTCGCGCGCTGCAACGGGCGGTCGTCGAGGCCGGGCGCACCCTCGGCAAGCCGGTCTGCGCCGTGGGCGACGTCCACTTCCTCGACCCGGAGGAGGCCGAGTTCCGCGCTGTGCTGCACGCGAACCAGCACGCCGGCGACGAGCATGCCGGGGCGCTCCACCTCCGGACCACGGAGGAGATGCTGGAGGAGTTCCGCTTCCTCGGCGAGGAGACAGCGAGGGAGATCGTCATCGAAGAGCCCGTGCGGCTGGCGGAGGCGCTGCCCGATCTCTCGCCGCTCCCGGACGGGCTGCACGCGCCGCACCTCGACCGGGCGGCGGAGGAGGTGGCGGAGGAGGCGCGGCGGCGCGCAGCCGAGCTCTACGGCGAGCCGCTGCCGCCGCCGGTGGCGGAGCGCCTGGAATACGAGCTCGACCGCATCATCCGGCACGGCTACGCGGCGCTCTACCTCATCGCGGCGCGGCTTGTGCGGCGTTCCCTTGAGGACGGCTACCTCGTGGGCTCCCGCGGATCGGTCGGTTCAAGCTTCGTGGCGACGCTCCTCGGCATCACGGAAGTGAACCCCCTGCCGCCGCACTACCGCTGCCCGGCCTGCCGCTACACCGAGTTCGCGTCCGGCGACGGGGAGGGGACGGCGCGCTCCGGCTTCGACCTGCCCCGCCGTGCCTGCCCGCGCTGCGGCGCGGAGCTGGTGGGCGACGGGCACGACATCCCCTTCGCCTCCTTCATGGGCTTTGAGGGCGACAAGGTGCCGGACATCGACCTCAACTTCTCCGGAGAATACCAGCCGCGCGCGCACCGGGCGGCCGAGGAGCTCCTCGGCGAGGGGAACGTGTTCCGCGCGGGCACGATCTCGACGGTCGCCGAGCGGACCGCCTACGGCTTCGCGCGGGCCTACGCGGAGGCGCGCGGCCGGACGCTGCGCGGCGCGGAGCTCGAGCGCCTGGCGCGCGGTTGCACGGGGGTCAAGCGCACCACCGGCCAGCACCCCGGGGGGTTGATGGTCGTGCCGCGCGGCGCCGACGTGCACGCCTTCACGCCCCTGCAGTACCCGGCCAACGATCCGGAGGCCGGCCAGGTGACGACCCACTTCGACTACCACTCGATCTCCGGGCGCCTTGTGAAGCTCGACCTCCTCGGGCACGACGACCCGACGGCCCTGCGCATGCTTCAGAACTGGACGGGCGTGGATCCGCGGTCCATCCCCTTCGACGACGAGGCCACACGCTCGCTCTTCTCAAGTTGCGCGGCGCTCGGCGTGGACCCGGAGGACATCGGGACGGAGGTCGGCTGCCTCGGCATCCCGGAGTTCGGCACGCGCTTTGTGCGCGGCATGCTCGTGGACACGCGGCCGCGTACCTTCGCCGATCTCGTCCGCATCTCCGGCCTCTCCCACGGCACCGACGTCTGGGCGAACAACGCCCGCGACCTGACCCGCGCCGGCATCGCCACTCTCTCCCAGGTGATCTCGACGCGCGACGACCTCTTTCTCTATCTCATCGAGTGCGGCATGGACCGGAAGCAGGCCTTCGACATCGGGGAGCGCGTGCGCAAGGGCAAGGGGCTCCGGGAGGAGGACGTGGAGCGCATGCGCGCGGCCGGCGTGCCCGACTGGTACATCGAGTCCTGCCAGAAGATTAGCTACCTCTTCCCGAAGGCGCACGCCGTGGCGTACGTGATGATGGCCTTCCGCATCGCCTGGTTCAAGGTGCACCGGCCGGCCGCCTTCTACGCTGTCTACTTCACGCTGAACGCGGCCGACTTCGACGCCGCCTGGCTGGAGGAGACGCCGGACGCCTGGCGGCGGCGCCTTGAGGCGGTGGACCGGCCCGGGGCGCCGGCGAAGGAGCGGAACCAGTGGCCAGCCGGCGGAGGTCGCTCGGGATGAGCGGAGCGGACCTTGCCGAGCGATGCGGCGTCTCGTACGCGACCATCCAGCGGATCGAGGCCAGGGACCGCTGGCCGTCCCTGAAGCTGGCGGTGCGGCTGGCAGCGGCGCTGGACGTGCCCGCCGGCTTGGTGCTGTCGCTCGCCGGGCTGCTGCCCGACCCCCTGGGCCGGGCGTGGGCGCAGCTCGACGAGGAGTTGCTCGGCTTCACGATGGGGCTCTCGCGAGCGGTCTGGCTCATGCTGCGGCGGGGCGACGCGGCGCCGGCCCGCTTGGCGGCGGGGCGGTTGGGGTTCCTGCGTAGGAGGGCCGGGCTTGCCCCAGCGGAGGTTATCGCGCCGTTCGGCTTGGACGCGCCGAACCCCGAGCTGATCGAGCGGGCGGAGGCGGGCGACGCGGAGGCGCTGAGGCAGGCCGGGCTCCTTGGCAACGAGGCGCTTTGCGGGTGGGCCCTGGGCGTCGGGGGAGATCCCGACGAGGCGTTGTGGATGATGGGCAGGTTCCCGCAGGAGGCGCTGCGGGCGGCCGGGATCGAAGGGAAGGCCGCCGCGTGGCGTTCCGCCCTCGAGCGCGCGCTGGAGCTGGACCGCGCGTGGGCCGCCGCGGCCCAGCGTGCAGCGACACGCGGGGGTGATGGAGATGCCCGGGGCTGCGCCCAGGCCGGGGCGGCCGAGTGAGCACTTGGGAAGGTTCGTCGCAGTCGCGCGGCGCGATCTGGGGCTGACCCAGCCGGAGCTGGCGCGGAAGGCGGGGGTCAACGAAGCGACCGTGTACCGGCTGGAGAGCGGTCAGATCAGGCGGCCGGGGCGCGATGTGTGCCTCGCCGTCGCGCGCGCCCTGCGCCAGCCCGCGTCCACCATGCTGGCTTTGGCAGGCCACCTGCCGGATCCGCTCGGTCGGCAGTTCCAAAGGCTCAGCGAAGGCGGAGGCCCGTTCGACGACGCGGCGGCCTTCGCGGCGCTGATGGCGTCCGTGGTCCGACTCGTGCTGTCGCGCCCGGACGACTCCCTCCGACGAGTGGCCGTCGGCCTGGCCGCGGCGGCCCGCCTCCGCTCGGGGCGGTCCCTCGAGCTGGTGGCCTCAGAGGGCAGGCGGCTCGCGTGGACGCCGGACATGGCCGTCATGGACGCCGCGGAGCAGGGGGACCTCGGCGCGGTTCGCATGCAGGGCAACGACGCCTGGCTCGGCTGGTTCCTCGGTGCTGGGGCAGATCCGGATGAGGGGTTCTTCGTGCTGGGGCGCTTTCCGGAGGACCTGATCGAGGACGCGGGGCTGCGCGAGCGGGCGGCCGCGTGGCAGGCCGCGCTGCGCGAGGCCTCCTCGTTGGCGGAGCGATGGCGGAAGGGCGCTCCGGATCCGGAGGAGGCTGGGGAGGCCGAGCGGCCCCTGGCCGAGGCCTGGCGCCGCGATGGGGCCCTTGGTGGCGTGTACGGTCTGTACGAGGTTTTCGCGAGCCGCGCCCGCGACGCCGCCGGTGGAGAAGCCGCCGGCGGGGCGGCCGGCGCCGGGCCTGCCGCGGCGGGCCATGAGGAGCGGGCCGAGGGGCCTGAGGACGGCGACCTCTGGCGCGCCCTGTCGGCGGGCGGCGAGCGGACGGAGGGGCTGTGGGGGGCCCTGTCGCGGCTGGCGCTCGAGGAGTACCGCGGGCTGGCCGGGGAGGAGGACCGGACGCGGC
This sequence comes from Bacillota bacterium, assembly GCA_014896375.1. GTDB lineage: Bacteria > Bacillota > Sulfobacillia > RBS10-35 > Bu92 > Bu92. The sequence continues at coordinate 2,189 of JADBKN010000021.1, read as the reverse complement.
TCGTCGAGCTGATCCTGTGCTTCGTGCGCTGGGCGTGGTGGGGCCGCGGCTCGGACGCGCGGGTGGCCGACTTCCGCGCCGCGCTCCGCCCGGCGCCCGGCCCGGACGGGTTCGCCGCGTGGCTCAGGCGGCGCGACGAGCCCCTGGACCGGCTGGCCGTGGGGCTCGGGGCGCTGGTCTGGAGGCGAATGGACCTCCTCTGGCCGGTCCTGCGCGCCGCCGGCGCCGGCGCGGTCGCCGCGCGGGCGCCGCTCCGGTTCCGGCTGGCCGAGCACCCAGACGCGGCGCCGGAGGAGGTGCTGGGGATGCTGGGCTCCGCGGTGGGCGAGGAGGTGTGCTGATGAGGAAGCGCAGGACTCGTGAGATGCTTGGTCGGGTTTCGCCTCACCTCGGCCCGTGGCTCGTCTCTCTCCGCACGCGGTCGGGGCTGACCCAGGCGCAGCTGGCCGAGCGGGCGCGGGTGTCGCGCAGCCTGGTCTCGGCGGCGGAAAGGGGGGAGATCCCGCCTTCCGTGGACGCGTTGGCCTCGCTCGCCCGCCCGTTGGGCGCGCCGACCGCGGCGCTGCTCGCGCTGGCCGGGTATGCTCCGGATCCCCTCGGCTGCGCCGTGGCCGACATGGAGGCTTCGTTCTTGCGCGCGGCCAGGAGGGTTGCGGCCGGCACAGCGGCCCTTCTGCGCGCGGAGTTCTCGCACCCGACGTCGGGCGTCCGCCTCGCGGCGCAGCACCTGGCTTACCGCAGGCGGTTGGCCGGGTTGCCGGTCGAAGAGGCGTTGGCGCGGGCGGCGCCGCTGGACGCGCCGCCCCCCGCCACGGTGGAGGCCGCTGAGGCGGCGGCCGCCGCGCCGGGGGACGAGGCCGTGTTGAAACGGCTCGCGCTCATGGATTCGGAGCGGTGGGTGGGCTGGTCGATCGGGGTCGGGGGCGATCCCGACTTGGTGCTCTGGTTGATAGGCAGGCTGCCCGATGAGCTGATCGACGCCGCAGGTCTGGGCCTTCAGATGGCCGCGCGGCGGAAGGCCCTCGAGCGCGCGCTGGAGCTGGATGCCGAGTGGCGACTAGTGGAGGAGGGAGCTGTGGCAGAGGCGGTCAAGACCGGGGAGGACGCCGATCTTCTCGCCCTCTGGCGCGAGGGCGGCCTCTGGGCCGTCTACGACGCCCTGCTGGCGCGGTCCCTCGCGCGGACGGAGGCTTCCGGGGACGCCGGCGGCGAGGACGGCATGGGGATGGTCATGGAGGCGGTGGTCGTGTCGTGGGGCGAATACGTGAAAGGGCTCATCGCCGGATCGGGAAAGAGCCTGAGGCAGGTGGCCGAGGCGGCGGGGATCAATCCGACGTACCTGTCGAGGATCGCGCGCGGGCACGTGCCCAGCGACGCGGTCATCGACAGGTTGGCGGCCGCTCTGGGGGTGCCCGCGTCAGAGATGCGGGCGCAGGCGGGTGGGGCGGCATCTGAGGTCCGCCTAACCGACGAGGCGGCCCGCCTGCCGGAGATCGATCGCCGCTTCGCGTCTCCTGGTGCGGCCATCTGGCGGGCGACGCGGAGGCTCCTGCTCACGGAGTTTGGTCACGGGCGCGAAGGCGCTTGGGAGCGGCTGTGCGCGCACTACCCCATGTTCCTGGCCCTGCGGGGGAGATCGCCTGCGACGGTGCAGGCGATCCAGTTGCTCATGCGGGCCTTCTGCCGGCCCGAGGATCTGGCCGCGTGGTTCGACGGGTTCTCGGCGGAGGAGGCGCGGTTGATGCTGCACGCGATCGCGTTCACCCGGGACCCGCTCGGGTACGCGGCGGCTGGCGGGCTCAGGCTCGACGGTGCCTTCAGATTCCGCGCCCCCGACGACTACCTGCCGCTGCCGTCGTGGGTGTGGGATGAGGTGGTGGCTGAAGTCGAGGCCGCAGGCTAGAGGCTGGCCGGATCGGCTCCCTCGCCGAGAACCGATTGGCCGCCGCGGGTCCGCTCTGATGCCCCGCGGCGCCGCAGAGGGGTGATTGGCGGCTTGCGCGACGGTCGGACGGTCGGCCTGCCGGGCTATGCGGCGTGCGCCCTCGCCCTCGAGGACGCGCGGCGGCCGGGGCTGCGGCCCGCGCCGGCGCCCGGGGCGCGCCGGGCGGTGGCGGCGGCGCGGGCGGCGGCCCTGGGCCTGCCGCCCGTCGGGGCCCGCGTGCGGGTCGTGCGGCGGGCTTCGGTGG
>JADBKN010000020.1 GCA_014896375.1 Bacillota bacterium | reverse complement strand
GTCGAGTACCTGGGCGGCCCCTTCGTGCCGCTCTCCACGCCGGCGCTCTCGGTGAGCGCCGTCGTGCCGCCCGGCGGCCCGGATGTGCTCTACCTGAGAGGCGCGGTGAGAGACGTGTACGACGGCCGCTCCTGGCGTGTCACTGGAGCGCCTTCGACGGTCGATACCGCCGCGCCGCGGACTCCGGGCGCGCCCGTCGCTCTCACCGTGAGGACGCTCACGGCGGGCCAGCGCGTGCTTTTCGCACCGCTCTACAGCCGCGCCGTCTCGCTGCCGGCCGGGCTGTCCGTGCGCGCCGGCCCCGGGCTCACGCTCCTGCCGCAAAGCCCTCTCCCGCGGGAGACGTCCTACAGCCTGCAGAGCTTCGTGCCCTGGCCCTGGCCCGGCGGCCGGCGTGCGCCGCCGGGCCTTGTGGGCGGTCCGGCGCTGGGTGGGGCGACGTCGACGGTGCATCTGGAAGACCTCGCGGCGGACGTGCGCCTGCCCGCGAGCCTGCCCGCCCGCGTGCGCGAGCTGGCCGCGCGCGTCACCGACGGCGCCGTGAGCACGCTCGCGAAGTCGCAGGCCGTACAGACCTTCCTCCAGCAGTACCGGTACAGCCAGGATCCGCCTCCGCCGGCGCCCGGTCACGATTTCGTCGACGATTTCCTCTTTGTGAGCCGAGAGGGCTACTGCACGTCCTTCGCGAGCGCCATGGCCGTGATGCTGCGCGCCGTCGGCGTGCCGGCGCGTTACGTGGAGGGCTACCGCGTGCCGCTGGCGGCCGGCCGCGACACCCCCGAGGGGCGGCAGGTGGTGGTGCGGGACTCCCAGGCGCATGCCTGGGTGGAGGTGTACGACGTGGCGCTGGGCGCCTGGCTGACATTCGATCCGACACCCGCGTCCCCGCTCGATCGAAACGCCGGGGTGGCGGCCGGCGGGGCCGCCGCGGGCGGCGGCACATCGCCCGCGCCCGAGGGATTGCAGGACAAGCGGCGGGGCTCGACGGCGCCGTCGCCGGCATCGGAGGCCGCCCCGGCGGCGCCCGCACCGGCGGGCGGCGGCGCCGGTGCAGGGGCGCCGGGCTGGCGCCGCATGGCGGCCGGCGCGGCGGAAGATCCCCTGGCAGCGGCGACCCTCGCGGGGCTTGCCGGCGGACTCACGCTGGCCCTTCTCCGCGCCCTGGTCCTTGCGGCGCGCCGCCGGAGTTGGCTGCGCCAGTGCGGCACGGCCTCCTGGGAAGGCGTCTACGCGCTCACGGCGGCGGCGCTCGCGGCGCTCGGCCACGAGCGCCGGCCGGCCGAGACGCCGCTTTCCTACCTGCGTGCCGCGGGGCGCGACGAGCACGAGCTGGCGCGCGATCTCGACCGGCTCGCCCGCGCCTATGACGCGCGCCGGTTCGGTCGCCCGCCCACCGCAGCCGTGCGCGCAGCCGGAGGCCAGGAGGGCGAGCCGGCGGTGCTCTGGCGCGTCGTGCGGCCTGTCCTGCGCCGCCGCCTGGGCGCCCTCCGGCTCTGGGCCGTGGAGGCGGCCGCGGCCTCTGCCATGAGCCGTGCAGCCGCCTCCACCGAGAGCGCGGGCGCCTCCCCCGAAGCCTCCGCCTAATCCGCGAGCAGCTTCTCCAGCGTGGGCGCGTCCAGCCTCTTGACGAGCTCCACCGTGAGGCGGGTGAGGTCGTCGAGGTCCTTGCGGTGCACGATGCTGCCGGCGCTGTGGATGTAGCGCGTGGCGACTCCCAGCGCCACGCTCGGCGCGCCGGCGCCGGTGAGGTGCACGCGCCCGGCGTCGGTGCCGCCGCCCGGCAGCACCTGGAACTGCAGGGGGATGCCGGCCGCCTCCGCCGTGTCGATGACGAAGTTGCGCAACCCCACATGCGGCACCATCGAGGCGTCATAGAGCAGCAGCACCGGACCCTTGCCGAGCTCCGCCGCCGCCTCCTCGGGCTTCACCCCGGGCGTATCGCCGGCGATGGCCACGTCGAGGATGATGCCGACATGCGGCTGCACCTTGTTCGCGATCGTCTGCGCGCCGCGCAGGCCCACCTCCTCCTGCACGGTCGCGCCGGCGAAGACGGTGTTCGGGTGCGCTTCGCCCTGCAGCGCCTCCAGGGTGCGGATGGCGATGGCGCAACCGGCGCGGTTGTCCCAGGCCTTCGCCAAAAGCATGTCCGGGTTGGCCAGCGGTGTGTAGGGGCAGATCGGCACGACGGCGTCCCCAGGACGCACGCCGAAGGCCTCCGCCTCCTCCCGGCTGCGCGCGCCGATGTCGATGAACATGTCCTTCTTCTCCACCGGCTTCTTGCGCTCATCCTGCGGTAGGATGTGCGGCGGCTTGGAGCCGACGATGCCGATGATCTCCCCCTTGCGCGTCTGCACGGCCACGCGTTGGGCCAGCATCACCTGCTCCCACCAGCCGCCGAGCGTCTGAAAGCGCAGGTAGCCCTTGTCCGTGATCTGGCTGACAAGAAAACCGACCTCGTCCATGTGCCCGAGGATCAGGATGCGCGGTGTGTCCGCGGTGCCGCGCTTGCGCGCCACGATGCTGCCGAGGTTGTCGGTGAGGAGCTCGTCGCCGAGGGGTTTGAGGTAGCGGCGCATGAGGTCCCTCACGGCGGACTCCTGACCGGGAATGCCGGGCGCCTCCGTGAGCAGGCGGTAGAGTTCATCGTGTGCCGAGGCCAACTGGATTCCCCCGTTTCCTTGACGTTTCGGCGATGCTTCGGCCGTCGCAAGAAGTTCGGGCCGCGGCGCGCCGGCTCCTTCCCCGGCGTGCCGGCCCGGGCGCCGATTCGGTAGAGTGAAACCGGACGAGCGGCCGCCCCCAGGCGGCGGGGAGACGAGGAGGAGGTCCTATGGCGGAGCGTGAGCAGGCGACGGGCAGGGTGGCGTGGTCGGAGTTCGGTGCGGCCGTCGACGAGTGGTTCGCGCGGCTGCCGGAGCGCGGATGGTCGGAACTGGCGCCGCGCGGCGGGCAGCGCGTGGCCGTATGCGTCGTCGACATGCTGAACGGCTTCGCGCGGGAGGGCCCGCTGGCCTCGCCGCGCGTGGAGGCCCTCGTGCCGCCGGTCCTGCATCTTGTGGAGAACGCGGCCGCGCGCGGCGCGCGCATCGTGGCCGTGCAGGACTGCCACCCGCGGGGGGCGGTCGAGTTCGGCGCCTACCCGCCCCACTGCCTTGAGGGCACGTCGGAGGCCGAGGCGGTCGAGGAGCTCCTGAGCCTGCCGGCGTACCGGGAGGCGCGCCTTGTGCGCAAGAACAACCTCTGCGGTCTCTGGGCGGGCGACTGGTACCGGGATCTTGTGGCGGAGGGCGTCGACACGTTCGTGATCTGCGGCGACTGCACGGACCTCTGCGTGAACTACCTGGCGATGCCGCTGCGCCTCTGGGCGAACGAGCGCAACCTTCCGCTGCGCGTCGTCGTGCCGGCGGAAGCGGTCGACACCTTCGACATCCCCGCCCGCGCGGCTTCGACCGAGGAGCCGGCGGCGCCGGGACACCCAGGTGAACTCTTCCATCGGCTGTTCCTCTACCACATGGCGCAGAACGGCGTGGAGGTCGTGCGGCGCGTGACGTTCTAGGCGGGCGCCGCGGGCGGGGACGCCGCCGGCGGCTCGGATGGCGGCGCCGGCGGCTCGGACGCGGGCTCGGCAAGGACGACGCGGTTCTTGCCCTCGAGCTTGGCGCGGTGGCCGGCCTCATAAAGGCGGCGGAGCAGCTCCTCGGCCGACATCCCATGCTCCGGCCAGGCCGCCACCGCCGCGGAGATCGTCACGGGGATCTCCCAGGCGCGCGTGCCCGTCTCCACCGCGCGGCGCAGGCGCTCGGCCACGGCCGCCGCGGTGCGGGCGTCGCCGCCGGGCAGGAGCACGAGGAATTCGTCCCCGGAGAGCCAGCGCGTGAGCATGTCGTGGGCGCGCAGGCCCTGACGCAGGAGCTGCGCCAGGTCGCGGATCATGCGGTTGCCCACCTCGTAGCCCAGCTCATTGTAGGCCCGGAGGCCGTCTCCATCGATGAAGACGAGCGCGAAGCGCTCGCCCCCCGCGGCGGCCGCCGCCACCAGCCGCTCGAGCGCCGCGCGCCCCGCGCGGTGGTTGGGCAGGCCGCTGATCGGGTCGGTCGCCGCCTCGGCGCGCGCCGTCTCCATGGCGCGCACGCTCTCGTCGATGCGGCGGATGAGGTCGTCCACAAGTTCGTAGGTCGATTCCGGCACATCGTCCACGGCCGTCCCGTCCACGAGGCGGTTGCCGCCCTGCGCCTTCGCGCGGCTCAGGGCGTGATGGGGCGCGCCCAGGAGGCGCCCGGCGGCGGTGGGCGCGCGGACCTCATACGTGCCTGCGGAGACGGTGAGGTCGTAGCCCAGCCGCTTCATGCGGGCCGCAAACTCGCGGCGGAGACGGTCGGCGAGGCGCACGAGCTCCCCGGCTTCCGGCTCCGCTCGCACGCGCACCCAGTAGAACTCGTCGCCGCCGAAGCGGTAGGAGGCGCCGCTCGGCGCGAGGTCCCGCAGCAGTGCGGCCAGCTCCGCCACCGCGCGCGTGCCCGCCGTGAATCCCTCCAGCTCGTTGAAGCGCGTGAGCCGGTCGATGTCCGCACAGATGACCTGCACCCACCCGCTTCCCTCGGCGGCCTCTTTCAGCCGGCGCAGCAGGTCCATGGCGTGCCCCAGCCGCGCCAGCGCCTCACCGGGCAAGGACACCCGTCTCACCCCGCAGCCGAGTTCGCGGCCGCGCGCGCGAACTCCTTTGGCGCCCGCCGTAAGGCTCCCGCACGAGATCGCGCTCCCGGCGGGAATCGCCGCCCCCGTCGCGAATCAGCCCCTAAAAGCGGAAACGGAGGCTTCCCATCATGTCGGACTGGTCGTCCATCGCCATGGACTGCGCGCAGCGCCTGAGCCGCCTGCTGCGCTTCGACACCGCGAATCCGCCGGGCAATGAACTGCCCTGCCTGGCCGACCTCGCCGCCACCTTCCGCGAGGCCGGCATCCAGGTGGAGCTCTTCGAGTCCGCCCCTGGGCGCGGCAATCTGCTCGCCGAGATCCCCGCCACGGCGGAGGGCGCGCTGCCGTCCTCAGAGGCGCTCCTCCTCATGGGCCATGTCGACGTCGTGCCGGCGGAGGCGGAGCTGTGGTCCCACGGGCCCTTCAGCGGCGACATCGCCGACGGTTGCGTCTGGGGGCGCGGCGCCCTCGACATGAAGCACATCGTGGCCATGTGGACGGAGCTGGCGCTCCTCCTCCGGCGGCGCGGCGTGCGCCTGCGCCGGCCGGTCAAGATCATGTTCAATGCCGACGAGGAGGCCGGCGGGGAGGTGGGCGCGGGCTGGATGGTGCGCCACCACCTCGACCGCATCCGCGCCGCCGTGGCGCTGAACGAGGGCGGCGGCGAGGGCCTGGAGATGGGCGGCGTGACCTACTTCACCTACCAGCCGGCCGAGAAGGCCCCCTGCGCCTTCGACCTCGTCGCGCGCGGGCGTCCGGGGCACGGCTCCGTGCCGACGGACGACAACGCCGTCGTGTGGTTGAGCCGCGCGCTCGTCGCGCTCGCCACGACCGAGACGCCCCTACGCGTGACCGAGCCGGTGCGCGCGTTCGTCGAAGGGCTCGCCGCGGCCCAGCCGCAGCCCCACCGCGACCTGCTCCTCGGCACGCTCGAGGCCGAGAGCCACCACGCCGCCCTCGCCGCCATCCCCGACGCCTACCAGCGCGCCACGCTGCACGCGCTCATGCACGACACCGTCACGCCCACGATGCTTGAGGCCGGCAGCCGCGTGAACGTGATCCCCGCCACGGCGCGCGGCACCTGCGACTGCCGCATCCTGCCCGGCCAGACGCCCGAGGGGATGGCCGCGTGGGTGCACGAGGTGCTGGCGGCGCACGGGCTCCTTGAGCATGTCGAGGTGCGCTTCCGGCGCGCGTCGACGCCCGTGGCCTCGCCCGTGGATGCGCCGGTGGTGGAGTCGATGCGCCGCGCGCTCGAGCGCCACGCGCCGGGCAGCCGCCTCGTGCCGACGATGCTCACGGGCGGCACGGACGGGTCCTGGCTGCGGCCGGCCGGCATCCCCACCTACGGCTTCGCGCCGCTTTTGCCCGGGGAGGCGCACGAGACGGTGCACGGGATCGACGAGCGCATCCGCATCGCCAGCCTGGAGTTCGGGTTGAAGGTCCTCTGGGACGTGATCCTGGACTACTGCGCGTAGCGGCGTGCGGTGCCGCGGAGGGGCGCGCGGCGCGTGGAGGGGCGCGGTGCGCGCGGCCGCCGGGGCGGCTGCGGCGCCTCGCGCCCCTAGTGCTCGTCCTCGCGGCAGAGCCAGCGGCGGCCGTAGGCGCGCATCATCTCGATGATGGGCACGAACTCCCGTCCCATGGCGGTGAGGCGGTACTCGACGCGCGGCGGCGATTCCGCGTAGGCCGTGCACTCCACGAGCCCGTCCCGCTGTAGCGCGCGCAAGCGCTGAGAGAGCGTGCGAGGGCTGATACCGCGCACGGAGCGCTCCAGCTCCGTGAAGCGGCGGGGGCCGTCGATGAGGTCGCGAAGGATGAGGAGCTTCCATTCGTCGCCCAGGACCTGGGCGCTGCGGGCCACGCCTCAGGTGTCCGGTGTGCGGCCACGGCGCAGCGCGGTCATCGCGCACCCTCCTCCACCGCGCCCGGACCGCCGGCGGAGCGCACGCAGCCCCCGCCGGCCGCCTCGGCGCGGTAGAGCGCGTGGGCGGCCGCCTCGCGCAGGGAGGCCGCGTCTTGGGCGTCGCCCGGGATGTCGGCCACGCCCGCGCTGGCGCGCAGAGCGTGCAGCCCGGCCGGCGCGCCGGCGGCGAGCCGCGAGAGCGCCCGCGCGGCCATGCGCGCGGCCCCGGCCGTGTCGGCCCCCGGCAGGAGGACGGCGAACTCCTCGACACCCAGGCGGAAGACGACATCCCCCTCCCGGGCCGCGCCGGCGAGCGCTCCCGCGCAGGCGGCGACGGCCTCCGGCGCCTCCTCGGCGGCGCGCGCGAGGCCGCGCACGGCGATCGCCGCCAGCGCCAGCGGCCGCCCCGTGCGCGCCGCGCGCGCGACTTCCTGGGCGAGGCGCGCGGCGAAGGCGGCCGCGTTCGGCAGGCCCGTGGCGGCGTCCAGCTGCGGCTCCCGCGCCGCCGCGGCGGCGCGCGCCGCCTCCGCGGCCGCCGCCCAGCGCACGCCGTCCGCGAGCGCCGCGGCCGCGTCCGGCGGCAGCGGCGCGGGCGGCGCCCACACGAGGGCGGCGCGCGCCCCCCACGCCTCCGCGACCAGCGCGCAGCCGGCCGCCAGGGCCGCCGCCACGTCCAGCGCGCCGGCGGCCGGGCTCCCGCGCGCGTGGGCGCCGGCGTCCGCGCTCCGGGCCGCGCCGGCGGCGACGCTCCCCGGCGCCGCGCCCCTCGCCGCGCCCCCGGCCGCGCCCGCCCGCGCCCGCAGGCGCCAGCGGCCGCCGTCCCACGCGTAGACGGCGGCCGCCTCCAGACCCGCGCGCCTCACGGCCGCGCGGCACAGCGCGCGCGCCGCCTCCTCGGCGCTCACCTCCGCCAGCTCCGCGACGATCGAAGGCTCCACGCCCGCCCTCCTCCGCGGTCCTGCCGCGCGCTTCCGCCGGCCCGCCGACCGGCCGCCCTCATCCGTCCAGGAGCGAGCGCGCGATCACAAGGCGCTGGATCTGGTTCGTCCCCTCGTAAATCTGCGTGATTTTCGCGTCCCGCATCATGCGCTCCGCGGGATAGTCGACCATGTAGCCGTAGCCGCCCAGGATCTGGACGGCGTCCGTCGTCACCTTCATGGCGACGTCAGAGGCGAAAGCCTTCGCCATGGCGGAGAGGCGGCTGGCTTCCGCCGGCAGGCGGCGCAGCGTCGTCTCCTCCTCGTCCAGGCGCGCGCAGGCGCGGTAGAGAAGCTGGCGCGCCGCCTCGGTCTGCATCGCCATATCGGCGAGCATGAACTGGATGCCCTGGAACTCGGCGATCGGCTGGCCGAACTGGCGCCGGCCCTTGGCATACTCAAGCGCCAGGTCCAGCGCGCCCTGCGCGATCCCCACGGCCTGCGCCGCGATGTTCGTGCGGGTGCGGTCGAGCGTGGCCATGGCGATCTTGAACCCCTCGCCCTCCTCGCCCAGGCGGTTCGTGGCCGGGACGCGCGCGTCCCGGAAGACGAGCTCGCCGGTCGTCGAGCCGCGGATGCCCATCTTGTGCTGCAGGCGGCCGATGGAGAAGCCCGGCGTGTCCGCCTCGACGATGAACGCGGTGATGCCCTTCGCGCCGCGTTGCGGGTCGGTCGAGGCGAAGACGACGTAGACGCCGGCCACGCCGGCGTTCGTCACGAAGTGCTTCAGGCCGTTCAGGACGTAATGGTCGCCCTCGCGCACGGCGCGCGTGCGCGTGCCGGCGGCGTCCGAGCCGGCCTCGGGCTCCGTGAGGCCGAAGGCCGCCAGCCACTCCCCCGAGGCGCAGCGCGGCAGGAAACGGCGCTTCTGCTCCTCCGTGCCGGCGAGGATGATCGGCAGCGTGCCCAGTTCCTGGACGGCCACGAGCAGCCCCGCGACAGCGTCCACGCGGGACAGCTCCTCCGTGGCCACGGCGAGCGCGAGAAGCCCCGCGCCGAGCCCGCCGTACTCCTCCGGGATGCCGAGCGCGAAGAGATCGTGCTCCCTCAGCCACTGCACGTAGTCCCAGGGGAAGGCACCTTCTCGGTCCACCTCCGCCGCGCGCGGCCGGATGCGCGTCTCGGCCAGCTCCTGCACGGCGCGGCGCAGCGCCTCCACCTCTTCCGGCAGACGGTATGTCACGCGCCGGACGCCTCCTCCGCTTGCTGCTTGATGGCCCGCACGAGCGCCTCGGAGCTCTTTTTCGTGAGCGCCGTCGCAATCGGGTTGAGGAGCCCTGCCAGCATGGGGATGCCGAGGTCGAAATCGACACGCAGGGTCACGTCCGTGCCGCCGTCCATCTCCAGAAAGGTCCAATCGCCCTCGAACTTGGCCAGGTCGCCCTTGACCTGGCGGTAGCGGATGACGAAGTTCTCGGCGTCGAACTCGTCACGCTCCGTCCAGCGCAGGGGACGCCCCTGGAGGAGGACGGTCCAGGCGCTGACGACGTACCCCTCGCCGCGCTCCACGATCTCGATCTTCTGCACGGGTTCCGCGTACTTCTGGATGTCCTCGATGCGGCACGCCAGGCGGAAGACCAGGTCCCGCGGCGCGCGGACATGCTCGCGAACGGTGATGCTGGGCAACGGCCGACCCCCTATCCGGCGAGTGCCGCCGCCTCCGAGACGGCGGCGCGCACGCTCTCCAAGGCGTAGTCGATCTGGTCGCGGGTGACGACGGCCGGCGGCATGATGCGGATCACGCGCGGGTGGTTGAGGGAGTGCACGACGACCACGCGCCGCTTCAGAAGCCCCGCGATGAACGCGCCGCCGACGCCCTCGTCCACGAACTCCAGGCCGATGAGCAGCCCGCGCCCGCGGACTTCGCGCAGCGCCCCTGGGAATTCCTTCTGGATGGAGCGCAGCCCGGCCATGAAGGCGGCGCCCGCCTCGCGGCCGCGCTCCAAAAGCCCCTCCTCCGCGATGGCGTCCAGGGCCGCCACACCGGCCGCGCAGGCGAGCGGGTTGCCGCCGAAGGTGGAGGTGTGGATGAGCGGGTTCTCGTCGAACGGTTGGAAGACCTCCGCGCGAGCCGTGAAGGCGCCGATCGGCACGATGCCGCCGCCGAGGGACTTGCCGCTCGTGACGATGTCGGGCACCACGCCGCTTGGCTCGATGGCCCAGAGGGTCCCCGTGCGGCCCACGCCCGTCTGGACCTCGTCGACGATGAGCAGCGCCCCGTGCGCGTCGCAGACGGCGCGCAGGCGCGCGAGGTAATCGTCCGGCGGGACGATCACGCCGCCCTCGCCCTGGATGGGCTCCACGATGACGGCGCCGACCGTCTCGTCGAAGGCGGCCTCCACCGCGTCCGCGTCGCCGTAGGGCACGTGGCGGAACCCGGGCAAGAGCGGCAAAAACGGCTCCCGGTACATGTCCTTGCCGGTCGCGGAGAGCGCCCCGAGGGTCTTCCCGTGGAAGCCGCCCTGCGTGGCGATGACGCCCGGCTTGCCGGTGTACATGCGCGCGAGCTTCAGCGCGCCCTCCACGGCCTCCGCGCCGGAGTTGCAGAAGAAGGTGTACTGCAGGTCCCCGGGCAGCGACTCCGCCAGGCGCCGGGCGAGCTCCACGACGGGCCGGTTCGGCAGGAGGCGCGTGGAGAGGGCGAGGGTCTCCGCCTGGCGCTGGACGGCGGCCACGACCTTCGGGTGCGAGTGGCCGTGGAAGAACACGCCGTAGCCACCGAGGTCCAGGTAGGTCGAGCCGTCGCTCGTGCGCACCTCCGCCCCCCGCGCCTCGACTTCGTAGCCGTCGACCCCCATGAAGCGCATGATGCGCGCCATGGAGGCGTTGACGTAGCGCTCGTAATCGTCGAGCAGGGCGTCGATGGAATACGGTTCCGTCATGGCCGCGCCTCCGCGCTGCCGGCCGGCGTGGCGATGCGGCCGGCGCCGGCGGCGGCCACCGCCCCCGCCACGGGGCCCTGGATGTCGACATCCCACGCGGGTTTCTTGCCGGCATCGAGCTTCGCCAGGTAGGACTCGGCTTCGAGGGCGGCGATGGTGCCCTCCCCCACGGCCGTCGCGACCTGCGCGAGCGACCCCGCGCGCACGTCGCCGGCGGCCCAGACGGCCTCGGCACTCGTGCGCAGGTCGGCGTCCGTGAGCACGTAGCCGGCCTCGTTCAGAGCCACCACGCCGCGGAGGAACTCCGTCTGGGGCACCATGCCCACGTAGATGAAAACGCCGTCCACGTCCAGGGTGGACTCCGTGCCGTCTTTCGTGCTGCGGAGGCGGAGGCGGCGGACGCCCTGGTCCCCTTCAATGGCGGTCACTTGGGTGGACCAGAGCCAGTCGATCTTCGGATTCTGGAACGCGCGCTCCTGGATCTCCTTGGCGGCGCGGAGCTCGTCGCGGCGGTGGATGATCGTGACCCTCTCGCAGATGCGCGTGAGGTACATGCCCTCTGTGAGGGCCGAGTCGCCGCCGCCGACGACGGCCACGTGGCGCCCCTTGAAGAACGCGCCGTCGCAGATGGCGCAGTAGGACACGCCGCGCCCGCGGAACTCGTCCTCGCCGGGCACGCCGAGCTTGCGCTCATGGGCGCCCGTGGCGAGGATCACGGTGCGGCTGCGCCACTCGCCGCCCATGGCGCGCACCGTCCAGGCGCCGTCCTCCCGGACGAGGCCGGTGACCTCGTCGAAGACGATCTCCGTGCCGAAGCGGCGCGCCTGCTTCTCCATGCGCTCGCTGAGCTCCGGGCCGAGGATGCCGTCGGGGAAGCCGGGATAGTTGTCGACGAGGTCGGTCGTCGCGATCTGACCGCCGGGCGCGGCCTTTTCCACCAGCACCGCGCGCAGCCCGGCGCGGCCGGCGTAGAGCGCCGCCGTGAGCCCGGCGGGTCCGCCGCCGATGATCAACGTATCGAGGACACGATCCTCCAAGGATGCGACACCCCCATCTTGAGTCCACCATACCACGCCGTCCCCGCGCGGGCGACGCGCACCGCAGCCCGGCGCGGCGCCCCGCCCGTTGCGGCGCCTGGTCCGGCGCGGCGCGGGAGGAGGGCCGCGCAAAGCGGCGTATACTATGCCACCACCCGAGCGGTCCGCGTCGTGCCAGCGGAGGGGGTGCGGAAGCATGGAGCACAGCCTGACGATTTCCGTCGAAGACCGCTCGCCGGAGTTCGCCGACTTCCTCGAGGGGCGCCGCCTGCAGTACCAGGTGTTCAAGTCCAGCCGGCGATGGGTGTACCGCACGGGGTGGCTGCCGGAGCCTGTGAGCGAGGCGGCCGCGCTCTTCGTGCAGCGCACGTTCCTGCCGGACATGTTGCTTGAGCACCTCGACACCCAGTATGGCGAGGAGCCCGATGAGGACCGCCTCGAGGTGTTCCACGAAAACCTCGCCGTGTTCGAGCGCCCGGACTTCACGCGGGGCACCCAGGCGCTCTTGCGCCCCACGCTGGAAGAGCGCGGCACGCTGTCCATTGAGGGCTGGATGCGGTTCCGTGGGCGCCGCACGTTCCAGGCGATCGTCGCCGAGCTGGCGCGCGCCGGCCTGCGCGCCCTGCGCCTGCGCCGCGCGTTCGAGCAGTTTCGGGAGCTCCGCCGGGAGCCGGTGCGGGAACTCGTGATCGAGGGCGCCGGCCCGCGGCTCGTCGTCAAGGACGCCTCCGGCGTGGAGCGCTACCGCGAGTATCTCGCCGGCTTCCTCGACCCGCGGCTGGAACTGGGGCGCGAGGACCTCGCGCTCTCGCTCCTGCACGCCCTGCAGCCGGAGCGCGTGGAGCTCGTCGACGTCGATCCGGACTTCCGCCGCAAGGTGGAGGCCTGGCTGCGCGACCGGCGCTTCACCTTCCGGAGCGAGGCAGCGCGCGCTCCGGAGCCGGAGGACGCTCGCGGAGAATGACGTGGTCGAAGAGCGCCGCCAGCGCGAGACCGACGATGAGGCCGTTGCTGAGGAGGTTGCGCAGGATGGGCGGCGCGCCCGCGAACGTGGCCGGGTCGAGGAACATCACCCCGCTGCCGGTGAGCACGGCCAGCCCGACGACGAACACGTCCCGCGGCGTGAAGCGCAGGCGCGCGTAGTCCCGCAAGCCGAAGGCGAGGATCTGGGAGAACGAGGCCATCGTGACGGCGTAGCCCACGGCGGGCGGGAGCGAGGCGAAGAGCGCGCCCACGGCGGGCAGGAAGCCGAGAGCCGCGAAGAGCAGCGAGGCCCAGAGGAACGGCCGGCGCGCGGCCACCCCGGACATGGCGACGACCCCCGCGCTGGACGTGTAGGGCACGTAGCCCACGGCCGGGAAGACGCCCGCCAAGGCGTCGGCCAACCCTGTGAGCACGGCGGCGCGGTTGTAGGCGCGCTCGGGCGGCTGCCGGCCCACCACCTGGCCCAGCGCATAGAGGCTGGCGACGAGGTTCGTGAGGACGACGAGCCCCGTCACGACTGCGACGAGCGTCACGCCGGCATCGAAGGCCGGACGTCCCCATGCGAACGGCTGGGGCCACCCCACCCAGGCACCGAACGCCACCGGGCGCAGCCGCCCGAGCGCCGCGCTGAGGACGGCTCCCACGACGAGCCCCGCCAGCACGCCGAAGCTGCGCGTGAGCCCCGGCCCGTAGAGGGTCACGGCCACGACGACGCCCAGGACGGCCGTCGAGATGGCGGCGAGGGCGCCGTCGGGCTGCGGGTGGCCGGCCGTGATGCCGAGCACGCCCTTAAGGAAGGTGCCGGAGAGCTGCAGGGCGAGGAGCACGAGCACCGTCCCCGTGACGGCCGGCGTGAAGCCGCGGATGAGGCGGCCGATGCCGCCCGTGAAGCCGAGGAGGGCCGTGACGGCGCCGGTGACGATCATCGCCGTCTCCAACGCCGGACCCAGGTGAGCGAAGCCGCCCGCCCCGGCGACCGTCGCCAGCTGGATGAGGACGGCCCACCAGATGCCGGCCGGTGCTTCCACGAGCGGCAGGTGGTGGCCGAAGAGCACCTGGAGCGCCGAGACGGCGCCCGTGATGAGGAACGTGCGCCCGCTGAGCGCCGCCACCTCCGCGGGACCGAGTCCGAAGGCCGGACCCACGACGAGCGGCACGACGGCCACGTTAGCGAGCATGTAGCCGAACCACTGGAGGACGTAGAGCAGCGTGCGGCCGGGGCCCGGCCGGTCGTCGAGTCCGTAGAGCAGGGACGACATGGCTTCATTATATGCCGTCAGCGAGCGGCAAAGGCCTCGCTCTTCGGCGGGCGGACGACAACGCGCAGGTAGTCCCAGAGGAACTCCTCTTCGAAGGCGAGGAGGTGGCGGTCGACCCGCTCCAGCGTGTCCGTGGGCCGGTGGTAGTCCGGGATGGCGCCGCCGCGCCCGATGGCGACGAACGTGATCACGCGGAACCCGGCGGCCGCCAGCGGCAGCGCATCCGTGGGAAGGACGAGGTTCCGCCAGGGGCCCACGCGCTCCGGTGCGCGGTGCATGGCCAGGACGCGCGCCGCCGAGACGAGGTGGGCGTCGTAGGCGCAGTAGCGCAGAAGGCCCTCCCCGGTGAGATAGCGCAACTGTCCGCCGCCCAAGTTGTCGAGGTTGACCACCAGCGCCGCGCGCCGGTCGAGGCGCGCGGCGTGCCGGCGCAAGAAGGCCTTGGCCCCTCGTTCCCCCACCTCTTCCGCGCCCGTCAGGACCACCCAGAGCGGCCGGGGGCTGGGCGGCTCGGCCCGCCAGCGCTCCGCGAGGGCGAGCGCCAGCGCCACGCCGCTGCCGTTGTCGTTCGCGCCCGGCACGTACGCTCCGCGCACACCGCCCCAGAGAAGCAGCGCCGCGAATACGAGGAGCACGGCGGCGGACGCCGCCCCGACCGGTCCGGGCCAGGCCGCGTCCAGGGCGAGTGCCCTCCCCAAGAGGGCCGCCACGGAGGCGGCGAGGGCCGCGTAGGCCACGCCGAAGACGAGCGGCAGGCGGGTAGCCACCCCTGGGTGGAAGAGCCAGGAAGTCTTCTGAGTGTCGTAATGCGCCATCAGGACCAGGGGCGCGCGCGCCAGCTCGGGCTGCCCGGGCCAGACGGCGACCACGTTCTGCGACGGCCGGCGCGGCAGGATGCGGTCGAAATCAAATCCTCCCGCCGCCTTCGAGCAAAAGCTCGAACGGGGAAGGGATCTTCTTTTGATCAAGTTGGTATGCCTTGAGCTGGCACCGATCGTCAACGCCTCGTATTTCACAAATGGGACGCTCATCTCGACCTCATCGCTCTGGCACCTTCGGAAACGCCCGGAACCTCTCCTGGAGACTTCGCGCGCCTGGTGCACGATGACGTCGTCGACGAGGCCGAGGTGCGCCGCGGCGTGCCCACCGTGCACCGCAAGTGGGGCACGCGCGTGGGCGTCCTGGCGGGCGACTACCTCTTCGCGCGCGCGTTCGCGGTGCTCGCGCAGGTGGGCGACAACCGCGTCGTGCAGCTCATGGCGAAGGTCGTCCACGAGATGTCGGCCGGCGAGATCGAGCAGCAGCGCCGCGCCTTCGACCTCGACCAGACGATCGACGACTACTTCGTCCGCATCTACCAAAAGACGGGCTGCTTCATCGCGGAGTGCTGCCGCCTGGGCGGAGTGCTCACCGGCGCCGGCCCGGAGGCGGAGGAGGCGCTCGCCCGCTTCGGGTACGGGGTGGGCATGGGCTACCAGATCGTCGACGACCTGCTCGACTTCACCTCGAGCACGCGCACGCTCGGCAAGCCGGCGGCCAGCGACCTGCGCGCCGGGGTCCTCACGCTGCCGGTGCTCTACGCGCTTTCGCGGCGCGAGACCGGCCCCCGCCTGCGGGAGGCGCTGGCCAACCCGCCGTGGGGCGACGCCGAACTCGACGTCGTCCAGGCGTGCCTCGAGGAATGCGGGGCGCTGCAGTACGCTTATGGGGTGGCCCGCCGCCTCACGGAGGAGGGCCGCCGCGCGCTCGCGGCGCTCCCGCCCAGCCCTGCGCGGGAAGCCCTCGACGGCCTCGCGCAGGCGCTGATCGACCGCGTCTTCTGACACTTCCGGCAAGGAGGTTGCGATGAGCATCCAGGATGGACCGACCGTCCGGCGCCCGCGCATTCCGGACGTCACCATCAAGCGCCTGCCGATCTACCTGCGGGTCCTGGACCGCATGAGGGAACAGGGCGTGGACATCGTGTCCTCGGCGGAGCTCGCGCGGCAGAGCGGGTTCACGTCGGAGCAGATCCGCAAGGACCTCGCCTATTTCGGCGCCTTCGGCACGCGCGGCGTGGGCTACAGCGTGGCCATGCTCTCGGACCGCATCCGCCGCATCCTCGGCCTGCACCGGGAGGTGCCGGCGGCGCTCGTGGGCGCCGGCCACCTGGGGACGGCGCTGGCGCGCTACAACCTCACGCGCCCCCAGGCCGTGCGCATCGTCGCCATCTTCGACGCCGACCCGGACAAGGTGGGCTCGCTCATCGAGACGGTGCCGATCTCGCCCATGGACGCGATGGAGGACATCGTCCGGGAGAAGGGCGTGCGCCTCGCGATCCTCACCGTGCCGGCCTCGGTGGCGCAAACGGTGGCCGAGCGGCTCGTGCGCGCGGGCGTCGAGGCGATTCTCAACTTCGCGCCGGCTCAGCTGCGCCTGCCGCCGGGCGTGCAGGTGCAGCCCATCGACCTGAGCCTCGAGCTGGAAAGTCTCTCATACTACGTCGCGGGTGAGCGCGTGTCCGGTTGAGGCGGCGGACGGGAGGTGCGGGATGCTGGGCTTTCTGGCCGGTCTGACGCTGACGCAGGTGCTGCTGGCCGTGCTGGACATCGGCATCATCTCGTACCTCTTCTACCGCGTCTTCCTCCTCGTGCGCGGCACGCGCGCCACGCAGCTCATGCGGGGCCTTTTCGTCATCATCGTCATCTACTGGGTGAGCGGCTTTCTCGGCCTCCGGGCCACGCACTGGCTGCTCGACAAGGTGTGGGTCGGTCTCTTCGTGGCCGTGCCGATCGTCTTCCAGCCGGAGCTCCGCCGCGCCCTCGAGCAGGTGGGGCGCGGCAGCTTCTTCCGCCCGACGACGGCGCTGGCCTCGGAGGACGTCGACCACCTCATCGACGAGGTGGTGCAGGCCGTGACGGCGCTCGCGCGCAACAAGGTAGGCGCCCTCATCGTCCTTGAGCGGGAGACCGGCCTCAACGACGTCATCGACACCGGCATCCGCATCGAGGGGCTCGTGACGGCGGAGTTCCTCGTCAACATCTTCATCCCGAACACGCCTCTGCACGACGGCGCCGTGATCATCCGCGGCAACCGCGTGATGGCCGCGGGCACCTTCCTCCCGCTCGCGGAGGAGCACGTCGTGCCGAACGAGCTCGGCAGCCGGCACCGCGCGGCGCTCGGCATCACCGAGCACTCGGACGCCGTCGCGGTCGTCGTGTCGGAGGAGACGGGCCACATCGCCCTCGCGCATTCGGGGAAGCTCATCCGGGGGCTCGACGAGCGCGACCTGCGCGAGCTCCTGGAGGAGCTTCTGCCGCGCGAGCCGTCGCACGGCCTGCTCTTCCGCCCGAGGGGAGGGGCCTCGCGTGACGAGGCTTAGGCGCTGGCTGGGCGACGACCTGGCCATCAAGGCCTTCTCCGTGCTCCTCGCCATCCTCCTTTGGATCAACGTCGCCGGGCCGGAGCGGGCGCTGCCCACCGCGCCCGTCCAGGACACGCGCCACAACGTGGCCGTGACCTGGCGGAACCTGCCGCCGGACCTCTCGGTGGCCGCGGTGGAGCCGGACACCGTCTCCGTCACGTACCGGGCCTCGGCCGACGTGGCGGAGAGCCTCGGCAGCCAGAGCTTCACGGCGTTCGTCGACCTGCGCAACGCCGTGGCCGGCCGGCTGGCCTTCACCGTGGACGTGGCCGTGCCGCCGGGCGTGCAGTTGGTGAGTGTGGCGCCCTCGCGCGTCACCGTCACGCTCGTGCCGCTGGAGGCGCGCGCGTTCCCGGTGAAGGTGGAGCTGCGCGGCAGTGTGCCGAGCGGCTACGAGGCGCTCGCGCCGGCCGCCGATCCCACGCAGGTCGTGGTGCGCGGCACGCGCGACCGCGTGGACCAGGTGGCGGTCGTGGTGGCGGCCGTGGACGTCTCCGGCCGCACCGCGGACGTGGTGCAGGCGGTGCCGCTGCGCGCCGTCGACGCGGAGGGCGACCCCGTCCCGGATGTGGCGTTGCAGCCGGCCTCCGCGCGCGTGACGGTGCCGGTCGTGGAGTGGACGAAGAAGGATGTGCCCGTCGTGCCCGTCCTGGCCGGCACGCCGGCCGAGGGCTACCGCATCGAGAGCGTGGTCGTGAATCCGGCCACGGTGTCGCTGAGCGGCAGCCGCGCGCGCGTCGAGGCGGCCGACCGCGCCATGACGGCGCCGCTCGACATCT
Organism: Bacillota bacterium; assembly: GCA_014896375.1. GTDB lineage: Bacteria > Bacillota > Sulfobacillia > RBS10-35 > Bu92 > Bu92. The sequence goes on along the minus strand of JADBKN010000020.1, from coordinate 74,268 downwards.
CCGGCGCCTCCGCGCCCGTCACGGCGACCGTCGCCGTGCGCGCGCCGGACGGCACGACGCCGGATCCTCAAGAGGTGCAGGTCACCGTCAACATCGCGAAAGGACCGTGATCGTCCCCTTGACTCGCTTGTTCGGAACGGACGGCGTCCGCGGCCGCGCGAACGCCGAGCTCACGCCGGAGCTGGCGCTGGCCCTGGGGCGCGCGGCGGCGGAGGTCCTGGGCGCCGGGCGCAGCATGCGCCCGCGTTTCGTGATCGGGCGGGACACCCGCGCGTCCGGGCCGATGCTGGAGCACGCCCTCGTGGCGGGACTGCTCTCCGCCGGCGCCGACGTGACGCTGCTCGGCGTCCTCTCCACCCCGGCGGTGGCCTATCTCACGCCGGCGCTGGCGGCCGACGCCGGCGTCGTCATCTCCGCCTCGCACAACCCCGCGGAGTACAACGGCATCAAGCTCATCGACGCGCGCGGCCGCAAGCTGCCGGACGAGCTGGAGGACCGCATCGAGGCCGCCATGCGCCGCGACCGTGTGCAGGATCCGCCCCCCTCGCCGCGCGCCGTGGGCGGCGTGGCCCGCGACGAGGCGGCGGTGGCGCGATACGTGGAGCACCTGGCGGCGTCGGTCGACGTGCCGCTCGGCGGCCGCCGCGTCGTCCTCGACTGCGGACACGGCGCGGCCGTGCGCACGGCGCCCGACGCCTTCCGCCGCCTGGGCGTGGCGGTCGAGGTGCTCAACGACCGCCCCGACGGCTGGAACATCAACGACGGCTGCGGCTCCCAACACCCTGAGGGACTGGCGCGGGCCGTGGTCGAGCGCGGCGCCTTCGCGGGCTTTGCGTTCGATGGCGACGCGGACCGCTGCATCGCCGTGGACGAGGCGGGCCGCATCATCGACGGCGACGGCATCCTCGCCGTGCTGGCGCTCGACCTCAAAGCGCGCGGCCGGCTGCCCGGCGACACCGTGGTGGCCACGGTGATGAGCAACCTGGGCCTCGAGCGGGCGCTCGCGCGCGCCGGCATCCGGCTCTTGCGCACCCGGGTGGGGGACCGCTACGTTCTGGAAGGGATGCTGGCGAGCGGAAGCCGCTTGGGCGGGGAGCAGTCGGGCCACGTGATCCTGCTCGACCACGCCACCACCGGCGACGGCGTGCTTACGGCCCTGCAGCTGCTCGCCGTCGCGGCGCGCCGCGGGCAGCCGCTCTCTCAGCTCGCGGCGGTCGTGGAGCGCCTGCCGCAGGCGCAGCGCAACGTGCCGCTGCCGTCCGGCACCAAACCGGCGCCCGAGTCCTATGCTGATGCCGTCGCCGCCGCGGAGGCGCGCCTCTCCGGGCGCGGCCGCGTCGTCGTGCGGCCCTCGGGCACGGAACCGGTCATCCGCATCCTCGTCGAAGGAGAGGATGCGAAGGAGGTGGAAACGACGGCGGCCTTCCTTGAAGAGGCGATCTCCCGGGCCGCCGCGCGCGGCTGAAGCGTCTTCACGCGTTCGGATCGCCGGACGCTCACCCTGGGAACCCATCGGAAGCGCCTGGACTCGCGCGCCGCGCCAGCAGGCTTTCGCGGCCGCGGCGGACCCCGTGAGCGGCCGCCGCGGCGCCGCGCGCCGCGCCGCGCGCCGCGCGAGTTGACGAGGAGAGGGTTCATCGAACGATCGGCGGGTGCCCTCCGGCCGGCCACGGCCGCAGCCGCCTCTGAAAGCCGGTGAGCGATCGCCGGGACAAAGGAGGCGGCGGTGGCGCAAGGTCCCCCCCTTGCCTTTCCAGGGTGAACGCGGCGGCAGCACCGTTTTGGCAACCTACCCTGGAGAGGTGATCCCGCATGTGCGGCATCGTCGGATACGTGGGGCCGCGTGCGCCCTTGGACGTCTTGATCCCGGGACTGCGCCGCCTGGAATACCGCGGTTACGATTCCGCGGGCGTGGGCGTGGTGGTCGACGGCCGCGTGGCCGTGGTGAAGAAGGAGGGCCCGCTGCAGCGCCTGGAGGCGGCCCTGGAGGGCAGCGGCCTCGACGGCGCCCCGGCGGCCGCGGGCGCGGTGTGCACCGGCCTCGGGCATACGCGCTGGGCCACCCACGGCCGCCCGAGCGACGAGAACGCCCACCCGCACACGAACGAGGACGGCACGCTGGCCGTCGTGCACAACGGCATCATCGAGAACGACGCCGAATTGCGCCGGGAGTTGGAGGTGCGCGGCCACGTCTTCCGTTCGGAGACGGACACGGAGGTGGTGGCGCACCTCGTGGAGGAGTTTTACGGCCCGGGCGGCGCGGCCGAGGGTGACCTGGCGGCGGCCGTGCGCCTCGCGCTGCGGCGCCTCAAGGGCGCGTACGCCTTCGTCATCATCAGCGCGCGGGAGCCGGGCCGCATCGTCGTCGTGCGCCAGTCGAGCCCGCTCATCATCGGCCTCGGCGAGGGCGAGGCCTTCGCCGCCTCCGGCATCCCGGCCCTCTTGCCCTACACGCGGCGCATGATCGCGCTGAACGACGGCGAGATGGCTGACCTGCGTCCCGACCGCGTCGTCATCACCACGTTCGACGGGACGCCCGTGCGCCACGAGCCGTTCACAGTGGACTGGAACGAGGAGCAGGCGGAGAAGGGCGGCTTCCCCCACTTCATGCTGAAGGAGATTCACGAGCAGCCGGAGGTGTGGCGCCAGACGCTGCGCCGCCGCCTGCTGGAGGACGGTACGGTCGACGTCACGGAGACGGGGCTCATGGGCGGCCCGGCCGCCGTGGTGCGGCGCATCGCCATCGCCGCCTGCGGCACCGCCTACCACGCGGGGCTCGTGGGCAAGACGCTCTTTGAACGCTGGGCGCGCATCCCCGTGGACGCGGACCTCGCCTCCGAGTTCCGTTACCGCGACCCGCTGGTGGGTCCGGACACGCTGACCATCGTGATCTCGCAGTCCGGCGAGACGGCCGACACCCTCGCGGCCATGCGCGCCGCCAAGGAGCGGGGCTCGCGGACGCTCGCCATCGTGAACGTCGTCGGCTCCACCATCGCGCGCGAGGCCGACGCCGTCTTCTACACGCATGCCGGGCCGGAGATCGCCGTGGCCTCGACCAAAGCCTACACCACGCAGATCCTCGCGCTGGCGCTCCTGGCGCTCGCCTTCGCGCGGGAGCGCGGCACGCTGGACGGCGCCCAGGCGCGCGCCTTGGGGCGCGAGCTGCAGCGCCTGCCGGTGCTGGCCGAGGCGGCGCTGGCGGCGGAACCGGCCGTGCGCGCCCACGCGCGGCGGCTGGCCCAGCATGAGGACGTGTTCTTCATCGGACGCGGCCTCGACTACGCCGCGGCGATGGAAGCGCAGCTCAAGCTCAAGGAGATCTCCTACATCCACGCGGAGGCCTACGCGGCCGGCGAGCTGAAGCACGGCACGCTGGCGCTCGTCACCGACGGCGTGCCCGTGGTGGCGATCGCCACGCAGCCGCCGCTCCTGGACAAGACGATCAGCAACATCCGCGAGGTCCAGGCGCGCGGCGCTTGGGTGATCGGCGTGGCCACGTCCGGCGAGGGGCGCGTGGGCGGCGTGCCGGTGGGAGGCGGGGCCGGGGTTGGGGCTGCGGCCGCTGCTTCTGGCAAGACGGCAGCGGCTGTGGCCGGAACCGCCGCTTCCGGCGCGGCCGTCAACGCGGCGGCGGAGGCCGACTGGGCGCCCACGGCACCGGCGCTTTCGGGAGTGGTGGAGGACGTGATCGCCGTTCCGGCGACGCACCCGTTCCTCCAACCGGTGCTGACCGCGATTCCGCTGCAGCTCCTCGCTTACTACGCCGCGGTGGAGCGCGGCCACAACGTCGACAAGCCGCGCAACCTCGCGAAGAGCGTGACGGTGGAGTAAACGAAGGCCAACGAGGTTCGGGAATCGGAATGAAAGCGAGGAGGGCGGCGCGGCGTGCCCGTGCGAGGACACGCCGCGCCGCCCGTGTTACGTGGCCGCTGCCGCTTCATCTCTCGCACGCGATTCCGTCGTTGTCGCCGTCCAAACGGTGCACGTCCACTCCCACCACCTTGAACCCCCGCGCAGACAGGTCACGAACGTGTGGCGGGTCGTTCGGAACGTGACGTCAAAGGCGGGATCGCCCTCGGTCTGGACGTCGAGGCCGTTCGCGCGCAGGGCGGGGACGACGTCGTCGGGCGTCAGGAGTGCGGCCCCGTTCGCGCCCGCGCCCGGCGCCGTCGCGGTGCCGGCTGCAGCGGGTTCGGCACCGGCGGGCGTCGTCGATCCGACGTCGAGCGCGCGCACCCGCTGAGCAGGACGAGCGGAAACAAAAGGGTTGCCGACAGCCGAATGAGGTCTCCAAAACGCCGCCGGGCGGCGGGCGGCCGGGACCGAGCGCCTGGCTCGCCTCCCACTGGTCGGGGCATGCCCCTGGACCCCCTCACACGTGTTGCCGCACGCTCGGCGAATGGTATTCAATCGGTAAGAAAAGCGCTACGGATTCTCCAGCTCTTTAGTTCCCCCTGAAAAAGTCGGGGCGGTCGGGGCGTGAGATGGGCAAAAAGCAAGGGATTCGCGGCTCCATGGCGAATGGAATGGGTGTCCAAACCAACCATGCCAGGAGGGAATCCCTTTGATCCGTATGGTTCGAGAGACCAGCCGCAAGTCCTGTCGAGGTGTGGCGGCATGTTGAAGGTTGATCGCCGGCAGGTGACGATCTGGGACACCGTCCTCCCGCCGGAGATGCTTGAGCTACCGGAAGAGCTGGCCAGGGTGGACGAGCTTCTGGGTGATCCCCGCTTTCTCGAGCCCTTCAAGAAGGTCTTCCACGCGCGCTGGGGCCGGCCGTCGATCCCGGTGGTCACGTTTCTGCGCATGCTCGACCTCAAGCACCGGCACAACCTTGGCTACGAAACCCTGGTCCGGGAGGTTTCCGACAGCATTCAGTGGCGCCGCTTCTGCCACCTGGGGCTCAGTGATCCGGTTCCAGACGCCACGACCTTGATCAAACTGGTCAAGCGTGTCGGGCCTGAGGTGATCGAGGAGCTGAACCGGTGCCTGGTGGGAATGGCTCGGGAGAAGAAGGTCATCCGCGGCCAGAAGCTGCGGGTGGACAGCACGGTGGTCGAATCCGACATTCATTACCCCACCGATGCCAGCCTCTTAGCCGACGGCATCCGGGTGGTGACACGAATCGCACGTCAGCTCAAGGCGCTTGGCGTGGCGGTGCGGACGAAGGTGCGGGACCGGACGCGTGCGGTGAAGAGGCGGCTTTATGCCATTACTCGGGTGCTGCGTCGGCGGACCGGGGAAGCCCGGGAGGAGGTCCGCATGCTCACCGGGCAAGTGGCGGACATCGCCCAGAAGGTACTCCACCAGGTCCAGCGCGTCGTCCGCAACGGGCGGAGGAAGCTTGCCCGGATGGAAGACCGGTCCCGAGTCCGGGCCAAGGCGCTGCTTCGCCAGCTGGAGAGCTACGCGAACCGGCTGTGGACCGCCGTGATTCAGTCTGACATGCTCCAGGGCGGAGACATGCGCATTCCGGAGCGCATGGTCAGCCTCTTCGACCCGGACGCCCGGCCGATCGTCAAAGGCAAGGCGGGCAAGCCTGTGGAGTTCGGCTACAAGGTGCAGCTTGAGGAGACGGACCACGGCGTCATCACGGGCTACCAGGTGTATCGTGGGAATCCTCCGGACAGCCACCTGATCGAGGACGGCATCGCCGCCCATGAGGCCGCCACCGGAGTGAGGCCGAAAGAAGCTGCCGCGGATCGCGGCTACTACCACAGGGAGAGGGAGCGGGCGCTTGGAGCTTTAGGGATCACGGTGGCCATCCCCAAGCCGGGTCGCAAATCCGCTGAACGCCGACAATGGGAGCGAACGGCGACATTCCGTCGGCTGCAACGGTGGCGGGCAGGTGCGGAAGCGCGCATCAGCCTTCTCAAGCGCAAGTACGGGCTACGTCGGTCGAGGTTAAGGGGCTACGAAGGCACACGGACCTGGGTGGGCCTTTCGGTCTGGGCCTACAACCTGCAACGAATCTCGGCGTTAGTCTAGAGCCAGACGCCTGGGAGGAAAGTCTCTCACCGCACCGTCCAACGCCCTGCAAACCCCTGCCGGCCGCCCCGACTTTTTCAGGGGGAACTACATAGGGTACGACCGTAATACAGGCCAAAGGATGTGGTACTGGACACATAATTAAAGTCAGGAGGCAAGAAAGAATGTCACCGCGGGGCCTATTGCGGGTCAGGCCAAAGATTATATATGCGACGCTGGCTGTGGCCGTAATAATCGCTTATCTAATTATACGACTACTACAGGCGCTTGTAGCCGCGTACCCCGAAATAGGCCCCGTGAACGTGTCCGGGTGGTCGAGCTCGGTGCTTGACGCTAAGTCGGGAAGTGTCCTCCACTTAGGTTTTGAACTAATAAATAGGAGTCATCTCTCTGCTACCCTAATGGATGAGCGTGTGCTTGTTGCGCCTGGTAGCCCGTACGGACAAGAAGTGATAGTTGTCGATGACGTCGTTTTAAGAGAGTCTGGAGGTGGCTTGCCTGCAACGTCAGGGGATATTGAAAGGTATGGCATTGATCATTCAGGACAACCTCGAAAGCTTTTGCCTGGTGAACGCATTGGGGGGTTTATAAGTATTAGGTATCACGGAGAGTCATCGTCGCTTCCGGCGCCGTTGCCCGCAGTGTATCGCCTTGAGGTTACGTATCGGTACATGGGCCTGACGTTCCATGTTGTCTACCCTTACGTCTTCGCTGTGGTGCCACTGTCCGGCGGGGCAGCGAATTAGAGAACGATTAAGGGAATACGCCAAATACACCGCGTCGGGCAGTGGATCCGTGTTGCGCATATAGCTGTTGCGCTCATGATCTTTGACTCGACTTTGACACCTTAAGTCGGGCCACGGGCAAGCTACCCAGTGGGGTCGTCTCGGGACGTGGCAGCGGCTGTGCCCGTACCGGCGGCCGCAGGCCCACGGCCTTGAAAGCCTCGTAGGCCTGCCCGACCAGCTCCGTGCGGGTCAGGTAGACCTCGGTGTCCAGCTCCACCGCCACGGCGTGCAGCTGCGAGAGGTCGTGAAACACGTCGTCGTAGCTGATGTCGGGGTTCTGCTGGCGCGGCTTGCGCCACAGGAGGCTCTCCAGCACCAGGGCGAGGAAGGGGGTCGCCGGGGGGGCGCGTGAGGCGTTCCTCAGCGGCGAGACGCTGGGCGAGACCGACCGGGGGAGGCGATCGAGGAGTACCTGCGGCGCAACCCCGCTCTTGAACGACTGGCGGAGATGAGAAGCATGCGGGGCCTGAGCTAGCGGCACGTGTGTAGAACTGCGATGGGCTGTAATATGGGACGCAGTGAGTACCTGCCCGCGCGCACATGTTCAGACTTGACACGCCTCTACTCCATCAGCAGACTAAAAGGCAGAAAGGCAGACAGTTACCGTCGGTCGCAAACCCTTAACACTTTTGATAACATGGTGAGTGCATGCTTTTTTAGGCCTCGAAACCAGCCCCAGGCGTTCTCGCCCGGGGTTTTCGCTTTTCAGTGCCGGGCATGTTCTGTGCCCGGTGGGATGAGCAGGCCAGGCAGCATGCGATGCTCGTTCTGTGGGCTGCCGAAGGACAAGGTGGGCATGCTGATCGCCATGCCAGGTGTCTACATCTGCGATTCTTGCGTAGACATGTGCGCCGAGGTGATTGAGGAGGAGCTGGGCGTTAAGCCTGAGTCTCGAAGGAGAAAGGACACGAGTTCCGCTTCGAAGCCGGCGGCTATGCCCGCGTTTACACCTAAGAACATCATAGCCAAGCTCTCGGAGCACGTCGTGGGCCAGGACCGCGCGAAGAAAGTGTTGTCGGTGGCCGTGTACATTCCATCTGAAGCGGATCGCGCTTGGCGGCGGAATAAACAAGAGCAATGTGCTCCTGGTCGGCCCGACGCGGAGCGGGAAGACCCTTCTCGCCGAAACGTTGGCGAAGATCCTGGATGGGTCGTGTCCCTGTTCGTGGTGTAAATTCTCCCTCGTGGTTCCCACGCCGGCTGCTTAGTTCGCGGCCGTCGCGATGGAGGCGTTCACCTCCCTCCGGCCAATCTCCGCCATGGACTCCGCGCTGAAGTGTCTTCGGCCAGTCGCCCATTCGTCGTTCTGTTCCATGAGCACCGCCCCCATCAGCCGCAACACCGACGCACGGTTCGGAAAGATGCCGACGACGTGCGCCCGGCGCTTGAGCTCCTTGTGCAACCTCTCCAGGGGATTGGTCGATTGAATCTGCCGGCTGTGCCGCGCCGGAAACACCATGTACGCGAGAACCTCGTCTTCCGCGTCAAGAAGGAGCTTGGCCACCTTGGGGAATCGCACCTCAAGCGTGTCGGCCACGTGACGGAGCTGAGTTACGGGCCTCGTCCTGTGTGGCTTGCGTGAAGATCGTGCGCACCGCCGCCGCCACCATGGGCTGCGCGCTCTTGGGCACCTGGGCCAGGATGTTGCGCATGAAGTGAACCCGGCACCGCTGCCAGCTGGCACCCTGGAGCACCGCGTCAATGGCCGCCTTCAGCCCCTCGAGGCGTCGCTCCATCTGTGTTTCGTCAAGTAAAAGGGAGCCAGTGTCGACACCAAAAAGGGAGCCACCCCGGCATAGCGAATCGGCTCAGCCTTCCTCCCTGCGTCGCAAGCTCTCGCGGAAGCGGTACGACTCTCCGGTGAACTCCACCGTGTGGACACGATGCGTAAAGCGGTCCAACAAGGCCACGGTCATTTGCGCATCGCCCAGCACCTCCGTCCAGCGCGCATACTGCAGGTTCGTCGTCACGAGCAGGCTCTTGCCGTGCTCATAGCGATCGGCCACGAATTGAAAGAAGCCCTGAGCTCCCTCACGGGATACGGGGATGTAGCCCAGTCGTCGCAGATCACCAGGTCAAAGCGGCGCCACTGACGCAGGCTGCGCGGCAGCTGGTTCTCGGCGGCCGCGCTGAGCAGATCGCTCACCAGGTTCACCGCCGGCACATAACGCACCCGGAAGCCCGACTGGATGGCGGCCACCCCAAGCGCGATGCCGATGTGGGTTTTACCGGTGCCGGTGTTGCCGGCAAGGCAGACGTTCTCGCCCTCGCGGATGAACGTGCCCTTGGCGAGAGCCAGAACCAGCGCCTTGTGGACCGACGGCTGGGCGGTGAAGTCGTACGTCTCCAGGGTCTTGATGACCGGGAAGCGCGCCTCGCGGAGGCGCTGGCGAAGCACGTTCTCCCGGCGACTTTGGATCTCCGCCTCAAGAAGCGTGGCGAGGAACTCGTCGGCGGGCATCCCGGATCGTTCGGCGTCGCGCAGGAGTTCCCGCCAGGACCGGGCGGCGCCGGGCATCTTCAGCTGCTTGAGGGCCGTGTCGATCCGCAAAGCCACGGCGCTCATCGTCCGGCCACGCTCCCCATCAAGGCGTCGTACCGGCCGGGATCAGGCGACCAGCTCCGCATCGCCGGCACCTTCTCCGCGGGCAGCGGCGGGGGCGGAACCTGGTCCGGCAGCTGGCGAAGGCAAAGCTGGCGCACGGCGTCCGCCAGTATCACCCCGGCCTCCAGCGCCTGCTCAAGCGCGCGTTCCACCACGGGCTGGGCGAACACCTCGTGCAACCGCAAGACGGCCAGGAACTCCCGAGGCCTGGGTACGGGCCCGGAAAGGCAACGCTGCCGAAAGGCCTGGTAGACCGGCGGCAGGCGGCGGAAGACGCGGGCGTTGACCACGGCACTGGGCTTGCGTTCAAGCAGCGGCAGGTAGTGCTCCACCTGCAGCGACTCTCCGCCATCGTAAAGGCGCGGGTGTTCGGCCAGGACCTTCTCTCCGTCCACGATGACGATCCGGTCCCAGAAGGCCTTCACGCACACGGTCCGCCCCACATGCGCCACCGGGACGGAGTACCGAGCGCGCTCGAACTGGATGAGCCCCAGCGTGTTCACCTCCCGCATGACCGTGCGGCAACACTCCATCCGGTGCCGGGGCAGGGGAAGCATGGCCGCCCTCTCCCCTTCAAGAAGCTCTCCCGCCGTGCCGTCTCGGCGGCCGACGCGCCTCCTCAGGCCCTCAAGATTCCGTGCCCGAAGGTACGCGTTCAGCTCTTCCAGCGACGCCACCCGCGGCATGGGGACCAGAACGTTGCGGCGCATGTACCCCACCAGGTTCTCCACGATCCCCTTCTCGTGCGCCTCCTTTTAGACAATTTTTCGGCCCGATTTAAGGTGTTACAACAGGGTCATGATGAGAAAGCGGTACACCCCCCCAGTTCAAGGCGCAGGTCGTGCTCGAGGTTCTCCGTGAGGAGGCGTCCGTTTCCGAGATCGCTTCGCGTCACGGTATTCATCCGAACCAGGTGCACAAATGGCGGCGCACGCTGCTCGAACGCCTTCCGGAAGTGTTCTCCGGGGACAAGAAGGCGCGCGAGGAACGGGCTGAGCACGAGAAGCAGGTTGAGGAGCTCTACACGGAGATCGGGCGGCTCAGCACAGAGCTGGCCTGGTTGAAAAAAAGGCATCCGACTTGAGTAGAGCGGAACGGCTGGCGCTGGTCGAACCCGACGGCGACCTGCCGTTGGCCACGCAGGCACGGCTGCTCGGCCTGAACCGGTCCAGCCTGTACTACAAGCCAAAACCGCCGTCCGCAGAGGAGGTGGCGCTAAAGCACCGGATTGACGAAATCCATACGGCGTGGCCGTTTTTGGGCTCTCGCAGGATCGCTGCGATGCTCCGGCGCGAGGGGCTTCTGGTCGATCGCAAGGCCGTCCAGCGGCATATGCGCGAGATGGGGATCGCCGGGATCCGGCCCGGGCCCAACCTGAGCCGTCGGCGCCATGACCACCGGGTTTACCCCTACCTGTTGCGCGGGCTGGCCATTGAGGCGCCGAACCAGGTTTGGGGCGTGGACATTACCTACATCCGGCTTTCACGCGGGTGGATGTACCTCGTGGCCATCATGGACTGGTACTCGCGCTACGTGCTCGCCTGGGCGCTGGATCAGAGCCTGGAAACGGGCTTCGTGCTGCAGGCGCTCGAGACGGCGCTCGCAACGGCCACACCGGAGATCATGAACAGCGATCAGGGCAGCCAATTCACCAGTCCGTCGTACATCGCCATGCTGGAGGCCGCCGGCGTGCGCATCAGCATGGACGGCAAGGGCCGTGCGCTGGACAACGTCTTCACGGAACGGCTCTGGCGAAGCGTGAAGTACGAGGAGGTCTACCTCAACGACTACGATCGGCCGCGTGACGCCCGGCAGGGAATCGCCCGCTACCTGCGGTTCTACAACCACGATCGGCCGCACCAGTCGCTGGATTATCGAACACCGGCTGAAGTCTATTTCGGACCTCACGCCGCGCTCTGAGAAAGGAGGGAGTGCACCTTAAAATCGGGCGAAAAAGTGTCTTGACGATGGGGTCCACCGCAGTCCCCCTTTACACGCTTTGCTCGAGGGATTTCTTCAGCCCTGCAGTGTCAACCATCCTCCTGGAGACAGGGTAGGATCACGATGCAGTGGCACCGCATGTGAGGTTTCCTCCACTCTCAGGAGTAAAGATAGCCGGATGGAGTGGATTGCGGTGCTCCTCAATGGGTCGCGTCCGGGCAATATTGGCTGCGGGCCGCCTCCGCGACAAACGGGCAGGCGTACTCGGCGAACTTACGGCGGTCGTGCGCGCCAGGCCCCAGGAAAGGGGTCCAGCCCTCATTCGTGCGGGCCACCAGGAGCACATCCGGCGGCACGCCGTTCACTGTGAACAGAATGTAGGGTGGACGCAGCGGAACCAAGGTCCGTTCGATCCGCCCGAGCGGCGGGCCGACGTCTTTCTCGTCGATCTGCCAGTCGTGCGGGTCCGCCGCCGCGTAAGAGGTTCCCTTCACTTGCACGGCCCCGGCGCAGGACGTTACATCGTCGCAAGGAATCGGGCGCGGAGCGACCAGCGTTTCCAGCGCAAGAAGCACGCGGCGCGAGGCGTCCTCGTCGTCGGAGACCACCACCGCGATCACGTTCCCGGTCTGGAAGAGGTGCGGGCGCGCCACGTAGTCGATGCTGCTCGCGCTGCGTCCGGAGGAAACGAACGCGCCGTCTTCGCCGATCTTCACGCCGGGTTTCCCGCCGTACACGTACAGGTTTAAGTGAGTGCCGTCGACCTTGAACGTGTGGCGGGTCGTTCGGAACGTGACGTCAAAGGCGGGATCGCCCTCGGTCTGGACGTCGAGGCCGTTCGCGCGCAGGGCGGGGACGACGTCGTCGGGCGTCAGGAGTGCGGCCCCGTTCGCGCCCGCGCCCGGCGCCGTCGCGGTGCCGGCTGCAGCGGGTTCGGCACCGGCGGGCGTCGTCGATCCGACGTCGAGCGCGCGCACCCGCTGAGCAGGACGAGCGGAAACAAAAGGGTTGCCGACAGCCGAATGAGGTCTCCAAAACGCCGCCGGGCGGCGGGCGGCCGGGACCGAGCGCCTGGCTCGCCTCCCACTGGTCGGGGCATGCCCCTGGACCCCCTCACACGTGCGACGGGGCGCCGGTGCGGCGGGTTCCCGGATGGAAGCTACCGCGTTCCGCTCTCCATCAGGAAGAACACGTAATCGGTGGGCACGCCCGGGTGGCCCATCTGACGGAGCATGGCCGTGATGTTGCCGCGGTGGTACGTGCCGTGATTGCACACGTGCCGGACCAGCTCGGACACCCGGGTTTCCAGCCGGCCCAACCGCGGGTGTTCCGCGGCGACGGGCCGGTCCAGGTCGCCCGCTTCCCGGAAGAACGACCGGTAATCACCCGCAAGCGCGTCAACCCGGGCCTCCAGCTCCTCAAGCGGGAGCCCGGCGAGCTCCGCCTCCAGGCGCTGGACCGCGGCCATGATCTCCTCCGTGGACCGTTCCCGCATGACGTCGAGCCACAGCGCGTCCACCCGGTACATGTGCCGGAGCACCGCGTGGACGGAGGGGAACACGCTGGCAATCTTCTGGTGGACGACCCCTTTGGGCAACGTCTTTAAGTGGTCGAACACCCTGCGGTTCGCCCACACGTGATACTCGTACATCCGCTCGGCCGGGTGCCCGCCCGCGGCGGAGCCGGCCATGGACGCATCGCCGTGCGCGTTCATCGACATGCCTCCTGTATGCCGCTCATTGACCCACCACGTTCGACGCAAACATATGTTCTCCTCCCGCGGCCTACAGGTGCATGATCATGACGACGCGGTCCTGGCCGGGCCCCGAGTAGTTCCGCACGACGGGGATCCCGTCCGGTCCGGGCTCGCCGAGGAGGCGCATCCCCAGCCTGGTGTGGAAGGCCACGGACTCCCGGTTGCCCGGCGTCGTGATCGCCTTGAGCTGGCGCGCCCCGCGGCGTCGGGCTTCGTCGATGAAACGGGCGTACAGCCGGCGGGGCACCCCCCGTTCGCGATATCCGCTCCGCACCGCGACCAGGTGGACGTACGCGGTGGGCGACGTCGCGGCCACGAACCCGAAAAGGTAACCGGCGACGCGGTCGCCGTCGCGCATCACCCACGCCGTGTCGCCAAACTCGTAGAGGAAGATCGGGTGATGCAGGGGGAGAGTGCGGTCGCTGCCCCAGAAGTCGGCGATCTCCGTCACGATCTGGTCGAAGTCGGCCTTTGTGCACGGCTGGATGTCCATTCCGATCACCCCGCGTCATGGTAACCTTGCTGGAGACATCCCAGGTTGGAGGCATCCCATGGCCGACATCATCGTCGTGGGCAGCCTGAACATGGACCTCGTCGTGGAAGCCGAGCGCGCGCCGGAGGCGGGCGAGACCTTGCCGGGCCGCCGCTTTGGCACGGCGCCGGGCGGCAAGGGCGCCAACCAGGCCGTGGCGGCGGCGCGGCTGGGCGGCCGAGTGGCGATGGTGGGGCGGGTGGGGGCGGACGCGTTCGGCGACGCCCTCCTCGCGGCGGCGCAGGCGGACGGCGTCGACGTGCGCGGCGTCGCGCGCGACCCGTCCGAGCCCACGGGCGTCGCGCTGATCGTCGTCGAGGCGAGCGGCGACAATCGCATCGTGATCGCCGCCGGGGCGAACGGCCGCGTGACGCCCGAGGACGTGGCCGCGTCCGGCCGCGCGGGGCTGTGGGACGGCGCGCGCGTGCTGCTGCTTCAGCTGGAGATTCCGATCGCGACGGTGGTGGCGGCGGCCGAGGAAGGGCGGCGGCGCGGCATGCTCGTGCTGCTCGACCCGGCGCCGGCGCCGCCCTCGCCGGATGCGCTGCCGCCGGAGCTGTGGCGCGCGGTGGACGCCGTCCTGCCGAACCAGGCGGAGGCGCGTGCGCTCACGGGCGTCGCCGTCGACGGTCCCGAGGCGGCGCGCGCGGCGGCGGCCGCCCTCTGCGCGCGAGGGCCGCGCACGGCGGTCGTGAAGCTCGGCGCCGACGGAGCTTTTGTGCGGCACGACGGCACCGAGTGGCACGAGCCCGGACTGCGCGTGCCGGTGCGCGACACCACGGCCGCGGGCGACGCCTTCGCCGGCGCCCTCGCCGTGGCGCTGGCCGCGGGCCGCGACTGGCGCGCCGCCGTCGCGTGGGCCAACCGGGCCGGCGCGGCCGCCGCCACCCGCCCCGGGGCGCAGCCCTCGCTGCCCACCCAAGCCGACTTGGAAAGGTTGTTTTCCGCATGACGACGCCACCGGCGAAGATCATTCTCGATTGCGACCCCGGTCATGACGACGCCCTCGCGATCCTCCTCGCCGCGGGCTCGCCGGCCGTGGAGCTTTTGGCCATCACCACCGTGGGCGGCAACCAGACCCTGGAGAAGGTCACGCTCAACGCCCGCCGCGTGTGCACCGTGGCCGGCATCCGCGGCGTGCCCGTCGCCGCCGGCTGCGCCGGTCCGCTCGCGCGCCCGCTGGAGACGGCGCCGGAGATCCACGGGGAGACCGGCCTCGACGGCCACGACTTCCCTGAGCCGGACGTGCCGCTCGCCGGCGTTCACGCCGTCGACCTGATCCTCGAGATCCTTGGGCGGGAGCCGGCCGGGACGGTCACGCTCGTGCCCACGGGGCCGCTCACCAACCTCGCCGTGGCGCTGCGCAAGGACCCGCACACCTTCCGCCGCGCCCGGGAGATCGTCTGGATGGGCGGGGCGCTCGGCCTCGGCAATGTCACGCCGGCGGCCGAGTTCAACGCCTACGTGGACCCGGAGGCCGCCCGCGCCGTCTTCGCCTCCGGCGTGCCGCTCGCCATGCACGGCCTGCACCTCACGCACCAGGTGCGGGTCACGGAGAGCGTGCGGCGGCGGCTGCGGGAGATGGGCACGCCCGTCGGGCGCATGGCGGCCGATCTGATGGCCTTCTACACGGAGCGCTACCGGCGCCGCTTTGAGATGGGCGACCCGCCTCTCCACGATCCGTGCGCGGTGGCCTTCGTCATCGACCGTTCCATCTTCCGGACGCAGCGCATGCGGGTCGACGTGGAAACGCGCGGCGAGTTCACGGCGGGCATGACGGTGTGCGACGTGCACGGCGTCACAGGGCGGCCGGCCAACGCCGAGGTGGCGATGGAGATCGATGTCGTCCGCTTCTGGGACATGATGTTTTTGGCGCTGGCGGCGCTGCCGATTCAGTCCAGCTGAAGGAGTTTCAACACAGCTGTCCAAGTGCTCCACCGAATGCGGAATGAGGGAGGAGACTGGACATGGCGTATCCCGGCGCTTCGAAGATCGTCGAGGTCGACGGCCGGTACCACGTCTGGACGCGCCGCGTGGGTCAGGGCGACGTCAAGGTGCTGCTTCTCCACGGCGGGCCGGGCTGCACGCACGAGTACCTGGAGTGCTTCGAACAGCACCTGCCGCCGCACGGCATCGAGATCTACTACTACGACCAGCTCGGCTCGTACTACTCCGACCAGCCTGACGACCCGTCGCTCTGGACCATCGAACGGTTCCGGGAGGAGGTGGAGCAGGTCCGCCGGGCCCTGGGACTTGAGAACTTCTACCTCCTCGGCCAATCCTGGGGCGGGCTCCTGTCCATCGAGTACGCGCTCAAGTACCAGCAGCACCTGAAGGGGCTCGTCATCTCCAACATGACGGCGAGCATCGCCTCGTACGTGAAGCACATCAACGAGCTGCGGGAGCGGCTGCCCAAGGACATCGTCGACAAGATGAAGGCCTACGAGGCGGCCGGGGACTACGAGAACCCGGAGTACCAGGAGCTCCTCATCCAGCACCTCTACCGGCAGCACATCTGCCGCCTCTGGCCGTGGCCGGACCCTCTCGTCCGTTGCCTGGACCACATGGCCACACAGGTCTACAACACCATGCAGGGTCCGAACGAGTTCGTCGTCACGGGCACGTTCGCCGACTGGGACCGCTGGGACGACCTGCACCGGATCACCGTGCCGACGCTGCTCATCGTGGGCCGGTACGACACGATGCGCGTCGAGGACATCGAGGAGATGGGCCGGCGCATCCCGCACTCGCGCGTCGGCATCTGCGAGAACGGCAGCCATTGCGCGCAGTGGGACGATCCGGACGCGTACTTCCGCTTCGTCCTGGACTTCATCCGCGACGTGGAGGCGGGGCGCCCGATCGGCTCCGCCACGGCCGCGCGCTAGGCCCGCGCCGCCCCGATCCGGATGGAGCACGCGGCCCTTCACGCTCAGGCGCCGTCCTCCGACGGGAGGACGGCGCGCCGTTTGCTGGGGGTTGCCCCGCCGCGATGACCGTGGTAACGTTCTTGTCCGCTTCTGTCCAGAGGTGGATCCCGGGTGGACGGGAGCCGCTGTCGACGGGGAGGACGGCCATGCTCTACCTCGCGCTCGCGCAGGCATCGATGCGCAAGAACATGGCGTATGCGTGGGCCCACATGGCGAACAACGTAGGCAGCGCGCTCTTTGGGGTCATCTATATCATGCTGTGGCGCGCGGCGGCGCACGGGCGTCCGCTGGGCGCCTTCTCCCCGCGCGATCTGGAAAGTTACATCGCCGTGGGGCAGGTCGTGCTCTGGCTCACGACTTTCCTGCCGCCGTACCTCGGCATCGACCGGCACATCCGGACGGGGCAGATCGCGCTGGAGTTCGCGCGGCCGGTGGGGTACATGCCGCGGGTGCTCGCCGCCGCGGCGGGCGAGGTCGCATACAACGCCGTCTTTCGCTGCCTGCCGCTGCTGGCGATGTTCACGCTGATGGGCGTGTTCCCGTGGGAGAGGGTCGCCTCGCCCGGGCGCGCGGCCGCGGTGGCTGCGGCGTTCACGATGGCGGCAGCCATGGGTCTGCTGGTGCAGTACCTCGTCGGCATCGCCGGCTTCTGGACGACGGAAAGCCGCTGGGCGCGGCGGCTCTACTTTGCGCTGGCCATGTTCTGCGGCGGGCAGCTCTTCCCTTTGCAGCTCATGCCCGCCGGCCTCCGCGACGCCCTCACGTGGCTGCCCTTTCAGGCGATGATCTCGTTCCCTGTGTCGGTGTGGCTCGGCGTCGACACGCTGCCTGCATGGACGTCGGCCGCTCTGTGGGCGCTGGGGCTGGCGTGGATCAGCGCCCGCCTCACACGGAAGGCGGCGCGGCGCCTGGAGGTGCAGGGGGGATGAGGGAGGCGCTCAAGGCGGCGGGGGATGGCTGTCGCACGTACGGCATCGTGGCGGCGTCCAGCCTGCGCAGCCGCGCCGCGTACACGTGGAACTTCACCCTCAGCCTCTTCTTCCAAATGCTGATGTACTCCGCGGACGTGGCGGCCCTTCTGCTTATGGTCCGCACGGCCGGCGCCATCGGCGGCTGGGGGACGTACGACATCCTCTTTCTGTCGGGGCTCGTCCTCGCTTCCTCGGGCGTCTACCGCGTGTTCGGATCGGAGCTTCACAATTTCGACAAGTACCTGGTCCACGGGGAGTTCGACGGCGTGCTGATCCGTCCGGCGCACACGCTGCTCACCGTGGCCGCGCGGTCCATCGACGTCGAGCAGGGCGGCGCGTTCCTTGAGGGGGTCGTGCTGATGGTGCTGGCCTGGCGGCACCTCGCGCCGGACCTGGGCCTCGGTGTGGTGGACGCGCTATGCGCCGCGCTGGCCGTGGCCTGCGGCGCCGTCATCTGGTTCGCCGTCGTGACGGCCACGGCCGCGCTCGGCTTCTGGACGACGCGCATCGACGACCTGCAGCCCGTGCTGCTGTACGGGCCGGAGACCGCCGTGTCTTATCCCCTTTCGATCTACCCCAAGGCGGTGCGCTGGATCTTTCAAACCATTCTGCCAGTGGCGTTCGGCTCGTATGTGCCCGCGGCCGCCATTCTCCGCAAGGGCCCGCCGCTTTCGGACCTGGGGTGGTGCGCCGCGGTGGCGGCGGCGAGCTTCGTCGCGGCCCTCGGGCTGTGGAATCTGGGCGTGCGCCGGTACACGAGCACAGGGTCCTGACCCGGCGGTGAACGAGGGGAGGGGACAGGTTGGCCATCATCGAGGCGGAACGTTTGAGGAAGGTGTTCACGCGCGGGCAGCGGCTCTTCGGCAGGAAGCGGTCCGATGCGCCCGTGAATGTGGAAGCCGTGCGGGATCTGTCGTTCCGCATCGAGCCGGGGGAGTTCGTGGGCTTCCTCGGGCCGAACGGCGCCGGGAAGTCCACGACGATCAAGATGATGACGGGGATCCTCCACCCGACCTCCGGCCGGGTCACCGTCGACGGCCTTTCGCCGCAGGCGGACCGCGTGCGCCTGGCCCTGCGCATCGGGGTGGTGTTCGGGCAGCGGACGCAGCTGTGGTGGGATCTCCCGCTGCGCGAGTCCTTCCGCATCCTGCGAGCGATGTACCGCGTGCCGCCCGTGGACTTCCGCCGCCGCATGGAGATGCTGACGGAGCTCCTGGGGCTGGATGCATTCATGGACATGCCGGTGCGGCAGCTCTCGCTGGGGCAGCGCATGCGCGGCGAGTTGGCGGGCGCGCTGCTGCACGGTCCGCGCGTGCTGTTCCTCGACGAGCCGACCATCGGCCTCGACGTGACGGCCAAGGCGGCGCTGCGCCAATTCCTGCGCTCGCTGAACGCCGAGGTCGGGACGACGGTGATCCTCACCACTCACGACATGACAGACGTGGAGGAGCTGTGCCAGCGCATCCTCGTGATCAACCAGGGGACCCAGGTGTTCGACGGGAGCCTCGCTGAGCTGCACGAGCGGGTCGGCATGCCGAGCGCCCTGCGCGCCACGTTCCGCGAACCGCCGGATATGTCCAGGCTTTCCGACGCCGGAGGGCGGCGCTCGTCCCCCGACATTCGGGTCACCGTATTGGAGGACGGCCGCACCGTGCACGCCGAGTTCAACCGCCTGACCTGCCCAGCGCCGCAGGTCCTCGAACGCCTGCGCGCAGCGGGCGAAATCGTCGACTTCTCCATGCAGGAACCGAGGTTGGAGACGATCATCCAGCAGTTCTATTGACCGGCTCGGCCGCCCCCGCAAGGCTAGCCCAAGGGACGGACCGTCACCCGCAGCCCGAAGAGGTCGAAGGATTGCGGGATCGGGCCGCGCAGCACGACCTCCGCGATCCCCGGCTCGCCGCTTTCCGCGATGAGGACGAGGTCGCAGCCCGGCAGCGGCACGCGCCACACGCCGCCTTCCGGCGCGGCGCCGCGCCCCGTCAGGCGGGCGGCCCAGGTGGCGTCGGCGGCCGGGTCGCGGCTGGCGATGACGAGATGGTCGAGGGCTAGGTCGCCGAGCGGGTGCGGCGCGTCGAGACCCTGCTCCCGCAGGGACGCGAGCCGGCGGCTGTCCGCTTCGCCCCACTCGATGAGAAAGGGGCGCCAGGAGGGGCCCGCCTCAATCGGCGCCATCCGCCAGGTGAGGCGCGTCCCGTCGGGGCGGCGGCGCTCTCCGGGAACGGGGTCGGCCACGGACAGGCCGCGCTCGCGGAGGCGCTCGGCGGCGGCTTCGACATCGCTCACCGCCACCGCGAACGTCAGTGCCCCGCCGCCGCGCGCCAGAAGGCGGCCGGCGCCGCGGAAGATGTGCGCGGGGCCGGCCGGCGTGAGGGCCGGATCCACGACGGCGATGAGTTCCACGTACGGAAGCCCGAAGTGGCAGACCGCGTTGTGCGTCCCCCACATCGGGTGCTCGCCGCCGTACTTCACATGGAACCCGCGGGCGCGGTAAGCCCGCACGGCTTCGTCGAGTTCGGGCACCCACGCGACGAGATGGTCGAAGCGCATCCCTGCGTCCTCCCCGCACGCCGCGCGAACGTCGAGGCGCGGCGCAACGCCATCAGGATATGCGGTCTACCTCGCGGCGACAACGTCGCCGCACGGGCGGTCACGTCCAACCGCGGCCGCCCGTCCCCGCCCGCCGCCCGGTCCCGCCCGCTCTACAGGCACCCCGCAAACGAGGCTCCCAAGCCGTCTCTGGAAAGAACGAATGTTCGGACAAGATTAGAACTAAAGGAAGATATTGCCCTCACATCGTTCGGATAATATCTCGCCTCTCTAGAGGAATTCCGGCCTCCGCGGTGAATCTACCCCTCCTTGGTGGGTGCCTGTCCCCTCCGCGGGGGGCACCCACAGGGGGTCCTGCCCCTCTCCATCTCGCCTATGGGGGTGTATGCATGAGTCGATTCCACCGCGGCGCGGTCCGTAAAAGGATCGCCGCCGCATGGTCGCTGCTGGCCGCCCTGTCTCTGGTGATGGCGCTCGTCGCGCCGGTGCAGGCGGCGGGCCAGCTGCCGCATACCGCGCCGGTGACCGGCGGGGACGCGGAACTCGTCATCATGGCCACATCCGACCTGCACGGGAACATCTACCCGTGGGATTATTACAAGAACCAGGCGGCGCCTCTCTATGGTCTCGCGAAGATCGAGACCCTCATCAAGCAGGTGCGCGCCGACCATCCCAACACCGTGCTCCTGGACGACGGCGACGTCCTTCAGGGCACTCCCCTGGACTACTACTACGCTCGCGTGAACCCGATCGGGCCGGACGTGCCGCACCCCATGTACCAGGTCATGAGCCACATGGGCTACCTGGCCGGCTCCATCGGCAACCATGAGTTCAACTACGGCCTCGCCTTCTTCGAGGAGGCCGCCAAGTCGGCCGACTTCCCGCTTCTGTCCGCGAACATCTACAAGCCCGGCACGAAGGACCCGTACTTCACGCCGTACGTCATCAAAGACGTCACCCTCAAGCTGCGCGACGGCGGCACGGCGACCCTCAAGCTGGGCATCATCGGCTTCACGCCGCCAGGGATCGTCATCTGGGACCGCGACAACCTCAAGGGCAAGGTCGAGACGGGCGACATCATCGAGGCGGCGAAGCGCTTCATCCCGGAGATGAAGCAGAAGGGCGCCGACATCATCGTGGCCCTCGCCCACTCCGGAACGGACGGCAAGTCGTCCTACTCGGAATCCGAGGCGGCGCTGGAGAACGCCGCCCTCAAGCTGGCCGACGAGGTGCCCGGCATCGACGTCGTCGTCGCCGGCCACTCGCACCTCAACATCCCGGATGTCGGCAAGAACGCCGGCAAGGACGAGCATGGCAACCCCATCAGCGACCCGATCCGCCCGAGCGGCACGGTGATCGTGCAGCCCGGGTACTGGGGGAACCACCTCGCCATCGCCGACCTCGCCCTCGACAAGACGCCGAGCGGCTGGAAGGTCGTCGACAAGGCCGGCTGGCTCATCGCCACCACCACGGACACGCCGCCGGACCCGGAGATCCTCGACCTCGCGAAGGACGCGCACGAGAAGACGGTCCAGTACGTCACGAGCCCCATCGGCAAGACGCTGACGCCGCTCACCACCATGTCGGCGCGGCTGACGGACACAGCGGCGATCCAGCTCAT
Organism: Bacillota bacterium; assembly: GCA_014896375.1. GTDB lineage: Bacteria > Bacillota > Sulfobacillia > RBS10-35 > Bu92 > Bu92. The sequence continues at coordinate 52,589 of JADBKN010000020.1, read as the reverse complement.
CAACGAGGTGCAGATCGAGAAGGTCAAGGAAGCGATCAAGGGCACGCAGTGGGAGGGCCTGCCCGTGCTCTCCGCGGCGGCGCCCTTCCGCGCCGGCCGCGGCGGCCCGAGCGACTACACGAACATCCCCGCCGGGGACGTGAGCATCGCCGACGTGGCCTCGCTCTACATCTACGACAACACCCTGAAGGCCGTGGAGATCACGGGCAAGGACCTCAAGGCGTGGCTTGAGCACAGCGCCGAGAACTTCCTGCAGGTGAAGCCCGGCGCGGGCGACCAGCCCATCCTCAACCCGACCTTCCCGGGCTACAACTTCGACCAGATCGACGGCGAAGCGCCCGGCAGCCTGCAGTATGAGATCGACATCACGAAGCCCGTGGGCCAGAGGGTCGTGAACCTCACGTACAACGGCCAGCCGGTCGCGGAGGACATGAAGTTCGTGCTGGCCACGAACAACTATCGCGCCGGCGGCGGCGGCGGCTTCCCGGCCACGGGCGACACGGCCGTGCGCGTCGTCGACACCACGGATGAGAGCCGCCAGCTGATCATCGACTACATCCGCAGCAAGGGCACGATCGCGCCTGTCGCGGACAAGAACTGGCGCCTCGCGCCCACCTACCTCGCCCACTGGGCGGCGCCATACGCGTACGACCTCGTCGACCGCGAGGTCCTGCGCGGCGACCCGCAGGGCCGCCTGCTGCTGAACCGGCCGGTCACGCGCGCGGAGTTCCTCGCGCTTCTTGAGCGCGCGCTGGGCAAGGAGCCGGCGGGCGCGCCGTCAGCGCAGCCGGCTTTCGCGGACGTGAAGGGCCACTGGGCGGAGGCCTACGTGGACTTGGGTGTGCAGCTCGGCATCACGAAGGGCGTAAGCGCGTCCGAGTTCCGTCCGGATGACCCGATCACGCGGGAGGACGCCGCGCTCATGGTCGTGCGCGCGGTCGCCGGTCCGGCCGGGCTGGCGGGCCAGGACCTGCGCGTGCTGGACCACTACGCCGACAAGGCGCAGATCGACGCCTACGCGCAGCAGGCGGTGGCCTTCGCCACGCTCCACGCGGTGCTCGCCGGCTATGCGGACGGCACGCTGCGGCCGCGCGCGGCCATCCTGCGGGGCGAGGCGGCGAAGGTGATCGACACCTCCGTGCCGGAGGCGCCGGCGCCAGGTGTGAAGAAGCTGAGCCTCGTCTCCTTCAATGACCTGCACGGCCACATCGAGTACAGCGCCAAGCGCGGCGAGCTCGGCGCAGCCCGCCTGACGACGGCCTTCCTTGGCGAGGCGCTGCGCAACCCCGAGGGCTATTTGCTGCTCGACGGCGGCGACAACTACCAGGGCACCGTGATCTCGAACCTCACGCAGGGCCAGGCCGTCAACGACTGGTTCAACCAGGTGGGGCTGCGCGTCTCGGCCATCGGCAACCACGAGTTCGACTGGGGCGTGCCGGTCCTGCTCGACCGCATGGCGGACGCGAAGTTCACCTACGTCGCGGCCAACATCTTCGACGAGAAGACGGGCCAGCGGCCCGACTGGGCGAAGCCCACGCAGATGATCGAGGTCGACGGGTTGAAGATCGGACTCATCGGCTTCGCCACGCCGCTGACGAAGTCGATCGTGCTCCCGCAGAACATCGAGGGCCTCGAGTTCCGCGACCCGGCGCCGATCATCGACGAGCTCGCCCCGCAGCTGCGGGCGCAGGGCGCCGATCTCGTCGTCGTCGTCTCGCACCTCTCCTCCGACCAGGAGGGCACCTGGACGGACGGCGACACGCATGAGATCACGAACGAGATCGCGGACGTGCTGAAGCGGATCCACGCGCCCGTGGACGCGGCGATCACGGGCCACACGCATGATGACGTGGCCGGCTTCGTGCAGAGCCCGTTCGGGCCGGTGCCCGTGGTCCAGGGCAGCTACTATGGGCACGCGTACGCCCGCATCGACCTCTACTACGACACGAACGCGCACCGGGTGATCCGCGCCGTGCCGCAGGTGGTGCACCCGAGCTTGCAGCTCGCGCCGAACCCGGACGTCGACGACCTCGTCGCCAAGTGGGAGGCGGTCATCGGTCCGAAGAAGGACCAGGTGATCGCGACGCTCGCCGGCGACCTCACCCGCACGCCCTCGCCGGCCGGTGAGGAGGTGCTCGGCGACCTGATCACGGACGCCCAGCTGCAGGCCGTGAGCGGCGCACAGATCGCCCTCACGAACGGCGGCGGCATCCGCGCGGACCTCGCGGCCGGTCCCGTGAAGTGGGGCGACGCCTACTCCGTGCAGCCATTCGGCAACACCCTGGTCAAGGTGCAGATGACCGGCCAGGAGCTGATCCAGACGCTCGAGGAAGGCGTGAACAACTTCGTCCTTGAGGAGCTGAATCAGAAGGGCGGCCACGGCCCGCTACAGGTGAGCGGCATCACGTTCACGTGGGACTGGTCGAAGCCCAAGGGCCAGCGCGTGTCGGACGTGAAGCTGGCGGACGGCACGCCGGTCGATCCGAACGCGACCTACACCGTGGTGGTCAACAACTTCATGGCGGCCGGCGGCGACGACTTCAACACCTTGAAGTCGATCCCGACCGAGCGCAAGGTCGACACCGGCATCATCGACTCGGACGTGTTCATCGCCTACCTGAAGAGCCTGCCGCAGCCGATCCGCTACACGCTGCAGAACCGCATCACGGTGCTGGGGCGGTAGTCCTGTGCGGGAGCCCTGGGGCGTTAGCCCTCGGGCAGTAGCCGGGCAGCGGCAAGCGGGCGCGGGCGGCGCGAGCGCGTCACATGCCTTGCGGAGGCGGACCCCTTGGGCCGCCTCCGCGCGCGTTTGGCGCGCGACGCGGTCACAGGGCACCCGAGCGGCCGTGTGCACGGCACAGCGTCTCAGGGTGTGGTCGCTGCCGGCGCAGCCGGGAGCTCAGCATCGTGCGCTGTGCGGCGGACATCGGCTCCGGATGCGCACGCCCGCCCACGCCCGACCGTCGGCTCCGTACCCCAAAATGTCGGCCGTGGCGGCGAGATCGCCGCCACGGCCACCACCGGCTCTGCTGAACGCCGGCTGCGGGCGGCAGGGCGGCCGGCCGCGCCCTCCACAGGGCCGCGTGGCACCCACTCCTTCTGCAGTGCGGCCGCCCGCGCGCCGCCCGCTCCCGCCCGCCCCCGGGCCCGCGCCGCGCGCCCCCGCAGGCTAGCCCACCGAGCCCTCCATCTCCAGCTCGATCAGGCGGTTCAGCTCGATCGCGTACTCCATCGGCAGGGCCTTGCGGAACGGCTCCACGAAGCCCTGCACGATCATCTTCGCCGCCTGCTCCTCCTTGATGCCGCGGCTCATGAGGTAGAAGAGCTGCTCGTCGCTGATCTTGGAGACGGTCGCCTCATGCTCCATGGTGACGTCGTCCGCCTCGATCTCCATGTACGGGATCGTGTCCGAGGCGGAGAGGTCGTCGAGGATGAGCGCGTCGCACTCCACGCGCGACTTGCAGCCGTAAGACGTCTTCGGCACGCGCACGAGGCCGCGGTACGTCGTGCGCCCGCCGCCGAGGCTGATCGACTTCGACGTGATCGTGGAGCTCGTCTCAGGGGCGGAGTGCACCATCTTCGCCCCGGCGTCCTGGTGCTGGCCCTTATTGGCGAGCGCGATCGACAGCACCTCGCCCTTCGCCTTGCGGCCGACGAGGAACACCGACGGGTACTTCATCGTCAGCTTCGAGCCGAGGTTGCCGTCGATCCACTCCATGGTGGCTTCCTCATGCGCGATGGCGCGCTTGGTCACGAGGTTGTAGACGTTCGTCGACCAGTTCTGGATCGTCGTGTAGCGGCAGCGCCCGCCCTTTTTGACGATGATCTCCACGACGGCGCTGTGCAGCGAGGCCGAGGAGTACGTCGGCGCGGTGCAGCCCTCCACGTAGTGCACGAACGCGCCCTCGTCGACGATGATGAGCGTGCGCTCGAACTGGCCCATGTTCTCCGTGTTGATGCGGAAGTAGGCCTGCAGCGGGATCTCCACGCGCACGCCCTTCGGCACGTAGATGAACGAGCCGCCGGACCAGACGGCGCTGTTGAGCGCCGCAAACTTGTTGTCCGAAGGCGGCACGACGGTGCCGAAGTACTCCTTCACGAGGTCCGGATACTCGCGCACGGCGGTGTCCGTGTCGACGAAGATCACGCCCTGGCGCTCCAGGTCCTCGCGGATCTTGTGGTAGACGACCTCCGACTCATACTGCGCGGCCACGCCGGCGAGGAACTTGCGCTCCGCCTCCGGGATGCCCAGGCGGTCGAAGGTCTTCTTGATCGTCTCGGGGACCTCGTCCCAGCTGCGCCCCTTCTTCTCCGTGGCCTTGACGTAGTAGTACATGTCGTCGAAGTTGAGCCCGGAGAGGTCGCCGCCCCATGTGGGGAGCGGCTTCTTCAGGAAGATCTCAAGGGACTTCAGCCGGAACTCCCGCATCCAGTCCGGCTCGTTCTTCATCCAGGAGATCTCCTCGACCACGCGGCGGTCGAGGCCCTTGCGGCTCTTGAACGTGTAGTTTTCCGGGTCGTGGAAGCCGTATTTGTACTCAAGGTCCAGGCCGAGTTCCTTGGCCATGCCCATCGCTCCCTCTGGGCGGCGGCGCCGCCATTTCCTTGTAGCGTGCTCGGATTTCGCTCGTTCAAAGCATACCACGGAATCGCTATGATGGCGGTGAAAACCATGCCTTCCGGGAGAACGTGATCGCGATCATCGTGGGGACCGGCATCGACCTGGTCGACGTCGACCGCTTCCGCCGCCTCCTCCAGCGCCGGGGCGAGGCCGCCCTGCGCCGCCTCTTCACCGAGGCGGAGCGGCGCGCGGCGGGCGGGGCGCACGCCGCCGAGCGGCTGGCCGGCACGTTTGCGGCCAAGGAAGCCGCCCTCAAGAGCCTCGGCACGGGGCTGCGCCGCATGGCCTGGCGGGAGGTGGAGGTCGTGCGCGACGCCTTGGGCAAGCCCGAGCTGCGCCTCTTCGGGCGCGCGGCGGCGCGCGCGCGCGCCGTCGGGGCGGCGCGCTTCCACGTCAGCATCAGCCACCTGGGATCTTACGCCGTCGCGCAGGTGATCGCGGAGGGGGAGGCGCCGTGAGGGTCGTCACGGGCACGACGATGCGCGCCGCCGACGCCTGGGCCATCTCCGGCGGCCTGCCCGAGACGGCGCTCATGTACGCGGCGGGGCGTGCGGTGGCGGCCGCGGCGCGGCTCTGGCTGCGGCGGCGAGGGCGCTGGCCGGGGCGCGTGCTCGTCGTCTGCGGCCGGGGGAACAACGGCGGCGACGGCCTCGTGGCGGCGCTCGCGCTGGCGAACTGGGGCGCCGAGGTGGAGGCCGTGGTCTGCGCGGAGCCGGAGGCGCTGGCGCCGGCCGCGCGCCTCTACTGGGAGGCGGCCAGGGCGGCGGGCTGCGCCGTGGAGGCGCAGCCGCAGCCGGATGCGCGCGCCCTGGCGGCGCGCGCGCAGGCGGCGGACGTGGTCGTCGACGCGCTATTGGGCACCGGCGTCCGCGGCGCGCCGCGGCCGCCCGTGGAGGCCGTCATCGGCGCGCTGGAGGCGGCCGGGCGGCCGGTGATCGCAGTCGATGTGCCCTCCGGCCTCGATGCCGACACGGGCCGGGCGGCGGGCGCGGCCGTCGCGGCCGTGGAGACGGTCGCGCTGGGCGCGGCGAAGCTGGGCTGCCTCACGGGGCCGGACCACTGGCGGGCGGGACGCGTGCGCGTGGCGGACATCGGCATTCCGGACGCCGCCTATGAGGCGGAGGAGGTGCGCGCCACGGCGCCTTTCCATCCCATCACCGCATGGGGGCTTAAGGAGGCGGCCGGGGCGCTGCCGCAGCGCCGGCCCACCGGGCACAAGGGCACGTTCGGGCGCGTGTTCATCCTGGCGGGCGCCACGGGCATGTCCGGGGCGGCGGCGCTCGCGGCGCGCGCCGCCCTGCGCGCGGGTTGCGGGCTGGTCGAGGTGCTCGTGCCGGAGCCCGTGTGGCCGATCGTCGCGGCGCTCGTGCCGGAGGCGCTGGTGCACCCCGCGCCGGCCGACGCCTCCGGCGGCCTGGCGGCGGAGGCGGGCGAAGCGGCGGCGGCGCTCGCCGGGCGGGCAGACGTGGTGCTCGCCGGGCCGGGTCTGGGGCGGGCCCCGGGGGCGGCGGCCGCCCTAGCACACTTCCTGAGCGCCTTCCGGGGCCCGCTGGTGCTGGACGCCGACGCCCTCGCCCTCGTCGAGGCGGCGGCCCTCCGCCGTCGCGAGGCGCCCGTGGCGCTCACGCCGCACGCGGGGGAGCTCGCGCGCCTTCTCGGCCTCACGCCGGAGGCAGTGGAGGCCGACCGGCTCGCCGCCCTGCATCGCGCCGTGGCGGCGAGCGGTGCGGCCGTCGTGCTGAAGGGGGCCGGCTCGCTCACCGGCGCTCCGGACGGCCGCGCCTGGGTGAACCTCACGGGCAACGACGGCCTGGCCACGGCCGGCGCCGGCGATGTGCTGGCGGGCCTCACCGCCGGCCTCTGGGCGCAGGCGGCGGCCGCGGGGCAACTGGACGGGCGCCGCGCGCCGGAGCTCCTGGCCGCCGCCGTGTGGCTGCACGGCCGCGCCGGAGACTTGGCCGCGGCGCGCCTCGGGCGGCGCGCCTTGACGGCCGGAGAACTGGTGCGCCACCTGGCCGCGGCGCTGCGGGAGGCGGAACGATGACGTCGCCGCGCCGCGCGGAGGGGGCGCCGGCGCCCGGCCGCCCCGCCTGGGTGGAGGTCGACCTCGACGCCATCGCCCACAACGTGCGCACTGCCCGGCAGGCGCTGCGTCCCGGCGCGCAGCTGATGGCCGTGGTGAAAGCGGATGCCTACGGCCACGGCGCCGTGCCCGTGGCGCGCGCCGCCCTGCGCGCGGGCGCCGCCTGGCTCGGGGTGGCGGTGCTCTCGGAGGCGCTGGAGTTGCGCGCCGCCGGCCTGCGCGCACCCATCCTCATCCTCGGCTGGACGCCCCCGGAGCTCGCGCGCGAAGCGGTCCGGCACGATGTGGCACTCACCGTCTTCCGCGCGGAGGAGGCACGTGAGCTGGCCCGCCTGGCGCGCGAGACCGGCCGGCCGGCGCGCGTGCACCTCAAGGTGGACACCGGCATGGGCCGGCTGGGCGTGCCGCCGGACGAGCGCGGCCTCGCCGCGGCGGAGGCGCTGGCGCGCGAGCCGCTCGTCCTGTGGGAGGGGACCTTCACTCACTTCGCCTGCGCCGACGAAGAGGATCCGGCGCCTACGCGGCGTCAGATCGAGCGCTTCTCCGCCTTCCTCGCGCGCCTTGAGGCGGCCGGGCTGCGACCGGGCCTGCGCCACGCGGCCAACACAGCCGGCCTTTTCCGCTTCCCGGATGCGCACTTCGACCTCGTCCGCCTCGGCATCGGCCTCTACGGGTACGCCCCCAGCCCCTTCGTGACGACGCCCGCGCCGCTCCAGCCGGCCCTCGCCTGGAAGGCGCGCCTTGCGCAGGTGAAGGCCGTGGCCGCGGGCGAAGCCATAAGCTATGGCGCGACCTACGTGACGAGCGCGCCCGAATGGATCGGCACGGTGCCGGTGGGCTACGCGGACGGCTACCGGCGGGCGTTCAGCAACGTGGGGCGGGTGCTCGTGGGCGGGGTGGAGCGGCCCGTGCGCGGCCGCGTGTGCATGGACCAGTTCATGATCGGGCTCGGACCGGCGCCCGCCGCCGCGGCCGCACCCGCCGCCGTGGCCGCACCCCCCGCCTTGGCCGCACCCGCCGCGCCCGGGGACGAGGTCGTGCTCCTCGGCGCGCAGGGAGAGGCGCGGCTGACCGCGAACGACCTCGCCCAGTGGGCCGGCACCATCGCCTACGAAATCTTGACCTCCCTGGATGAACGGCTGCCTCGGGTCTACACCGGAGCCGCCTTGGAAGAGGAGTGATCGCGCTGAAGCCCATCATCGGCATCACCGCGGAGCGCGGCGTGGACGCCCGCGGCCGCGTGCACCTAGGGCAGAGCGAGACGTACGTCGCCGCCGTGACGCGGGCGGGCGGCGCCCCCGTCCTCCTGCCGCCGCTGGCCGACGAGGACACGGCGCGCGCCCTGGCGCGCGCGCTGGACGGCCTTCTGCTCTCCGGCGGCGAGGACGTCGACCCGGCCCGCTTCGGCGAGGCTCCGCACCCGGATCTCGGCAGCGTCGACCCGGACCGCGACCTCACGGAGATCGCACTGATCGACGAGGCGCGCCGCCGCGGTCTGCCCATCTTCGCCATCTGCCGCGGCATCCAGGTGCTGAACGTGGCCTTCGGCGGCACGCTGGTGCAGGACCTGCGCGCGCAGCGTCCCGGCGCCATCCAGCACGCGCAAAAGGGGCCGCGCTGGCACCTCGGCCACACGGTGGAGATCCGGCCGGGCACGCGCCTCGCCGGCCTCCTGGGAGAGGGCGTGCGCGGCGTGAACTCCTTCCACCACCAGGCGGTCGAGCGCGTGGGTGAGGGGCTCGTCGTCGCGGCGACGGCGCCGGACGGCGTGGTGGAGGCCGTCGAGGCGCCGGGCGGGGCGTGGATTCTGGGCGTCCAGTGGCATCCGGAAGGGCTTGTCGACCGCCACCCGCAGTTCATGGCGCTCTTCGAGGCGTTCGTGGCCGCGGCCGCCGCGCGCGCCCGCGAGAACGCCGTCCGCGCCGGCGCGGCGGAGGCGGCGCGGTGAGCGGCCCGCTGATCGTCGAAGTCCGCCGCGGCGGCATCGTGGAATCCCGCCACCGCGTGCACGCGGCCGTCGTGGACGCCGAGGGGCGCCTCCTGCATGCGACGGGGGACGCGGACCTCCTCACCTTCATGCGCTCCGCCTTTAAGCCGCTCCAGGCGGCGGCCTGCCTCGTGGCCGGGGTGGAGGCGCGCTTCGGCGTGCGGCCGGAGGAGCTGGCGGTGGCCTGCGCCTCGCATGTGGGCAGCGACGAGCACGTCGCCGTGGTGGCGGGCCTGCTTGAGCGCACGGGCGGCTCGCCGGAGGAACTCACCTGCGGCGCGCACGAGCCTCTGGACTCCGATGCCCGCCGCCGCCTGGCCGGCGGCCGTCCCACGGTCCTGCACAGCAACTGCTCCGGCAAGCACGCGCTCATGACGGCCGCCTGCCGCGCAGCCGGCTGGCCCGTCGAGGGCTACGCGCGCCCCGACCACCCGCTCCAGCAGCGCATATTGGAGCTCGCGGCGCGCGCGGCCGGCGTGCCGCGGGACGAGCTGCGCTTCGGCGTCGACGGCTGCGGCCTGCCCGCGCCGGCCTTCACCCTGCGCCAGATGGCGAGTATCTTCGCGCAAATGAGCGCCGGCGGCGCGTCCCTCACGGAGGAGGAGCGCGCGGCTGTGCGGCGCGTGATCGCCGCCATGCGCGCCCACCCGCACCTCACGCGCGGACGCGGCCACTTCCCCGTGGAGCTCATGGAGCGCGCGCGGCTCTGGGCCAAGCCCGGGGCGGACGGCGTCCTCTGCGTGGGCCCGGAGACGGGAGACTGGGGCTTCGCGCTCAAGGTGGAGGACGGCGGCAGCCGCGCGGAGGCGCCGGCGGCGATGGCTCTCCTTGAGCGCTTCGGGCTCCTGCGCCCGGAGGAGGCCGAGGCGCTCGCGCGCTGGCGGCGGCCGCCCTTGCGCAACGTGGCCGGCGACGTGGTCGGGGAGATCGCCGTGGCGGAAGGCAGTGGCGGCCGGCCATGAAGCCGCCGGAGCGCCTCAGCTGGACGGTGCATCCCTTCATGGAGCGGCCGCTCGTCTCCTTGGCAGTGCTGGCCGCCATGGCCGTGTCATGGGCCTTCGGGCACTACCTCCTCGGCCCGGCCGGGCTGCTCGTGGCCGTGCTCGGCACGGTGAGCCCGCTCGCCCACTATCTCTTCCCCAACGAGTACACCCTCACGGATGAGGGCGTCAGCGTGCGTGTGGTCCTCCCCTCCGGCGTGAAGCCGTGGGACCGCTTCATCGGCTACACCGTGTACCCGGACGGGGTGCTTCTCGCCTATGACCCCTCCGTGCTGCGCAACCGCATCCACAAGGGGGTCTTCCTCCGCTTCGCGGGCAACCGCGAGGCCGTGCTGGCCTTTGTCCGGCGCCGCCTGGGCGAGGGGGACGGGGCACCCCAGGCCTGAGCCCCGCCGTGCCGGACGTTCGCAATACCCTCCGCGGCAGGATAATATCCCCTTCTCACGAATATCTCCGGACCAAAGAGGGCGGGTGCCCTCTTTAAGAAAGAGAGGAGGTGAGAAGCATGGGATTCCTCTCCCTGCTCGCGGCTGAGGCCAAGTCGCCCGTGTGGGGCATCTTCGTCCCGGGCCAGGCGGGCGCGTTCATCGCCGTGCTCATCTTCGCCATCCTGGTATACGTCATGATCAACCGCGCCCGGGCCGGCCAGGCGGTACGGGAGATCCACAAGATCGCGGGCCTGGAGGCGCTGGAGGAGGCCGTGGGCCGCGCCACGGAGATGGGCCGCCCGGTGCACTACACGATGGGCCTGCCGGGAATCACGGATCCGCAGACCATCGCCTCGTTCCCGGTGCTCGGCCATGTCGCCAAGACGTGCGCCCGGTACGACACCCGCCTCATCAACACCGTCCCCGACGTCGTCGTGTACGCGATCAACGAGGAGATCATCCGCCAGGCCTACCTGGAGGCTGGACGCCCGGACGCCTTCAACCCGGACGACGTCCGCTTCATCACGGACTGGCAGTTCGCGTACGTCGCCGGCGTCCTGGAGATCCTCGCGGCGGAGAAGCCGGCCGCGCAGATCCTCTTCGGCGGCCCGTTCTTCGCGGAGGCGATGATCTTCATCGAGGCCGGCGCGCTGGCCGGGGCCATCCAGGTCGGCGGCACGGCGTCGACGTCCCAGCTGCCGTTCTTCGTGGCCGGCTGCGATTACGCGCTGATCGGCGAGGAGATCTACGCCGCCAGCGCCTACATCTCGAAGGAACCGATCCTCACCGGCACGGTCGTCGGCGAGGACTTCTACAAGTTCCTTCTCTTCGCCGTGATCATCCTCGGGACGCTCGTGGCCACGTTCAGCAGCAACAACTTCCTGGCGACGTTCCTGAAGAGCTAGGAAGGCTGGCGCTGGCGCGCACCGTCCCCTGAAGAGGGAGGTGTACGGATGCGGAAAGAAATCCCCATGATCCTGACGGTCCTCGCGGGCCTCTTCGTCATCGTGGCGAAGTACCTCTTCGCCGTCGACCAGCTCGGCTGGTTCACCACCGCCAACCGGATGTACCAGGTCATGTATGCGATGTTCTTCCTCTTGGGCGTCGTCAGCCTGACGATCGTCCACGGCAAGAACATCCAGCGGCGCCGTTCCAAGTGGATCTACAGCCTCATCCTGCTGATCTGCATGTACGGGTACGGCATCCTGACCATCCAGCAGACGGTGGAAGGCCCGCAGGCCAACTGGATCTACAACAACATCCTGAACCCGACGGACGCGACGATCTTCGCGCTGCTGGCGTTCTTCATCACGTCGGCCGCGTACCGCGCGTTCCGCGTGCGCACGCGTGAGGCCACCGTGCTGATGATCACCGCCGTCATCGTCATGCTCGGCGTGGCGCCGATCGGCGACACCCTCATCCACGGCTGGAACAACGTCGCGCGCTGGTTCATGGATGTGCCGAACTCGTCGGCGATGCGCGGCATCGCCCTGGGCGCCTACCTGGGCAGCTTCGCCGTGGCGCTGCGCATCCTCTTGGGTCTGGAGCGGGCCCACCTTGGCGGTGCTGGCCAGTGAGATCTCACTCGTGCAGGCGATGAAGCGATCGAGGAAGGAGGTGTCGCTGCATGGAATGGGCGCTTGACATCGACCGGCGCTGGATCTGGGCCATCATCTTCATCATCATCGGCGCGGTCATCATCCATCCCCTGGGCCTGCCCATCACGGTGAGCCCGGATACGCAGAAGTTCTACGACACGATCCAGAAGTTGCCCGAAGGCTCGATCATCCTCGTCGGCGCCTCGTACGACATCGGCGCGCAGGGCGAGATCACGCCGATGGTCAAGGCCCTCGCCTACCAGGCCTTCGCCCACAACCTGCGGCTGGCCGTCTTTGACGCCGCCTGGGTGAACGGGCCGAAGCTGGCGGGGCAGGCGATCGACCAGGTCGCCAAGGAGATGGGCAAGAAGTACGGCGTCGACTGGATCAACATCGGCTACAAGCCGGGCAGCTCGACGACGTACCAGCTGATCACGCAGGACCTCATCTCGGCGGCCAAGAACGTCGACCAGACGGGCCAGTCGCTCGATCAGTTCCCGATCATGAAGGACCTGCCCAAGGTGGACAAGGACCACGTGGCGGCGATCTTCGCGGCGGACATCGGCTCGCCGGGCGCGGGTGACGCGTGGCTGCCGTACGTGTCCCAGCCGACCGGCATCCCGCTGCTCGTGGGTTCCATCACCATGTCCGTGGCGCAGAACAAGCCGTATGTGGCGTCCGGCCAGTTCGCGGCCATGCTCGCCGGCTCCCGCGGCGCGGCGGAGTACGAGCAGCTCGTCGGCCATCCGGGCGCGGCTGCGGCCCAGCAGGACGGCCAGTCGCTGGCCGCGATCTACGTGACGCTGCTCATCGTGCTGGCGAACGTCGCCTGGCTGACCACGCGCAAGAAGGCGGCCTAGGCGGTCGGCGCCGGCCAGTCTGGCTGGAGGAGGTGACGCAATGGACTGGGGCATTCTCGCGGGGGCGATCTGCACGATCGCCGTGTGGACGTACCTCGCGGATCACCAGAACCCGATCTGGGAGCTGATCCAGCACATCTACATCGGCCTGGCCTACGGCTGGTCGATCGGCTACTACTGGCACACGTACATCTGGCCGACGTTCACCGGCAACAAGGACAGCCTGGCGGCGGGGCAATGGGTGTACATCATCCCGATCATCGCGGGCCTCTTGGTGTATACCCGCTACATCCCGTCGATCGCCTGGGTGGCGCGCTATCCGCTCTCTCTGGCGCTCGGCTGGGGCGCGGGCTACGTGCTGGGCTTCACGCCCGCCGTGTTCATCGGCCAGCTGACGAACTCGTTCTACGATCTCTGGACGGACAGCGTCTCCGGCACGATCAACAACTGGATCCTCCTGCTGACGCTGCTCGGCACGGTGATGTACTTCTTCTTCACCATCCGGCGCGATGCCAACCCGGTGATGAAGGGCGGCGTCTGGTTGGGCCGCTGGGCGATCATGGTCGCCCTAGGCGCCGCGTTCGGCAACACGGTGCTCTACCGCTACAACCTGTTCTACGCCCGCATGCACTACATCCTGGGAGACTGGCTGCACCTGGCCGGAGGCTAGACCGGCCTGAAGTCCAGCGGGGGATTGGGGGGCCCGGGTCCGGGACGCGGGCCCCTCTTCTATATCGCGGGGGAATATTCTGGAAGGAGGGGCTCTCATGACGCAGACCTCGCGTCCGCCGGCGTCGATCCTGGCGACGGACGTGGGCAGCACGACGACCAAAGCCATCCTCATCGAGAAGGTCGGCGACGAGTATCGGCTGGTGGCGCGCGGCGAGATGCAGACCACGGTGGAGGCGCCGTGGGAGAACGTCATGATCGGCGTGCGCAAGGCCATCCGCCGGGTGGAAGAGGTGACAGGCCGCCGCATCCTCGGCGCGGACGGTCGGCTGATCCGTCCTAAGCGCGGTGATGAGGGTGTGGACTTATACGTGTCGACGTCCAGCGCGGGCGGCGGCCTGCAGATGATGGTCGCGGGGCTCGTGAGCAACATCAGCGCGTCCAGCGCGCACCGTGCGGCGCTCGGCGCCGGCGCGGTGGTGCTCGACGTCATCGCCGTCGACGACGGCCGTTCCACCTCGGAGCAGATCACGCGCATCACGCAGCTGCGGCCGGACATCATCCTGCTCTCCGGCGGCGTGGACGGCGGCTCTGTGCAGTACCTCGCGGCGCTGGCGGAGACGATCGTCCAGGCCAACCCCCAGCCGCGCTTCGGCTCCACGTTCCGCCTGCCGGTGGTGTACGCCGGCAATAAGGACGCGCAGGACATGGTGCAGTCCATCTTGGAGCCGGATCTCGAAGTGCACCTCGTGCCGAACCTGCGGCCGCGTCACGACCTGGAAAACCTCGGGCCGGCGCGCGAGGCCATCCACGACCTCTTCATGAACCACGTGATGGCGCAGGCGCCGGGGTACGGCGAGCTCATGGAGTGGGTCGACGCCACGATCATGCCCACCCCGGGCGCGGTGGGGCACATCATCCAGGTCATGGCGCGGGACTATGGCGCGAACATCGTGGGCGTGGACATCGGCGGCGCCACCACGGACGTCTTCTCGGACTTCGGCGGCACGTTCACGCGCACGGTGAGCGCCAACCTGGGCATGAGCTACAGCATCACAAACGTTTACGAGGAGGCCGGCTTCGCCAACGTCCAGCGCTGGGTGCCGTTCGCCATCGACGAGGAGGCGTTCGCGGACTGGGTGAGCAACAAGATGGTCCGCCCCACGGCCATCCCGCAGACGCTGCACCAGCTCATCCTTGAGCAGGCGCTCGCGCGGGAGGCGCTGCGGCTGTCCTTCGTGCACCACAAGAGCCTCGCGCGCAAGGTGGAGCAGGAGGAGCGCGGGCTCGGCGCCTGGTCCTCGAAGGCGGACACCGTCAGCCGCTCGGAGGGCGTCGAGATCATCAAAATGATGGACCTCGACATCCTCCTCGGCTCCGGCGGCGTGCTCTCCCACGCGCCGCGGCGCGAGCAGGCGGCGCTCATGCTGATGGACGCCTTCGAACCCGAGGGCATCACGCAGCTGGCCGTGGACAGCGTCTTCATGACACCGCATCTCGGCGTGCTCGCCTCCGTGCACCCGGAGATCGCGGCGGAGGTCTTCGACCGCGACTGCCTCGTGCGCCTCGGCACGTGCATCGCGCCGGTCGGCAGGGGACGGGACGGCCGCCCCGCCTGCCAGGTGACGGTGACGTTCGCGGACGGGCGCAAGGAGAGCTTCGACCTGAACTACGGGGAGATCCGGCGCGTGGAGCTGCCGGTCGGGCAGAAGGCGCGCGTGGCGCTCGTGCCGCAGCGCGGCTTCGATGTCGGCGCCGGGCCGGGCAAGCCGCTGGAGGCCGAGGTGCACGGCGGCCTCGTGGGGCTGATCTTCGACGGCCGCGGCCGGCCGATCGAGGTCCCCACCTCCACGTCCGAGCGCGTGGCCAAGCTGACGAGCTGGATCGCGGCCATGAACGCCTACCCGCTGGACGTGCTGGAGCGTTACCAGCGCGAGAATCCCCTGGGCGGCCCGGCCGTCCAGGCGAAGGAGGAGCCCAAGCGTGCCCGCTTCCGCCTATTCGGTCGCTGATTATCCGATCGTCCGCCTGCGGAAGCTGCGCCGCCTGCCGCTGCCGGGCGAGGTGCTGGTCGACGTCGGCGAGCGCGTCCAGCCCGACCAGCCGGTGGCGCGCATCGCGCTGCGGCCGGGCATCCCCTGGGTGGTGCCGGTGGCGCGGCTCGTCGGCGTGCAGCCCGAGCAGCTGCCGCAGGCCATGCTGGTCAAGGTGGGCGATCGCGTCAAGGCCAAGCAGGTCATCGCGCGCGGCCTCTCCACGGGGCTCTACGGCCAGAAGGAGTACGAGTGCCCGATCGACGGCGTGGTCGAGGACATCTCCGCCAAGTCGGGCCGCGTCGTCATCCGGGAGGAGTTCGGCCGCGAGGAGCCGCCCGTGAAGGTGGACGTGGCCTTCGAGATCGGCTGCCGGCCGCGCGAGGTGCCGCAGCACATGGTGGTGAAGGTCGGCCAGGAGGTGAAGAAGGGCGCGATGATCGCCAAGAAGGGCGAGACGTCCGCCTTCTTCACGAAGTGCTGCTACGCCCCCATCTCAGGCGTCATCGCGGAGGTCAACGAGCAGACCGGCCACGTGACGATCGCCCGCCCGTTCAAGGAAGTCGTCGTGCGCGCCTACATCGAGGGCACGGTGGTGGAGAAGATCGAAGGGCGCGGCGTCGTCGTGGAGGCGCCGGCCGTCCGCGTCACGGGCATCTTCGGCCTGGGGGGCGAGCGGCACGGCGTGCTGCGCGTGCTCACGGAACGGCCGGACCAGCCGCTCACGCCGGACCTGATCGACGAGTCCTGCAAGGGCCAGATCATCGTGGGCGGGGCACAGGCGACGGACGAGGCGCTCGCGAAGGCGTTGCAGGTCGGCTGCGCCGGGGTGATCGCCGGCACGGCGCACTACCTGAACCTCGTGCGCTCTATGGGAGTGAAGCTCGGCGTGGGCATCACCGGGCAGGAGGACATCGACATGACGGTGATCCTCATGGAGGGCTTCGGCTCCCTCGCCATGCGGGAGCAGGCCTTCCGCGCGCTGAAGGCGCTGGAGGGGCGCCGCGCTTCGATCAACGGCGCCACCCAGGTGCGCGCCGGAGCCATCCGGCCGGAGATCGTGGTGCCGTTCCTCGACCACGAGGGTCCGGCGGGGGAGGTCGCCGTCGCGGACGAGGACCTGGCCGTGGGCCAGCGCGTGCGCATCATCAACGAGCCGTACTTCGGCGCCATTGGCACGATCGTCTCGCTGCCGCGCGAGGACCGGCAGATCGAGACGGAGGCGCGCGTGCCGGTGGTGGAGGTGGAGACGGAGAGCGGCGTGGTGGTGGTGCCGCGCAAGAACGTGGAGCTCTTCTGAGGTCTTTTGCGCCCGCGGTAACTTTTGCCGGCCCGGGGCAACCTTCGGGCGGGAGGCGGGCGCATGAAGGACGAAGAACTTCCGCAGGAGGACCGGATCGAGGCGCGCCTCGGCCGCTGGCTGAGGGAGCGGGGGATGGAGGTGCCGGCCATCCTCGCGGCGGAGACGGTGAAGCCCGTCGCCTGGATGCTGGCGCAGGGGGTGCACTTCTTCACGCCGCACCTCGACATCCTCTCCTACCTGCACGGCGGCCTGAGGGAGCGGAACGTGCAGGCCTTCGCCGGGTTTCTGGAAGACCCGGAGCGCCTGGAGGCGTTCATCCGGTCCATGGAGGCGAGCGCGCGCCGGCGCGGCTCCGGGCGCAAGCCGGGGACGTCCGGCGCGGACGGTCGAGACCCGGATTGATGCGAGCGAAGGAGGAGTTCACGGATGCCTGCGCCGCAGGGGATGCCGCGCATGCCGCGCGACCCGGACGAGCCCGAGCTCACGCCGGAGCGGCGGGACGAGATCATCGACTGGGCGCTGCAAAAGATCCAGCGGTGGGGCCTCTATACGCCCGCCATCATCCTGGCGGAGAGCTTCAAGCCGATGAACTTCATCTTCGGCCAGATGGCCCATTTCGCCGCGCCGTACATCGACATCTTGGGCGGCGGCAAGATCGGGCAGGAAATCGGCTATCTCCTTGAGGACGAGCGCAACATCGAACTCTTCATCCAGCGCGTGGAGAAGGCGGCGCGCGAGGAGAACGAGCGGCTCCAGCGGGAGCGGCCGGCGCGCCGCCGGCGCTGGTGGCCCTTCGGCCGCGCCAAGGCGTAGCGGCCGCACTCACGGGGGGTGGCGGAGATCGAAGCGATTCTGGCCACGGACTGTGGCAGCACCACGACCAAAGCGATTCTCATCGAGAAGGTGCAGGGCGAGTACCGTCTCGTCGTCCGCGGCGAGGCACCCACGACCGTCGAGGCGCCCTTCGAGGACGTCACGGTGGGCGTGCGCAACGCTGTGCGCGAGGTGGAGGAGCTGGCCGGCCGGCGCATCCTCAGCGAGGACGGCATCCGCACGCCGCGCGCGGCCGACGGCAGCGGCGTCGACGCCTACTTCTCCACGTCGAGCGCCGGCGGCGGCCTGCAGATGATGGTGGCGGGCGTCGTCAAGTCCATGACCACGGAGAGCGCGCAGCGGGCGGCGCTGGGCGCCGGGGCGATCGTCATGGACGCGATCAGCATCGACGACGGCCGCAAGCCGCATGAGAAGATCCAGCGCATCCGCGCGCTGCGCCCGGACATGATCCTCCTCTCCGGCGGCGTCGACGGCGGCACGATCACGCACGTCGTGGAGATGGCGGAACTCCTCAAGGCGGCCGAGCCGCGGCCCCGCCTCGGCCACACCTTCAAGCTGCCGGTGATCTACGCCGGCAACCGCGACGCGCGGGAGCACGTGCGCCGCACGCTGGGCGACGTGGTGGACCTGCGCATCGTCGACAACCTCCGTCCCGTTCTGGAGGAGGAGCGGCTCGGCCCCGCGCGGGAGGAGATCCACAACCTCTTCATGGAGCACGTCATGGCGCAGGCGCCGGGCTACAGCAAGCTTATGGCCTGGACGGCGGCGCCGATCATGCCTACCCCTGGGGCCGTGGGGCTCCTCATCGAGACCGTGGCGCGCGAGCGCGGCATCCACGTCATCGGCGTCGACATCGGCGGCGCCACGACGGACGTCTTCTCGGTCTTTGACGGCACCTTCAACCGCACGGTGAGCGCGAACCTGGGCATGAGCTACTCCATGGCCAATGTGCTGCTGGAGGCCGGCGTGGCGAACATCATGCGCTGGCTGCCCTTCCGCATCGACGAGGCGGCGCTGCGCAACCGCATCCGCAACAAGATGATCCGCCCCACCAGCATCCCGCAGACGCTCGAGGACCTCATGATCGAGCAGGCCGTGGCGCGGGAGGCGTTGCGCCTCGCCTTCGAGCACCACAAGACCCTCGCCGTGGGGCTCAAGGGCGTGCGCCAGCAACGGGACCTGGGCGACGTCTTCGACTACCAGATGTCCGGCCAGACGCTCATCGACCTCATGAAGCTCAACCTTCTCATCGGCTCCGGCGGCGTGCTCTCCCATGCGCCGCGGCGCGTGCAGGCGGCCCTCATGATGATCGACGCCTTCCAGCCGGAGGGCGTGACGGAGCTGGCCGTGGACAGCATCTTCATGATGCCCCAGCTGGGAGTGCTCTCCACCGTCAACCCGGAGGCGGCGGCGCAGGTCTTCGAAAAGGACTGCCTCATCCGCCTGGGCACGGTGGTCGCGCCGGCCGGCGAGCCGCCGCGCGGCGGCGGCCCGGCGCTGGAGGCCTCCCTCCGCCTGCCGGACGGCTCCGTGCGCCAGGAGACGCTGGAGTACGGCGAGATCCGCCTCGTGCCGCTGCCCGTGGGCGCCGCGGCGGAGGCCGAGCTGCGCCCCGGCCGCGGCCTCCACCTGGGCGCCGGCCCGGGCGCCACGGTGCGCACGCGGCTGGAGGGCGGCGTCGTCGGCATCATCCTCGACGCGCGCGGCCGCCGGCCGTTCGGCCTTCCCACCGCGGAGGCGGAGCGCATCCGCGCGCTGCAACGCTGGTTTACCGCACTGGACCTGTACCCGGAGCGGGCGCTGGCCCGCCTGGGCGCGTGAGGGGGGACGGGACGTGGCCAGCGCCTACACACCCGGACTGAAGGTCACCGGTTCCACGCGCATCCGCAAGACGCGCCGCCTGCCCATCCCGGGTGAGGTGCTCGTACGCGCGGGAGACACGGTCCGCCCGGACACGGTCGTCGCGCGGGCGCTCCTGCCGGGCAACCCCCAGACGCTGAACCTCGCCAACCTCCTCGGCGCCCAGCCCTCGGACATCGTCGACTACATGCTGAAGAAGCAGGGCGAGGCGGTCGCGGCCGGGGAGCCGATCGCGCGCTCGCGCGGCTTCTTCGGCCTCGGCGCCCGGGAGGTGCGTTCGCCGATCAGCGGCACCATCGAGCTCGTCTCGACGGTGACGGGGCAGCTGACCCTGCGGGAGCCGCCGATCCCCGTAGAGATCCAGGCGTACATCCACGGCCGCGTGGTCGAGATCCTGGAGCGCGAGGGCGTCACGGTGGAGACGTCGGGCGCCCTCATCCAGGGCATCTTCGGCGTCGGCGGCGAGCGCTTCGGCACGCTGCGGGTGGTCGTCGAGCGGCCCACGGACGAGCTCGACGAGACGCGCATCCGGCCCGAGCACAAGGGCTGCGTCGTGGTGGGCGGCTCCCTCGTCACGCGCGGCGCGCTGCGCAAGGCGGGGGAGGTCGGCGTGGCCGGGATCGTGGTCGGCGGCATCGTCGACGTCGACCTTGTGGAGTACGTGGGGCACGACATCGGCGTGGCCATCACCGGCCAGGAGGACGTGCCGGCGACGCTCATCGTCACGGAGGGTTTCGGCCCCATGGCGATGGCCGAGCGCACCTTCCAGCTCCTGCGGCGCCTGGAGGGGCGGGAGGCCTCGATCAACGGCGCCACGCAAATCCGCGCCGGCGTGATGAGGCCGGAGGTCGTCGTCTCCACGGCGTCCGCCGCCGCTGCCGCGGTCTCCGCGGCCACCGCCGCGGACGCGGGCGCGCCCGGCGCGGCCGACCCCGAGGACGAGGCCACGGTGCTCGACATCGGCACGCGCGTGCGCGTCATCCGCGAGCCGTTCTTCGGCCGCCTCGGCGTCGTCACGGCGCTGCCGCCGGAGCTCACGCCCATCGAGACGGAGGCCCGGGTGCGCGTCGTGACGGTGCAATTGCGCGACAGCGGCGAGACGATCACGATCCCGCGGGCGAACGTGGAGATCCTGGCGGGGGAGTAACGCGGCGTGCGGCAGCGCGGGGGCCCGGAGCGCGCCCGTGCCGCCGGGTCCAGGCGCGCTCCTGCGGCGGCCCGGCACGGCCGCCGCGCACCGTCTTGTGGTAGCGTGGACGGGGAGCATCCCACGTGGATCCGATGCAGTTGACGCTGTTTGACGACGACTCCGCCGCCCGGGCGCCGGCGCCGCCGCCCGGGCAGATCCTCTTGCCGCTCTTTCCGGAGGAGGCGGGGCCGGAGGCGGCCCCGGCCGCTCCGGCGGGCACGCCGGGTGCCGCAGAGGCGGCCGCTTCGCAGGCGCTGAAGTCTACGGCCGCCGGCGCCCTTGAGGTGGCCGCGGCGCGGGGCGCGGGCGCGGCGCGGGGCGCGGGCGCGAGCGCCGGCGCGCCCGCCGGCGCGGTGCCGGCCGCGGACAGCCGCCTGGCCCGCGCCGCCAGGGCGGCGGCGTTTTACCTGGAGCTCGAACGCTTCACGGATCTCGCCACGCTTCAGGCCTTCGCGCTGGGGTGCCGGCGCTGCGCCCTGCGCGAGGGTTGCCGCGGCGTCGTCTTCGGCGAAGGCGATCCGCACGCGCGGGTGATGCTGGTCGGCGAGGGGCCGGGCGCCACCGAGGACGAGCTTGGACGCCCGTTCGTCGGCCGCGCCGGGGAGCTGCTCGACCGCATCCTGAAGGCGGCCGGCTTCGCGCGGGAAGAGGTGTACATCACCAACGTGGTGATGTGCCGGCCCCCGGGCAACCGCACCCCCACGGACGAGGAGGCGGCCGCCTGCCGGCCGTACCTTGAGCGCAAGATCGACCTCATCGACCCGGCGATCATCGTGGCGCTCGGCAGCACCGCGGCCCGCGCGCTTCTGGGGCCGGACGCGCGCATCACGCGCGTCCGGGGCATCTGGCATGCGCATGGAGCGCGGCGCATCATGCCCACCTACCATCCGGCGGCCCTGTTGCGTGACCCGTCGAAGAAGGCGGCGGTGTGGGAGGACTTCCAGAAGATCCGCGACGCGTACCGCGCGCTGCGGCGGGCGCCGCGCCCGTGAGGGCTCCCTCCGGCGGGGCGCCGCCTCAACGCCCAAGGCCCAGGGGAGCCTGCACGCCGGCGTCCTCTGTCCAGCGCTCGCCCTTGCCCGAGCCGGCGTGCCCGCCCGCCGCCCCCGGCCCCGCCCGCCCGGCCAGCTCGGCCTCCGCGTCCTCCTCCAGGCGGCGCGCCGCGGCGGACAGCTCCTCGCGGCTGACGATCCCCTTCGCCACGAGCGCCTCCATGACGGCCGCGAGGCCCAACATGTTGCGGTAGATGTCATCCTTCACGTCGGCCAGCGCTGCGCCGAGCCAGACCACATCCGGCGACGGTGGCGACTTCCGCTTCATCGGCCTCCTCCTTCCACAGACGTCTCCACGGCGGAGCGTGGTCCGCCGCGCGGCGCTTTATACGTCTTCGGGCCGGGGCGGCGCTTTGGGGTGGTGCGGCTGGCGACGGCCGGCGAACGGCGCTAGTCTAGGTGGAGGTGAAGCGGGACGTGCGGCTGATGAGCGAGGGGGAGGCGCGCCGCCTTGGCGAGGCGCTCGGGCGCACGGCCGAACGCGGCTGCGCCCTGGCGCTCGTGGGGCCGCTCGGCGTGGGCAAGACGGTCGTGGCGCAGGGAGTGATGCGCGGCCTGGGATGGTCCGGCCGCGTGCCGAGCCCCACGTTCGGGCTCATGAGGCAGTACGACGGCCGGCTGCGCGCCGTGCACCTCGACCTCTACCGCCTGGAGGCCGCCGCGCCCGAGGATGTCGAGTGGTTGGGCGAGGCCGTCGAAGGAGCCGAGCTGGCCGTTGTGGAATGGCCGGAGAGGGCCTGGTCGATCCTCCCGGAAGACCGGCTCGTGCTGGCCCTCGAACGCGACGGCGCGGCGCGGCGGGCGCAGGCGGCGCCGTCCGGCCCGCGCTCCCGCGCGTGGTGGGAGCGCGCGCGCCAGGCCTTCGAAGCCTGGCCGGGCGGCACCGGTGGAGGCGACCCGCATGAGTGAGCGCATCCTCGCCTTCGACACCTCCGGCGCCTCGCTGTCGGTCGCCCTCTGGGAAGGCGGCCGCACGGTCTGGCTGTTCACACGGGAGTTTCCCCCCGGCCGCCCGGGGCACGCGGCGGCGCTGGTCCCCGCATGGCAGCGCGGCCTCGTGGAATGCGGCTGGAGCGTGTCGTCGCTCGACGGCGTCGGTGTCACGGTGGGGCCTGGGTCCTACACCGGGCTGCGCATCGGCATCGCCAGCGCGAAGGGCCTCGCGCTGGCCCGCGGCCTGCCCGCGGCGGGCGTGGGCACGCTGGAGGCGCTGGCCTGGCCCTGGCTGGGGCCCGAATGCGCTGTGCTGGCATGGCTGGACGCCCGCCGGGGACAGGTGTTCGCCGCGGTGTACGCCGCGGCCGCGCCCGCGGGAGGCGCGGCGCCGGGTGGGGCGGGCGCGGCCGGCGCGCCCGGCGCGCCCCGCACCGGCGAGGCTCCCGGCGAGGACGCGGCGCCCGCTGGAACCGGCGCGCTGCACGCTCACGCGGCACCCGGCGATGCCGCACCCCTGGAGCTGGCACCGCCGGCGCGCATGCCGTCGGCCGAGGCGGCGGAGCTCGCCGCGCAGGCCGCTGCGGGCGCGGGGCGCGCCGTCCTCTGCGCGGCGGGCGACGGCGAACTCGCGCCGGGCGCCGCCGCGGCGCTGGCCGCGGCCGCGGCGCGACGCGGGCTGCGGCTCTGGCGCGCGCCGCTGGCGGCGCGCGTGTCCGCCGAGGCCGTGGCCGCGCTCGCCGCCGCCCGCCTGCGCGCCGGCGGCGGCGACCCGCTCACGCTGGTGCCGCTCTACGCCGCGCCGCCGCACGTGGCGCCCCGCACCGCGCCGGGCGCATAATGTCTGGCAGGACCTTGGAAAGGCGGGGGATCGGCGCGTGGCCGTCGAGAACACGCAGGACCGTCCTCTGGACGTGATGATCACGGAAATGCAGCTGAGCGACCTGCCGGCCGTCATGAGCATCGAGCGCCAGTCGTTCCCCACGCCCTGGTCCGAGCGCGCCTTCGTCTCGGAGCTGACGCGCAACGCCTACGCCCACTACATCGTGGCGCGCGTGGACGGCGAAGTCGCGGGCTACGCGGGCATGTGGCTGATCCTTGACGAGGCCCACGTGACGAACATCGCCGTCAACCCCAAGTGGCGTGGCCGGGGGATCGGCGACCGGCTCCTCACGGAGCTTGAACACCGTGCGCGCGCCCACGGCTGCACGCGCATGACCCTCGAAGTGCGCCCGTCCAACGATGTCGCCCAGGCCCTCTACCGCAAGCACGGCTTCGTGGCGCGCGGCGTCCGGCCCGGATACTACTCCGACACGAACGAAGACGCCATCATCATGTGGAAGGACAGCCTGGAACCGGAACGCACCAGGGAGTGACGCCGCGTGAGGCAGATCATCGCCATGGGGGGCGGCGGCTTTTCCATGGAGCCGGAGAACCCCCTCCTCGATCTCTACGTGCTCCAGCAGTGCGGCAAGCCGGCGCCGAAGGTCTGCTTCGTGCCGACGGCCAGCGGCGACGCCGAAGGCTACGTCGAAAGGTTCTACCACGCCTTCCGCCGCCTGGACTGCGAGCCCTCGCACCTCTCGCTCTTTCGCCCTCCCACGGAGGATCTGGCTGCGTTCGTCCTTGAGAAGGACGTGATCTACGTCGGCGGCGGCAACACGAAGAACCTCCTCGCGCTCTGGCGGGAGTGGGGTCTGGACCGCATCCTCCGCCGCGCCTGGGAGGAGGGCGTGGTGCTCGCAGGGCTCAGCGCCGGCGCCATCTGCTGGTTCGAGGAGGGAGTGACGGACTCTTACGGTGAGCGGCTCGACCGCATCGCCGCGCTCGGTTTCCTCCCGGGTAGCTTCTGCCCGCACTATGACGGCGAGGCGGAGCGGCGGCCGGCCTTCCATCGCCTACTTGAGGAGGGGCGTATCGGGCCGGGCTGGGCGGCGGACGACGGCGCCGCCCTTCATTTCGTCGACCGCGAGCTCAAGGCGGTCGTGAGTTCGCGGCCGGCGGCCAGAGCCTACCGGCTGGAGCGCGTGGGCGGCCGCGCCGTCGAGACCGCGCTGGAGACGCGGTATCTGGGCTGAGCCGCACCTGGGCTCACTTGTAAGGTCGGCTCTAGACCGATCAGTGTGTGGTGAAGGAAGAGAGCGGCAGAAGCGTCAAGGGTTGAGTGCGATACCCACACACCGGGAGGGCCATCTGCTCCGCCGCTCCCGTCGTTCCACGGCACACGTCGAAAGTGCTGAGAGCCGTCTGGACGGCGGCGGCTCGGCTGCCGCGCCTTTCGAGCTCCGAGGCGCGCCGGGCCCGGCTCGCCTCCGCCGGGTGCCGGGACTGGCACGCCTCCGGCGGGTCGCCGGGTTCTGCCCGCCGCGTGGGCTGCGGGGCTCTGCGGCCGTCGGGGCTCTGCGCCCGCCGGCCGGCACCGGATACCCCTTAGCCCCGCAGCCCCCGCAGCCGACGGGCCGATAACCGAAAATTCTTTGCCTATTTCGATGAGACGGCGGATCCAGCCTCTGATAAGCCAAATTCTTTGGCCTATTTCCCGTCCTACACCCCAAAATCATCGTTATGTCAACTGATAGGCCAACCTTTTTGGCTTATCTACTCGCTCACACGGTGTCTCGGCAAAATAGGCAAAGAAATTTGCCCTATTTCACCGGCGAGGCCATGATCGCGTACGCGTCACAGCAGCGGACCCGTCGCGCGACAGCAGCCGATCGATGACCGGCCGGAGACCCTGACATCGATGTCCGAATATGCTCCTTGGGCTTCCGCCATTGGCCGCGCTCGTGTTCACCACACACTTATCGGTCTAGACTGTAAGGTCTTGACATCCTCCCCAGCCATGGGCATGCTGGACGCATAATATTACCGTACGGTTATATAAACGGGGCGATCGAGGAGATGGAGGACGTCTTCCGGGTCCTGTCGGATGCGGTCCGCCGCCGGATCTTGCAGCGCCTGGCGGCCGGCGAGTGCACGCAATCGGATCTGGTCGGCATGTTCGACATCTCCCAGCCTGCCGTCGTGAAGCACCTCAAGGTGCTGAAGCGAGCCGGCCTCATCCGCG
Source organism: Bacillota bacterium (assembly GCA_014896375.1). GTDB lineage: Bacteria > Bacillota > Sulfobacillia > RBS10-35 > Bu92 > Bu92. The sequence continues at coordinate 27,071 of JADBKN010000020.1, read as the reverse complement.
AACGGCGGGAGGGACGGTACTGCTACTACAGCACCGACGAGGCGGCGCTGCGGGACGCCTATCGACGGATCCGAGAGGAGATGGAGGCGATGATGGATCAGCGGCTGCGCCGGTTGAAGGATTTCGTGGAGCGTGGGAAAGACGGTCGGCCAGCAGATCACGAGGATGGAAATGGATGATCACGACCAGCACGTCGTTTTGTAGGGAGATCCGCATCCATGCCCCGCGCGAGCGGGTGTGGAAAGCGCTTACGGACCCGGAGGAGCTCAACCGCTGGGAGACGCAGTCCGCCGCCATCGACTTGCGGATCGGCGGGCGGATCGAGTTGGATTACGGAGGCATCAAGGACCTGGGGACGATCGTGGAGCTGGATCCCCCTGCGCGGCTGGCGTATCAGGATGAGGCCGGCCTGCGCACCACTTGGACCCTTGAGGATGAGGGCGGGTCGACGCTCGTGCGACTGGAGATGTCCGGCTTCGGCCTGGGCGACTTCAGCCAGCTGCAGCGCGAAGGCGCGTCGTTCAGCATGGGGCTCCTGATGCAGAATCTTAGGAGCGTCGTCGAAGAGGGGCGCGACCTGCGTCCCAACTTCTGGAGGGTGCGGCTCGGCGTCACGTACGTGTCGCTGCGGACGGATCACGGGGATCGAGGCGTTCCGGACGGCGCCCTGGTGCTTCAGGTGGCGCAGGGATCGCCCGCCCATGAGGCCGGGCTGCGTGCGGGCGACATCGTCCGCAGAGCGAACGGGAAACCGGTGCGGACCTACGCGGACTTGGCGCAGGTCCTTCATGAGACGGGACCCGGCGAGCCGGTCGCCCTGGACGTGTTCCGCGAGGGCTCCATGATGCGCCTCGTGGCGGTCGCCGCGCCCTCGTCGGTGGCGTGAGGCCCGCTTCGGTACACTCTTCGTGGGGGGCGAAGATGGGCGGGGGCATCGTCCTGGGCCTGGAGACGAGCTGTGATGAAACAGCCGCGGCGCTCGTGGCCGAGGGGCGGCGCGTGCTCTCCAGCGTCGTCGCCTCCCAGGCGGAGGTCCATCGGCGGTACGGCGGCGTCGTGCCGGAGATCGCGGCGCGGCGCCACGTGGAGGCGATCGGCCCCGTGTTGCGGGAGGCGTTCGCGCAGGCCGGGGCCGGCTGGGAGGACGTCGACGCCGTCGCCGTGACGCGCGGCCCGGGCCTGGTGGGGGCGCTGCTCGTGGGCGTGGCGGCGGCCAAGGCGGCCGCCTTCGCGCGCGGCCTGCCGCTCGTGGGCGTCAACCACCTGGCCGGACACATCATGGCCGCGTATCTTGAGGGGGAGCCGCCGGAGTGGCCGGCCGTGGCGCTCGTCGTCTCCGGCTCGCACACCGATCTCCTCTGGATCGGGAAGGGCGAGGGCGGGGCGCCCGGAGAGCTTCGCCGGCTCGGCGGCACGCGCGACGACGCCGCCGGCGAAGCCTTCGACAAGGTGGCGCGCCTCCTCGGCCTGCCATATCCGGGCGGGCCGGCCATCGAGGCGGCGGCCGCGAGGGCGGGTGCCGCCGGGGGCTTGGAGCTGCCGCGGCCCATGCGGGACGAGGGCTTCGACTTCAGCTTCAGCGGCCTGAAGACGGCCGTGGCCGTGCTTCTTGAGGAACGGGGGCCGCGCGTGGCGCCGGAGGCGGTGGCGCGCGCCTTCCAGGACGCGGTCGTCGACGTGCTCGTGACGAAGACGGTGCGCGCCGCGGAGGCGTGTGGCGCACGTTGCGTCGTCGCGGCCGGCGGCGTGGCGGCCAACGGCGCCTTGCGGCAGCGCCTCGCGGCCGCCTGCGGCGAGCGCGGTTGGCGGCTCGTGGTCCCACCCCTCCGTTACTGCACGGACAACGCCGCCATGATCGCGGCCGCCGGCTGGTTCGCGTGGCGCGCCGGCCGCCGCGACGGCTACGAACTGGACGCCGATCCGGACCTGGACTTCGAGGACAGTCCCGCCGTACGGTGGATGTAGGCCGAAGGGGCCACGGGTCACGGGGAGGCGCGGCCGTGCTCTACCGCGCGGAGGCCATCATCCTGCGCACGCAGCCGTTTGCGGAGGCGGACCGCCTCGTCACGCTCCTCACGCAGGAAGGGGAGAAGCTGCGCGCCGTCGCCAAGGGCACGCGCCGCACGCAGAGCCGGCTGGGCGGCGCCGTGCAGCCCTTTGTGCGCGCCCGTTTCCTTCTCTGGAAGGGCCGCTCGCTCGACGGCATCAGCCAGGCGGAGGTGGTGGAGGCGCACCGCGCGCTGCGCGAGGACCCCGTCCGGCTGGGCGGCGCCGCCTTCCTCACGGAGCTCGTCGACGCCTTTACTCAGGAGGGCGAGGCGAACCCGGCGCTCTTCGACCTCCTCGCCCGGGGGCTCCAGGGGCTGGCCGGCGGCGCGACGCCTATGGAGCGCGCCGCGCGCGACCGCATCCTGCGCGCCTGCGAGGCGGGCGTGCTCGCCGCCTGCGGCTACCGGCCGAGCGTGGAGCGCTGCGCGGCCTGCGGCGGGCCGGTCGAGGGCGGCGCGGGCTTCTCCCCGGAGCAGGGGGGAGCGCTCTGCCGCGCCTGCGCCGGTGGCGCGCGCCTGCACCTCGGCGCCGAGGCGCTGGCTGTGCTCCGCCGGCTGCTGGAGGGCGACCCGCTCCGCGCCGCGGCGCGCCTGCGCTGGTCGGCGGGCGCGGAGGCCGAGCTGCGCGCCGCGCTGGGCGGCTTCGCCGTCTGGATCCTGCAGCGGCCGCTGAAATCGGCGGCCTTTTTGGACATATTGTGACCGGTGCGCGAAACGGAGGGAGCCTCATGGAGGAGCTGGCCAAGATCGACGAGATCCGCCGCCGCACGGGCGTGAGCTACCGCAAGGCCGCGGAGGTGCTGGAGGCGCACGGCGGCGACGTGGTCAAGGCGCTGATCGCCCTTGAAGAGGAGGAGGAGCGCAACGCTTCCTGGCCGGAGCGCATCCAGGAGCGCATCAACGTGCGCGGCGCGGAGCTCCTGGAGCGCATCAAGCAGCTTCTCAAGGAAGGGAACGTGACCAAGCTCGTCGTCAAGCACGACGGCCAGACGGTGCTGGAGATCCCGGTGACGGTCGGCGCCATCGGCGCTGTGCTCGCCCCCTACCTCGCCGTGCTGGGGGCGCTGGCGGCGCTCGCCGCGCGCGCGGAGATCGTGGTGGAGCGGCGCGGTCCAGCGGGCGAGGACGACCGGCCGGGCGCGGGCGGCACCCCCGGCGACGACGCCCTCACCCGCATGTGAGCCGGCCGCGGCGCCACGCGTTTTGGCGATCGGCCCCGGCTCACGTTTCCAGCGAGGGCAGCCGCAGGCCGCGGCGCGCCGCCAGCTCGCGCACGCGCTCCACGGGCAGCGCGTCCACCGTGCGGCCGTCGCGGCCCGTCATCGCGCGGGCGGCCGCGAGCGCGCGCCACACGGCCTCCGCCGCCGTCTCCGCGGCCGCGAGGAAGAACGGGTTGAGGTAGTGGCCCTCGTCCGGCAGGTAGGGCGGGTAGGCGCGCGCCGTGCTGAAGGCGAGGGCGAAGTCGCCGCTGCCGTGGTGGTAGACGGACCCGGTCCGCGCAAGGCCGGCCGCCGCGCGGCGGGCCACGCGCGTGAGCTGGCGCGAGGTCAGCGGGGCGTCCGTCGCATAGACGACGATCACCGAGCCGCCCTCGCCGGCGCGCGGCTCCTCTTCCCGCACCTCCGCCAGGAGGTGGCCGGCCGGGAAGCCGTCGATCACCAGATCCTGCGGCCGGCCGAAGTTCGCCAGCACGAGCGCGCCGAGCGTCACCTCGCGGTCCAGCGCCTCGCACCGCCAGCGCCGCGAGGCCGAGCCGATGCCCCCCTTCCACCCGTAGCAGACCATGCCGGTGCCGGCCCCCACCGCGCCTTCCTCCACCGGACCCGCCGAGGCGCGTTCCAGGGCCAGGGCCACATCCTCCTTGCGCACGTGCATTCCCTGGATGTCGTTGAGGTAGCCGTCGTTGCACTCGCCCACCACGGGGTTGACGGTCGGACCGCGGACGCCGATGCCCGGGTTCTCACGTATGGCCGCTTCCGCCAGCGCCTCGGCCGCGCGCCACACGCAGAGCGTGTTCGTGAGGCCGATCGGCGTCTCCAGGCGGCCGAGCTCCACGAGCTGCGGCAGCCCCACGGCCTTCCCGAAACCGTTGATCACGTGCGCCCCGGCGACGAACTTCCGCTCATACACCCCCTCGCCGGGCACGATGACCGTCACGCCGGTGCGCACCGGCCCGCGGCCGGGCACGAGCCGACCCTCGCCGCGCACCAGGGTGACGTGGCCCACGCGCACCCCCTCGACGTCCGTGATCGCGTTGAGCGGCCCCTTCCACAGCGCCTCCTCCGCCAACCGCGCTCCCTCCCCGTCCATGGTAGCGCGCCTTGGTCGCGCGCCTTGCCCCCGCCTTCGGCGGATGTGTACAATCGGCCCAGACCGGCGGGCTGCGGGACGGGCCCGGATCCCTGTGCGCGAGGGCGGACACGGGCGGGTCGTTTCTTTTTGTTCGGGAGGTGCGCGCTTGAACTTCCAGGAGATGATCCTGCGCCTGCACCGCTTCTGGGGCGACCGCGGCTGCGTCCTGGCGCAGCCCTATGACGTGGAGAAGGGCGCGGGCACGATGAACCCCTTCACCTTCTTCCGCTCCCTCGGCCCTGAGCCTTGGCGCGTGGCGTACGTGGAGCCCTCCCGCCGCCCGGCCGACGGCCGCTACGGCGAGAACCCGAACCGGCTCTACCGGCACTGGCAGTACCAGGTGGTGCTGAAGCCGTCGCCGGACGACGTCCTGGACGTGTACGTCGACAGCCTGCGGGCCCTCGGCATCGACCCTCTCGAGCACGACATCCGCTTCGTCGAGGACAACTGGGAGGCGCCCACGCTGGGCGCTTGGGGCCTGGGCTGGGAAGTCTGGCTCGACGGCATGGAGATCACGCAGTTCACCTATTTCCAGCAGATGGGCGGCCAGGAGGTGCGCCCCGTGGCGGCGGAGATCACCTACGGTTTGGAGCGTCTCGCCGCCTTCATCCAGGGTGTGGACGACATCTTCCAGGTGGAGTGGGTGGACGGGGTCACCTACGGCGACGTCTTCCGCCTGGAGGAGTACGAGCACTCCAAATACAGCTTCGAGGTGGCCGATGTGCCGCTCCTCCGCTCGCAGTTCGAGGCCTCCGAGCGCGAGGCCGGCCGCGCCCTGGAGGCGGGCCTCATCCTGCCCGCCTATGACCACACGCTGCGCTGCTCGCACCTCTTCAACCTTCTTGAGGCGCGCGGCGCCATCTCGGTGACGCAGCGCGCGGAGTACATCGCGCGCGTGAGGGAGCTGGCGCGGCGCTGCGCCGAGGCGTGGCTCGCGCGCCGCGGCGCGGCGGAGAGCGCGACGGAGCACGCGGCGCCGGGCGAGGCGGAGGGCGCGCCGCCGCCTGCCGCGCGCGCCGGAACGGGGGAGGTGGGCGCCTTTGGCGGCCGGTGAGCGCGAGATCCTCGTCGGTGAGCGCGACCTCCTCTTTGAGATCGGCTGCGAGGAGATCCCCGCGGCCGACCTGCCCTCCGCCCTGCAGCAGCTCGCCGCCTTGGGCCGGCAGAAGCTGGCCGAGGCGCGTCTCCCCGCGCGCGCCGTGCGCGCGCTCGGCACGCCGCGGCGGCTCGTGCTTCACGCCCAGGGCGTGCCGGAGCGCCAGGCGGAAGAGCGGCAGTGGGTGCGCGGGCCCTCGGAGAAGGCGGCCTTCACCCCGGACGGGCGGCCCACGCCGGCCGCGCTGGGCTTCGCCCGCAGCCGCGGCGTGCCCGTGGAGCGGCTCCAGGTGCGCGAGACGCCCCAGGGCCGCTACGTGATGGTGGAGGTCCTGGACCCGGGCCGCCCCGCCGTCGATGTGCTCGCGGAGGTTCTGCCGGCCATCGCCGGCGCCATCGAGTTCCCGAAGACGATGCGCTGGGGCGCCGGCGACTTCCGTTTTTCGCGGCCGATCCGCTGGGTGGTGGCCCTCCTCGGTGAGGACGTCGTCCCCTGCGAGGTGGCGGGGGTGCGGGCGGGCCGCCGGACGAGCGGCCACCGCTTCCTCGCGCCCGGTCCGCTTGAGGTCTCCGATCCGGACGACTACTTCCGCAAGATGGACGCCGCGTTCGTCGTCGTCGACCCGGCGGAGCGCCGGCAGCTCGTCGTCACCGGCGCGGAGGCCGTCGCGCGCCAGGCCGGCGGGCGGGCGCGGGTGACGGAGGCTCTCGTGGAGGAGGTCACGAACCTCGTCGAGTTCCCCACGCCGTTCGTGGGCCGCTTCGACGAAGCCTTCCTTGAGTTGCCGGAGGCTGTGCTGGAGACGACGATGCGCGTCCACCAGCGCTATTTCCCCGTCGAGGGTCCGGACGGCCGGCTTCTGAACCGTTTCGTGGGCGTGCGCAACGGCGACCGGCGCGCCCTGGAGCGCGTCGCCGCCGGCAACGAGCGCGTGCTGCGCGCGCGCCTGGCCGACGCCCGCTTCTTCTACCAGGAAGACCGCAAGCGCCGCCTGGAGGAGCGCATTCCGGACCTCAAGCGCGTCACCTTCCTCGCCGAGCTCGGATCGCTGTACGACAAAACCGAACGCCTCGTCCGCCTCGTCCGCGCCGTCTCGGCGGAGCTCGGCCTCTCCGCCCTGGAGGCGGCCGAGCGCGCTGCCTGGCTCAGCAAGACGGACCTTCTCACGCACGTCGTGTACGAGTTTCCGGAGCTGGAGGGCGTGATGGGCGAGCATTACGCCCGCCTCGAGGGCGAGCCGGAGGCCGTGGCGCGCGCGCTCTCGGAGCAGTACCTGCCGCGCGGCGCCGGCGGTCCCGTGCCGGAGACGGAGGCCGGCATCGCGCTGGCCGTCGCGGACAAGCTCGACAACCTCGCGGCGGGCTTCCTCACCGGCCGCCAGCCGACGGGATCCCAGGATCCCTTCGGCCTGCGCCGGCAGGCCATCGGGCTCCTCCGCATCCTGCGCCGCCGGCCGCAGGGCGCGAGCGTCCGGCGCCTTTTGCAGGCCGCCGTCGCCGCGCTGCCGTCCGCAGGGGAGGGCGTCGTCGAGGACATCCTCCGCTTCCTTGAAGGACGCCTGCGTGTTCAAATGCAGGAGGAGGGGCTGCGCCACGACGTCGTGGAGGCGGCGCTGGCGGGCGGCTGGGACGACGTCGCCCGCGCCTGGTGGACGGCGGAGAGCGTCCAGCGGGCGCTGTCGCGGCCGGACCTGGAGGCGATCGTCACCGTCTTCCGTCGCGCCGCGAACCTGGCGAAGGGCGGGCAGCCGCCGGCCTCCCTCGCAGGCCCCTGGCCGGACGAGGAGGAAGCGCGGCTCGCGGCGGCCCTGCGGCAGGCGGAGGAGCGCGCCGCGGCGGCGCTGGCGGCGGGCGACGACGCCGCCTACTTCGACGCCGTGGCCGCGCTGCGGCCGGCCGTCGACCGCTTCCTGGAGCGCGTGCTGGTGATGGCGCCGGAGGCTGAGGCGCGCGCCCGCCGCCTGGGGCTCCTCGCGGCCGTCACGAGGCTCGCCGGCCGGCTTGGGGACCTCGGCCGCCTCGCCGTCTCCGCAGAAAGCTGAGGGGGCGGCGGGCCGCGCCGGCGCCCTCGGTCGCCGGGCGGGCGCACCGGACGGGCCCGCGGCCCATACGCTGAAGATCGCGTCGCCGGAAGGGGGCTGGCCGTCGGCCGTGGTCATCTACCTTTTGTCCGACGCACTGGGGGAGACGGCGGAGGCCGTGGCGCGCGCGGGCGCGAGCCAGTTCGAGAACGACGGCGTGGAGTTCCACCGCGTGGCCTTCGCCAGCGACCGGGCGGCCGTCCTGCACGCGCTCACGGAGGCCAAGCGGCGGAACGGGGCGCTCGTCTACACGCTCGTCGACCCGGAACTGCGCGCCTTCGTCCGCGAGGAGGCCGAGCGCCTCGACCTTCCGGCCGTCGACGTGCTCGGTCCGGTGATCGACGCCTTCGCGCGCGTCTCGAAGACCCAGCCGCGCCTGCAGCCCGGCCTCATCCACCGCCTGGACGCCGGCTACTTCCGCCGCGTGGAGGCGATCGAGTTCGCCGTCAAGTACGACGACGGCCGCGATCCCTCGGGCCTCGTGGACGCGGACGTGGTGCTGCTCGGCGTCTCGCGCAGCTCGAAGACGCCGGTGTCGATGTACCTCGCGCACCGCGGGTACAAGGTGGCCAACGTGCCGCTTGTACCTGAGGTGGAGCCCCCCAAGGAATTGGCCCGTCTGCCGCGAAACCGGGTCATTGGGCTCACCGTACGCCCGGACAAGCTGCGGGAGATCCGGCAGGAGCGCCTGAAGGCGCTCGGCCTGGAGAGCGGCGCCAGCTACGCCGACCTCTCCCGCATCACGGAGGAGATCCGCTACGCCAACCGCGTGTTCCAGGAGCTCGGCTGCCCGGTGATCGATGTGACGCACAAGGCCGTCGAGGAGACGGCGCGCGAAGTGATCGAGATCGCGTTCGGCGAGGAGGAGTTGTAGTGGAGAGCCGCAAGTGGATCTACGCGTTCGAAGAAGGCCGCGCCGGCATGCGCGACATCCTCGGCGGCAAGGGTGCGGCGCTGGCCGAGATGACCTCCATCGGCCTGCCGGTGCCGCCCGGCTTCACGATCATCGCGCCCGCCTGCATCGAGTTCACGCGGCGCGGCGAGGCCTTCATGAAGGAGCTGGAGGCGCCCCTCTGGGCCGCCCTGGCGCAGTTGGAAGCGAAGGCCGGCCGCCGTCTGGGCGACGCCGACGACCCCCTCCTCGTCTCCGTACGCTCCGGTGCCGCGGTGTCCATGCCCGGCATGATGGACACGGTCCTCAACCTCGGCCTCAACGACCGCTCCGTAGAAGGCCTCGCGCGCACGACGGGCGATGCGCGCTTCGCCTTCGACTCCTACCGGCGCTTCATCCAGATGTTCGGCGACGTCGTCATGGGCATCGACCACGACCTCTTCGAGGACATCCTTGAGCGCGTCAAGCGGGAGCGCGGGGCGCGCCTGGACACGGACCTGGACGCCGCGGCGCTGGAGGCGGTGATCGCCGGGTACAAGGAGCTCGTGGAGCGGGAGACGGGGCGCTCCTTCCCCCAGGACCCGAAGGAGCAGCTCCTCCTGGCGGTGCGCGCTGTGTTCAACTCCTGGAACAACGAGCGCGCCATCGTGTACCGCCGCCTGAACAAGATCCCGGACGACCTCGGCACGGCCGTCAACGTGCAGGCCATGGTCTTCGGCAACCGCGGCCCCACCTCCGGCACGGGCGTCGTGTTCACGCGCGACCCGAACACGGGGGAGCGCGTGCTGTACGGCGAGTACCTGCCGAACGCCCAGGGCGAGGACGTCGTCGCCGGCATCCGCACGCCGCTTCCGGTCAGCGAGCTGCGCGACCGCCAACCGGACACCTACCGGCAGCTAGAAGAGACGTGCGCGCTCCTTGAGCGGCACTACGGCGACATGCAGGACATCGAGTTCACCGTCCAGGAGGGCCGGCTGTATCTCCTGCAGACGCGCTCCGCCAAGCGCGCGCCGCGCGCGGCCGTGCGCGTCGCCCACGACATGGCGGTGGAGGGGCTCATTACGCGCGAAGAGGCGGTGCTGCGCGTGAACCCGGAGGACATCGTCCGGCTCCTGCACCGCAACGTCGACCGCACGGCGCCGAAGACCTTCCTGGCGAAGGGTCTTCCCGCCTCGCCCGGCGCGGCCAGCGGCAAGGTCGTGTTCGACGCCGACACGGCCGAGCGCCTCGGCCGCGAGGGCGAGAAGGTGATCCTCGTCCGCCCGCAGACCACCCCGGACGACATCCACGGCATCGTCGCCGCGCAGGGCGTGCTCACGAGCCGCGGCGGCATGACCTGCCACGCGGCCATCGTGGCTCGCGGCATGGGCAAGCCCTGCATCGTCGGCTGCGAGGCCCTGGCGATCGACCTCAAGGACCGTGTGTTCCGCGTCGGCGGCCACGTCGTGCGCGAGGGCGACGTCATCACCTTCGACGGCGCGCTCGGCGAGGTCTACCTGGGCGAGGTGCCGTCGGTGGAACCGGAGCTCTCCAAGGAATTCCAGACGCTCATGGCCTGGGCCGACGAGTTCCGCACCCTCGGCGTGCACGCGAACGCCGACACGCCGGAAGACGCGCGCCGCGCGCGGGAGCTGGGCGCCGAGGGCGTCGGCCTCTGCCGCACGGAGCACATGTTCATGGCGCAGGACCGGCTGCCCGTGGTCCAAGCGATGATCATGGCCGAGACGGAGGACGAGCGCGCGCGCGCGTTGGAGAAGCTGCTGCCCATGCAACAGGGCGACTTCGAAGGCATCCTCGAGGCGATGGAGGGCCTCCCGGTCACGATCCGCCTGCTCGACCCGCCGCTGCACGAGTTCCTGCCGGACCTCGAAGAGCTCGCGGTGGAGGTGGCGGAACTGCGTTTGCGCGGCGGCGACCCGCAGGCGCTGCGGGAGAAGGAGGAGCTCCTGCGCAAGGTGCGCGTGCTCCACGAGGCCAACCCGATGCTCGGCCACCGGGGCGTGCGCCTCGGCATCACGATGCCGGAGGTGTACGCCATGCAGGCGCGCGCCATCTTCCAGGCGACGGTCAACCTTCTGAAGCGCGGCGTGGATGCCCGTCCGGAGGTCATGATCCCGCTTGTCGGCCACGTCAATGAGCTCAAGAAGATGCGGGAGCTCGTGGAGAAGGTCGCCGACGACGTCCGGCGGGAGAGCGGCGTGGATTTCCACTATCGCATCGGCACGATGATCGAGGTGCCGCGCGCGGCCCTCACCGCGGACGAGATCGCCACAGAAGCGGAGTTCTTCTCCTTCGGCACGAACGACCTCACCCAGACCACGTTCGGCTTCTCACGGGATGACGCCGAGGCGAAGTTCCTGCACCACTACCTGCATGAGAAGCTCCTCAAGGAGAACCCCTTCGCCGTCATCGACGCCGAAGGCGTGGGGCAGCTCGTCCGGCTGGCGGTGGAGAAGGGGCGGCGCACGCGGCCGGACCTGACGGCCGGCGTGTGCGGCGAGCACGGCGGCGACCCGGACTCCATCGCCTTCTTCCAGACGGCCGGGGTGGACTACGTCAGCTGCTCGCCGTTCCGCGTGCCCATCGCGCGGCTGGCCGCGGCGCAGGCCGCGCTACGTGAGCGGAAGAAGGCGGGGGCGGCGGTCTAGAGCGCGCTTCAGGACGGTGTCCGGGCGCAGGCGAACAGGCATTCGGGAACACGCTGCGGAGGGCAGGGGAACCTGTCCTCCGCAGCGAACGTTATCCGGGTTTACAGGGATCGGTGGTGAGACGATGCGGGACCCCCAAGCGGACGTCGTCGCGCAGGTCAAACAGCGCGTGGACATCGTCGACGTGATCGGGGAGTACGTGTCGCTCCGCCGCTCGGGGCGCGACTTCGTCGGGCTCTGCCCCTTCCACGAGGAGCGGACGCCCTCCTTTCACGTCTCGAGGGACAAGCAGGTCTTCTACTGCTTCGGCTGCCACGTCGGGGGGGACGTGATCACCTTCGTGCAGAAGCGCGAGGAGATCTCCTTCCGCGAGGCGCTGGAGCAGCTCGCCGCGCGCGCGGGGGTGATGCTGCCGGAACGCGATCCGGCCGCGGAACGTCGAAGGGGGGCGAAGGACGCGCTCCTCCGGGCGCTCGCGGACGCCGCCGCCTTCTACCAGCGCCAGCTGCAGGCGGAGGCCGGCGCGGCGGCGCGCGCCTACCTGGAGCGGCGCGGCGTGGACGGGGCCACGGCGGCGGCCTTCGGGCTCGGCTTCGCGCCGGCCGCGTGGGATGCGCTCACACGCCACCTTCTGGCCCGGGGCCACGAGGCCCGCGTGCTGGTGGAGGCCGGCCTCGCGCAGGTGGGAAAGAGCGGCCGCCCGTATGACCGCTTCCGCAACCGCCTCATGTTCCCGATCTGCGATGAGCGCGGCCGCGTCGTCGCCTTCGGCGGGCGGGTGCTCGACGGCGGCGAGGGGCCGAAATACCTCAACTCCCCGGAGACGCCGGTCTTCCAAAAGCGGGAGACGTGGTACGGGCTGCACCTGGCCAGGGAGTCGATGCGCGCGCGCGGCCGCGCGGTGATCGTGGAGGGGTACATGGACTGCGTGACGGCGCACCGGCACGGCTTCACGGAGACGGTGGCCTCTCTCGGCACGGCGCTCTCGGAGGCGCAGGCATCGAAGCTCGCCCGATTCACTCGCCTCGCCCTCATCGCGTACGATGCGGACACGGCGGGGCAGGCCGCCACGCTGCGCGGCTTCGAGATCCTCCGCGGCGCGGGCGTGGGCGTGCGCCTCGCGGCCCTGCCGGCCGGCCGCGATCCGGATGATCTCCTAAGGGAGGAGGGCGCGGAGGCCTTCCGCCGGCATCTTGACGGGGCCCTACCCCTTGTGGAATACCTTTTTCTGCTCTCAACGCGCGATCTGGACCTCGCCTCCGTCGACGGCAAGGTCCGCGCCGTGGAACGGCTGGCGCCGGCCCTCGCCCGCGAACCCGACCCCATCGCCCGCGACCAGTACGTGCAGCGCTACGCCGACCGGCTGGGCGTGGACATCGACGCCGTTCGGGCCGCCGTGAACAACGCCGCCGCGCAAACCCTAAAAGCACCAACTGAGGGGCATAACTCCAGACCGGGCCGGAATACTACTAGGAGCCTCCCTCCCGGTCCGGCGCGCTCCGTCGTGGAGCGCCGCATCCGCGGCGAGGAGCGCTTGGAGCGGCAGGCGGAGGAACTCGTGCTCGGCCTCCTCGTCCGCGGCGAGGTGCCGGCGGAAGCGGTGTGGTCACGCGTGGAGCCCGGCTGGTTCCTCCCCGGCGCGCACCGGGAGCTGGCGGAGGCGTTGCGCAGGGCGGAGGGACGGCGGCCGGGGGAGATGCCGGCGGGGCTGGGGGAGGATGCGCAGGCGCTGGCGGCGCGGCTGCTCGTCGAATTTTCGGGGGAGACGGATAAAACGGAGAGAGTTTTGCAGGATTGTCTGACCAGAATGGCAAAGCACCGCGTCCGTGCCCGTTGCAGCGAGATTGAACGGGAGATCCGGAGGCTTGAGCGGGACGGCCAGCCGGTTCCGCGGGACCTCCGCGTGGAGTACGCGCAGCTGTTGAAACAGGTGAAGACGCCGGGCGGCGGTGCTTGGGGGGCTTTGCCATGAGCAAGGAACACATCGATCAGATTGAGGAAGTGCGCGAGCTGATCGAGCACGCGCGCGAAAAGGGCCACATCACCTACAACGAGATCGCGGACGCGCTCGAAGACGTGCCCGTGACCGCGGAGCAGATCGAGGAGCTCTACCAGAACCTTCAGGAGATGGGCGTCAAGGTCGTCGGCGACCCGGACGAGCTGGCCGAGGCGGACGCCATCGAGGACTCGGTCGACGAGGAACCGGACGCGGCGGAGTCGGCGGAGCTGCCCGCGGCCGTCGACGCCGCGGAAGAGATCGACCCGACCGACCTGGAAGTCCCCGACGACGTCGCCATCGACGACCCCGTCCGGATGTATCTCAAGGAGATCGGGCGCGTGCCTCTTCTGAAGGCGGAGGAGGAGGTCGAGCTCGCCAAACGCATCGAGCAGGGCGACGAGGAAGCCCGCCGCAAGCTGGCGGAGGCCAACCTGCGCCTCGTCGTCTCGATCGCGAAGCGCTATGTGGGGCGGGGCATGCTCTTCCTCGACCTCATCCAGGAGGGCAACCTCGGCCTCTTAAAGGCTGTTGAAAAGTTCGACTACCGCAAAGGGTACAAGTTCAGCACCTACGCCACCTGGTGGATCCGCCAGGCCATCACGCGGGCGATCGCCGACCAGGCCCGCACCATCCGCATCCCGGTGCACATGGTCGAGACGATCAACAAGCTCACGCGCGTGTCGCGCCAGCTGCTTCAGGAGCTCGGCCGGGAGCCCACGGCGGAGGAGATCGCGGAGCACATGGGCATCGACGCCGACAAGGTCCGCGAGATCCTGAAGATCGCCCAGGAGCCGGTCTCCCTGGAGACGCCGATCGGCGAGGAGGAGGACAGCCACCTCGGAGACTTCATCGAGGACACGGACGCGCCCGCGCCGGCCGAGGCGGCGAGCTTCAGCATGCTCAAGGAGCAGCTGGAGGACGTGCTGAGCACGCTCACGGAGCGGGAGCAGGAGGTGCTGCGGCTGCGCTTCGGGCTGGAGGACGGCCGCCAGCGCACGCTGGAGGAAGTGGGCAAGGTCTTCGGCGTCACGCGGGAGCGCATCCGCCAGATCGAGGCGAAGGCCCTGCGGAAGCTGCGGCACCCGAGCCGCAGCAAGAAGTTGAAGGATTACCTGGAGTGAATTTTTGCGGCCCCGCCTTGTGACGGCGGGAACAAGCCCGAACGCTCCCAAGAGGGACGCGCACCGGCCATGGGGCTCCTTCCGAACCGGTCCCCTCACCGCACCGCGATGACGCGCCCGGCGGTGAGGCTGAGGAGCTCATCAGGGGTGAGGCGGAACACGGTCCGCGGGTGGCCGGCCGCGGCCCAGAGGGTCTCGTGCCGGAGGAGGGCTTCGTCGATCCACACGGGAAGCGGCTCAAGGTGACCCACCGGCGCGACCCCGCCGATGGCGAAACCGGTGCGCTCGCGGACGAACTCCGCATCCGCCAGCGCCACCGGCTCGCCGACGACCTCGGCCAGCCGCGTTTCATCCACGCGCCCGGACCCGCTCGCGATGACGAGCACCGCCTCGCCGGAGGCGGTGCGGAAGACGAGCGACTTCGCGATCTGGTCCGCCGAACAGCCGAGCGCGGCCGCGGCCTGGGCCGCCGTGTGGGCGCTTTGCGGGAGCTCGACGATGTCACCCGTGTGCCCGCGTTCCCGCAACACCTGCGCCACACGCTGCGTGCCTGCGTTCATCCAAGCTTGTCCTCCTTGATTCCGGCGGCGCCCCAACCCGACTCGCGGTGGGGGCGCGCCTCGCGCACCAGCAGAACGGTCGCTGACCCTAGAGCGGCCGCCATTCCTCGCCCTCGTACTGCTCCTTGAAACGCTGGAACATCTCGCGCCAGCCGGCGTCCGTCGTGTGGCCGCGGAAGGCGTGGCGCCGGGCCGCCCGGTCCGCCCAAAAGGACCAGTCGAGGAAGTCGCCCGGGTCCTCGGTGATCCCCGCCGCCGGGACGGCGACCACGCGCCGCCGCGTGTAATCGCCGCGTGGGCAGGTGGCGATGACGAGGTCGATGGGCTCAAGCGGCATGCCGTCTTCGTCGTTCCCGCCCGAGAAAAGGCGTTGCCGCTCGACGCGCAGCGGCACCCAACGATGGTGCGGGCACTTCGGGGCCAAGAGGGACTGCGCCACCTGGGCGAGCAGCCAAACGAGCGCGGCGGCGGCGGCGATGATGCCCACATACGGCAGCGCTCCGCGCCCGGAACCGACAGTCTGGTCGACGAAGCTCAGCTCGCCATCGCGGTACAGGAAGTGGACGACGGCGACCCCGCCCGCGCGACGCATCTCCACGTCCACCGCCAGGCTTCCGGGACGCCAGAACCCGTGCACGGCGGTCACCTGCGCGTCCTCCACGCGCGCGCGTGCCTCCTGCGCCGCGGCCACACGCACATCGTCCGGCACGGCGACCGGGATGGACGGGGCCGCGGCGGCCAGGCCGAGAAGAAGCACGACCACCGCCGTGATCCGCGTGATCGAACGGCGAGGCACGGGCCGATGCAAGGATCCGACCGGGCTCATGGCATATGCCCCTCTTCCATTTTACTCCCAGGCCCTGCGGAACGGGTGCCCAGGTATCCGGTATACTGTTCACGCAGGCGGAAGGCTCAAGGGAAGGGGTGGTGCCGATGGAAACCTTTATTTCCCTCACTAGCCGCGTCGTGTCGGTCGACCACCCGTGCCGCCTCACTTAGGTATCCCTTACACCGGAGTCCTCGCAGCGAAGCTGGCCAGGCCACGGGTGGCGACCCGTGGCCTTCGACCTGTCATGGCACAGCTGGATGAACCGCAAGGAGGGCTCCGTTTGGCCAAGGGCATCGTGACGGGCGTGAACGGCCCGTCGTTTACCGTTGAAGTCGATCAGCGGGAGGTCGCGTGCGTGCTGCGCGGCCGCCTCAAGCGTGAGTGGCGGCGTACGACGAACGTGGTCGTCGTCGGGGACGTGGTCGAGGTCACGCGTCTCGATGATGGCACAGGTGTCATTGAACACGTGGCACCCCGGCGCACGGAGCTGGCAAGGCCGGGGTTCCGCGGCGAAACCCAGGTCATGGCGGCGAACGTGGACCGGCTCGTGGCGGTCCAGGCCGCGCGGCAACCGGCGTTTCAGCGGCGCCTGGTCGAACGCTTCCTCGCCTTGGGGCGTCAGGCCGGCATCGATGTCCTCGTCGTCGTCAACAAGTGTGACCTGGTCGACGAGGCGCTTGTGCGATCGTGGATTGCGCCCCTCATCGAGAGCGGTGTCGACGTATTGCGGACGAGCGCCGTGACCGGGGAAGGCCTCGACGAGCTCCGCGCCCGGCTGTCTGGGAAGGTGTCCGTGCTCGCGGGGAAGTCCGGGGTGGGCAAGAGCTCCATCGTGAACGCGCTCCTACCTGGAATGGCCGCAGCGCGCACGCGGGCCGTCAGCGGCGCGAGCGCACGCAATCCTGGCCAGCACACGACGACGGCCAGCCGCCTCTACAAGCTGCCCGTCGGAGGGTACCTGGTGGATACACCCGGTGTGCGCGAGTTGGGCCTATTCGAGGGCGCCGAGGACGCCGTCGGCGACGTGTTCCCGGAGATCGAACGCTACGCAGCCGGTTGCCGATTCCGCGACTGCACCCATACTCACGAGCCGCGCTGCGCCGTGAAAGAGGCCGTGGCGCGCGGGGAGATCGACGAGGACCGCTACCGTCACTACGTGAAGCTGCGATCCCGGCGTTGACGGCGCGCGCGATCGGTGACGCGGCCCCGGCAGCCCCATACCCGCCGGCCGGTCGAAGCCCCGCGCGCCCGCCGCGCCGGCGTTACAATTCGCCGGCCGTGTAGTATGTTTAGAACTGTGCCAAGTTTGTAGATTGCCGCGGAAGGGTGCGGAGCGTGCATGATCGTCGCGGTTCCTAAAGAAATCGCTCCCGGTGAGCGCCGCGTGGCCGTCGTGCCGGAAACTGTGGCCCGGCTTGTGAAATCCGGAACAGAGGTCGTGGTGCAGGCGGGCGCCGGGCTCGCCGCCGGCTACCGCGACGGCGATTACGAGCAGGCCGGCGCGCGCGTCGTGGCCGACGCCGCCGCGCTCTACGGCAGCGCGGACGTCGTCCTGAAGATCGAGAAGCCGCGCCGCAACGAGGAGACGGGGCAGGACGAGCTCGAACTCCTCAAGCCCGGTTCGGTGCTCATCGCCATGCTGGACCCGCTCCGCAACGAGGATCTCGTACGGCGCCTCGCGGAGCGCCACATCACGAGCTTCAGCATGGACGCCATCCCGCGCATCACGCGGGCGCAGTCCATGGACGTGCTCTCGTCCCAGGCGTCGATCGCCGGGTACAAGGCGGTGCTGCTGGCCGCGAACGCGCTCCCGCGGCTCTTCCCCATGATGACGACCGCCGCCGGCACGATCCGCCCGGCCAAGGTGTTCGTCCTGGGCGCAGGCGTCGCCGGCCTGCAGGCCATCGCCACGGCCAAGCGCCTGGGCGCCGTGGTGGAGGCCTTTGACGTGCGCGCCGTCACCAAGGAGCAGGTGGAGAGCCTCGGCGCGCGCTTCGTCCACATCGACCTGGAGGAGGACGCCGAGACGGCCGGCGGCTACGCCAAGGAAGTGTCCGAAGAGACGCACCGCCGGGAGCAGGAGCTGATCCACCGCCACGCGCGCGAGGCGGACGTGATCATCACCACGGCGCAGATTCCGGGCAAGCCGGCGCCGCGCCTCATCACGGAGGCGATGGTCAAGGACATGAAGGAGGGCTCGGTGATCGTCGACGTGGCCGCGCCGACCGGCGGCAACTGCGAGCTCACGGAACTCGGCCGGGACGTCGTGAAGCACGGCGTGACGATCATAGGTCCCGCCAACCTGCCGGCGATGGTGCCGTACCACGCGAGCCAGATGTACTCGCGCAACATCGTCACGTTCTTCGAGACGCTGGTGAAGGACGGCAAGGTGGTGACCGACCTCGCGGACGAGGTCGTCAAGAGCTGCCTCGTGACGGACGGCGGCCGCGTCGTCTTCCCGCCGCTTCAGGCGAAGAACGGGTAGTTTAGAAGGGACGAGCGACATGGCAAACACGGCCATCCTTGAAGCCTATATCTTCATCCTCGCGGTGTTCATGGGCTTCCAGCTCATCTCGAAGGTGCCGGCCGTCCTGCACACGCCGTTGATGTCGGCCACCAACGCCATCCACGGCATCGTGCTGGTGGGGGCGCTGATCGTGCTCGGCACGGCGGACACGCCGCTGGCCAAGGCCGTCGGCACCCTTGCGGTGTTCCTGGGCACCCTGAACGTGGTGGGCGGGTACGTCGTCACCGACCGCATGCTGGGCATGTTCCGCAAGGCCGGCCGCGGGGGTGAGCGCAAGTGAGTTCGACCGTCCTCGACCTCGCCTACCTGGCCACCTCCGTCTGCTTCATCGGCGGCATCATGCTGCTGCGCTCCCCGGCCACCGCGCGCACCGGCAACCTCCTTTCGGCGCTCGGCATGGCCATCGCGCTCGTGGCCACGGCGGCCGTCCACGGCCTCGGCAACGCCGGGCTGCTCCTCGCGGCCGTGGCCGTGGGCGCGATCATCGGCGTCGTCAGCGCGCAGCGGGTGCCCATGACGGCGATGCCGCAGATGGTGGCGCTCTTCAACGGCATGGGCGGCGGCGCGGCGGCGCTCATCTCCGTCGGGGAGGCGCTGCACGGCGCCGACACGACAGCCTTCGCGCTGGCGCTCGGCTTTCTCACGATCCTCATCGGCTTCGTGAGCTTCGCCGGCAGCCTCGTGGCCTTCGCTAAGCTTCAGGAGATCCTCACCGGGCGGCCGATCACCTTCCCGATGCAGAAGCCGCTCAACGGCCTCGTGTTCCTGGTCCTGCTGGCCCTCGGGGTCTACGGCGTGGGCGCCGGCACGATCTCCGGCGCCACGCTCTACGTCTTCGCGGCCGGATCGCTGCTCCTCGGCCTCTTGGTCGTGTTGCCGATCGGCGGCGCCGACATGCCGGTCGTGATCTCGCTCCTGAACTCGTTCACAGGTCTTGCGGCGGCGGCCACGGGCTTCCTCCTCGGCAACAACGCCCTCATCATCGCCGGTACGCTCGTGGGCGCGAGCGGCTTCATCCTCACGCAGCTCATGAGCCGCGCGATGAACCGGCCGCTCACGAACGTGCTCTTCGGCGCATTCGGCAAGGCGCAGGCCGGCGCGGCCGATGTGGGCGAGCGCAGCATGCGCGTCGCCACCCCCGAGGACGTGGCGCTCCTCGCCGGCTACGCCGATTCCGTCATCATCGTGCCGGGCTACGGCCTGGCGGTGGCCCAGGCGCAGCACCAACTGAAGACTGTGGCCACGCTCCTTGAGCAGCGGGGCGTGGACGTGCGCTACGCCATCCACCCGGTGGCCGGCCGCATGCCCGGGCACATGAACGTGCTGCTCGCCGAGGCGGACGTGCCGTACGACAAGCTCTACGACCTCGACCAGATCAACGACGACTTCGAGCGCACGGACGTGGTGATCGTCGTCGGCGCGAACGACGTCGTCAACCCGGCGGCGCGCGACACGCCGGGCAGCCCGATCTACGGCATGCCCATCCTCAACGTGGACAAGGCCAAGAACGTCGTCGTGCTCAAGCGCGGCAAGGGCACCGGCTTCGCCGGCATCGAAAACGAGCTCTTCTACAAGGAGAACACGCTGATGCTCTTCGGCGACGCGAAGGACTCCCTCGCCAAGCTGGCGGAGGAGCTGAAGAAGCTCTAGCGGAACCGGTGAGCCGGGTGCGCGCTCGCGGCGCCGGCATGTCTCCCGCCGGCGCCGCGAGCACCCTTTGACGGCGCGGCGCGCTGCCGCTATAATCACAACTGCACGCGGCTCGACCGCACGGACATCTGCATACACCCGACACTGTGGCGCAGCTTGGCAGCGCGCGTGCCTTGGGCGCACGAGGTCGCGGGTTCAAATCCCGCCGCTCCGACCAGTTTGCGGCCGGCACACGTTTTTTCAAGGGCGGGAGTAGCTCAATGGTAGAGCTCCAGCCTTCCAAGCTGGTGACGCGGGTTCGATTCCCGTCTCCCGCTCCAAGTTGTCCGCGCCCGTAGCTCAGGCGGACAGAGCAGCTGCCTTCTAAGCAGCGGGCCGCAGGTTCGAATCCTGCCGGGCGCGCCAGGTTACATGGTGGGTGTAGCTCAGTGGTTAGAGCGCCAGGTTGTGGCCCTGGAGGCCGGGGGTTCGAGTCCCCTCACTCACCCCAAGATTTTCGGCGTTGGGGCGTCGCCAAACGGTAAGGCAGCGGACTTTGGATCCGCCATTTCCAGGTTCGAATCCTGGCGCCCCAGCCACGTTTAGACCCCGCAGGGGCAAGGCCCGCGGGGTCTGCTTTTGGCACGGTGCCGCCAAGAGTCCGCCGTTCGCTGACGCCGTTCTGTCACAGTCTCCCCTCCGATGACCCCTGCGGGACACCAGGCACCGCTTGCACACGCCGGCAGCACGATGTAGGATTCATTTAGATGATTGTCTAAATGTCGAATGAACGGCTGGCCGCCTGGCCCGTGGCCACTGGCCGCTGGCCACCGGCCACCGGCCGGCGGGCCAGCAGGCCGGCGCGCCGGCGGAGAACCGGGCCATCCGGCTCGCGGCGTTCCGGATCCATGGAGGTGTCCACGCTCTTGGTGCAGTCGCCGCGCAAGGAGAACGAAGAGGCACGAGCCCACACGCCGGTCTTCAAGGCGCTGGCGGATCCTACGCGCCGGCGCATCCTCCAGATGCTGCGCAGCCGCGATCTCACGGCCGGAGAGATCGCCGCCGCGTTCCCCACCACGGCGGCCAGCATCTCGCATCACCTGGCGGTGCTGCGCCAGGCCGGCATGGTGGAAGATCGGCGGGAGGGGCAGTACATCGTGTACTCCCTCAACACCACCGTGTTCCAGGAGGTCTTGGCCTGGCTCATGGACCTGACTGGGGACAAGGCGGCCGGGACCGG
This sequence comes from Bacillota bacterium, assembly GCA_014896375.1. GTDB lineage: Bacteria > Bacillota > Sulfobacillia > RBS10-35 > Bu92 > Bu92. Next base: position 6,050 of record JADBKN010000020.1, on the reverse strand, counting down.
CCACGATCCACGAACAGAAGGGTAGGCCACCAAGATGTATGAAGAAACACGTCGTTTCACCGCGCTGGACGCCGTCTTCTGGGCGGCCTGGGTTGCGCTGGCCGTCGTCACGGCCGCGGAATACAGCCACCTGCCGGCCCGCGTGCCCACTCACTGGGACGTCCACGGCCGCGTCGACGGAACGATGCCGAAGGGCGCGGCGGCCGCGCTCTACATCGCCCTGCCCGTCCTCGTCTACGCGCTGATGCGGGTCCTGCCCGGCTTCGATCCGCTCCGCGGCAACTACGCCCGTTTCGCGCCGTCCTTCGGCCTCATCCGCGCGGCCATCGGCCTCGTCCTGACGGTCATCTCGGCCGCGGCGCTGGCGGCGGCCGCGGGCCGGCCGGTGGCGATGGATCGCGTCGCCCCGGTGGCGGTGGGGCTCATGCTGGCGGTGATCGGCAATGTGCTCAGCCGCGTCCGGCCCAACTGGTTCGTCGGCATCCGCACGCCGTGGACGCTGTCGGACGAAGAAGTGTGGCGGCGCACACACCGCTTCGGCGGGTATGCGTTTGTGGCGGCCGGCCTCGTGATGGCGGGCCTGGGTCTGGCGGGCTCGGCGTGGGCGCTGGGCGGCGTGCTGGTGGTGTGCGCGGCCGCCGCGGCGACCGTGGTGTACTCTTACATGGTGTGGCGCTCGCGGCGCGCGTGAGGATGTACGAGGAGGCTGGCGGGTCGCGCCGCGCGCGACCCGCTTTGACTTTGCCCGCCGAGTGCGTCATAATCGCGGCGGGCTCGTAGCTCAACTGGCAGAGCAACCGGCTTTTAACCGGTAGGTTCAGGGTTCGATTCCCTGCGAGCCCATCGTCTTGTGACCGCGCGGCAGCGCTTCCCGCCGGTGGCTTCCGGCGCCGCGGAGCGCGTTTTTTGTTCCCTTCGGGAAGGCGGAGGGGCCGGCGGCCATGCGCTTGCGCGGGCCGCCGGTTGCGCGAGCCGATGGCGCGAAATGGGCCGTTCGTTCGTGGATGCGCCGGCGCCGCGAGGGTTATAATCGCAGGCGGCCGGACGAGGCCAACGCGGGCGGCAGGCGCCCGCACGCGGCCGACAGCGGCCGCACGCGGCCGACATCGCCCGCACGCGGCCCGGGGGTGAGGCGTATGAACAGCCACCTGTGGCTCATGTGGACCTGGCACCCGCCCGTGCTCGCGGCGCTCGGCGTCGCCACGGTGCTCTATACGTGGCTCGTGCTGCGGTCGGAGCGCGCGCGCCCGGGCGCGCGCATGGGGCATCCGGCCTGGACTTACGCTGGCCTTTTCCTTCTCTTCCTCGCCATGGAGTCTCCCATCGACGAGATCGGCGAGCTCTACCTGTTCTGGGTCCATATGCTGCAGCACATGATCATCGCCTTCCTCGCTCCGCCGCTTCTCCTCCTCGGCCTCAACGGGCGCCTGCCGCCTGTGCCGGAGTGGGTGCGGGGGTCCTTGAAGGACCTGCCGCGCAAGACGCCCGGGCGCGTGCTGGCGGTCGTCGGCTGGAAGCTCTTGCGGGTCGCGTGCTACCCGGTCGTCTCCGTGCTGCTCTTCAACGGCGTCTTCACCGCCTACCACGTGCCGTCGATCTACCAGGCGGCGCTCGCGGACCCGAACCTGCACGCGCTGGAGCACTTCCTTTTGCTCCTCACGGGGTGCTTCGCCTGGTCGCGCGTCTTCAGCCCGCTCCCGGAGATGCCGCCGCTCAGCTACCCGGCGCAGATGGCGTACGTCTTCCTCGACGGGCTGGCGATGACGCCCGTCTTCGCCTTCATCACCTTCGGCAACGCGCCCTATTACGACTGGTACGTGCACGCGCCGCGCATCAGCTGGCTCAGCCCGATGGACGACCAGCAACTGGGCGGCGTCGTGATGAAGCTCTTCGCGGGCGGCGTGTACCTGGGCGTCTTCCTACGCGCCTTCTACCTCTGGGGCCGGGAGGAGCGCGCCGCCGAGGCGCGTCTTGTGTCGAGCGGCGCGGGGGCGGGGGTGGAGGAGGTCGACTACCGCTATGCCACGCGCGGGCATTGAGCGGCCGGGGCGCACGCTGCGCCGGCTGCTCTGGGGGCTGGCGGTGGTGGCTCTCCTCGTGGGCGGGCGCGGCCGCGCCGAGACCGACACCTATTCCGGCACCTCCCTCGGCGGCGTGCCGGCGCCGGACTTCCGCCTCACCGACCAGACCGGACGCCTCGTCTCCCTCAGCGACTACCGCGGGCGCGTGGTGCTGCTCACCTTCATGGACGGCCACTGCAAGGACGTCTGCCCGCTCACGTTGCGCACGATGGGGGAGCTGCAGAGCCTGCTCGGCGCGGACGCCGAGCGCGTCGCGCTCGTGGCCGTCTCCGTGGACCCGTGGCTGGACGAGGTCGGCCGGCCGGCGGCCATTGCGCAGGAAGATCCGGCCCACGCTCCGCGCCGCTGGGACTTCCTCACCGGAACGCTGGACGAGCTTCGCCCCGTGTGGGCGGCGTACCACGTCTCAGTGGTCGAGCAACTGATCGGCACCTATGGGGCGAACGGCGAGCACGACACCGGCTTCTTCCTCATCGACGCCCGCGGCCGGGAGCGGTTCTACATCCAGTCCGACGCGGACGAGAACATGATCCTGCGGCGGATCCGCAGCCTTCTTAAGGAGGGCGGCGGATGATGCGGCGCGTGCGCCGCGCGGGGCCGCCGGGCGGCCGCGCCAACGCGGGCGCGCTGGCGCGCGGCGCCGCCCGCGCGCTGGCGGCCGCGCTCCTCGCCGCCGCGCTATTCGCCTCGGGCTGCGGCGGCCTCACGGGCCCGCGCTGGGACCGCGCCATCGCCGGCGCGCGCGAGGTGGCGCAGCTTCTCGCCGAGGGCCGCTACAGCGAGGCGAAGAGCGTGTGGCTGCCCGTCGACCAGGTCATCCACGCCGCGTATCCGCAGGTGGACCGCGTCGACCCCGACCTCGCCGGACGCCTGTGGTACCACATGGGTCTTGTGGAGCTCGGTTTCCTCAAAGGAGACTGGGCCGAAGCCCGCAAGGGCGCGGCGGCGCTGCCGGAGCTGCTGACACAGGCGCGCCGGGCGCTGCAGCAGGGCGGGGGAGGGGGTTGACGGATGCGGCTGGAACGGCGGACGGAGGCGGAACGGCGGATGGAGGCGGATCGGGCCCACGGCGGCCCGGCGCCCACCGAGCCGGCGCTCGCCCTGGCCGGCGTCACGAAGGCCTACCGGCGCGGTGCGCAGCCGGTGCTGTGCCGCGTCGACCTCGTCCTTCGCCCCGGGGAGTGGGCGTTCCTCACCGGCCCCTCCGGCGCCGGCAAGTCCACCGTGCTCAAGCTCTTCTACGGCGCCGTGCGGCCGGACGAGGGCACCGTGCGCGTCCTCGGGATGGATGTGGCGCGCGTGCCGCCTCACAGGGTGCGGAGGCACATGGGCCTCGTGTTCCAGTCGTTCGAGCTTCTGCCGCAAAAGACCGTGCTGGAGAACGTGGCCTACGGCGCCGAAATCCTCGGCTTCCCGCCGCGTGAGGCCGCCGCGGCCGCGCGCCGCATGCTCGCCGCAGTGGGCCTCGAGGGGCTTGCCGGCCGCTTCCCGTGGGAACTCTCCGGAGGCGAGCAGCAGCGCGTGGGGATCGCGCGCGCCCTCATCCACCGGCCGCCCATCGTCCTGGCCGACGAGCCCACCGGCAACCTGGACGTGGACACGGCGCGCCGCGTCTTCGAGATCTTTCGCGCCGTGCACCAAGAGTGGCAGCCGACGATGCTCATCGCCACCCACTCGCGCGACCTTCTGGAGTGGGCGGAGGCGCGCGTGATCCGCGTGGAGGGCGGGCGCCTCACCGAGGACACCGCCGCATCCCGCCGCGGCGCGGGGAAGGAGGCGGCCCTGCCGTGACGCTGCCGGCCCCCGCCGTCCGGCCGTCGCCCGCGGGCGCCCGCCGGCGCTGGAACCTCTGGCCGCTCTTCTACATGCTGCGCGAGGCGCGCGAGGGCACGTCGCGCCACGCCTTGGCGGCCGTCGCTCTCATCCTCATGACGGCGCTGGCGGTGCTCTTCGTGGCCGGCATGGCGGCGGCGTCCCGCGAGACGGCGGCGCTGGCCGCGGTCCTCAGGGAGCAGGCCAAGCTGCGCGTGATCGTGAGCGAGGGCGCCGACGCCCAGACGCTCGCGGCGCGCATCCGCATGCTGCCGGGAGTGCGGGCGGCGACCGTCATCGACCGCCGGACGACCTTCGCCCGCATGGAGGCCGCCTTCTCCAGCCAGGTGGACCTGCGTGCCGTCTTCGAGGAGAACCCCTTCCCGGACAGCATCGACGTGGACGTGCGCGACCCCGCCGCCGTGGCGCCGCTCGTGCGCGAAATCGCGCGCCTCTCGGGAGTGGAGGAGGTCGTCTACGGTCAGCGCTACGTGGAGCCGCTCCTCCGCCTGGCGGCGTGGCTCGGCCGCGCCGGCTGGGCCGCGGGGACGCTCTTGGCCCTGCTCGCGCTTCTGGTGAGCGTTGTCACGTGGCAGCTGGCCGTCCTGGCGCGCGGCGCCGAGGTGCGGATCCAATCGCTCATGGGCGTGCCCCCGGCGCGCATCTGGGGCCAGTTCCTCCTGGAGGGCGCGCTCCTCGGCCTTGCCGGCGGCCTTCTGGCGGCGCTGGCCATGGTGCTCCTGCAGGGGGCGCTGTCCGCGGCGGCCGCCATGCTGGTCTTTCTGCCGCGCGGTACCGGGCTGGCCACGGGCGCCTGGGTGGGGCTCTGCGTGCTCGCCGGCGCGGGGCTGGGCGTTCTCGGGGCGGGCCTGGCCGTGCTGCGCGCCCTGCGGCAGGAGACGATGCAGGCATGATCACTGTGCGGAATCGCCAGCGCGCGCGGGATGACACAGCGACGCGCGACGCCATCGCGCGCCCCGCCGCCGTCCGCGCCCGCCGGCGGGCGCGCGCGCTCCTCGCGCTCGGCGCGCTGCTCGTCGCCCTCCTTTGGGCGCCGCCGGCCGATGCGCACATCACGGGCGTCTTCCTCTACTTTCTCAAGGACGTCCAAGGCCAGACGGGACAGACGAGCCTCGACATCCTCGCCGGCCAGCTGCGGGAGACGGACGCGCGCATCCGGGCGCTCGAGCCGCAGGTGGAGGCGGCGCGGCGCGCGTACGAGGCGCAGCTCGGTCCCGCGCAGAAGGCTGTACGCTTCTACAGCCTTTACGCCGCGGAAGGCTTCGCCGGCGCGGTCTTCGGCAGCGGAAACGTCGTCGACGCGCTCGCGAACGCTGTGATGGTGCGAGACGTCGTCCAGCGCGACCTCGCCCGCCTCCAGGAGACGGCCGCGGCCTACCGCGTTCTCAAGGAGCGGCGCGCGGAGCTGGTGGCCTACCGCGACCTCCTCGAGGCTTTCACGGAGGCGGAAGAGCGCCACCGCGCCGTCCTCCAGGGGAAGAGCGCGCAGGACCAGGAGCTGGCGCTCTACACCGTCTCCGAGAACTGGGAGGAGATCCGCTCGGGGCCGCTGCGGGGGTACATCGACTGGGCCGCCGCGCGGCTCAGCGGCCTGCGCGCCGCGGCCGCCGCCGAAGCCGGCGGCTGGCTGGCCGTGGACGAGGCCGCCTTCAACCGGCTCGCCGCCGGCCGGCCCCCGGTGCAGGGGGTGGAGGCGGTGCGGGTTCTATTGCGCGCAGACCATGTGTACGTCGTCGGCCGGTTCCGCACCGCACTGGGTGAGCGTCAGGTGATCCTCGTCGGGCAGATGGCCCGCGCCGGCGCGGGTGCGGTGCGGTACCAGGTGGAGTACGCGCTGGTGGACGGGTTTCTCATCGACCCGCAGGACCCGCAGATGCGAGAGCTCGTCGCCGACGACCGCTTCTTCCGCATCACGGCGGCGGACCTGGGTGTTCCGGCCGGGACGCTGCAGTTCGAGCAGGAGAGCGGCCGCCTGCGCTTCCGCCCCGCGGCGGCACGGTAGGCGAGGCTAGCGAGGGCAGCGAGGCGCGCGAGGACAGCGAGGTCCGCGAGGCCAGCGAGCCGAGCGGGTCCCAGGGAGGAAAAGGGGAGTGGACGACGTGGCAAGGAGAGTGGACCACTGGGCACGGAGGGTGG